>NZ_JAJOMZ010000004.1:990000-1590000 GCF_024699965.1 Flavobacterium sp. J372
GGGCGGACAGGTAATGTTACCGCTGAAATTGTGAATGATGATAAAGATGCAGAAGCAGCTGCCAGAAATAACGGTTGTTTTGCGGTATTGGGTAGAATCACTGTTAATGTGCCCGAAAGGGATATCATTGCAGCAAGAGTTTTAATTGCACCAGCTGAATATACTGCACCACTACCGCATATTGTTACTGGTTTCATTACAAATGGAAGGCTTATCCTTAATAATGTACCTATTGGCAGTTATGAGATTGAAATTACTGACCAATGCAATATCATACATATAGTTCAGGTAGAAGTTCCGCCATTTGTGCAGCGACCCTTTGCTGCCGAGTTTCGTCCTGATTGTGCATCAGGTAATGCTTCAGTTAAATTCTGGAGTAAAAATGCACCCCTTACAGAAGCTTCAGTCACGGCTGCCCCAGCGGCATTCCAACCAACATTACCTTATAATGCAACATCAGCAATAGATTCAGGAGAGTTATATCTTGACAACCTGCCGCAGGGTAATTATACATTTACCGGTAAAGATGGATGTGGTATTATTGAGGCGGTAAGTATTACAATTTCAGGGGTACACGACGATGCTAACTCTTTTACTTTTCTTCCATATTGTGGATCGTTTGACATTGACATGAATGATAATACGGCTCTTACAGGGGCTAAATACTGGCTTCAAAGACAAAATCCTACTACCGGCGCATGGGGTCATCCCGCCACAGGAAGTATGTATACCGAAGGAGAACTGCCATCAGATACAGATTCGCAGTCGCTTACAAATAATCAGATTACCCACAATTTCACGATAGACGGCGATTTTAGGATTGTGAGAAGTTTTGAAAGTTTTGGTAGCGGAGAGGATAAAAAGTTATGCCTGAAAACGCTTGGTGAATTTTCATATAGCATGGATCTCACCATAACAAATGCATACAGCCTTAGTTGTACCGGAAATCCGGATGATATACTTATCGTCGCTGAAAATGGGCTGGAACCCTACACCTATTCAATTACTTCTAAAGACGGACAGCCGTTTGCCATTAATAACGGCAATAATCCTGTTTTTAGCGGATTAGCACCCGGATCATATGATTTTATGGTTCATGATTCCTGTACAAACAACAGGCCGATATCACTAAACATTACTACACTGCCACCGTTAGTTGATGCGGTAAATGCTGATGATATTGTAATTTGTGCAGAAGGGCAAACGACTAATCAACCCTTTAATTTACGTATCAGAGACACACAAATTCTTAACGGGCAAAGTCCCGCATTATATACTGTAACTTATCATTTGTCTCAGGCCGATGCAGATAATAATATTAATTCACAGCCTGATGTCATAAATAACACAATAAACAATCAGCAAATTTTTGCAAGGGTTGTCCACAATTCAATCCCCATTTGTCACAAAGTTGTAGCTTTCCGTCTGAAGGTAAGTACACCACCGGTAATTGTAATGCCAACACAGTACTACATCTGCGGAGGCAACGGATCTGTGACACTTGAAGCAAATGCAGGTCATGATACATATGTATGGTCAACCGGGGCAACTACAAGGTCAATCACCGTAACAACGCCAGGAATATATACTCTTGATGTTACTGATAATGGTTGCAGTACGCAGCAAACTATTACGGTAAGTCCCTCGGAAAAGCCGTCGATAACTGAAATTGAAACTATTGATTGGACAGTTGATGACAACAGTATAACTATTGTAGCGGGTGGCGCCGGAAGTTACCTTTATTCGCTTGATGGAGGTCCGTTTCAGCGAAGTAATGTTTTTGAGAACCTGCCGATAGGTATGTATAAGGTAGCTGTAAAAGATGAATTTGGCTGCGGAGAGATTTCTGAAGATGTAGTGTTGCTGAACTACCCGAAATTTTTTACTCCAAACGGCGATGGCCAGAATGAAAAGTGGCGAATCAAATTTGCAACGTTTGAGCCAAATCTCCAAATTTATATTTTTGACAGATATGGAAAGCTTATTACAGGTTTTACCGGTGAAGGAGAGGGTTGGGATGGTACACTGAACGTTAAGCCATTGCCGTCAACTGACTATTGGTTTGTGGTTGAACGTGAAAGCGGAATAGTTTACAAAGGGCATTTTTCGCTTATCAGGTAGCGTGGAAATTTCTACACTATTTGTGGAAATCTACAATTTCATAGATTTTTAAGATTAAAGTTGTAATGTGTAAATATTTGATTTTAAAGTATTTACACGAATAAGGAATAACTAAAACATTTTGGCATATTTCTTTCATTATACTTAATACAAGCACACAGTAGTTAAAGTATATAGTAAGGTGATTTGAAGACACGTTCTTCAACTAAAAGGAGATGGAAACATCTCCTTTTGTTTTTATTAACAATTATACTGTTTTAAAAAATGTAAATTTGCAAATATCTCTTACCTGATGGCTATACGTATACTGGTTGTTGATGATGACACTGCTTTTTGTATAATGCTGAAGACCTTTTTACAAAAGAAAGGCTTTGAGGTTGTAAATGCTTTTACGGCTGCTGACGCGCAAAGAGAACTATCACAAAACTATTTTGATATTGTAATTACTGATATTCGCCTTCCCGATAGTGATGGCCTTGCCATACTACGGTATGTAAAAGAAAATTCTTTTGGTACACAGGTAATTTTAATGACAGGGTATACAGATATCAAAACTGCCGTGAATGCCATGAAACTAGGAGCCTATGAATATGTAGGCAAACCTATTAACCCGGATGAAATTCTGCATACTATTAACCAGGCTCTAAAAAAGCAGGAGACCGGTGAAAACAATTCAACACAAAAAGAAACTAAAGCTAAACCTATACAGCCATTTGTAAAAGGTGTCAGCCCTGATGCAAAGCAGCTTCAGGAACATATAAAGCTGGTGGCGCCAACCAATATGTCTGTGCTTATAATAGGTGACAGCGGCACAGGCAAAGAGCATATAGCACACTCCATACATTCTCAAAGCAAACGCAGCAGCCAGCCTTATGTAGCGGTTGACTGTGGGGCAATACCAAAAGAACTCGCTACGAGTGAATTTTTCGGACATATTAAGGGATCGTTTACAGGGGCAATTGGTGATAAGACAGGACATTTTGAGGCGGCCAATGGCGGTACTTTGTTTCTTGATGAAGTAGGTAATCTTTCTTATGAAGTGCAGGTACAGCTATTAAGGGCGCTTCAGGAACGTAAAATTAAACCTGTGGGCAGCAGCAATGAGATACAAGTTGATATACGGGTTGTGGCTGCAACCAATGAAGACCTTACTGAAGCCGTAAAGCGGGGAGATTTTAGGGAAGACCTATATCATAGGCTTAATGAATTTAATATTCGTGTGCCAAGGCTTGCCGACAGAAAGCAGGATATTATGGTATTTGCCAATCATTTTCTTGCTGTTGCTAATGCTGAACTTGAAAAAGAGGTTGAAGGTTTTAGCGAAGAGGTTACAACGCTTTTCAAAAATTATGAGTGGCCGGGCAACCTGCGTGAAATGAAGAATATCATTAAGCGTTCAGTACTGCTTGCAAAAGGCGATACCATTGCCATTGATGTCCTGCCGGCCGAAATGTCAGCTCAGCAAAACCAGCCCCTATATTCTTATAGTAAAAGTAATGAAGAGCAGGCTATCAAAGATGCGCTTGAAAAAGCTGACTATAACAAATCTAAAGCCGCTAAATTGTTGGATATTGACAGGAAAACGCTTTATAACAAGCTGAAACTCTATAACATCGACCTTTAAGCAGATTCTTTTTCCAGTTTTTCTATCAGGCTGAACATCTTGTCGCAAATATTTCTAACATAATCGACTAATTCTTCCCAATCCATGCTATGGGCTCCATCTTCAAGAGGCACCAGCATAGCTGCAATTTCATTAGCTTCAAGCTGCTTAAGCATGGGTATCATTTTATGGGCAATGGCACCAAGAAAATCCGCATCCTTTTTTTCTACAGCAGCAGATAGTGATGCACAGTTTTCTTTAGATGACGTAGTAAAGATTGTGAGGATATTGCGCAATGCATCTTTATCGTTATAAGTAAATTTTGATAGGCTTTCAAGATTATAACTGCTTTCATATTCGCTTTCAAATGTTGTGCTGCCAGCATTTCCATTTTTAGCTATAAGCTGTATAAGTTGCTCTATTTGTACCGGTTTAGGGTGATTTGCAGTAAAGCCTTTCGCCGTGAAATCTTCATCAGATAATTCGCGCCTTCCTGAAAGCGCAATTACAGGCAATGTATTTATTTTATCGTCATAATGTGCACGTATTTTTGACACGAGCTCAAATCCGTCCATTACAGGCATTTGTACATCAGTAAGAACAATATCATAATCGTCTTCTTCTAAAATCTTAAGTACAAGAGTTGAATTAGTTTCCGTTGCAACAGAAACAGGGTAATTGGCTAATAATTCTTTAATCAGGACAAGCTGTACAGGGTCATCGTCTACCGCTAAAATACGCTTATAAGGTACGGTTGTTTTCTCTGCCGGCTTTATTTGTGTATGGGCTTCAGCTTCCAGTGCTGTAGCAATTGCAGGAATCACTATTGTAAAAATAGATCCCTGTCCTTCTTCACTTTCAAGTGATATGCTTCCGCCTAATAATTCAATTATTCGTTTAGATATAGTAAGGCCTAATCCTGTGCCGCCAAATTTTTTCTCTATGCCGTCATGAGCCTGGGTAAATTCCAAGAAAACATCATCTTGCCGGCCTTTTGCAATACCGATGCCAGTATCAAGCACTGAAATATGGATTAATCCCTCCTGAATCCAGGCAGAAACTTCAACCGACCCTTCACTCGTAAATTTTAATGCATTGCTTACCAGGTTAGTGAGTATTTGGCGAAGACGGTATGGGTCAGATATAAAATTCCTGTCAAGTGAATCATCAACATCCCAACTTAGCTCAATATCTTTGTTTATGGCTAAGTGATTGAGCGCGTTGCAGGTTGATTCAATTAATTTCTTGCAATTGAATGGTTTTTGATCTATGGTTATCCGGTTATTCTCAAGTTTTGAGAAATCCATAAGGTCATTTACCAGGTTTTGTATGTAGCCTGCAGATTCCCTGATGTTGGTAAGATAATGTTGCTGCTTGCTGCTTACGCCAGATTCAACTAATAAATTCTGGAATCCGATAATACTGCCAAGTGGAGTTTGCAAATCGTGCGTTACTGTTGCCATAAGCATAGATTTGCTTCGCAAAAGCTGTTCATTTTCAGTATTAAGCACTTCAAGTTGCTTTCTGTATTTTTGATTGATGCCCAGATCTCGGATAATAAGTCCTGCAAAAATGATAAGCAGCAGCAAGGTGGCAGCTCCAATCCAAGCCATAGTCTTTACTGTGTTTGATACGGTTTGCTGTGCAGTAGCTATTTTGGCATATGAGTTTTTAATGAAGTCATTTTCAAGGGAAGACAAAATGGCTCTAAGCTGGTCTGAAATTATACGGTTCTCTTCAAGCAGTTTCTGTTCTTTGGCATAAAGCTGATATTTTAAGTTTTCATCTCTGGCCTGAAGCTTTACAAGCACCTTTTCAAAAGCCATTGCCAAAGAATCATTAGAAACAGGAAGCTTACTAAGAGAGTCGCGCTGTTGTGGTGTGAGGAGTGAATTTACAAGGGCATCCCATTGAAACTTCTTTGTTTGCCTTACGGGCTTAACTTTGCTTCGGATAGAATCTTTGGTGTTGAATATCCCGCTGATGGCGCTGCTGTAAAGATTTTTTGCGCTAAGTTCTTTCCTGAATTTATAAATTTCGGTAACGCTGTTTTTTTTACGGTTTATAAGAAAACGTATACTGTCAAACTTTGGCCGCTGTGCTTCCTCAGCTGTTTGTTCAACATAGCTTACATCAATATTTATCGAATCAAGAAGCCGTGTATAGGCAATATAATCATCTTTGTTAATAGTGAGCATCGCCTTTCTGGCTAACGCTTCAGATGCATATAAATCGGCAATGGCTTTACTTACGCGGAGAATTTTTTTATTGTCGGTAATTTCCTTTGATGGCGCAGCAATCTTTAAAATTTCGGTATATACAAACCAGACAGATGTAACAGCAATGGCAAATAAAAGTAAATAGCCTATAACTACTTTATATGTTATTGCCTTAGGTTTTTGCTGCATAGTATAAAGATAAGAAATCTAAACTTGCCAACGCAAAACAGGCAATTAAAGTATTGCGAAGTTATTCACTTTTCATCATAACGCGAAGGAAAGCTACCTCTTCTTTCAGATGCTGTATTTCTGCGCGCAGGCTGTCAACCAAAATATCATATACTTCTTTGTTAGACTGGCTGAAGCTATCGGGTTTCGCATTAATATCTGCTAGTCCCTCATTAAAAAGATAAGTAATATTAACCTCCAGGAGACGTGCAATTTTTAAAAGCTTCACAACATTTAGCCTGCGGTCATCTTTTTCCAGCCGGCCATAGTTACTTTGGGTAACGTCAAGCTGTACAGCCATGGCTTCCTGAGTAATTCCTTTTTCTTCCCTTAATTTTTTTATGCGCTGACCAATAATATTCATGGCGTAATTATTTTTTTGTAAAAGTATACAGAGTAATTATCGATTAAATAAAAACAACTATATATTCGATATATTACATATAACGCTCGATGAAATGCATAAAATGATTAATTAGTTATTTCTTAACCATAATAAGGCAATAAAAAAGCCGGCAACTTGGCCGGCTCAACTTTACTGGGCAATAATGCCTCTGGAAATTACTATTTTTTGTATTTCAGACGTACCTTCATATATCTGAGTAATTTTCGCATCACGCATCAGTCTTTCAACATGATATTCTTTTACATATCCATTGCCGCCGTGTATCTGTACAGCTTCAATAGTAGTGTCCATTGCAACCTGAGAAGCGAATAGTTTAGCCATAGCGCCACTCATGTCATAATTTTGGTGATTATCTTTATCCCATGCTGCCTTCATGCAAAGGTGGCGTGCAGCTTCAATATTTACAGCCATATCGGCAAGTTTAAAAGCAATAGCCTGGTGGTTGCATATCTCGGTGCCAAAAGCCTTACGTTCTTTAGAATACTTAAGGGCAAGCTCATAAGCGCCTGAAGCAATACCAAGAGCCTGTGAAGCAATACCAATGCGTCCGCCTGAAAGCGTTTTCATGGCAAATTTAAACCCGAAACCATCTTCGCCAATCCTGTTTTCTTTAGGTACTTTTACATCAGTAAACATTAGCGAATGTGTATCACTGCCGCGTATGCCAAGTTTTTGCTCTTTAGGCCCTATTTCAAAGCCAGGCATACCTTTTTCAACAATAAGTGCATTTATACCTTTGTGCCTTTTCTCAACATCTGTCTGTGCTATTACCAGGTAAACATCTGCAGTGCTGCCGTTGGTTATCCAGTTTTTAGTACCGTTAAGCAGGTAATGGTCGCCCTTATCTATTGCTGTAGTTTTTTGTGAAGTAGCATCACTTCCGGCTTCCGGCTCACTTAAGCAGAATGCACCGATTATTTCTCCGGTGGCAAGGCGTGTAAGGTATTTTTGTTTTTGCTCTTCAGTTCCGAAAGTTTGCAATCCCCAGCATACCAAAGAGTTGTTAACTGACATCACTACTGAAGCTGACGCATCAATTTTAGAAATTTCTTCCATGGCCAGCACATAAGATATTGTGTCAAGCCCGCTTCCGCCATATTTAGGGTCAACCATCATTCCCATAAACCCAAGCTCACCCATTTTTTTGATCTGCTCTTTCGGGAATTCCTGTTTTTCATCGCGTTCTAAGACACCCGGCAGCAATTCTGTCTGCGCAAAATCACGCGCCGCCTTTTGTATCATCAGGTGTTCTTCAGTAAGTGTAAAGTCCATTTTATCAGGATTAGTTTTTTTGATTTATTGCGTTCAAATGTAATTATTAATTGTGAACTTTTCAAAACCATTGCTTATTTTTAGCCCATGACAATGCAAAAGTATAATGTAGTAGGGGTGATGTCAGGCACGTCTCTTGACGGGGTTGACCTTGCACATGTAATTTTAAGCCATAATAATCGCAGATGGGATTTTGAGATAAAAGAAACCGAAACTATACCATATACCAGTTATTGGGTTGACAGGCTGAAAAAGGCAGTAGATTTTAATGATGCTCAATTAGAGGTACTTAATAATGAGTATACACAGTTATTAGGTGATATTATAAAGCAATTTTTAGCGAAGCATTCGCTTAAAGGTATAGATGCCGTATGTTCCCACGGTCACACGATTCTACACCAGCCGAATGAAGGCTTTACATTACAGATTGGTAACCAGCCCGAAATTGCAAGAATTACAGGTGTAAAAACTGTTTGCGATTTCCGTGTGCAGGATGTACAATTGGGAGGGCAGGGGGCACCTTTAGTACCAATTGGGGACAGGATTTTGTTCAATGCATATAATGCCTGCCTTAACCTTGGCGGATTTTCAAATATATCTTCTGAAAAGAACGGGGAAAGAGTGGCATATGATATTTGTCCTGTTAATACAGTGCTAAATCATTATGCAAATAAACTGGGCTATCAATATGATGAAGGTGGAAAAATTGCCGCATCTGCAGAAGTACATATTAAACTGCTTGAAAAACTGAACGGGCTTGAATTTTACATTATGCCATTCCCGAAATCACTTGGTTTTGAATTTGTAAAAGAAAAGGTTCTTCCATTAATTGACAGATATAACAGCAATCCGGCTGATGTACTGGCAACTTTTACAGAACATATAGCCATACAGATAAGCGATGTCATCAAATACAGCGATATAAAAAGTATTCTAATTACAGGTGGCGGCGCGTATAATGAGCACCTAATTAATAGGATGCGTAACATATTACCGGAAGTTTCTATAGAAATTCCGGATGATAAAACCATTCAGTTTAAAGAAGCGCTGATATTTGGCCTGCTCGGTGTGCTTAAAATTCGTGGGGAAGTAAATGTGCTGGCTAGCGTTACCGGGGCAAAACATAACCATAGCTCAGGTGTTATATACCTGCCTTAGAGAATCCCGATTTTTTTTATTGCCTCTACAAGTTCACTGTCATCACCGGCCTTCCCCTGCAGCAGCATATTTTTCATCTGCTCTTTGCGCTTTTCTATTGCGCTTAATGACAACGGAACATAATTGGGGATATTTATAGTTTGGATTCCTTCGCTCAGGCGCATCAGTATCTGCTTGTCATAATTATCAAGCTTATAGTTGTCAAACACTTTTTCCTTAAGTGATTTTACAATCTTGCTGCTTAAATAAGTGTCACCGCTAAATATTATTTTAAAAGCATTCAGGAATTCATCAATATCAATATCACTTTTGCACATGATTCCCTGAGGGTTAATTTCTTTAATCAGCCTGTCAACTAAAGATGACTCACTATGCATAGTAAGTATAATTACAATACAGTCAGGCATAATTTTACGGATAAGTAAGCCAAGATCAAACCCTGAAAATATATTTTTCTCGGCATAAGCAGGCAGGCTCAGGTCAAGGTAGGCAATATTAAACGGAGCTCTGTTATCATCCATTATAAGTTTATAAGCCTGCTCACAATCAAGGGCTTTGGTAAACTTTAATTCATAACCTTCAAATTCTTCATCAGAAAGTACATTTATATAACCATTAACCGTCATCGGGTGGTCATCGACGATTAAAATATTTAATTCTTCTCGCATTTTTCTTATTTCTAGGGGTTAACAAATTTATCAAAAATTACACTTCAACCACAAATATCACAATCCAAAATTTTTTATATTGCAAAAACCTTAAAGTCACTTTTAGTGCAATATTCCTACCTAATAATTGATGATGATGCGGAATATCCGGCACAAGTTCTCAGTTTGTTTGAGTCTTTTCCGGAATTTTTTTGCGTTGGCATTGCTACGGGTCATGAAGATGCAATAAATAAAATTTTAGACTTACAGCCAGATATTATAATCCTTGAGCCTCGGGGCAACCAAAGCAAAGACAGCCTGTCATTTTCTGTTATAACAGATTTACATCAATATATCGATAATTTACCGCACTTTATTATACATACAAATTCAACCAAGCTTGCGTATGATGCTATTAAAGCTGGTGCGGCGGACTATATACTTAAACCATTAGATTCAATAGAGTTGAGAAAAAGCCTGCTTAAGTTTAAAAAAGGTTTCACAAAATCTAAAACTGTAAGCATTTTAGATGATAATGGCAGTAATGAAACCATCTGCATAAAGTCATATAGTGATTATCAATTTGTACCGCTTAATGATATAATTTATCTTAAAGCAGATAATAATACAACCGATTTTTATTTGCACAACGGCAGAAAACTTACTGCTTATAAAACGTTAAAGCATTATGAGGCGAGTTTGCCCATGAATTTTTCAAGAATACATAATAGTTACATTGTAAATATTAATTTTATATCCCGAATTAATCTCGGTAAATCACTGTGTTATTTAAATAATAGTGATATTTCAATATCGTTTTCAAAAACATTTAAAGACAATATTGAAGCTATAATCAGAAGGATAGCACCAGGCAATATTTAAAATATGCATTTTACCCTTTAAATGCTATGAGTTACTCGCGTATTAACCCATCTTACTAAAATCTGTTAAAAATCCTCGCTCAGGTTTATTTTCTAACATAGATTTGCCTCAGAATCAAACACCAAAAATGTTTGTTTTTAGACCAAAATTTATTGAAGAAATAACATCTATTTTAAAAATTACACCCATGAAAAAAGCATTCCTTACTCTTGGACTTATCGCTGTGCTTAGCACTACTTTCGTTTCTTGTTCAGCTGATGACAGCGCAATGACAGAAACATCTGCAGATACTCTTACAGAAAACTTTGATAACGGAAACAAAGACCTTCCTAAGCCACCACAGAAACCATAATTAAGGTTTTTACATAAAATATATTATTTTTGAGGCGATAAGTTAAGTACTTATCGCCTCAAAAATTTTGAATATATCTGTAAAGGCATTTGTTTTATTCTGCTTTATCATAACCTTTGTCTCGTGTGAAAATAAAGTAGGTCAGGATTCAGGTTTAGGCAACCGGATTAACGAGCTTATTGACCGAAGCCAAAATGATTCATTAAACATTGGGGTAAGGCAAAAAATTCTTGATTCAGCTTATTCAGAGCTTGAAGACTATAAAAATGATACAGTAACGCGATACCTTTACAGAAGACTGTCTGCAGCGTACTATAATTTAGATTTGTACGGAAAAGCAGTTACATCAGCCAGGACTACATTAAACAGGGGTATTGAAGCTAAAGACAGCCTTAGTATGGCCCGGGCGTATTATTACCTGGCAGATGCTCATTACGGTAAAGGCCAGTTAGATAGTGCATTCACATATTATAGCCAGGCACAAAAATTATATACCGAGATTAACGATCTTGGCACTTTAGGCGAAGTCCTTTTATATAAAGCTTACATTTATTATGATCTAGGTGAATATGCCTTGTGTGAAACTGCTGCGGCAAGGGCATTGCCATTACTTCAGAATGAAAATAAAATTGTACACGTTTATAACTGTTATAATTTAATTGCTACATCTCTGGATGGTTTAAATGATAATCAGGAAGCTTTAAAATACTATGAGTTGGCACTAAGGCAGCTTGACGGTTTTAGAGCCGAAGGATATACAGACAATGACATTAATTTATATAAAGCCTCGTGTTACAATAATATGGGGGGTGTTTATGTCAAGATAAAGGCAAACTGGAGAGCTATCCAGCTTTATAACGAAGCGCTTACAACAAATAATTTAAAAGAAGAGGTGCCGGCATTATACGCTAAATTATTAAATAATTTAGCATATGCTAAGCTTAAAAACGGGGATGATTCGGATCTTCCTCAATTATTTTTCCGGTCTTTAAATCTAAGAAAAGAACTTAATAATAAGTCTGGTATTGTAGCAAGTAATATTTATTTGGGAGAATATTACATAGCGAAACGTGATACTGTAAAAGCTGTGAATTATCTGAAAGCTGCTTTTGCCGGAGCAACTGAAATTGAAAGTAATTCTGAAATACTTAGTTCGCTTGAATTGCTTTCTGCTATTGATCCAAAAAATGCAAACGACTATAACTCAAAAAGATTCGATATTCTTAAAAAACTCCAGATAAAGGCAGAACAAAACAAGGATAAATTTGCCAGGATTGAGTATGAAACCGATAAGCTTGAAATTGAGAAAGAAGAGCTTGCAAAAACTAACAATCTTATAATAGTAGTTTCTGCTGTGGCTTTATTGCTTATAGGAGCGATTTTTATGATATACTATTTAAATGCACGAAACAAAAAGCTTTTGTTAATACAGCAGCAACAGAAAGCGAATGAGGAGATTTACCAGCTGATGTTTGACCAGCAGCATAAAATTGATGAAGCACGCTCTGAAGAAAAAAACAGGATTGCAATGGAGCTGCATGACGGTATCCTGAATAATATATATGCGGTGCGTTTAAACCTTGAATTCATCAACAAAAAAACTGATGAGGAGTCTGTAACCAGGCGCAAAGAATTTATAAGGGAACTTCAAAATGTTGAGTCGGAAATACGCGGGGTCTCGCATGACCTTAGCCGCAATTCTGTTTTCCATGCTGAAAGAACTTTTAAAACGCTTCTTGAATTTATGATTAATTCCCAGAAGAACGCTGATGAAACTATATTTGAGACAAACATTGATGATTCCATAAACTGGGATAATTATAATAATGTTGTTAAGGCAAATATTTACCGGATTATTCAGGAAGCGATACAAAATATAAACAAGTACAGTAAAGCCAAACACGCAGCAATAACTGTATCTGAAGCTAATGGAAATATAGAGGTGGTAATTAAAGATGACGGTATAGGTTTCGATCCCGATAAGATTAAGGGAGGGGGTATAGGTTTGCGTAACCTGCGTAAAAGGGCAGCGGCACTTAATGGTTCAATCAATATTACTTCTCAGCCGGGTAATGGTGCTTCAGTAAAAGTTATCTTTCCGGCTGCATAACATCTGCATAATACATATTTCTCAGTTTTTTGTTTTTATATTTGTGCAGATTTCAACAAACACAACATAATGAAAGAATTATTAAAGAAATTCGAAAACAAACAACCTGAAATAGTATTCAATTGGAAAGACAGCGAAACAGAAGCTGAAGGCTGGACAGTAATAAATTCCCTTCGGGGAGGTGCAGCAGGCGGTGGTACCCGTATGCGCAAGGGGCTTGACATGAATGAAGTGCTATCGCTAGCCAAAACAATGGAAGTGAAATTTTCAGTTTCAGGGCCAGCTATCGGCGGTGCTAAATCAGGTATAAACTTTGACCCAAACGATCCCCGCAAAAGCGGTGTGCTGCAGCGTTGGTATAAAGCGGTTTCTCCTTTACTTAAAAGCTATTATGGAACAGGTGGCGACCTGAATGTTGATGAGATACATGAAGTAATCCCGATGACCGAAGAATGTGGTGTATGGCACCCGCAGGAAGGCGTGTTTACAGGCCATTTTAAGCCGAGTGAAGCTGACAAGATAAACCGTATTGGGCAGCTGCGCCAAGGGGTTGTAAAAGTTATTGAAAACCCTTCATTCTCACCTGATGTTCTAAGGAAATATACAGTTGCCGACATGATAACGGGTTATGGCGTTGCTGAAGCTGTAAGGCATTTTTACGATATTTACGGCGGTTCTGTTAAAGGTAAAAAAGCGATAGTGCAGGGCTTTGGTAATGTGGGCTCTGCAGCAGCATTTTATCTCGCCAAAATGGGAGCGAAGGTGGTCGGTATAATTGACCGTGAGGGTGGAGTGATTAACGAAAACGGTTTTAGTTTTGAAGAGATACGTCAATTTTTCCTGAATAAAGACGGCAACAAGCTTGTAGCTGATAATATGCTCCCTTTTGATAAGATAAATACTGAAATCTGGAATATAGGCGCTGAAATTTTTGCACCGTGTGCAGCTTCAAGACTTGTGACCAAGGATCAGGTAGACAGCATGGTGTCAGCCGGCCTTGAAGTAATCTCATGTGGCGCTAATGTGCCGTTTGCAGACAAGGAAATTTTCTTTGGCCCGATAATGGAAGCTACTGACAGCCAGGTAAGCCTTATCCCGGACTTTATCTCTAACTGCGGTATGGCCAGGGTTTTTGCTTACTTTATGGAAAAGAAAGTTCAAATGACAGATGAGGCTATATTCAATGACACATCTGAAATTATTAAAACAGCAATTGTAAATGTACATGCAAAGCATCCTGATAAAAAGGGAATAAGCCATGCAGCTTTTGAAATTGCACTTAAGCAATTGGTATAATTAGAATATTCAATAATTTTAATGGCAGATTTATCTGCCATTTTTATTTATGACCTATAAAGAAACACTTGACTGGATGTTCAGCCGCCTGCCAATGTACCAGCAGCAGGGAGCATCAGCCTATCGTAAAGACCTAACTAACATTAAGCTTTTGGCTGCACATCTCGGCAATCCTGAAAAACAGCTGAAATGCATACACATAGCAGGAACTAACGGTAAAGGGTCAACATCAAATATGCTGGCTTCAATTTTGCAGCAAGCAGGCTATAAAACCGGGCTATACACATCACCCCATCTTAAAGATTATCGTGAGCGTGTTCGTATTAATGGCGAAATGATTTCTGAAGATTATGTCACTGCATTTATTTCGCGGAATAAAGTTTTTTTTGAAGCGAATAATTTAAGTTTTTTTGAAATGACAGTTGGGCTGGCATTTCAATACTTTGCTGATGAAAATATTGACATTGCGATCATTGAAACAGGTATGGGGGGCAGGCTTGATGCTACAAATATTCTTACCCCGGTATTATCTGTAATTACAAACATAGGGTTTGACCATACTCAGTTTTTAGGGGACACACTGGAAAAAATTGCTGGGGAAAAAGCGGGAATAATCAAGCCCGGAGTACCGGTTGTAATAGGTGAATATGATGAAGAGACGGCAGCAGTCTTCAGGCAAAAGGCGGCTGAAACAAATTCATCGATATATTTTGCTTCTGACTGTGATTTTCCTGAATATGACAGTGACCTTAAAGGCGTTTACCAAAAGCACAACAAGCGTACGGTTTTAAAGGCTGTTGAGGTTTTGAAAGAAAGCTTAATTATAAACGAAGATGATATTATAAACGGCTTACTCAATGTTTCTGATAATACAGGATTTGCCGGGCGATGGCAAAAAATAAACGACAAACCTTTAGCTATTGCAGACACAGCGCATAACAGTCATGGGCTTATAGAAGTAGTGAGGCAAATTGAATTACAGCAATATAATAAGCTGCATATTGTTTTAGGTGTCGTAAATGATAAAGACCTTACGGATATCTTACCGCTTTTCCCTAAAAAGGCTCAATATTATTTTTGCAGGCCTGATGTTCCCCGCGGACTCGATGCTGAGATTTTAGCAGATAAAGCAAAAGCTTTCCACTTGCACGGCAATATATATGATTCAGTTACTGCGGCTTACCAAAAGGCAAGGAGCATAGCATCACCGGATGACTTTATTTATGTAGGCGGGAGTACTTTTGTAGTGGCAGAAATTTTATGATTTTTTAAATATTTATTTGCAGGAACCAAAAAGTAACTTATATTTGCACTCGCATTACGGGCGATTAGCTCAGCTGGTTCAGAGCACCTCGTTTACACCGAGGGGGTCGGGGGTTCGAACCCCTCATCGCCCACCACTAAAACTCTTCAGGAAACTGAAGAGTTTTTTGTTTTATATCAGGTTTATAATTTTTTACTCTTCCTTAAATTCACTACGCCACTTTTTACTTTAATATTCTTTGCTTATCCAAAAAGCGTTGGTGCAGAATAAGTTAAATGGTTAACAATTCTTTAACTAATTAAAATGTGTAATGTTACACAAAATGTTTGTATCTTTGCACCGTGTATTCAATATAACTTCATAGAAATAAATATAATCCCAGCGTCAGAGCGGATTTTAAATTAATTGAAGTTTTATCATATTTCCAAGTCTTCCTCAATTACTCCAAAATTTCCAAAACCCGCTCAAGCGCCATTCCGCGGGAGCCTTTAATTAGCAATGTACCATTAAGTGGTAATTTGCCTGCGCCGCTATCTTTAAAATCTTCAAATGTTTTGTAAAAGCTGAGGTTTGAAATTTCAGCATTGCTATTGAAAAAATCAGGACCAATAAAATGAAAATCGATTTCAGGCAGCGCTGCGGCTATACTCACAATATTTGCATGTTCCTTATGGCTTTCCTGCCCAAGTTCAAACATATCGCCTAAAACAGCTGTACGGGGATTATTGCTTAGGCCTTTCAAATTTTCAATAGCTGCTGCCATACTGCTGGGGTTGGCATTGTAGGCATCCAGAATTATTTGCCTGCCGGCGCTTTCAATTATTTGTGAGCGATTGTTTGCAGGTATATAGGCTTCAATCGCCACCTTAATTTTTTCAGGGCTTATTTTAAAATAGTAACCCATTGAAATGGCGGCGCTAATATTCCCGGCATTATACAGGCCTATGAGGTTTGATGTGACAGTTATACCCATAAAACTGATTTCAACCATGGGGTTAGCCAGAGCCTTTTCTATGTGAAGGTCACAATTATAATTTTTTGCTGAAAATGTAAAGCGGGGGAGATTTTTGGTCTTCTCATTTTGTATATCGTCATCAAGATTTACAAACGCCATATGCGTGTTTGCAGACAGGTAATCATATAGTTCGCTTTTGCCTTTTATTACACCCTCCGTACCGCCAAAGCCTTCAAGGTGAGCCTTGCCGAAGTTGGTTATGTAACCAAAGTTGGGTTCTGCTATTTCACATAATTCTGCAATTTCCTTTTGATGGTTAGCGCCCATTTCTACAATCCCGATTTCGGTGTCCTTTGTAAATGAAAGCAAGGTGAGAGGTACGCCGATATGGTTGTTTAAGTTGCCTAGAGTCGCCGTAGTGTTGTACCGGGTTGAAAGTACGGCATTAATAAGCTCTTTTGTGGTGGTTTTGCCATTACTGCCGGTTAGTGCTATCACAGGCAGGCCAAGCTGCCTTCTGTGGTGCCTGGCAAGCTCCTGCAGTGCTCTGAGACTGTCCTGCACAAGTATTGTCCGTTCATTGACATAGTGCTCTTTTTCATCAATTATTGCATAAGAAGCGCCTTTCTGTATTGCTTCTGCGGCAAACGTATTGGCGTTGAACTTATCGCCTTTAAGCGCAACAAACAGCGAGCCCGGCTTTATATTTCGTGTGTCGGTTGATATTCCGGTTGTGGTAATGAACAGTTTGTAAATCTCTTCGATATTCATGTGGCTGTAAAATAATAAAAGCCCTAAGATAGGGCTTTTATAGTGAAATTTATTTTGTGTGTCCCGATTAATTACGGGCTTTTTTCCTGCTGTTTTTAGGTCCTACTTTAGACATTGCACAACGGAAACCGATATAGTCTGTTGCCATATCCTGAGGGAAATACCTCCTTTGTGCCGGGTCAAGCCAGTAAGCCCTGTCTCTCCAAGAGCCGCCTTTGTAAACCCTTACGTTGTCATTAATAAGCGTAGTCCTTTTCTTTTTGTCATACTCCCTTACCATGCCGCCTACAGAGTCTTTTGCTACAAGGTGCTTAGGTGAGTCATACATCCTTTTTTGATTATTTTCGCCTTCCTCTTCAGTTGAGTTAGCATCAAAATAACGTGTAGATTCCCTGTCACCATCGCGGAAGTTACGGTTATCACTGCGGTTGTAGTTCTGGCGCAGGTATGTATCTTCTTTAGTAATTTGCGTCTGGGCAATCTGGCCAGGAAGGTTACGGTACTGTATCCTACCGTTGCTAAGCGTATCGTATTCAATTGTTTCAGCTGTAACAATTTCAGCCCTGCCATCATCACCAATTTTGTTTTTCATGTAAACGTTACCCCTGTAGTAGTTGAAGTCGTTACCTTCATCATCTACCATCGGGCGATATACGTCGGCCACCCATTCGGCTACGTTGCCGGCCATGTCATAAAGGCCGAAGTCGTTTGGTGGGTAAGACCTTGCAGGTGCAGTGATATCAGCATTGTCATCGCTCCATCCGGCAATTCCGCCGTAGTCACCTTTACCTTGCTTAAAGTTGGCAAGCTGGTCACCTTTCTGCTGCCTTCTTGATGAACGTGTGTATTGTCCTCTCCAAGGATATTTCTTATTTCCTTTGTACATGTTGTACTCACGGTTACCAACAAGTGCAAGCGCTGCATATTCCCATTCAGCTTCAGTAGGAAGCCTGTATTCAGGCGGTATAAGGCCAGATGTCCTTTGTGCATAAACGTTTTTAGCGTCTTCTTTGTTTGCCAGCTTGTTGCGTGGGCCTTTCAGTACAATTTCTTCATTGCCGCCATATGCTTTTGTAGGGCTTTCAAGGTAAGCTTCTGTGCTGAAAGTATTTTCTGCAGTTGCATCAAGAATTTTGGCATCCCTTTTAAGGTAACCTTCTTTTTCAAGAATTCCTTCAGTAACACGGTCAGTCCTCCATTTAGAGAATTCAACTGCCTGTATCCAGTTTACGCCAACAACCGGGTAATCGCCATAGGCTGGGTGCCTAAGGTAGTTATTGGTCATAGTTTCATTATAGCCAAGTGCGCTCCTCCATACAAGTGTATCTGGCAGTGCACCTACATATATGTTCTTATAGTTTTCTTCTGTTGGAGGGAAAACCCTTTTCAGCCAGTCAAGGTATTCCATGTACATAACATTGGTTACCTCGGTCTCATCCATATAAAAAGACTGTACGTGCTGCTGTGTAGGGGTATTGTTCCAGTCGTGCATAACATCATCCTGAACCCTGCCCATAGTAAATGTTCCGCCTTCCACTTCAACAAGCCCCGGGGCAGCTTCCTGCTGCTTATACTTAGAGTTGTGCTGGAATCCACCTTTCTTGTCATTAATTTTCCACCCTGTTGCACTAGAGGTATTGCCTCCGCCGCCTCTTTTGCTGCAACCGGTAAAACCAACTGCTACCGCAAGTGCAAGAAACAATTGTAAAGCCGTGATTCTGTTAATTTT
This sequence comes from Flavobacterium sp. J372, assembly GCF_024699965.1. NCBI lineage: Bacteria > Pseudomonadati > Bacteroidota > Flavobacteriia > Flavobacteriales > Flavobacteriaceae > Flavobacterium > Flavobacterium sp. J372. The sequence goes on from NZ_JAJOMZ010000004.1 coordinate 1,009,014, forward strand.
CATACGTTCTCTGGGTAATAAATTTCGTGGCGCAATATAATAATTAACCATTAAACCGCAACACGTTTTTAAATTTTTTCAAAAAAATCAAAAATATTCATGGTTCTGTTTTTCAATAACGGGGCAATTAAAGTAATATTGCAGGTACACAAATAAATTATTTGCTGCCGTTTGTAATATATTAAGGTAAGGCGGCGTTTTGATGTTTGATGAAAAATTTTTTACTCATTATATGTATATCTTTTCTTACCCTGGTTAATGCCCAGCAGGGAGACATTACCCTTGAATGGAAAGACGGCTTTAAAACTTCGGTTGGGGAACAAAACTTTACTATTCCGGCATTTCAGGCCAAAAACATGTCCTTTAATTCCTATGTAGGGCAATTGCAGTATAAACTCAATCTGCCGGTTGCAGGTCAGGTTGATGAGGGGTCTCTTATACTGTCAAACATCACCTACCAAAACATTACCCGTGAACAGTTGGGTGATATAATGCCACAGCATATCCCTACTGCAATAAATGCTAAACTTAGCGCGGTCAGGTCACGTAATGACTGGTATGCGCTGCTTACGCTTTCACCTATAATAAAAGACGGAAACGCATACAGGCGTGTTATGTCGTTTACTTACACATTCTCAATGCTGGGCAGCAACGTGCCGCAGCGTACGGTAAATAATGTAAGTGCCGTTTCAAACTCTGTACTGGCAACGGGCGACTGGAAGCGTTTTTACGTAGAGCGCTCAGGTATATACAGAGTGTCGCGCAGCTTCTTGCAGCAAATAGGCGTAAATGTAAATGCCGACCCCCGCACTATAAAAATTTACGGCAACGGCGGCAGGATGCTGCCACTGCTTAATGCCACCCCATACCCTATGGACCTTGAGGAAAATGCTGTCACTTTTGTAGGGGAGGAAGACGGTGTTTTTAACGATGGCGATTATATACTATTTTATGCTGAAGGAGTAGATAACTGGAATGCCGAAAATGGTACGCATAACAACCTTTATGCCGACAGGTCTTATTACTATGTAACAGCCGGCGGAACACCCGGTAAGCGTATGGGGCAAATGATACAGCCTGCAAGCCCGCCAAATATAAATGTATCGGCTTTTGATTATTATGTTTACCATGAGCGCGACAGGGTAAATTTTGCAAGGCTTGGCAGAAAATGGTTTGGTGAAGAGTTTAATATTAATGATGAGCAGGAATTTAAATTTATCCTGCCTGACCTGGACTCACCCAATGTTTCTGTAAAAGTGAGCGCCGCCGCCAACTCTGCAGCTACTACAACCATGGATGTTAAGGTAAACGGCCAGCAGGCAGGCGTGCTGAGCTTTATCCCGCCCGCACAATACAGCGCAGGGAGAGAAAGCTTTTTTACAGGCACTGCGACAGTATCGGGCAGTGAGGCAGCAATTACTCTTAAATACAATAATGGCGGTGTGCCTTCGGCAAATGCATGGCTTGATTATATAGTGTTGCAATCAAAAAGGAAATTACGCGGAAATGGTACGCAATTCAGGTTCCGTTATAATGATGCTGCTAATAATATAGGTGTAATACAATACCAGTTTTCTTCTGCCGAAGGTATTGCAGAAGTATGGGATATAACAGATATATACAATGCAGGCAAAATAATTAATACAGGTAACCAGGGCAGCTTTAGTTTTAAAGGGCCTTTGGGAGAGGTGAGGCAATATATTACCTATGTGCCGGCAGATGTTTACACTCCGCAGCGTGAAGGAAATACCAATGTGGCCAACCAAAATCTTAAAGGGACAATTTTTAAAGGGCAGGGCAGCGCTTTTACCGATGTGGACTATCTTATAATTACCCCTGAATTTTTGCGTGGCCCGGCTGAAAAGCTTGCTGCATTCCACAAAACAGATTCCGGGCTTAAAGTAAAAGTAGTAAGCCTTGAGAATATTTACCAGGAATTTGGCGGGGGTAAGCAGGATATCGGGGCTATACGCAATTTTATCAAATACGTTTATAATAATGCTTCGTCAGTTGCCAACAGGGTAAAATATGTCAACCTGTTTGGTGATGCTTCGTTCGATTTTAAGAACAGGATTCCCAATAATACCAATATTGTGCCTACTTTCCATGGGTATGATCAAACAAACAATTTGAACTTTAGCGAAACAAGCACATTTATGTCAGATGACTTTTTTGTGCTGATGGATGCCAATGAAGGTGTGATGCCAATTGGCTCCGGAAGTGAAGGCCCCGATATAGCGGTGGGTCGTATGCTCGTAACAAACGTCGCTAATGCCAATGAAATGGTGAATAAGGTTTTTGAGTATAAAGCAGAAGAGTCTTACGGGCGCTGGCGAAATGAATATGTGGTGGTAAGTGACGATATTGATAATAGCTATGATGAAGATTTTGTAGATGTAATGGACAGCCTTGCCGATACACTGGTAAACAATCGCCCGTTTATAAACATGCGCAAGATTTATACGGATGCTTATGTACAGCAGGTAACTTCCGGCGGGGAGCGCTACCCTGAAGCAAAAGACCAAATTATCCGTTCACTTAATTATGGTACTCTGGTACTCAATTATCTTGGGCATGGTGGTGAAAACGGCATGGCAAGCGAGGCTATATTCGGTATTGCCGATGCGCAAAACCTTACTAATAAATATAAGTATCCGCTGTTTATTACAGCCACTTGTGACCTTACTAAGTTTGATAACCCTTACAGGCCTACAACAGGTGAATACCTGTATTGGAATACCAACGGAGGCGCTATATGCCTTATAACGACAACCCGAGCTATCTTTATAAATGATGCATTTAACTTTAATACAGATTTGTCTACAAGACTTTATTCTTTCAGTGGCGGGGATTACCCATCAATGGCCGAGGCTGTGCGGCTAACTAAGGCTCAAAACGGCGCTGCCGGGTTTAGGGTTGTAGCATTTGTGGGTGACCCTGCACTTAAGCTTACCATGCCCAAACCAAAGGTTGTCCTTACAGAGATAAACGGCCAGCCTGCGGGTAGTAGTACTACGGTGTTGCAGGCATTATCACAAGCTACAATGAAGGGGCAGGTAACAGATGAAAACGGTAATGTGCTGAGCGGTTACAACGGCGAGCTCGCGGTAAGTGTTTTTGATAAACCGGTACAGAGAACAACGTTGGGCAATGACCAGCCTACACCTATATATAACTTCTCTGTTTTAGGTGAAACCATTTTCAGGGGTAATGCAACGGTTACCAACGGGCAGTTTCAGTTTAGTTTTGTAGTGCCAAGGGATATACGCATACCTGTTGCGGCAGGGCGTGTAAGTTTCTATGCAAAAAGAAATGGCATCCTCGAAGACCAGGCAGGTTTTGACAATACTGTGCAGATAGGCGGGATTAATGCAAACGCCGCTGTTGACAACACGGGCCCACGGGTAAAGCTGTACATGAATGATACATCTTTCATATCAGGTGGTATAACTAATGAATCTCCTATCTTCCTGGCTTTCCTTGAAGATGAAAACGGTATAAACACTGCGAGTGGTATAGGGCATGATATTGTGGCTATACTTGATGGTGATGAGGCAAATCCTTACATTCTCAATGATTACTATGAAACTGAGATAGATGATTATACCCGTAGTAATATCCGCTATCCGTTTAGTAACCTGTCGCCGGGCCTGCATACCATAACTTTTAAAGCGTGGGATGTATATAATAACCTTGTGACAGCCGAAATACAATTTGTAGTGGTAGGTGATGAGAACATGCATATTGAAAAAGTCCTTAACTATCCTAACCCTTTTGTAAGTTATACCGAATTCTGGTTTACCCATAACAGGCCTTTTGAACCGCTTGATGTTCAGGTGCAGGTGTTTACGGTTACAGGCAAAGTAGTGAAGACTATCAACCAATCGGTTGTTACCGATGGTTTCCTAAGCCGTGATATACGCTGGGATGGGAAGGATGACTTCGGCGATAAGATAGGTAAAGGCGTCTATATTTATAAAATGACGGTAAGGTCATCCATTTCAGGTAAAACTGCCGAAAAGTACGAGAAACTTGTATTGCTATAATAAAACACTATATTTGTTACCCAAAAATTCTCAAAAAGAAAATGAATAAATTACTTGCTGTTGCATTGTGCCTGCTTGGGCTTAACTTGGTAAAGGCTCAAAATGAGAGAGTTATAACCACGGGTGTTCCGTTTTTACTGATTGCTGCCGATGCCCGCGCTGCCGGTATGGGAGACCAGGGGGTTGCTACATCTGCAGATACCTATTCACTGCAATGGAACCCTGCAAAATATGCATTTGCACTTGATAAGCAGGGCTTTTCAATCAACTATACGCCATACCTTACAGATATTGCCAATGACATTTCTCTTGGGCAGGTTACGTATTATAATCGATTTAATGAAAGAAGTGCGTTTGCCGCCAGCCTTCGTTATTTTGGCTTAGGTGATATTGAGCTGAGGCAGACGGGCGACCCTAATGAAGTGCCGGTAACTCGTAATCCTAATGAACTTGCGGTTGACCTTGCTTACGCACTTAAACTAAGTGAACGTTTCTCAATGTCGGTTGCAGGGCGCTACATCCGTTCCAACCTGCGTATACCTGAAGCAGCGGGGGGCGGAGATGCCAGTGCGGCAAGTTCGTTCGCTTTTGACGTAGCCGGTTTCTATCAAAGTGAAGAGATTGCTTATGATGATTTTAACGGACGCTGGAGGGCTGGCTTCAACTTCCAGAACTTAGGTCCAAAGATCAGCTACGACAATGACGAGCAGCTAAGTTCAAACTTCCTACCGGCCAATATGAGGCTTGGTGCGGGCTTCGACTTTATTTTTGATGAATACAATAAGATAGGTATTAACCTAGAGACAACTAAGTTGTTAGTCCCTACGCCTCAAAACCCGGATATTAACGGTGACGGCACAGTAACTAATGATGAATATACGCAAGCAAATAAAGAATATCGCGACATCAACTGGGTTTCAGGTGTCTTCCAGTCGTTTGGTGATGCGCCTGACGGTTTCAGCGAAGAGCTTAAAGAATTTACCTATGCAGTGGGCGCAGAGTACATGTACCAGGACTCATTTGCCTTCAGGCTTGGTTATTTCAACGAGAGCGAAATGAAAGGGGCAAGGAAATTCTTTTCACTGGGTGCCGGCTTCCGTTACACAATTGTAAAGGTTGACGTATCTTACCTTTTCTCTGCAAGCCAGGTGAGAAACCCGCTTGAGAATACACTTCGCTTCTCGCTTACTTTCAACTTCGGCGACAAATACGACGAATATTAATAGATGGAGAACATCACCGTAACAACTTCTTTCAGCAGCTACAATACAGTTTCAGAGCTCCCGCAGGATGCTCAGCAACTTATGGCAAAAGCTGTTGAGACAAGGAAGAATGCCTACGCACCTTATTCAAAATTCAGGGTAGGGGCTGCGCTTCTGCTTGATAACGGTAAAGTAGTGGTAGGTTCAAATCAGGAAAATGCCGCATATCCGTCAGGCTTGTGTGCTGAAAGGGTTGCAGTATTCCAGGCCGGGGCAATCTACCCAGATGCAAAGATCCTAATACTTGCAATATCTGCCGCTGCAGATGAGAAAGTTGTGTCAGAACCAATCCCGCCGTGTGGCGCATGCAGGCAGGCAATAGCCGAATATGAATTCAGGCAGGACTCACCCATAGAAATTTACTTCATGGGTCAGGAAGGAAAAATATTAAAGTCAGATTCCCTTAAAAACCTGCTTCCGCTGGTGTTTGACAGGAATTTTTTATAGTACAGGAAAAAGGGATTATTATTAATCCCTTTTTTGATAATTATATCGTTTTCGTTCATAAAAATTATTAAAATCGAAAGGGTTATTTTTCGCTAATTAGCAGGAAGTCTTTATTTTTGCAATTCGCAATTAAAGAGTATGCATTTTTGCGTCTCTAAATAATCCGGGATTTACCATAGCAAACATATTTTAGCATGAAAGAAATTACAAAAGAGGTCTATCTGAAATGGTATAAAGACATGCAGTTTTGGAGAAAGTTTGAAGACAAGCTTGCCGCTTTATACATACAACAGAAAGTAAGGGGCTTTCTTCACCTGTACAATGGCCAGGAAGCAGTCCTTGCGGGTGCGCTGCATGCCATGGACCTTTCTAAAGATAAAATGATTACAGCTTACCGTAACCACGTGCAGCCAATAGGTATGGGTGTAGACCCGCGCAAGGTAATGGCAGAGCTTTTGGGTAAAGCTACAGGTACCTCAAAGGGACTTGGCGGCTCTATGCACATCTTCTCAAAAGAGCACGGTTTCTATGGCGGCCACGGTATTGTAGGTGCGCAGATTCCGGTTGGTGCAGGTATTGCCTTTGCCGATAAATATTTTAACACAGGTGGTGTAACGCTTACGTATTTTGGTGACGGCGCTGCACGCCAGGGTTCACTGCACGAAGCCTTCAACATGGCTATGCTGTGGAAACTTCCTGTAGTGTTTATTGTTGAGAACAATGGTTACGCCATGGGTACATCAGTTGAGCGTACTGCTAACCATACTGATATATGGAAACTTGGCCTTGGCTATGAGATGCCTTGCGGCCCGGTTGACGGCATGAACCCTATAAAAGTTGCCGAAGCAATGCACGAAGCAATGGAAAGGGCGAGAAGGGGCGAAGGCCCAACCTTCCTTGAAATGAAAACGTACCGTTACCGCGGGCATTCTATGAGTGATGCCCAACACTACCGTACAAAAGAAGAAGTAGAAGAGTACAGGAAGATTGACCCAATCACCCAGGTGCTTGACATAATAAAAGAAAACAACTATGCAACTGATGCAGAGATTGAAGCTATTGACCAAAGGGTAAAAGACCTTGTGGACGAATGCGAGAAATTTGCTGAAGAGTCACCATACCCAGATATGAGCGTGATGTATGACGTTGTTTACGAGCAGGAAAATTATCCGTTTTTACCACATAAACTACAATAAAACATGGCAAAGATTATAACAATGCCGCGCCTTAGCGATACCATGACTGAAGGTACTGTAGCTACGTGGCTTAAAAAAGTGGGTGATAAAGTAAACGAAGGCGACATACTTGCAGAGATTGAAACTGACAAGGCCACTATGGAGTTTGAAGCTTTTGATGCAGGTACACTGCTTTATATTGGTATTCAGGAAGGGGAGACTGCTGCGGTTGACTCAGTTCTTGCCATTATAGGTAAAGAAGGAGAAGATTATAAAGCGCTTCTTGAAGGCAAAGGCAGTGACGCTGTTGAAGCTGATAAAAAAGAAGAATCTAAGAAAGAAGAAAGTAAACCGGAAGCTAAAGAAGAGAAATCTGAAGAAAAACCGGCTGAAGATAAAAAAGCTGCACCGGCTTCATTACCTGACGGCGTGAAGGTGGTGACCATGCCGCGCCTTAGCGATACTATGACCGAAGGTACTGTGGCTACATGGCTTAAGAAAGTTGGCGATAAAGTAAGCGAAGGTGACATCCTTGCTGAAATTGAAACCGACAAAGCTACCATGGAGTTTGAATCATTCAACTCGGGTACACTGCTTTACATCGGTATACAGGAAGGGCAGTCGGCCCCGGTTGACAGCGTTCTTGCCATTATTGGCCCTGAAGGGACAGATGTAAGTGGCATTGCTGAAAATTATGGTAAAGACGGCGCTCCTGCTGAAAGCAAAGGTGAAGCTAAGTCTGACGATAAGATTAAGGAGCCTAAAGCAGAAGCTAAAGAAGAAAGTAAAGACGCTGCTCCTGCAAACAATGATGGCGGACGCGTATTTGCTTCACCACTTGCCCGCAAAATTGCTAAAGACAAAGGCGTAAATATCAATGATGTGAAAGGCTCAGGCGAGAACGGCCGCATCATTAAAAAAGATATCGAGAACTATACACCTGCTGCAGCCACACAACAGGCTACTGCCACTGCAAGCGCTGAAGCTCCAACCAAAGCCGCTGCACCGGTATATGTACCGCAGGGTGAAGTTGCTACTGAAGAGGTGAAGAACAACCAGATGCGTAAAACCATTGCGCGCCGTTTGGCTGAATCGAAATACAGTGCACCGGAATACAGCCTTACGATTGAGCTTGACATGGATAATGCCATTGCAAGCCGTAATGTGATTAACGCTGTGCCGGATACTAAAGTTTCGTTTAACGATATGGTGATCAAGGCAAGCGCTATGGCGCTACGCAAGCATCCGCAGATAAATACGCAGTGGAAAGACGATGTTACTATTTATAATAAGCACATAAGCATTGGTGTTGCCGTAGCAGTTGAAGACGGCCTTGTTGTACCTGTACTTAAATTTACTGATAACATGAGCCTGACACAGATTGGCGCATCAGTAAAAGACCTTGCAGGCAAGGCGCGTAATAAAAAGCTTACTCCGGCAGAGATGGACGGCAGTACATTCACTGTATCTAACCTGGGTATGTTCGGTATACAGGAGTTTACTTCGATTATCAACCAGCCAAACTCGGCAATACTTTCGGTAGGCGCTATTATACAGAAGCCGGTTGTGAAGAACGGGCAGATTGTTGTAGGCAATACCATGACAGTAACGCTTACCTGCGACCACCGTACGGTTGACGGCGCTACAGGTGCACAGTTCCTGCAAACGCTAAAACAATATATTGAAAATCCGGTGACAATGCTGGCATAATCCGCAACGTCATTTCAATAAAAACCCGCATCATTAGGTGCGGGTTTATTTTTTATCTCAGGATTTATTTCTTCTTGGTCATCTCGCGGAACACTGCTTCAAGGTTTTTGTTTTTTTGGTTTAGCTGCAGGGTTTTCAGTCCGTTCTGCTGGGCAAAATCAAACAGGGCAGGGCGCATGTCCTTCGTGGTGCTGAATGTTAGCTCCCAAGTTAGGTCATGAACGTTCACCGCATTTACCAAATCAGGTAGTTGACTAAGTAATTGCTCTTCCACACGCAGGTCAAATTCAACCTCAATTACCTGCTCTTTATCAGCGGTAATATTTTTAAGTTTTTTATCGGTAACAATCTTTCCGTTGTTTATGATTATGATACGGTCGCAAATCGCTTCTACCTCTTGCATAATGTGCGTGGAAAGAAAAACCGTTTTGTTCTTGCCAATGTTACGGATTAGGTCGCGTATTTCGACAATTTGGTTAGGATCTAGGCCGGTGGTAGGCTCATCCAGTATAAGCACTTCAGGGTCGTGTAAAAGCGCCGTAGCGAGCCCTACACGCTGGCGATAACCTTTAGATAGTTCACCGATTTTTTTGTGTGCTTCCGGCGTAAGGCCTGTAAGCTGAATTACCTCATCAATACGCTGCTTGCCAACTTTATAAATGTCTGCATTAAAGGCAAGATACTCACGTACGTACAAATCCAGGTACAGCGGGTTATGCTCAGGCAGATAGCCAACAGACTTCTGCACATTCTTTTGCGCCGATGACACATCATGCCCGTTTACCTCGGCAGTACCTTCATCGGTATTGAGGAATGTTGTAAGGATTTTCATCAATGTAGATTTACCGGCGCCGTTGGGGCCTAGGAATCCGACAATTTCGCCCTTATTTACAGAAAATGAAACAGCATCAAGCGCTTTTTGGGCGCCATAGCTTTTTGAAATATCCTTAACTTCAATAGACATGATAGCTTATTTTGAACAAAAATAACGAGAAAAGGGGAATGTTCGTGTACGTACAATAAAAAAGCGGCTTATAATTAGCCGCTTTAAATATTGCTATATGGGATTTACAAAATCAACATCGCATCACCGTAAGAGTAGAAACGGTAGCCTTCTTTAATCGCTTCGTCATAGGCTTTACGCATAAGGTCATGGCCCATAAATGCCGATATCATCATCAGCAGGGTTGACTTCGGTGTATGGAAGTTGGTAACCATACAGTCAGCCACGCTAAAATCATATGGCGGAAAGATGAACTTGTTAGTCCAGCCTACATAAGGGTTAAGCGTTTTGTTTGAAGACACTGAACTTTCCATGGCGCGCATGGTTGTAGTTCCTATAGCGCAAACACGTTTTTTACCAAGTTTCGCTTTATTAACAACATCACAGGCCTGTTGTGTAATGATAAGCTCCTCGCTGTCCATTTTATGTTTTGAAAGGTCTTCCACCTCAACCGGATTGAATGTGCCAAGGCCAACATGCAGTGTAATTTCAGCAAAGTCTATACCTTTTATCTCAAGCCTTTTCAGCAGGTGCTTAGAGAAATGGAGGCCGGCAGTTGGTGCAGCTACAGCGCCCTCTTCTTTAGCATAAATTGTCTGATAACGTTCGGCATCTTCAGGAACCACTTCACGGTTTATGTACTTAGGGATAGGTGTTTCCCCTAATTCGTTCAGTTTCTTGCGGAATTCATCATACGAACCATCATACAGGAAACGAAGCGTACGGCCGCGAGATGTAGTATTATCAATAACTTCAGCCACAAGAGAATCATCATCCCCAAAATACAGCTTATTTCCAATCCGTATTTTACGGGCAGGGTCAACCAGTACATCCCAAAGGCGCTGCTCGCTGTTCAATTCCCTTAATAGGAAAACTTCAATCCTCGCGCCGGTCTTTTCTTTGTTGCCATAAAGGCGTGCAGGGAAAACCCTGGTATTATTGAGTACCATAACATCACCTTCATCAAAATACTCAATGATGTCTTTAAAAAGTTTGTGCTCTATTGTGTTATCCTTCCTGTTTACTACCATAAGGCGGGCTTCGTCCCTGTTTTCAACAGGATATTCAGCAAGAAGTTCTTTAGGCAGGTTAAAATTGAAGTTTGATAATTTCATGTTTATAAGGTGATTGCCGATTTGCGTCAACCGGCTGCAAATATACTATCGTGAAACAGGCGTTGTCAAGTGTTTTGCAATATATTTATATAAACGGCTTATGTCGTTTCAGTTACAAACCCCAATACCTGCAAATCTTCCCAAAAATTCGGGTAAGATTTTGATACCACGTCTGCATCTTTTATTATAATCGGAGCTTTAACAGCAAGTGGGGCAAACGCCATGGCCATACGGTGATCGTTGTAAGTTTCGATAGCAATATTTTCACTAATTTCTGCGCTAGTACTTAAAATAAGGCTGTTGCCTGTTATTGACACCTCGGCACCGCATTTTTCAAGTTCAGTTTTTAATGCCGAAAGCCTGTCGGTTTCTTTGATTTTGAGGGTGTGTAACCCGGATAAATGGCAGCCTATCCCCATTCCGAAACAGGTAATTGCTATTGTCTGAGCGATGTCAGGAGTGTTGTTAAGATCTAGATGTAGCGTATCGGGTTTTGGGTTTGATGCTTTGGTGAGGATGACGGTGTTTCCGGTAAAAGTTGTTTCCACACCAAAAGCTTCATAGATTGTTGCTACAGCGCTGTCGCCCTGCAAGCTGTTCGCCCTGAATGATGCCAGCTTTACTGATGTGCCGATATCCGAAAGTGCTATGATAGAATAATAATAAGATGCCGAACTCCAGTCGCTTTCAATTATGATTTCAGATTGATGATTTAAGATTTCAGATTTAGGGGAAATTATAATTTTCTTTCCTGAAAAATTTACGGTGAAACCCAATTCACGCAAAAGGTTTACAGTCATTTCCAGGTACGGGCGCGACGTGATTTCACCATCAAGCTGTAATTCTAAACCATTTTTAAGTTTTGGAGCTATTAGCAGCAATGCCGTTATATATTGGCTGCTTACATTAGCATTGATGCTGATTTTGCCGCCTTCCAGCCTTTTGCCTTTTATTTTTAACGGAGGATAACCTTCGAGACCCGAATATTCTATTTCGGCACCCAAAGCTCTGAGCGCATCAACCAAAACACCTATTGGGCGTTCCTGCATCCTCTGTGAGCCGGAGATTGTAACTTCCCGGCCTTCCCGCTGCGCAAAGTAAGCGGTAAAAAAACGCATGGCCGTACCTGCATGATGTACATCAATAAAATCAGAATCAGATAATAATGCCGCTCTCATCACGGCGCTATCATCTGATTCTGATGCATTTTTTATTTTGATGGAAGGGTATGAAGGGTATAGGGCCTGCAACAGCAATAGGCGGTTTGTTTCGCTCTTGGAGCCGCTTATAGCAATCGATTTACCTGAAATCAAGCCATTCGGAAGGCTTACCCTTAAATTCATTTATTTTAGTTTTTCGTTGTTGTGGTGGCGGTCATGGTCACGCTTGCTTTTCAGGGCCATCTTTTTGTCAAAAGCCTCCTGAAGGTTAACACCAGTCTGGTTGGCCAGGCACAGTACTACGAAAACTACATCGGCAAGCTCTTCCCCCAAGTCTTTGTTTTTGTCGCTTTCCTTTTCACTCTGTTCGCCATATCTGCGGGCAATGATGCGGGCAACTTCACCAACTTCTTCCGTAAGCTGGGCCATGTTGGTAAGTTCGTTAAAATAGCGCACACCGTGCTCATTTATCCAGCTGTCTACCTCAAGCTGGGCATTTTGTATGTTCATTACTCTTTATTTTTAGTATCGATAATTATTGTTACGGGTCCGTCATTTAATAAGGCCATTTTCATATCGGCGCCAAACTCACCGGTTTGTATTGGCTTGCCTAAGTCTTTCTCAATTCTCTTTATAAAAACCTCATAAATTGGAACTGCCACCTTCGGCCCGGCGGCTTTTATGTATGATGGTCGGTTGCCTTTTTTGGTTTGGGCGTGAAGTGTGAACTGGCTTACAACAATAATATCACCATCAACATCCTGCACAGATAAATTCATGACGCCGGCATCATCGCTAAAAATACGCAGCTTTACAATTTTAGCGGAAAGCCATTCAATGTCTTCTTGCGTATCTGCTTCTTCAATTCCCAACAAAATCAAAAGCCCTTTGCCAATTTTTGATTTTACCTTACCGTTGATGGTGACAGATGCTTCGGTTACACGTTGTATTACAGCCCGCATTATATAGGGTCATTAGTTTTTTCATCACCGTAAATATCGGTACGGTAGTGTTCGTCTTCACCTTCAAGAATCTGCAGGTAACTTCGGTATCGCGACCATGCAATTTCATCATTCTCCAGTGCTTCTTTCACGGCGCAGTGTGGCTCTTCTTTATGCAGGCAGTTATTGAATTTACATTGGTCTTTCAATGCAAAGAATTCAGGGAAGTAATCGCCAACCTCATCTTTTTCCATATCTACCACGCCAAAGCCGCGTATACCGGGCGTATCAATAATTTTCGCGCCAAAGTCAAGGTCAAACATTTCCGCAAAAGTGGTGGTGTGTTGTCCCTGAGAATGCTGCTCAGAAATCTCTTTAGTTTTAAGATTTAGGTCAGGCTGGAGTGCGTTTACCAGGGTAGACTTACCCACACCCGAATGGCCAGAGAACATGCACACATTACCTTTCATTTCCTCGATAAGCTTGTCTATTCCTTTATGTTCTGTCGATGATATCCGCAGGCATTTATAACCAATCCTGTCATAGATGAACTGCAGGTACAGCTGTTCATCAAGCATAGTATCATCAAACGTATCAATCTTATTGAAAACTAAGATTGCCTCAATGCCATATGCTTCAGCTGTTACAAGAAACCTGTCGATGAAACTTGTTGTGGTAGGAGGGTTGTTTATTGTTACCAGTAAAAAAAGCTTGTCAATATTACTGGCAATGATATGCACCTGCTTAGAGAGGTTTACCGATTTACGGATGATATAATTCTTCCGCTCATGTATTTTTGTAATAACGCCGGTTATGGCATCGCTCTTCTCGTCAAGTTCAAAATCTACTATATCACCCACCGCAACAGGATTAGTGCTCTTGATGCCTTTCATCCTGAATTTTCCCTTGATGCGGCAGTCATATACTTCGCCCTCTTCCGTTTTTACAGTGTACCAGCTCCCGGTAGATTTATAAACAAGTCCTGTCATACGGTAAAGATAGTCATTACTCCTTATTGATAATTTGCTCCTGATGGTTAATGCTCTCCTGGTGGATTGCCCTGAAAAGCTTAAGTATAAAATCTTCACCTAAATTTTGTGCCTGGCCTTCGCGTTGCATTTTTTCGAGGATAGATTTCCAGCGGTTGGTTTGCAAAACCGTAACATTGCAGTCTTTTTTAAGCCGGCCTATCTCATCGGCAATCTGCATCCGTTTTGCAAGAAGTTCAATTAGCTGGGTATCCTGTACATCAATTTGCCTCCGAAGTTTTTCCAGTTCACTGTTAAAGGCTTCTGTCTCATTAGTCTGCTCACGCAGTACTAGTTTATCCATTATTTCTGCAAGCCTTGCAGGAGTCACCTGCTGCGCCGCATCACTCCAGGCTGCATCAGGCTCAGGGTGTGTTTCAATCATCAGGCCGTCATAATTCAGGTCAAGAGCCTGCTGAGATACCTGCTGAATAAGTTCGCGCCTGCCCGTAATATGGCTGGGGTCACAAAAAATCGGCAGGTGCGGAAAACGCTGGTGCAACTCAATCGGCAGTTGCCATTCAGGCTCATTGCGATATTTGGTTTTTTCGTAAGTTGAAAAACCGCGGTGTATCACGCCAAGTTTTTTAATTCCGGCGTTGTAAAGCCTCTCCAGGCCGCCAATCCATAACGCGAGGTCGGGGTTTACAGGGTTTTTAAGCAATACAATTTTATCAGTATTAGCAAGCGCATCGGCTATTTCCTGAACCACGAAGGGATTTACGGTGGTCCGCGCGCCTATCCATAATACATCAATATCATGCTCAAGCGCCAGTTTTATATGGTTGGCATTGGCTACCTCAACTGCCATTAGCATACCCGTTTCGGCTTTCGCTTTTTGCAGCCATTTCAGGCCTATGGCTCCAACACCTTCAAAACCGCCGGGGCGGGTACGTGGTTTCCATATTCCTGCACGGAAAATTTTTATACCTGCAGCTTTAAGCTGCCGGGCAGTTTCAAGCACCTGCTCTTCGGTTTCGGCACTGCACGGGCCTGCAATAATCAATGGCCTATGCTGATGCAGGTCATCAAGCCATCGGCGTAATGTAGTGTCATTTTCCATATTTATCATCAGCACAAATTTACAGCAATAAATTTGTGGCGGGCAATAAATTTGGGTTGATAAGTTATATCAGCACATCTTAGTTGGCTTGGTAGGCCAGCTTAACAGTGATATTGGCAGTTTTCTTTTTAGATGAAGTATTAAATGAGCCGCCCCATGAATATTCTTCAGATGAGTTCTGGGCAATAATCTGGAAAACGCCCATTTCGCTTTTCTTGAGGCTTCCAAGAGATGAGCCTGCATTTTCTGCAATGCTTTCTGCCCTGGCGTGTGCATCTTTTGTAGCTTCAGCAATCATTTTTATCTTTAGTTCGGCCAGTTTTGTATAATAATATTCAGGAGGTGTCGAGTAAAACTCGACGCCTGAATTTATTAGTTGTGTGACCTCACGTGATATGTTTTCTACCTTGTCAACTTCTTTTGACTCTATCGTCACAGTCTGCGAAAGCGAAAATCCGCTAAAGGTTTGCTGCCTTACGCTGCCGTTCTCGCCATACTCATAGTTAAATTCTTTGTTTATTGACACAGCCGAAAAAACAATTTCTTCCGGCTTGATTCCTTTTGAAGTAAGATATTGTTTTATTACCTCACGGTCCTGGTCAAGTGCCGAGTATGCGTCTTTCAGGGCATAGCTCTTGCGCGTAAAAGACCCGCTCCATACAATAAGGTCAGATACAAAATCCTGCTTGCCCAAACCTGTAACACTAATAGTGTCATTTGCCTGGTTGCGATTTTTAAAAGCATTTGAAAACAAATATGCTGCAATTACAACGGCAAGTGCAGCAACAATGGTGTGGGTTAGGTATTTCATGACATTTTTATTGTAAAAATACATTTTTCAGCATAACGTGGTACTGCCATATTTAGTATTTTTACCCACACAACAAACAAACAGACATGGAATTTCAAAATACGCGCGAGTTTGCAAAGCAGCTCGATGCACAGGATAAACTGGCTAAATACCGTGATGAATTCATTTTTCCGCACGTAAATGGCAAGCAGGTAATCTATTTTACCGGCAACTCCCTCGGGCTTCAGCCGAAGCGTACCAAAGCTTATGTAGATGAGGTAATGAACGATTGGGCAAAGCTGGCGGTAGAGGGCCACTTTTATGCTGACAAGCCCTGGTGGGACTACCATGAGCGTTTCTGCAACCCGCTAAGTAAGATTGTTGGCGCACTGCCAAGCGAAGTGACCGTAATGAACACGCTTACGGTAAACCTGCACCTGCTAATGGTGACATTTTACCAGCCGACGGATAAAAAGTACAAGATTATATGTGAGGAAAAAGCTTTCCCGAGCGACCAGTACATGCTGAAAACTCAGGTTAAATTCCACGGATATGACCCTGCCGATGCTATTGTTGAAATAAAGCGCCGCGAAGGGGAGCACAACATACGCCTTGAAGATGTACTGGCAAAGATTGACGAAGTTGGCGATGAACTCGCCCTGGTGCTTATGGGCGGCGTAAACTACTATACGGGCCAGGTTTTCGATATGAAAACTATTACTAAAGCCGGGCAGGACAAAGGCGCATATGTGGGCTGGGACCTTGCCCATGCCGCCGGAAATATAAAACTGGAGCTGCATGAATGGAATGTAGATTTTGCCGCCTGGTGCAGTTATAAATACATGAATTCAGGGCCTGGGAATGCATCAGGAGCTTTTGTGCACGAAATGCACCATAACGATTTAGACCTTCCACGCTTTGCCGGATGGTGGGGGCACAACAAAGAGCGCCGTTTTTTAATGGAGCCTAATTTTGACCCCGTGCGTGGCGCTAATGGGTGGCAGTTGAGCAACCTCCCGATATTATCACTTGCGCCTTACCTTGCATCAGTAGAAATGTTTGATGAGGTTGGCATGGATGCTCTTATCAAAAAACGCGATTGCATTACCTCTTACCTTGAATTCATATTGCATGAAATAGATAAGGAAGTTGACAGTACATTTGAAATCATCACACCATCGAACCCTGAAGAAAGAGCCTGCCAGCTTTCGGTGTTCCTCCATGGCGAAGGCCGCCCGCTTTTTGAATGGTTGATGAAAAACGGGGTGATAACCGACTGGCGCGAACCCAACGTAATCCGCCTGGCGCCTGTGCCTTTATATTCTTCTTATGAAGATATGTATGAATTTGGGCAGAAGCTGAAAGAGGGAATTCTAGCTACATAGTTAATTTGTGGATTTGTGAATTCGTTAATTTGAAGTTACTCATGCCGAATAAACGAATTACAAATCAACGCATCAACATAAAAATGAAAGACGAAAAAATACAGAATTTTGACCCTAGCCAGCCGGGCCTTGCCGATGCGAGCATATTCGGGTTGCCGTTTACCGCTGAAGAAAGTGAAATCATAATAATCCCTGTACCCTGGGAAGTGACCGTGAGCTACGGAGCGGGCGCCAGTGAAGGGCCGGAAGCAGTGCTTGAAGCATCTTTC
Source organism: Flavobacterium sp. J372 (assembly GCF_024699965.1). NCBI lineage: Bacteria > Pseudomonadati > Bacteroidota > Flavobacteriia > Flavobacteriales > Flavobacteriaceae > Flavobacterium > Flavobacterium sp. J372. The sequence goes on from NZ_JAJOMZ010000004.1 coordinate 1,026,408, forward strand.
CAGGTTGACCTGCACCACCAGGAATTCCCTGAGCTTTGGAAATTGGGCATGTATCTTGACACAACAGACCAAACTGAAGAATGGGCATCAAAAAGCGCAAAGTACAAAGCTATGGCGCAGCCCATAATAGAGGCTTTGGAAAGAGGCCATAAAATCGAAGAAGACCTCGTGCTAAAGCGTGATCTTGATACCATAAATGAAATTTGCCGCGAATTTATTGATGAGGTAAAAGAGCGTACACAATACTGGATAGCTCAAGGTAAGAAAGTAGTGCTTCTTGGCGGAGACCACAGTACGCCTCTGGGCTATTACGAAGCTCTTGCTGAACATCATGACAACTTTGGCCTGCTTCACCTTGACGCCCACATGGATTTCAGGATTGCCTATGAAGGGTTTTACCTATTCGCATGCATCTATAATGTACAACGCGCTGCAACTGCCGCAAATAACCAACATTGTGCAGGTAGGTATACGCGATTTTTGTAAAGAAGAAGTTGAAGTGGTAGAATCGCAGGGCAGCCGCGTAAAAATATATACAGATCGCGACCTTAAGGCTGAAAGTTTTGATGGAATAACCTGGAAACAGCAATGCGAAAATATCATAGCACAGCTTCCGCAGAAAGTGTGCATCAGCTTTGATATTGACGGCATGTACCCGTGGTACTGCCCTAACACAGGTACGCCGGTACCGGGCGGATTTTCATTTGAGCAGGCAGCCTACCTTTTTTCAAAACTGGCAGAATCAGGTAAAGAAATCATTGGTTTTGACCTTGTTGAAGTTGCACCGGGCGATGATGACTGGGATGGCAACGTGGGCGCACGCATGCTTTTCCATATGTGCGGTGTGCTGGCTAAAAACAATGGCATGCCTACAGGCGAGGCTATCAGGTTTTAAATGGATGCCCTGATTGTAATTGTGACGCTTATACTGGTGCTGTTTTTATTGATATGTTTTATCATATTCATATTTTCAGCAATAGTTGAGCCGGCATTTATTATGGCTACAGGGAGGCCGGCCTACGTGCATCTTTATCCTTTTCCTAAAAGGCTTGAGCCGGGCCTTGACGCCATTCTGATGCGGGATTTTCGTTTCTACAGAAACCTTACACCCCGCCGCAAGAAATATTTCAGGCACCGGGTGGCCAGCTTTATGGAAAATTATCAATTTGCCGGCCGCGAAGGAATGGTGGTTACAGATGATATTAAACTTAAGATAGCTGCAACTGCTGTGATGCTTTCTTTCGGGATGCGCAATTACCTGCACGATGGCTTTTCAACTATACTGTTGTATCCTGACATATTTCTTTCTGCAAACGGTGTAGATTACCACAAAGGTGAATTTAACCCGATGGCAGGGGTTGTAGTTTTTTCATGGAAGCATTTTCAGGAAGGTATGCAATATGACAATGACAACCTGAATCTTGGCCTGCATGAGTTTGCACATGTAATGCATTTTGATGCCGTACGCAGGAGCAGGAGTACTACGGGAGCTATATATGTAGATATGTTCAGGGGAGATAATAGCTTACGCAAATAACACTACAAACAGAGAGCGCCTTATAGCATCAGGCTACCTTCGTGATTATGCCTACACCAACCAGTTTGAATTTCTGGCGGTAGTATTGGAGCACTTTTTTGAGACCCCGACAGAATTTAAACAAAGATTCCCTGAATTATATGGTATGGTAAAAAGGATGATCAACTTCAGGGAAGGGTAGTCAGTTTTCAGTCACAGTAATCAACTGGACACTGCGACTGAGACTGCCTACTTAACATTGCTACGAATATTTTTAATCTGCCTGTTATGCCTTTGGTTGTGGTATGCCAGGAAATGCACCAGTTCAAGTTTAGTAACACCTTTTAAGGGATGGCCGTCTTCCAGTGGCGGAACAGTTTCTAAATTCGTATTAATAGCGGCTTCAACCGCGATTTTCTTTACGTCTTTTAATGATTCAATCAAATCCTGCTTATCAAATTGTTTATCTTCAGGTACAATATATTCCGGAGACTGCATCTTGATATCCATATTGCCCATTAGCTCTTTAAACTCGTCTACCTGCTGGCCGGCAGGCCTGTTTGCCGGTTCAGCCGGAGCATTGAAGAGTTTGTCAAGCCCTGCAAGCGACAAGTAAATGTGCCTTGCAACCTGCGCCGCGGTCCAGCTACCTGCAAACGGAACTTTGTTAAGTTCTTCCTGATTGAATGATTCTATCAGCGCTGCTGTATTGTCGAGCGCTGAGCCTAACTCGTTTACAATTTCTTTTGACATAGTTTATAAAATTAAGGCAGGTTTTTAGCCTGCCATATTACTTAGCTTTCCTGCTGCCTGCGTTTTTCGTCATAACTTATCATCCACGAAATGCCGAACTTATCTGTAAGATGGCCGAAATAGTCACCCCAGAACATGTCATCCATAGGCATTTCTATCTTAGCACCGTCAGACAATGCGTTAAAAATCCGGTCGGCATCTTCCCGGCTGTCAACACTCACACACAACGATACAGCTGAACCGAATGTAACCTGCGGCATAGATGCAGGCACATCTGTACCCATTAGCATAGAGCTGCCCACAGGAAGCGCAACATGCATTACATGGTTTTGTTCCACTTCAGGCATGTCTTCACAACCCGGAGTGTCTTTAAAGCGCATAAGCATAGGGAAGTCGCCGCCAAAAATTGATTTGTAAAAATTAAAGGCTTCTTCGGTGTTGCCGTTAAAATTCAGGTACGGATTGATAAACATAACTATTCGTTTTTAGATTGATTATTTTTCAAGTTTCTTTTTAAGGTTTTCAAGGCTTTCCTGCATATCGCCGGCAAGCATATTCTCCATCAGCGGGTTCATGACATTTAAAGGCCACGCACTGTCATCGCCCACCATACCCCATGTTACTTTTGTCGTATTAGCATCAATAGCCTCTGTGGTAAAATAAGCTTTCATGCTGCTTTCCATCGGGCGTTTAAAACGTAAGTCAACATCAACTCTTTGGTTGGGCACAATCGCTGTAATTTCCTGTTCGCCTGCACCAACATCGTCATTGCCATCCCAGGCATTTTTAAACCCGACTGTACCATCTGTCCCTTCAAACGTTTGCTTTTTGTTCATGTCTGCCATGTTCCATTTGCTGTAATAGTCCTGGTTTTTCAGGTGGCTCACATAGTTAAATACTTCGCCGGCAGGCTTGTTAATTGTTACTTCAGCTTTAGTTGCGAAGTCTTTAGGTATAAAGATGGCAATGATGAGCAATAAGGCGATTATGCCAGCCAGAATCAATAAAATTTTCTTTAGAATTTTCATTTGTACGTTAGTTTATAGTGTAGAATAATGCAATACTGTAATGCCGCAACTAAAGGTTTTAGCTTCAATAAGCTTCAACTTTTGCGGAGACTCAATCAGGCTGAAAATAGGCATGCCTGTGCCGAGTATAGTTGGGTTTATAAAAAGATAAAATTCATCTATCAGCCCTTCTCTAATGAGTGATGACACAAACTCTCCGCCACCATAGGCCATAATATTTCCGCCGTTACTGTTTTTCAGCTCATTTACATTAGCTACGAGCTCATTTGCAATACGTGTCCTTTCCCATGGGCTGCTGCTCATGCTACGGCTAAACACTACTTTAGGGGTCTGCGTAAATTTCTCTGAGCCGTTGGTGGCAGCGTCAGGCTCTTTGGCGCGTTCTTCCCAGGTCGGGATAAAGCCTTCTGCAAGTTTACGGCCCAGTAAAATTGTGTCTACCGGCCTTGTGATTTCGCTTACATAAGCATTTATATCATCCCCCCAATTCCATTCTATCCAGTCCATTGCACCCTGCGGCCCGGCTATGAAGCCATCGACAGATATCTGTACCTGAAGCTTAAGTTTTCTCATTTTACCACTGTTGTTGTTTAAACATTATGTCCCTGAGTTTTGAATATAAATGAATCTACCGAGTATTTGCCGCTGCCCAATACAAATACCGGCAGGCATAATACCAGAAATATGAAAGCAACCTGCTTTACATCAAACGGGTCGGCGGCGTGTGCTACAAAATACGCAACAACCATTGTAATAAACGGCGGAATGATGGAAAGACGCGTCAGGAAACCCAATACAAGGAAAATTCCACAGAAAAATTCAGCAAAAATGACAAGGTTGAATGAAAGTTCTGATCCTATGCCAATTATGTCGCCAAACATAGGCAGTATTTTGTCATAATTTACCAGTTTGCCATAGCCGTAATGGATGAACATCCCTCCGAAAATAAGCCTTAAGAAAAGTGCGGCAACATCTGTATTAAGCGATGCCGGATTTAATAGTTTTTTCATGATATGATTGGTTTTAAGGTTAAAGTTTCAAATGAATGTCAACCGGTTCTTAGGTTGGAATTGTTATCCTGATTTCAATTACATATATTTCATTGCGTCATAGCCCAGCAGCCTGCGCCATAATGCTATCTGGCCAATTATGCTTGCTTCACGGTAAATCATAAAGTACAGCATTTCAAAATACGTAAACTTCATGTCGGGGCCCATGTCCAGCATCTTGTCAAGAGTTTCAGCATCAGCATTCACAATAGCTTCTCGCATTGCTGGGGTAATTTTTTCCCAATCGGCTATGTACTGATCCAACGCTGGATATGTCAAGTTCTCTTTAATACCCTGCATATCTTTAAACAAATCATTTGCCTGCTGCCTACCAATACCTTTGCCTAACAGCTCTGCCATCTCATAACGCTGCTGCACCATACTGCCGGCCAGCCATGCTATGTGGTTGGCTTTTGTTTCAAACCGACTGTGGGCATCGGTATCATTAATGCCTTCCAGGGCATTTTTGAACAGGCCGGTTTGCATATCATACATCGCTGCCAGCGCATATACCCGGCTGTCTTTGACTTTTATATTTTCCATAATTACATTGTTAAAATTACTACTTTTTCTTAATGAAACCCTTATACAAAGTTAAGTCAAGCGTTATGTGGTAATGGTGTTATAAAAAGTCAACCTTAGGGGGTATTCAGGACAAATTATTATATTTGGGTATAAACTAATCGAGATGAAAGTCGGGATAATATTATCTAAAGGGCACAGGCTATTGAGTGTTGCAGCTATCCTGGATGTTTTTGAAACTGCTAATGCAATGACCGATAGCCAAAAGTTTGAAATAACACTTCTCAGGCTGAAAGGCCATGAAGCTGAAGGATTCGAGGGTTATCAGCAGAAGGATTTGAACGGTAGCGAGCAATATGACCTGTTATTATTACCTGCTTTCAGGCAGGATGGAGTACCAAAAGCGCTTATGGAAAATAAAGCCTGGATACCGCTGCTGCAACAGCAATATAAAAATGGTGCTGCATTGGGTAGTTTTTGCACAGGCGCATTCCTTTTGGCTTCAACGGGGCTGCTTGACGGTAAGGCTGCAACCACACATATAAATGCCGAACCTGCTTTTGTAAAGGCTTTCCCAAATGTTAAGGTTCATGCTGAAGCTGTGGTGACAGCACAAGACAGGATATACACCAGCGGCGGCGCTACGAATACTTTCCACCTGCTTATGTATCTGCTTGAAATTTATGGCAGTAAAGACCTTGCCATACGGGCTGCAAAGGTTTTTTCTGTTGACCTTGACCGCAGCCGCCAGGATTATTTCGGGACATTTATGCCGGAGCAGGACCATGGTGACGACCTTGTAAAAAAAGCCCAGGAGGAGATTAAAAAGAACTTCAGTAAAGCCACCACTATTGAGGAAATTATTAATGATGTTCCTTCGAGCCGGCGAAACCTGGTACGCCGCTTTAAGCAGGTAACGGGGTTAACGCCTATTGAATATCTTCAGAAAACGCGTATAGAAGCCGCTAAGCAGCTTTTAGAAAAATCACGATACAGCATAGCTGAAGTAATGTTTGAGAGCGGCTACAATGACCTGAAGACGTTCCGCTCCCTGTTTAAGCGTAATGTAGGCATGACGCCTAAAGACTACCGGGAGAAGTTTAGCGGGCAGGCTATTTAAATCGATTTTTCGATTGTTAGATTTTTCGACTACAAGACTTCATAATCACTTATTCGAACGTTACATATCGAAAATGTCGAAAAATCGAAAAATCGAAGCTGTCTAAACAGTAAATTCCAAACCCACACCCCTGAAGCTTTGCAATGAAATAGAAGTGTCTTCGCTAAAATATTTGCGTATGCGGCTTATGAAGACGTCCATGCTGCGCCCAGAGAAGAAATCATCGCTGCCCCAAATCTCTTCAAGTATCTCTTCGCGTTTTATTATGCGGTTGCGGTTATTGTACAGGTATGTAATTACACGGGCTTCTTTTTCGGTAAGGCGATGCAGTGTACCATTGCAGGAAAGTGTATAATTGGCCGGGTCAAAAGTATAACAGCCAATATTTATTTTGGCGGATGGTTCAGCCATTTCTGCAAGGAGTGCAGCAGTGGTTTTCTGCGTCCTTTTTAAAATATTTTTTATACGGAGAATAAGCTCATCGGCTTCAAAAGGCTTTACAACATAATCATCAGCGCCAAGTTTCAGCCCTTTGATTTTGTCTTCCTTCAGCCCTTTAGCAGTGAGGAAAACAACCGGTACTTCGGGGTCATTCGCTATGATGTTTTCAGCTAAGGTAAAGCCATCCATCTCCGGCATCATTACATCAAACACACATATGTCGGGCTGTGCATCAGAAAACAGCTTCATCGCTTCTGCGCCGTCTTTCGCCCATGTTACCCTGAACCCGGAAATCTCAAGATATTGTTTCAGGATGCTGGCGTAGTCAAAATCGTCTTCTGCTAAAAGTATATGCTTCATACCAGTGGTAGATTTATATTAAATAATGCACCTTTTCCATCTTCGCTTATTACATTAATGTCTCCCCCGTATGCTTTAATAACCTGGCATACATAATACAAGCCAAGGCCCAGCCCTTTAGTATTATGTATATTTCCTTTCTCAATGCGGTAAAATTTGTCAAAAATGGCTTTCTGTTCTTTTTGGGGGATACCCGGCCCGTTATCTTTTACTGATAATCTTGCAGTCCTACTGTCAGATATAGTTTTTACTGTAATTTCATCCGCACCGTATTTCACGGCATTGTCAAGCAAGTTGTTAAGTATGGTGCTGAGGTGGAACCTGTCAATAAGCAGTATAGCATCATTCTTTTCATAACGTATTGTGACCCCGGGGTGTGAAAGCCTGAAATCATTAATAATGCTGCTTATATCATTATACCCAAGTGATTCAATAGTAGCGCTGGCAAGATCTGGCGACAACGATGCCTGTGTTACCTGGCTGAAAAGTTTTTGCATACGGCTATTCTGCCTGTTTATAATGGCGAGTGAGTTGTCAAACTGCTCGTGAGATAGCTCAATATCATCCCGCTGCAGTGTTTTTACAGCAATGTCAAGCGCGGCAAGCGGTGTCTGGAACTCATGGGTAATATTATTTACAAAGTCGGTTTTTACATCGGCAATCCGCTTCTGCTGTATCAGGCTTTTAATGGAATAATAGAAAAGCAACACTACAAATACCACTAACAGTACCGAAAATATAAGCAGACCTGCCATTTTTATAATCACTTTTTCTTCCCAGTCGGCTATGCTATAGTAACGTTCTGTTATCACTTCAAAATCATATCCTTCAATTGTACCGTCTTTCAGTATATCGCTGGTGTTGCCCCGCCAGTGTGACTGTGACGCCTGTATCTCGGGGTTTTTCTCAGCGTTGTTAGTAAACAGCAGCAGTTTGCCGCTGCATAAGGTATCCAGGCAGGGGCTTTGTACCACAGCGCTCACCACATAATTGCTGTATGTAACTTCATAATCTTCAAAAATCTTTTTGCGGGAAATAAAGTTTGACATAACCCCAGACAGTGAGTCACTTGTCTCTTCTATCAGCACTTTATAATCTTCCTGCTTTACCTCGCCATCTTTATATTTTTTGATGAACTCGCCGGTCTTTTTCATCCACGCTCCGTTAATAGAGTCGAGTTTTCCGGTGGTTTCCAGTTTCAGCAGCTGCTGTGTTATCACGGCTTTGGCATCGCGCGAATACAGCTGGTAAGTATTGTAAATAAAATACCCCTGTATGCACGCCAGCGCTACAACAGTTATGATACAAGATATAATAAGGAAAAGTATTTTCTGCTTCATGGCTATGTACTCCTAATCAGCAAAACTAATTTTTTTTGCAGATATGTTGTCATCCAAAACCTTCCGTTAACCCATCATTAACCAACATAGTGGGATTGTGCCGAGATTTTCAACGGGATTGCAGTTCAGCTAAGTGGCTAAGCACCTCAGGAGCTAAGCAGCTAAATTGCCATTAACCTGTCATTAACCTACAGTTAACCAACCTACCGGTTTTGTTTTCAGAGATTTGCCTCAACAAAACAATCATCAATCAAAAAATGAAATCATCAATCACTACTTTATTACTGTTGTTAGTTAGTTTGTCAGCCACGGCCCAATCATCCGTACTGACAGGCCGTGTGAAAGACGCTGCAAACGGACCGATACCCTTTGCAGACGTCTCTCTCCTGGCGGCGGCTGACTCTACCCGCGCCCATATGTCTGACGAAAACGGTTATTTTGAGCTAAAGGGTTTTAAAGACGGCAATTACACTTTAAAGGTGAGCGCGCTTGGCTTTAAAGATTTCACTAAAGCAATTGTTTTAAAGGGTAAAACGGATGTTGGAGATATTGTTCTCGAAGAATCATCGCAGCTGCTTGAAGAAGTAACCATAAATGCAAAACGCCCCATTGTACGCCGTAAGATAGACAGGCTGGAATTTGATGTTGAAAACTCAACACTTTCCTCTGAAAACGGATGGGAGATCTTAAAGAAGACTCCGGGCATAAACTCTGCCGGAAATGGTTTATCAATCCGTGGCAGCAGTAACGTTATGATTCTAATCAATGACAAACGTGTGTACTTTACAGGGCAGGAGCTACAACAGTTCCTTGAAAACACTCCCGGAGACCAGATAAAATCTATAGAGGTGATAACCAACCCGCCGGCAAAATATGAAGCGCAGGGAACATCAATCATCAATATTAAGATGAGGAAAAACTTCATGAAAGGCTACAAAGGTTCAGTGTCAGCGGCATATGTGCAATCTACTTACCCTAAGGGCGTTGTCTTTACCAGCCAAAATTACAGAAACGATAAATTCTCGGTTTACGGCAGCTATATGTACGGCTCGGGCACTTATCTTGAATTGGGCGAAAGCAGGCGGGAATACTTAAATAGCGCAGGCGGCCTGGAGTCGGTATGGCGCGGGCAAAATGATGCCAACTTTCAGGCCACGCAGCAAAACAGCTATAACTTCAATATGCAGTTTGAGCCGGACAGCCTTAATACTTTCAATATTGGTGCAAACGGCTTCTTCAGCCTGAAAAGCACAGCCGAAATTGACCATATCAACAGGATTTATGATGGTAATGGCAACCTCGACTCACTTTACACCAGCCGTAACCGAAGGAGCTACCCGTATAAAACCAACACCATTAACGGCTTTTATGAGCATAAGTTTACAGATAAAACTAATATCAATATTTCCGGCGATTACTCATGGTACTATAATTATGAAGGGCAGGATATCACGGCCGATTTTATGCTGCCGGATGCAGCCCCTTATCGCAGGGAGCGAATAAACAGTGATGATGACAGGCGCATCAGCCTCCTTTCGCTACAAGCCGACTTCGTGACACGCAAAGACAGTTCGGGTTTTGAAGGAGGCATTCGTTTCGGAAGGGTTACGGCTGATACCCAGCTGGTTTTTAGAGACAGTGATGGCGGCGATCTTGTATATAACCCTAATCTTTCAAACGAATTTTTGTATGATGAGAACATTTTTGCTGCCTATGCCGGTTATGACATGGAACTGGATAAGTGGAACCTGAAAGCAGGGTTGCGCGGCGAATATACCAGCCTCGAGGGCAATTCTGTAACAACAAACGAAGTAAATACACAAGAGTATTTTAAGCTGTTCCCAACTGCCTATGCATTATATAAAGCTAATGACAGCCACCATATCGGGCTTTCGTACGGCAAACGTATTGTGAGGCCGCAGTATAGCTGGCTAAGCCCGTTCCGTGCATACAGTAATCCTTATGTGTATTCAACCGGCGACCCGCGCCTGCAGCCAACAATTGCACATAACTTCAGCCTGCTGTATACCCTGAAGCAAAAGTTCAACTTTGACCTGTATTACAGGCATGAGGTTGACCCCGCGCTACAGGTTCAATATCAAGACTATGCTACCACGACGCTTATACGCAAATACACGAATATTGAAGATAATAACAGTGTAGGGCTTGATTTTAATACCAACCTGCAGCTTTTCACCTGGTGGGAAATGGGCCTTTCTGCAAACGCAGGTTATTTCAGGAATACTTTCCAGGGGGTATGACGGCGGCATGTATAAGCTGGACAGATTTACGTATTTTGGAAATACCGATAACCGCTTTATACTTACCAAAGCGAAAGACCTTACTATAAATGCATCATATTATTACGTGAGCAAGAGCGTAAGTGGAGTTATGGAGTTTGACCCTTACTCAAACCTGAGCCTGAGCATACGCAAGACATTTTTTAAGGGTGATGGTGAAGTTACGCTTATTGGTGATGACCTGCTGAAAAGCCTTAAATATAAAACAACCATGCAGTACGGCAATCAATATGTATATGACAACAGTTATGGTGACTCACGAAGCATACGAATACAATTCAGGTATCGCTTTGGCAACCAGAAGCTTGAAGGAGCCCGTGAACGCCAAAAAACCGAAGAACAAAACAGGCTTTAAAGCTTGCTGATTATGTGGGCCAGCTGCTCCGGCTTCAATAGGCCGGAGTAGGTTTGGATAACGCTGTAGTCAGGCGCAAGAAAAACCCAGCAAGGGTAGCTCTGTGATAGGCATAATTCAGCAGCCAGCTTGTTTACACCTCCTGTACCGTTAGGTATAAATTGGTAAACTTTATTGCCAAACGTGATTGTTTTTCTGCTTTCTGCATCAAGCTCAAGGTAGTACACAGAACCATTGAAGATATTTTTCAGCCGTTCATCTTTTTGAATCTTCTTGTCCTGTAATTTGCAAACACTGCACCATTGGGTATAAATCTTCACGACTACGGGCCTAGGCTCCGCAATCATTTTCAGCTGAAGTTCTTCAAATTTGGTTACGTGTTGTGCATGGCTACTCAAAGTAAACACCAGGAAAAGTAATATGAAAGCAATTTTTTTCATCATAACAGGTTGTAGCGAACGCCGATAAATATCCTGCGCCCCTGCAAAGATGCATAATTATACGTAGTGTCAAACGTGTAGCCGTTAGGGTTACTTACGGGGTCATCAGCAGTTTTATCAAACGGATCAAATGGCCGCATTAAGGGGTCTTTCGGGGTAAAGTCGAAGATATTTTTCATGCCACCGTAAAACTCAAGCCCATAAGCAAACTTCTTGGTAAATTGTACGTTGGCAATGGCAAACCATGGTGAGTATTCCGGGCGGTAATCGTGTGGCAGGATGGGCAAACGCATGGGGCCATACCAGTTACCGGTAAGGTCAACACTATAATTGTTTGGCAATTGGTAACTAGCCACAAATGTTCCTGACCATTCTGGAGCGTGCAGCTGTACCTGCCGTTCCAGGCCTGCACCGCGGTCTTCCATCTGGTACACATCCATATACGTTGTGCCTGCATGTATCTTCAACGGAAAATCAAATGCTATCTCCGCATTAAGAGATACGCCTCGTGACACGGCATGGCCTTTCAGGTTATCATAAATAATCTTATTTGGGTCGCTGTCAAAATCACCTACAATCTTATTGGTGAAGTAAGAATAAAACCCTGTAAAATCAAGATTAGCAATGAAATTATCCGTTGGTATCTTCAGTACATAGTTTAGGTTAAGGTTGTAGGAACGCTCTGGGTCAAGCGCCTCGGCAATCACAACTTCACGTGCGCCGGTAAGTGCTGCATGGTCTTCGGTAAATAAGTTAACTACGCGGAAACCTGTACCGAAACTGCCCCTGAACGTATTGTTTACATTAGGCGAATACTTGTAAGCAAGCCGCGGCGAATGAACGCTGCCATGGTCGTTGTCGTGATCGTAGCGGTAGCCTGCAAGCAGTTTGTGCTTTTCAGTAATTGTCCATTCATCCTGAATGAAAATACCCGGCAGTGTTTTTTTGGAGGGATTGTTACCTCCTTCAATATCAGCGGTTGCAGGAGTATTGTCATCGTATAAGGTATAACGCAGCGCAGCCCCAAGCAAAAAATTATGGCTTTCGCCAAACTGTTTATCCCAATACGTTTGTATGAAACCCACTTGCTGATTGGCCATGTAGGGTGTAGTGCCGTAAACCGAATTCTGGTCATGCCAGTTGTAAGAGAACTGCGTGAAAATACGCTCACTCACCGGCAGCTGGTACAGCCCTATAAGTTCAGCCCGGCGGGTGTAAATACTTTCACCGTAAATGCTGTCGCTTCCGCGGAAGGCAGGTGTCCAATTCATCTCGCCGCCCCAGCGGTCTTCATACACATATCGGCCTGCTATGCTTGCAATGCGCCCGTCTTTCCTGTCAAAATTCCATTTATTGAAAACGGAAACCCTGTCCTGCAAAGTAACATCGGTAAAATTGTCGTTGTTGTTGTCAATGCGCGAACTGTAGTTGAAGTAGTTGACCCCAAACAATCCTGTTGCTTTACCGGCCGTGAATTTCATTGCAGTATCAAAATTGAGCTCACCCCAGCTTGTCATGAAGAAGTCGGCCGAAAACACAGGCGCTTTCAGCGGATTTTTGGTAATAACGTTGATGATGCCGCCCATAGCCTCGCTGCCGTAAAGTGAAGAGCCCGGGCCTTTCACTACTTCAATTCGTTCCACTATACTGTTCGGTATTCCGTTAAGCCCGTAAACTGTTGAGAGCGCACTGACTATAGGCATTCCGTCAATAAGAATCATGGTATAGGGCCCTTCCATTCCGTTGATGTGGATGTCGCCCGTATTGCAAACACTACAGTTAAGCTGTGGCTGCACGCCGTTGATCATACCCATCGCTTCAAATAAAGTTGCTGTCGGATTCTTTTTAAAAAGTTTAGGGGTAATAATTTCAACGGGTATTGGGCTTTCAGACCGGGTCATCTCTTTCATGGTACCTGTAACAACAACTTCTTCAAGTTCTGTACCTTCTTCCTGCATCTTAAAGTTTAAGTTAGCCATTTTTCCTGCCACCACAGTTATTTTTTGCCTGTTTGTTTGTAAACCTACAGATGTCACAATAATTTCATACACGCCCGCTTGCAATTGTTTGATGATAAACTCTCCATCTTCGTCTGTTGCAGTTGTTATACCAGACGGGACTACAATAACAGTAGCGGCAGGAACAGGCCGGCCATTCTCGGTAACTCTTCCGGCAATTGATCCTTCCTGCGCAAATGACAATGCTGAAATTAATAAAAACGAAGCAATAATTTTGTACATCTAAATTTATAAAGGTATTATTAAAAATTAAAATTTAGACAAAGCTAAAAATAAATTTATATATTTAAAATATTAATGATCAATTATGAATAACTGTAGTAAGTTAATTCTGTCAAATTCTCTGTTAAAACTTAATTGCTCTTTATTCAAGGAATGATATTTGAGTTAGCTTTGTAAATCGAAAATTTGACATCGCCTTTCATGAAGATAAAATATATTGTTTACGCACTTATAATCATTGGTATCGGAGCTCTTGTTTACTATAGGATAGGTAAGAATAAAGAAGAAAAAGGAGAAGGTAAAGGTGACGGTAAGCGCCCGCCAATGGCCGTGAGCGGAATAGTTGTGGCCCCGCAGGAGTTTGAGAACATGCTTTCACTTTCCGGTTCAATTGAAGCCAATGAGCAAATAGAGCTGCGCAGCGAGGTTTCAGGGATTGCAGAGAAAATTTATTTTCAGGAAGGTTCACAGGTGTCAAAAGGCCAGGTGCTTGTGAAAATAAACGACGTAGAACTCCGTGCATCTTTGGGCGAGGTGAGAACGAGGATGACATTAGCCTCAGAAAATGCCCGCCGTGCCAAATTGCTTTTAGAAAAAGAAGCCATTAGCCGCGAAGAATATGACATTGCCTCGGCGGACTATAAAACGGCTCAGGCACAGGTTCAGCTGGTAAATGCACAATTGGCTAAAACAACGCTGCGCGCCCCATTTAGCGGTATAATTGGCCTTCGAAATATATCACCAGGGACTTTTGTAACACCCGAAACGCTTATAACTACACTTGTGAACAGCAGCCAGGTTAAGATAACTTTTTCCATTCCGGAAAAGTATGCCACACAGATAAAAACAAATTCCAACATAACATTTACTGTTGCCGGCGCAACCGAAAAATTTACCGCAAAAGTATACGCGCTCGAGCCTGCGGTTGAGGTAGCTACCCGTACACTGCGTGTTCGTGCCGTGGCTCAAAACCCGGGTGGTAAGCTTATTCCGGGGACTTTTGCTGACGTAGCCCTTCCGCTTGAGAAGATAGATGATGCTTTCCTTATCCCGACTGAGGCGATTGTCCCGGTGCAAAATGGCAAAAAAGTTTTCATTTCTGAAAACGGCAAAGCAAAAGAAGTTATGGTGCAGACCGGTACGCGTACCGATAAAGATATTGTGGTGCTTGAGGGGCTTAAACAGGGCGATACGGTATTGACAACCGGTGTGTTAACCCTGAAGAACGATGCGCCTGTAAAGGTGAAAGTAACAGCTAAAAAGTAATGAGTCTATCTACTACAAGTATAAAACGCCCCGTTCTCACCATCGTGATGAACATTGCCATTATCCTCTTCGGGATTATCGGCTATACATTCCTTGGTGTGCGGGAATTCCCGTCAATTGACCCTGCACAGATTTCGGTGCGGACAAATTATGCGGGCGCGAATTCGGATATTATTGAATCGCAGATAACCGAGCCGCTTGAGAAGGCCATCAACTCTATTGACGGTATCCGCAACATCACATCATCTTCAAACCAGGGTTCGAGCAACATCACTATTGAATTTAACCTTGAGAAAAATTTAGAGGAAGCTGCAAATGACGTCCGTGACAAAGTATCACAGGCGGTACGCAGTCTTCCACAGGATATTGATGCACCGCCGGTAGTAAGTAAGGCAGATGCAGATAGTGAGCCTATAATTACCATGACGGTGCAGAGCGCTACGCGTAATCCGCTGGAGTTGAGTGACTATGCCGAAAATGTGATTGCTGAAAGGCTTCAGACAATTCCCGGGGTTTCGAGCGTGCAAATCTGGGGGGCAAAAACGCTATGCGATGAGGCTATGGCTTGACCCGGTAAAGCTTGCCTCTTATGGTGTAACCGTAGCTGAGGTCAGGCAGGCGCTTGACCGCCAGAATGTGGAGCTGCCAACAGGGAAACTGGTTGGGGCTAATACCGAGCTTACTGTTAAAACAATGGGCAACCTGAGCACTGAAGAGCAGTTCAATAATATTATTGTAAAATCTGAAGGTGAGAAGATTGTAAAGCTTAGCGATGTGGGCCGCGCCGCGCTTGAGGCAGAAAACCTTGAAACCAAAATGACCAACAATGGCAACATCCTTGTTGGCCTTGCCATCATCCCACAGCCGGGTACCAATTATATTGAAATTGCCGATGCATTTTATGAGCAGTACGATAAAATGAAAAAAGAGCTTCCTGAAGACCTGGAGCTTAATATCGCGATTGATAATACCACCTTCATCAAGAAATCGGTACATGAAGTTGTTGAAACACTTGCAATATCAATAGTGCTGGTTACCCTTATTATCTACTTGTTTTTCAGGGATTGGGCCATAGCGCTCCGCCCGCTGCTTGATATACCGGTTTCGCTCATCGCTACATTCTTTATCATGTACATCTTCGGGTTCTCTATTAACGTGCTTACACTTCTGGCTATAGTGCTTGCAACGGGGCTCGTGGTTGATGATGGTATTGTAGTAACAGAGAACATCTTCAAAAAAGTAGAAGAAGGAATGACACCGATACAGGCGGCAATGAAGGGAGCAAACGAGATATTCTTTGCGGTTATCTCTATTTCGGTAACGCTTGCGGCTGTGTTCCTTCCTGTGATATTCCTTGAAGGATTTGTAGGGCGGCTGTTCCGGGAGTTTGGGGTGGTCATTGCCTCGGCAGTACTAATTTCAGCCTTTGTGTCGCTTACGCTCACCCCGATGCTTAACGCCTACCTGATGAAGGGTGACGTACATAAAAAATCAAAGTTCTATAATTTCACTGAGCCGTATTTCGAAAAGATGAACAAAGGCTATGCCGGTTCGCTTACCAATTTTATGAAGCGCAAGTGGCTAAGTTTTCCAATCCTGATTTTATGTATAGGCCTTATTGCTTTGTTCTACTCAACCCTTCAAAAGGAAACCGCGCCATATGATGACCGTAGTTTTGTCGGCATGAACATTACAGCGCCCGAAGGAGCCAGTTATGACTACATGGATAGGTTTATGCAGGAGATTACGCAGCTTATCAATGATTCTATCCCTGAGAAAAAAGTAAGCCTTGTGATTACTTCGCCGGGGTTTGGTTCGGCATCGGTAAACAGCGGCCGGGTTCGTATTGCCTTGGTTGAGCCCGGTGAAAGGGAACGTTCACAAAAAGAAATTGCCGCTGACCTAACAAAATGGACCAAGCGCTATCCTGAAGCGCGTACTTCAGTGTCAGAGCAGCCTACCATTGCAGTAAACAGGCGTGGAGGTATGCCGATACAATATGTAATACAGGCGCCTAACTTTGAAAAATTGCAGGAAAAAATTCCTGTGTTTATGGATGAAATCAGTAAAGACCCGACTTTCGCCATGACAGATGTGAACCTGAAATTCAATAAGCCTGAAATAAATGTGACAATTGACAGGGAAAAGGCGCAAAGCATGGGTGTCTCCTTGCTTGATGTGGCCCAGACATTACAGATGTCACTTAGCGGCCAGCGTTTCGGTTACTTCATGATGAACGGTAAACAATACCAAGTGATGGGCCAGTTTGAAGATGAAGACCGCGATACCCCGCTTGACCTTACATCGGTTTATGTAAAAAGCAATATTGGCCAGCTAATACAGTTAGACAACCTTGTAAGTGTAAAAGAGCAAAGCAGCCCGCCGCAACTGTATCACCACAACAGGTTCATGTCGGCAACCGTTTCGGCGGCTCTTGCACCGGGAATGAGTATTTCTGACGGTATTGAAGCAATGGAACGCGCCAAAGAAAAAGTGCTTGACGATACTTTCAACACTGATCTTTCCGGTGAATCACGTGACTACGTAGAGAGTAGCAGCAATACACTTTTTGCGTTCGGCCTGGCGCTCCTATTAATATACCTGATACTGGCAGCCCAGTTTGAAAGTTTTATTGATCCGTTCATAATAATACTTACCGTACCAATGGCCGTTGCAGGTGCTCTGTTGTCGTTGTGGCTGTTTGGGCAAACGTGGAATATTTTCAGCCAGATAGGTACTATTATGCTTATCGGCCTTGTAACGAAGAACGGTATTTTGATAGTGGAATTTGCCAACCAGCTTCGGGAAGAGGGCAAATCAAAATACGATGCCATAATGGAAGCCGCCGAGTCGCGCCTGCGCCCGATATTGATGACGAGCCTTGCCATTGCATTGGGAGCTTTGCCTATTGCTATGTCGCTGGGAGCCGCATCAACCAGCCGTATCGGTATGGGTGTGGTGATTGTAGGCGGTACGGTTTTCTCGCTGGTGCTAACCCTTTTCATAATTCCGGCAATTTACTATATGTGGTCGCGCCCTAAAAAGCACCGCCCTGAATTTGATAATCTTGAAGACTAATATGAGGTTTTTTTTAGCGATTATAACTATATTATTTACGCTTGGCACAAATGCGCAGGACACCGTTGTGAAGCCTGCGTATCCGCTCCTTACTGTTGAAGAGGCTGTGACCATAGCGCTTGAGAACAATTATGACATCCGCCTGAGCCGTAATGACCTGAAAATTGATGAGCAGAATGTAAGCCTTGCAAATGCGGGGCTGCTGCCCAACGTGTCGGGAACGTTTAGCCGGAATAACTCCATACAAAACTCAACACAGATAAGGGCTGATGGTACGCAACAGGAACTTGATAACGCACGCAACAACCAGATGAACTACGGCGTAAACCTGGGTTGGACTATTTTTGACGGCTTCCGGATGTTTGCACGCTACGACCAGCTCAAGGAATTGAGAAAGCAGGGCGATCAGGAATTGAAGCTGACTATTCTCACGCGTATAAGTGATGTAATGACAACCTATTATGACCTCGTGCAGCAGCAACAATTATTGAAGGCACTCGACACAGCTATCGTAATTTCAAAACAGCGCGTAACCCTGGCCGATAACCGTTTCAAAATCGGGAAGGCTGCAAAACTTGAACTGCTAAACGCGCAGGTTGACCTGAATACAGACCAGACCAATTACCTTCGCCAGGCAGAATCTTACGAGAATACAAAAACCTTTTTGAACGAACTGATGGCGCGCGACCTGATGACAAAGTTTGTAGTGGTTGACTCGGTAATAACCGATGACAAACTGAAACTGGTTGACCTGATGAATACCGCACAAGGCCAAAATCCGCAAATACAAATTGCAGTCATCAATAAGAAGGTAGCCGAGCTCAACCTGAAGCAAGTACGCGGGTTGCGCTATCCGGAGATAGGGGTAAGCACCGGTTATATCTTTACCGAAAGCGAAAACAGCCTCGGGTTTGCAAGGGAAAACAGCGGCCAGGGGTGGAGCTATGGTCTTTCGGCAAATATCAACATCTTCAACGGCTTCCTGCAGGCACGTAATGAACGAATTGCAAAGCTGCAGATAGATAATAGCGGCATTTTTATTGAGCAGCAAACTAAAGCTGTAAATTCACGCCTTATGGCGTCATTCCAAACGTACCTTACAAATCTTGAGCTAGTGAACCTCGAAAAGAAAAATGAGGAAATCGCAAAACAAAACCTCGACATTACAATGGAGAAATACCGCATAGGAACCATCACACAGATTGAGGTCCGCACAGCACAGCTCAACTACATAAACGCTATAGCCCGTAATGCCACTGCACAATACAATGCAAAAATTAGCGAAGTATCATTGAAGGAACTGGCAGGTAATATACAGTTTTAATTTAGATAAGGTCTTCCGGGTCGAGAAATCTCTTCAACTATGATAAATATAGATTTCTCCAATTCGCTGCGCTTCGGTCGACATGGAATATCACTCTTGCCATTAAAACACCAGCGTCTGTATTGAGTGCGCCGGGCTTTCAACTTTTGTAGCTTTCCCCTGAATCCAAAGATTGTACTCAACCTTTT
Organism: Flavobacterium sp. J372; assembly: GCF_024699965.1. NCBI lineage: Bacteria > Pseudomonadati > Bacteroidota > Flavobacteriia > Flavobacteriales > Flavobacteriaceae > Flavobacterium > Flavobacterium sp. J372. Next base: position 1,045,728 of record NZ_JAJOMZ010000004.1, read on the forward strand.
CATTACCCTTATTCATTACAATAACGGCTACTTTACCATCAGTATTAATAAAAGCAGTTGCTTCAAGCGCACTTCGGCTTGGTGAGCAGGCTATACGTTTTGCACCCGGACGCACGAATTTCGAGATGTGCCCTATATAATAATAACTGTTAGTAAACATCAATTCACCGGTTTTGGTATTGCCATGAACAGGTGCAAAGCAAAGATTCTTCACGTGGTTAGGCCCGCCGGTCTCGTCAAGCAGGATGTTCCAGTCAGTCCACGCTACAAGCCCGTTGTTGAAGTCATTGATCATATTTGTACCGTACATCTCGCCAAGCTTCCAGTCGTTAATGCGGTTAATGTCGAATTTCTCCTTGCAGCCTTCCGTAAAGATAAGATTGGTATTCGGGTAGGCTTCATGTACCAGTTTAACGTTGTCAAACATATTCTCTCCGCCGCTCCAGTTCTCATACCAGTGAAAACCGATACCCCACACATATTTTGCAGCTTCAGGGTCGTCAAGCATTGTGCTGGTGCGCTGGTAAAGCATGTCGCGGTTATGGTCCCACGCAATGATTTTCTTGTTGCCGTAACCTGCTTTCTTCATTGTTGGACCAAGATAGTTTTTCAGGAAATCACGTTCCTCCTCGCCAGTGTAAATGCATGACTCCCATACCTGCGTAGCCATAGGCTCATTTTGTATGGATATGCCCCAAATTGGAATTCCCTCTTTCTCGTAAGCGTTAATAAACTTCGTATAATAATTAGCCCAGCTTTGGTAGAACTCCGGCTTTAGTTTACCACCCTTCAGCATGCTGCCGTTTGTCTTCATAAACGCAGGCGGGCTCCAGGGTGAAGCGTACATGGTAAGCTTATCACCCGCAGCTGTAATTGCTTTTTTAATGAGCGGTATGCGGAACTGCTTATCGTGGTCAACCCTGAAGGTTTTTAAATCTTTGTCGCCCTCTTCAACATAGGTATAACTTCCGCTGGCAAAATCACTACTGTGAATAGTAGTGCGCGCCAGCGTATAGCCGATGCCCTTGTTTGCATCATAATAAGCATCCAGAAACTGCTGCTGCGCTTTAGGAGAAAGCTTGGCAAACGTTTCGGCAGACGCATCTGTAATCGCGCCACCTATGCCCATCACGGTCTGGAATGTCTGGCCCGGGTTTACGAAGATGGAAACCTCACCTTCAGTCGGCTGGCTGTAGGGCGCGAAGGAGAGGGTGGATGCAGCAGGTGAAATACGTAGCTGCGTGTTTTCGGCAGTGGTGTAAACCGTAACTTTTTTCCCGTCAGGATTGTATTGTTTTTTATTCTGTGCGAAAAGCACAGTGCCTGAAAGCAGTAGGATTAGTGATATTTTCTTCATATAAATGATTTAAAAAGAAGTCAGCTTTTTCAATGATGCAATAGTCTCGGTGGGGTTACTTGCACTAAAAACAAAATTGCCTGCAACCAGTACATCGGCTCCGGCTTCAACAAGTTTTACGGCATTTTTATCACTTACGCCGCCGTCAATCTCAATAAGGGTTGAAGCCTCATGACGGTTGATGATTTCTTTCAGCTTCTTTATTTTATCATATGTGTTTTCAATGAACGATTGCCCGCCAAATCCCGGGTTAACGCTCATAAGGCAAACCACATCAATATCTTTAATAATGTCTTCCAAAAGTGAAACATTAGTGTGCGGATTTATAGCAACACCCCCTTTCATACCCTCGGCTTTTATTGCCTGAAGCGTGCGGTGCAAGTGGGTACAGGCCTCATAGTGTACAGTAAGGTTGTTGGCGCCAAGCTGGGCAAAAGTTTTTATATACTGGTCGGGGTTTACTATCATCAGGTGAACATCAATAGTCTTCTTTGCGTGGCGTGTAATGGCTTGTAAAACCGGCATCCCGAAAGATATGTTGGGCACAAAAACGCCATCCATAATGTCAATGTGAAACCAGTCGGCATCACTGTTATTAATCATTTCAATGTCGCGTTGGAGGTTGGCAAAATCTGCCGAAAGCACCGATGGCGCTATGAGGGTATTTTTCATTGTGTTGTGTTTGTACAAATATAAACTTTAAGTTAGAATGTTGAAAATCTAATAAAGTTTGAAAGTTGCAAAAAACTGGCACAATATTAGTAGGATATTTCCCGTTAGTAAATAGAGTTTGAGTTAGTTAGTTGTATACCGTTCCTTCAGTTTAATGCAATAAAAAACTCCGGTAATCAGCCGGAGTTTCAATCATCAATCAAAAAACGAACAGTTATTAAACTGTTGGTGCGGTATATATTTTTATTCGTGAATTACATAATCTGAGTGCCAAAATACAACTAATATTTAAATTATAAAATATTGGTGTTATTTTTTTGCACTTATTTCACTTATCCCAAATATGTTTTAAGGATTTTGCTGCGCGATGTATGCTTCAACCTCCTGATAGCCTTTTCTTTAATCTGGCGCACACGCTCGCGGGTCAGGTCAAAGGTTTCGCCTATCTCTTCAAGGGTCATAGGGTGCTGGTCGCCAAGCCCAAAGTAAAGCCTCACCACATCAGCCTCACGCGGCGTAAGTGTCTCAAGCGCACGCTCAATCTCTGTACGAAGCGATTCATGTATCAGCTCACGGTCAGGGTTTGGTGATTCGCCTGAGCGTAGTACGTCATAAAGGTTAGAGTCTTCACCCTCAACAAGCGGCGCATCCATCGAAAGGTGGCGTCCACTGTTCTTCATGCTTTCCTTCACATCATTCACCGTCATGTCAAGCTCTTTCGCAATCTCTTCAGCCGACGGGGCACGCTCATTGCTTTGCTCAAGCAATGCATACATCTTGTTGATCTTGTTTATAGAACCGATCTTGTTAAGCGGTAGCCTCACAATACGCGACTGTTCAGCTAATGCCTGAAGAATCGACTGGCGGATCCACCATACGGCGTATGATATGAATTTGAAACCACGCGTTTCGTCAAAACGCTGTGCTGCCTTTATAAGCCCTAAGTTACCCTCGTTGATAAGGTCGGGAAGGGTAAGCCCTTGGTTTTGATACTGTTTTGCCACCGATACCACGAAACGAAGGTTGGCTTTTGTAAGCTTCTCCAGCGCCCTCTGGTCTCCGGCTTTTATACGTTGAGCTAATTCTACCTCCTCATCCGCAGTGATAAGATCCACTTTTCCAATCTCCTGAAGGTACTTGTCTAACGATGCAGTTTCCCTGTTGGTAACCTGCTTGGTAATTTTTAATTGTCTCATGTAATGGGTTTCCTGAGTATTAAGTGTTCAGGTAGTTATACGTAGCAATAACGCAAAAAGTTACAAAACCCGTTAATATACCGTAAGTTTAACGTTTTTAGTATAATGTATAACTGTAAGATGTTGATTATCAGTGTTTAAATTTCATTAACATTTATTTAAGAAGTTGTGATATATGGAACAAAAGCTTTCTTAAAATAAGCTGATTTAAGTCAATTTTGCTTGTTTTTGCAAAAAGTGGGGTGCAAGGTACTTGAAGGTGTTAACATGAATTTAAGAGTTAGCTTCACACGCAATTTAGTTGAACGTTTTTAAAATATTACCAAAACATTATATTTAGGTACTTCTGTTAAAATATTACAAAATTTAAAATATTTTAATTATTATTGTATAGCATTACTTCTTGAGTAAGCGAAACACCTTATTAACCTTTGCACTACTCTTATTTTCTTTTATCGGGTGCCAGGAAGATGATATCCTGATGAATGAACAACCGGCTGAAGGTTCGGCTACAATCACCAAAATAAGCTTTAGCCAGATTAAGAACGACCCGAAACACCGGCGAGTAGCCGGAACGGTTGACGAATTTAAGGAATCCATCAAACTGAAGCATAGCTCCACCGGCAGGCTGGTGTATAATGAAGAATACGGCTTTTATATTGATGAAGAGAATGGCATATATATTGAAGATGGAGAAAAGCACTCATACACCTTCAGGATAGAGCGCCCTGAAACAGGTGAAAAGATTGAGAACATAGTTTTTTCGCCTGACGGGAATGGTGGGTATAGAACGATGCTGGTGAAGTATGATATTAAAAGTGATGAATTTTATACATTGACTGAAGATGAATTGAAAGAGAGGGAAGCCCAATTGGCGCTATATGACCCTACTGCTAAAGACTTTTCAATTGTAATTTGTGATTATGTATGGAAGTTTCATTATAAAGAACGTGATGAACGTGAACAATGGCTTCATGAACCTGGTTACTGGTATAAAGAATGGGACTGTCAATTCATTGGCGGTGGTGGCGGAGGCTCTTCTGGCGGTTCAGGGGGTGTGGGCGGCGGCGGTAGCTCAGGCGGTGGTGGTAATGGCCCGGCTTGTTGTGGTGGAGGCGGTAGCGGTAGTGGAGGCGTGTGGTTTGGAGAGCCGGCACCACCAATTGTGACAACGCCAATACCGAAGACATACAATCCCTATAAAATTAAATTAGACCCTTTATTAATGCACAACTATAAATGCCAGTCGCAGATAATAATAGATGTGCACAATGCCTGCTCTGGTTTAAATGACGCATTTTTAAACATATTTGAAGGGCTTGGCACACATAACGTTACTTATTTTAATTCGCCTAACATGAGTAGTAATGGACACACTACTTTCCCTGACGCAAACATACCAATATCGGGAAATCCGAATCAAATTTTTAATTTCGAAATTGAATTGAGAAATTCCTTTCTAAATACTGCTACTGATTTAGCGATTGCACGAACCGTTATTCATGAAAATGTACATGCACTTTTATTATATTTAAAACATACGAATAATATTGTAACAATGAACGAAAATCCTACATATGAACAATTGCTGACTGCGTATGTAGATAAAAAAGCCCAGATGGGATATTATACATTTCCAACTAATAATGATATACATCATGAATTTATGATTCAATTTATAGATGATATAAAAGAGACTTTGAAAGCTTATGGACAAAGTAAAGGGTATAATTTACCTGACAATTATTATTATTCAATGGCTTGGGGCGGGCTTCATGATACAGCGACATTCAATGTATTATTTCCACCATATGTTAATCTATCCCTAAATCCAGCTCGGGTTGAAATTATCGGGATTTTAGTTGCTGATCAAAATAATCAGACCCAATATGATTTGAATGGAAACAGTATTGTGCCGCAAGGAGTAAAATGTACAAATTAACATGAAATATTTTCTTATTATAATTATAGCGATAACATCATGTGCAGGGATGCAGCAAAGTACCCCTAGCGATAAAACGACCTTGCTTAGACTTGAGCTGTTACGTAATAAAGATAAATTTAGTGCTATGAATATTGGTGATTCAATATTGATACATAAAGAAGTACTCCCAGTATCAGCATTAAAACGATATTATATTGGAGCCGTTTCAGATAATCACCTTTCTATGGAAGAAGCTAGGGAAATTTTTGGAAACGAAAATGAACCAATTTACAATCATATCCCTTTTGAGGCTTCAAATTGGACTTATGGTTCATTTCCCGGATTAAAGGTTGCCTTATTCGACGAGGAAAAATATACGCAAGGATATAACTTTAATAAGGAAGGCAAAATCGGAATCGGAACATTAGAAATTAGGCATATTTCAAAACCGTTAATTCTGCCAAACAGAAAATATGCAATTATCGCTTGGGGTAGTGAACATTATGGCAGTATGGTCTCTATATATAAAAAAAAATAACGATAGGTGGGAATTCTATAAAGAGTATGGGTTTATGAATTAACTCCTGTCATTAAAATTATAATGAAATTAATACTTGTTGTCCTTTTAAACTTTTCAGTATGTTTTTGTCAAAATTTGACAAAAGATCAACAAATAATTCTTAGGCATGAAATTTTACGTACAAAGATTGATTATCCTTTAGCAAAAGAAATACTTGGAGATTCATTGATTATAAGTAGAGAGATTTATCAAGAAGCCCCTAAGATTGATATATATAAGTCAGAGGCTGTAAAATACAATTACTTGACCAAAAATGAATTGAAAAGGGTTTTTGGACGCGGTGAGGATTTGTTTGATATTAATGGTAATTTGCCATTAAATTGGAATAATAAAGATTTTCAAGGTATGAAAGTCGCACTTTATTTTCAGGGAAAGTTTAATAAACTTATCATGGCCAAAGTGTCGGTATATTTCTTGGAAATCTGGATGTTGTAACATTAGGTATTCCAGTAATAAGAAAAGATGGAAAATATGCCTTTATGCAGTGGTATAATGAACGTGATGGCAATAGTATATCAATTTATAAAAAAGTAAATGGTGAATGGAAATTCTATAAAACATTTTACAGTATGAATTTTTAATAAGTATTTGATATGAAAGTAATCGTTTTGTATTTTTTATTGTTATTCACCATTACAACATCCTGGCAGGAAAATATTATTGCCGAAATGGCAATTCAACAATTTCCAGATAAGGAAGGTTATCATGTCATAGCCACCCCAAATAATCATGACATCAAGAATTTTGTGGGCAATAAGAGAACTAGAGCTGACCTGGAGTTGCCAAATATCACTTTCGGGTTTAATAAAATGATGTCTGAAAAATGGAATTTGAAAACTTTTCCAAAAGTAAAAGATAAAGTAACCATCATTGCCGACTTCAACACGTTGACAAAAAAGCAACTAAACAGCAAGGGGAGTACTTATCTGGAATTGTCTAACCCAATATTTTCCGAGGATGGTATGCATGCACTAATAACGGTAAATGTATTTACAGATTACGTTATGTCAGAATTAGAAACTATACTTATCTATTTCAAAAGGTAAATGGCAAATGGCAATTCGTTTGGAAGGAAGTAATTGGGTTGAGCTAATGAGCTTTGCGCCACTATAGTCTCAAAACCAAAAAACCCCGCAACTCTCGCTGCGGGGTTCTTTTAGAATTAACCTCAAAGTAATTAAGATTCTTGCGAAGGCTCGCCTCCGTTATTGCTGTCGTTCCTTGGCTCACGGTTTTCGCGTGGGGCATCATCCTGCCTGCGCTCTTCCCTGGGGCCACGGTCGCGTGAGTTGCGGTCGTCACGGCCACGGTTGTCACGGCCGCCGCCACGGTTATCACGTCCTCTGTCATCACGTCCACGGTTGTTATCGCGTGGACCGCGGTCTTCGCGCTGCGGAGCGTTCTCATCCCTCGGCGGGCGCGGCATAAGCGCTTTCCTTGAAACTTTTTCTTTACGTGTCTTAGGGTCTATGCCAATGTATTTTACATCAAACACATCACCCATGTTCACAACGTCAGTCACATTTTCAGTACGTGCCCAGTCAAGCTCGCTTACGTGAAGCAATACTTCATTGCCCGGGGCATCCATATATTCTACAACCGCACCAAAGTCAAGCAGTTTTATAACTTTTACGCTGTAGGTTTCACCCACCTGCGGCTTGAATATGATAGAGTCGATTTTCTTCAGTACCATGTCGATACCTTCAGGGCTTGTACCAAGAATTTCAACTTCACCCTGCTCGTTCACCTCGTTGATAACGATAGTAGTGCCCGATGCCTTCTGAAGTTCCTGGATAACCTTGCCACCCGGCCCGATAAGCGCACCGATGTAAGCGCCCGGTATGGTAACCATGATGATTTTAGGTGCATGCCTTTTCACTTCAGGGCGTGGCGTATCGATAACCTCTGTAAGTTTCTCAAGTATGTGAAGACGGCCTTCGCGTGCCTGCTCAAGCGCTTTCTCCATTATCTCGTACTTAAGCCCCTCAATCTTAATATCCATCTGGCAGGCAGTAATACCATCAGCCGTACCGGTCACTTTAAAGTCCATATCGCCAAGGTGGTCTTCATCACCAAGGATATCTGATAGTACAGCCCAACGTCCTGTCTTGTCATCAGAGATAAGTCCCATCGCGATACCCGATACCGGCTTCTTAAGCTGCACACCTGCATCCATAAGGGCAAGCGTACCGGCACATACCGTAGCCATTGAAGAAGAACCATTAGATTCTAATACTTCCGAAACTACACGTACAGTGTAAGGGTTATCCTGAGGAATCATGTTTTTAAGCGCACGCTGTGCAAGGTTACCGTGGCCTACCTCACGCCTTGATGTACCACGAAGCGGCTTGGCTTCACCGGTAGAGAAAGGAGGGAAGTTATAATGAAGGTAGAACCTTTCTTCGCCCTGTTCTGTCGGGAGGTCAATAACGTTTGCCTCACGGCTTGTACCCAGCGTTACTGTAGCAAGTGCCTGTGTTTCACCGCGTGTAAATAGCGCCGAACCATGTGTAGAAGGCAGATAGTCAACCTCACACCATATAGGGCGTATTTCGTTGGTTTTCCTTCCGTCAAGGCGAAGGCCAAGCTCAAGGATTACGTTACGGACAGCTTCTTTTTGTGTCTTGTAAAGATATTTCGAGATAAGGTCGCCGTTTTCAAGAAGCTCCTCATCTGTAAATTCAGCTTTAACCTCGTCTTTCACAGCCGAGAATTTCTCAGAACGCTCATGCTTAGCAGAACTTTCCTGTGCGATAGCGAAAAATTTGTCATAAGACAGGCTGCGTACTTTTTCGTACACGGCCTCGTCATTGCGCTCTTCTTCATAAGTGCGCACTTCACCTTTACCTGCAGCGGCTTTAAGCCTTTCCTGCGCGGCAATCTGTACTTTAATGGCTTCGTGGGCAAACTTGATAGCCTCAACCATTTCTTTTTCAGAGATTTCGTGCATCTCACCCTCAACCATTGCGATAGAGTCTTTAGAGGCGCCAATCATCATATCGATGTCGCTCTGCTCCAGCTGTGCTTTGCTCGGGTTGATGATGAACTCTCCGTTTATCCTTGCCACGCGCACCTCAGATATAAGGGTGTGGAAAGGGATGTCTGATATAGACAGCGCTGCTGAAGCTGCAAGTCCCGCAAGGGCATCCGGCATCACTTCTTCATCGTGGCTCATCAGTTGTATCATTACCTGCGTTTCAGCATGGTAATCATCCGGGAAAAGCGGGCGTAGCACACGGTCTACAAGGCGCATGGTAAGCACCTCTGTATCGCTTGGCCTGGCCTCACGCTTAAAGAACCCGCCCGGGAAACGCCCGGCGGCTGCAAATTTTTCACGGTAATCTACCGTAAGGGGTAAAAAGTCAATACCCGGTGCGGCTGTCCTGGCAGATACCACGGTGGCAAGCAGCATGGCGTTGCCCATTTGTACTACCACCGAGCCATCGGCCTGCTTGGCAAGTTTTCCTGTCTCGATAGAGATGGTGCGCCCATCTCCCAGATCAATGATCTCTTTTGTTACTTTAGGAATCATAAAATTCTAAATACTTGATTAAACAATGGGTTTCAGTTGTGTTGTAGTTGTTGTTGTGTGTAGTTATTTAAACCCAATGAAAAACCAAAACTTTTTGTGCCAATATGTAAGAACGTATAAAACAAAAAGAGGCGCGCAGGCACCTCTTTTCATCTCGATTATTTTCTGATGTTCAATTCTTTGATAATCTCACGATACCTGTTGATATCTTTTTTCTTCAGGTAATCAAGCAGGCTCCTCCTTTTACCTACCAGTTTCACAAGAGAGCGCTCTGTGTTGAAATCGTGGCGGTTTTTCTTAAGGTGGCCCGTTAGGTGGTTAATCCTGAATGTGAAAAGAGCGATTTGCCCCTCTGCAGAACCTGTGTTCGTTGCAGCACCACCGTGCTTGGCGAAAAGTTCTTCTTTAACTTCTTTAGTCAAATACATGCTAATATTATTTTAAATGATTATTATGTAACCGGGTTTTTCCCGGATGGGTGCAAAGGTAAACTTTTTTTTGAATTGTCAGTTGTAAAGTTGAAAGTTTTTAAAGTTCGAAAGTCAGCTTCACTCTTGCAGACATTTCAGGAACATTTAAACATTATAACTTTCAACATTTAAACCTAATAAAGCTTCGCTACTTCCTCATTTACAAACTCCAAAAATCTTTCGTCAAGTTCGCTGAAGGCGTCAATGATGTTTGAGTCGATGTCTATCTGGCCTATGTTTTTACCGTCAACAAACAGCGGCACCACGATTTCGCTTTTTACGCTGATGCTGCATGCAATGTAGTTGTCCTGAGCAGTAACATCGGGCACTACAAAATTTTTGTTTGATACTGCTACCTGCCCGCAAATGCCCTTACCAAAAGGAATCACAGTATGGTCGGTTGCCTCACCTGCGTAAGGGCCAAGCACAAGCTCTTCCTTTTCGCCATTACGGAAGTAAAAGCCCACCCAGTCATAATAATCTATATTGTCGCGCAAAAGGTGGCACAGCTGCAGCAGGCGCTCTTCGCGAAGCTGGTCTTGATGGTTGAGTATATCGGTAACTTTCGGTTTTAATTCTTCAAATGTCATGGTACACTAATTTTTGGCAAAAGTAGTTTTAAAGGCTGTTTTTATTTGTATATTTTTGTTAAAAATTGCTGCCGCGCATGCTCAAGAAAAACCGGGCTTTCTTTTTGTTTCTGCTTAAGTTCGGGTTGACCTACCTGGTGCTTTCTATAGCCTATTGGTTTTACCTGGCGCAATATGATGCCCAAAACTACGAGCCCGATGCCATGACCGGCATTGTAGCTTACCAGGCAGAAGATGTGCTTGATTTTTTCGGGACGAATGCCTCAACCCGGCCACGCCACCATGAGAACTCTTATAAGTTTTTTATAAACGACCAGCCTGTAGCCCGCATTGTGGAAGGCTGTAATGCCCTAAGCGTGATGATACTGTTTGCTGCGTTTGTGGTTGCGTTTTCATCGACATTTAAGCGTACTGCGCTGTTTATCATCATCGGACTCATCATCATACATATATTAAATGTGATAAGGGTTGCGCTCATGTGCCTTTCGCTGTATCACTATCCGCAATACGAAGCGCTGGTTCACGATATCATTTTCCCGCTGTTTATTTACGGAGTGGTATTTCTATTATGGATTTTATGGGTGACAAAATTCTCCGGCCATGCAAAAAAAGCGTAGTGTAAATATCGTCCCGGCACTAGCCATTGTTATTCTCGTTGTGTTGCTGGCAGTAGTGCGCTTTTACCAGGAAGATTTATTTTATGACCCGCTGGTGCCGTTCTTCAAAACCGATTCAGTCATCCTGCCGTTTCTGGACATACCTAAACTTTTGGGCGGACTTACACTTCGTTACTTAATAAACACTGTATTATCACTAGGCATTCTCTGGTTTTGCTTTAAAGATAAAAAGTATCATCAGGCTCACAACAATATTATACGGGTTATTTTTCATTGTACTGATGATCGCTTTCATCATTGTTGTCAATACAGAAAAACCCAACCTGCTGGCTTTGTTTTACATCCGCAGGTTTTTAATACAGCCTTTGTTCCTGATACTTTTTATCCCCGCGTTTTATTATCAGCGAAGAAATTCAGGCACCTAAACCTGCAAGGTTTCCAAAACCTTTTAGGTTTAAAAATAACGGCAAGACTATTGATAATGAAAAATTTACTAATTTTGCACCAATGAAACTCCGCAGTTATATAAGCGTAATTCTCTCCATCTTTATATTGGCAAGCAATATAGGGCTGGCATTGAACGTGCATTACTGCCATGGCCAAGTTTCAGATGTTTCATTGGCATACCGCACGGAGGAGTGTGCTGTTATCCACGCCAAAAAGAAGCAGACGTGCTGTGCCACCAAAGCTGAAAGCCATAAGAAATGCTGCGAGAATGATGTGGTAAAGCTTCAGGACAAAAGCGATAACATCATCGTAAAGTCCATCCAGCTTGATTTTGCCCCTATGGCTGAAGTTGCTGTGTGGAAGCCATCTTCATTTAATATTGAAGTACAGGCCGTTAAATCTGATTCGCCTTCATTCTACTGCGAGTCACACGCGCCACCGCTGTATAAACTTTATTCCCAATACATTTTTTACGCCTGAATTTAATGTAATTCCTTATTTCCCAACACTTGGGATACTGAGTAATAACATTAAATTATTTTTATGCGTAAACTATTTTTATTGCTTTTCCTGCTACCGCTTTTTGCTATGGCTCAGGAAAATGTAACCGGCAAAGTGCTTGACGATACAAGCCAGCCGCTACCCGGAGCCATTATTTACTGGCAGGGAACAGAACAGGGAACCGCCACCGATGATAACGGTAACTTCACGCTGCCCTTCAATGCTCAATCTAAAAAACTCGTTATAAGCTTTATGGGCTTTGAGACAGACATTATTGATGTCTCCGGCCCGGGAAATATAACCCATACAATGAAGCCTGGCGATGCTACTAATCTTGATACTGTGGTGGTGGAGAAAATCCGTAAAAGCACTGAGCGTTCTTATGTAAAGACAGCCAATGTGCAGACCATGGGCAGCAAAGAATTGCTCAAGGCCGCCTGCTGCAACATTGCAGAAAGCTTCGAAACCAACCCGTCAATCGACGTGAATTTCAGTGATGCGCTTACCGGCAGCCGCCAGATAAAAATGCTCGGGCTTACCAGTCCGTACCTGTTAATTGCCGAAGAAAATATCCCTTCGGTACGCGGTGCATCGCAGGCATATGGCTTGTCATTCGTTCCCGGAACGTGGGTAGAGAGCATCCAGATTACCAAGGGTGCAGGTTCAGTTATCAACGGGTTTGAGAGCATCTCCGGCCAGATAAACTATGAGCTGCTGAAACCTGTTGATGATATCCCATTCTTCCTGAATGCGTACGGTTCAACTGACAGCCGTTTTGAGCTCAATGCCCATGTAAACAAAAAGTTCAGCGAGAAATGGAGCAGTACACTGTTTGTGCACGGCAACACCCGTGTAGCTAAAAACGACATGAATGATGACGGTTTCCTGGATAATCCGCTGGCGAACCAGATCAATATTATGAACCGCTGGCAGTATGTGGATGCTGAAAAAGGCTGGGTAAGCTTCCTGAACCTGCGCTACATGCGTGATGAAAGGCAAACAGGTGAGCTTGACTTTGAGCCGAGCCGTGATAGATTTACCACAAACTATTGGGGTTCCGAAATTAATACCGATAAGGTGGATGCCTCTGCAAAACTGGGTTACGTATGGCCCGATATGCCTTACCAAAGCATTGGGTTACAGACTGCTTTTAACTGGCACAACCAGGAATCATATTTTGGTTTTAGACAGTACGATATTGAACAAAAAAGCGTGTACACAAACCTGATATTCAGTTCGATAATCAACAACACACTCAACAAATTTTCAACCGGTATTAACTTTACCTATGACAATTACGGAGAGTTTGTAAACGCGCCCATCAATATGGTTACCGGCATGTATGACTTCAGCCGTATAGATAATTCGGCAGGTGCATTCTTCGAATACACTTATGACAATACTGATAACTTTAGCCTTGTTGCCGGTGGGCGTTTTGATGTGCACAACCGCCTTGGAGCTTTCTTCACCCCGCGCATTCACCTGCGTTATAATCCGTGGAACAAGGCTGTATTTCGTGCGTCGGCAGGCAGGGGTAAAAGGGCGGCAAACATCTTTGCTGAGAACCAGTCGCTGTTCGGTAGTTCGCGTACGTTTAATATTGCTAATAGCGGAGGTAAATTGTATGGCCTTGACCCTGAAATTGCATGGAACTATGGTGTGAGTTTTATGCAGGGTTTCAAGCTGTTCGGGAAGAATGCAGAGTTTGTGGTAGATTTCTACCGTACCGATTTCCAGAACCAGGTTGTGGTAGATTTGTATGCGAGTCCGCAGGCGGCGCTGTTCTCAAACCTTGACGGAAAATCATATGCGAACAGCCTGCAACTGGAGCTGAACTACGAGATTACGCATCACTTCAACATTCGTACGGCATATAAGTATTATGATATACAAACAGACTATCTTACAGGAAGTTACGTGCGCCCGTTACAGGCCAGGCACCGTTTTTTCACGAATATTGCCTATGAAACGCATATAGGTGACGGCGGTAAGCAGTGGAAGTTCGACTTCACCTATAACTGGATGGGCCGCCAGCGCCTGCCGTACACCGGAAGCAATCCTGCACAATACCAGTTGGGGGATTATTCACCTTCATTCTCCCTGATGAACGCACAGGTAACCCGTACGTTCTCTAGTGTATTTGAAGTTTATGTAGGTGCTGAAAATCTGGGCAACTATCGTCAGGACAAAGCGATTTTAGGGAATGATGATCCGTTTGGGCAATATTTTGACAGCTCGATAATCTATGCGCCGATTTTCGGCCAGATGTATTACGCCGGATTACGATTTAAGATAAAGTAGCGCTTTGGAACACAAATTGCTATATATTTGAAACATTGAAATTAACACAACATTAAGAACAACAATATGAAAAATTTATTGATTGCCATCCTGGTTTTTGCTGCAGGATTTACCGCACAGGCACAACAGAAGAAAAATAAAAATGCCAAGCACGATATTGAAGTGTATGGTAACTGCGATATGTGTAAAAAGCGCATAGAAAAAGCTGCCTTCAGCGTGCCGGGGGTGAAGAGCGCACAATGGCACCAGGATCATAAAGACCTGCACCTCATCATCGACGAAAACAAATGCAGCGTTGAAGATGTAAAGGCTGCAATTGCTAAATCGGGCCACGACACCAAAGATGTTAAGGCCAAAGATGAAGATTATGCCAAACTGCATGGCTGCTGCCAGTATCGTTCAGAATAAGATATAAACCCGCTTTTAAAGCGGGTTTATTTTTAGGGCTCAGTTTTACCCAATGCCTCTTTAAAATTGGCTCTTATAAAGCTATGCCTTACTTTTGTGGAAAATCATTTAAATGATAAACCTCAAACACGCACTTGCCATAGCAGGCCTCACCTTTTTTTGCACGACTAATGTTTATTCTCAGTCAGAACCGCAAAATCCTCAATCGGGTCAAAATCACACCACAAATGATTTTATCAAAGACAGAAAGTTTTACCTGAATGAAGACGGAAGCAACTATGTGAAGTTTACATTCGTTACGCAGGCCTGGCTTCGCAGCGCAGAGTATAATCCGGGCACTACCATCAACGGAATACCCAAAAGCAGCGGTACTGATATAGGCATACGCCGCTATAGGGTACAATTATACGGGCAGCTTACCGACAGGGTTTTTGCCTACAGCCAGTTTGGCGAAAATAACTTTAATAATATAAGCGACAGGAAGCTGGGCTTTTTTGTACACGATGCCTATGGTGAATATGCGGTTGACAAGCAAATGCTGTCATTAGGTTTAGGGCTTTCGGGCTGGAGCGGGCTTACCAGGTTTGCATCTCCTTCTGTTGGGTCAATTATGGGGATTGATGCACCATTATATCAGCAAACCACAAATGATGTGACGGACCAATTCCTCCGAAAATTATCTGTGTTTGCAAAAGGAAAAATTGGCAAGCTTGACTATCGGGTGCTGATGGCACAGCCCATGGCTATACAAAAATCAGCTGGTTATGACCCTGCGAACAACATTGGGCAGGCGTCACGTTTTTCTGCATTGCCGCCAAAAATGCAGTACAATGGCTACTTCAGCTACCAGTTTAAAGACCAGGAAAGCAACCTCACACCCTATGCAACGGGAACATATCTCGGCAAAAAGAAAGTCTTCAACATCGGGGCAGGATTTATTTACCAGCAGGATGCTATGTGGAGACTGAATGAAACAGCTACCGATACAATCCACGAAAATTTGGTGCAGCTTGCGGCAGATGTTTATTATGATGCGCCCGTGGGCAGCAGGGGGCAGGCAGTAAGCTTGTACGGCAGTATTACACATTCCGACTTTGGGAAAAATTACCTGCGCAACGGCGGGCCTATGAATCCGGCAAATGGCAACAATAACCCGGATATTATAAGCGGTGGCGGTACGGCTTTCCCGATGTACGGTACAGGCACCGTTGCCTATGTGCAGGCTGGTTATAAGATGCGCGACAATCTTATCGGCAATACAACCCTTATGCCTTATGTATCACTTCAGTATGCTAATTATGAAAGGCTGAGTGACCCTATGGCATATTATGATGTGGGTGTAAACTGGCTGCTAACAGGGCATGCATCAAAGCTTACGCTATCATACCAGAACCGCCCGGTGTATAATAATGCCGGAGATAACATCACGCGCCGGGGGGCAGTCGTGGCACAATACCAGGTATTCTTTAACTAGATAAGATTAAGAATATAAAAAAGGGAACGTACTGCTACGTTCCCTTTTTAATTTATTGTGGATGATGATTACATCATGCCCGGCATACCGCCGCCCATTGGCATTCCGCCTCCGGCATTTTCTTCTTTAATGTCGATAAGCGCACATTCGGTAGTAAGTATCATACCCGCAACCGATGCAGCATTTTCAAGCGCGACACGTGTTACTTTCTTAGGGTCTATGATACCTGCGCCTAGCATGTCAACAT
The DNA here is from genome assembly GCF_024699965.1 of Flavobacterium sp. J372. Lineage (NCBI taxonomy): Bacteria > Pseudomonadati > Bacteroidota > Flavobacteriia > Flavobacteriales > Flavobacteriaceae > Flavobacterium > Flavobacterium sp. J372. Next base: position 1,062,044 of record NZ_JAJOMZ010000004.1, read on the forward strand.
ACTCATCTGTTTTTGCATTGTAACCGAAATCGCCTGAGCCTTCAGCCACTTTTGCCACAACTACAGAGCCTTCAAGGCCTGCGTTCTCAACAATTGTGCGTAGCGGGGCCTCAACAGCGCGCGACACGATTTGTATACCTGTAGCCTCATCAGCGTTTTCAGCATTGATATCGGTCAGCACTTTCTTAGCGCGTAGCAAAGCCACACCACCACCGGCTACAATACCTTCTTCAACCGCGGCACGTGTAGCGTGTAGTGCATCGTCAACACGGTCTTTCTTCTCTTTCATCTCAACTTCACTCGCTGCACCTACATAAAGTACGGCAACACCGCCTGCAAGCTTGGCAAGCCTTTCCTGAAGTTTCTCACGGTCATAATCAGATGTTGTAGATTCCATCTGCGACTTGATCTGGTTAACACGGCCTTTGATGTTTTCAGCGTCACCAGCGCCATTCACGATAGTAGTGTTATCTTTATCAATAGTCACTTTTTCGCAGGTACCAAGCATATCAAGCGTTGCATTTTCAAGAGTGTAACCCCTTTCTTCTGCAATTACGGTACCGCCTGTAAGTATCGCGATGTCCTCAAGAAGCGCTTTTCTCCTGTCGCCAAAGCCCGGAGCTTTAACAGCAGCAATCTTAAGCGCACCGCGTAGTTTGTTCACTACAAGCGTAGCAAGGGCTTCACCGTCAACATCTTCAGCAATGATCAATAACGGGCGACCAGATTGTGCCACCGGCTCAAGAACAGGAAGAAGGTCTTTCATTGAAGACACTTTTTTGTCGTATAGTAATATGTAAGGCCTGTCTAGTTCAGCCTCCATTTTTTCTGAATTTGTAACGAAGTAAGCTGATAGGTAGCCACGGTCAAACTGCATACCTTCCACGACGTCAACATACGTATCAGTACCTTTAGCTTCTTCTACAGTGATAACACCTTCTTTGCCAACTTTCCCGAAAGCAGTAGCGATAAGCTCTCCGATTGTTTCGTCATTGTTAGCAGAGATTGATGCCACCTGCTTGATTTTCTCAGTAGCGCTGCCCACTTCTTTAGATTGTTGTGCAAGGTCAGCCACGATAGCTTCAACAGCCTTGTCAATACCGCGCTTCAGGTCCATTGGGTTGGCGCCTGCAGCCACGTTCTTAAGGCCTTCTTTTACGATAGCCTGTGCAAGAACCGTTGCAGTTGTAGTACCGTCACCCGCAAGGTCGTTGGTTTTAGAAGCAACCTCTTTCACCATCTGTGCACCCATATTTTCAAGGGTATCGGTCAGTTCAACTTCTTTCGCAACGCTTACACCGTCTTTAGTTACGGTAGGACCGCCGAAAGATTTACTGATGATCACATTACGGCCTTTAGGGCCAAGGGTTACTTTTACTGCGTTTGCCAATGCATCTACACCGCGCTTTAGGCCGTCGCGTGCTTCAATGTCAAATTTTATTTCTTTTGCCATGGTTCGTTTTGTTTAAATAATAAATCTTTTAAAATTAAAGTATTGCAAAAATTTCCTCTTCTTTCATTATAAGGTAATCTTTACCTTCAAGCTTAAGCTCAGTGCCAGAGTATTTTCCGTAAAGCACAGTATCGCCCACTTTTACTGTCATGTCATGGTCTTTTTTACCATTGCCTACTGCCACAACAATACCTTTCTGTGGTTTTTCTTTAGCAGTGTCAGGGATGAAGATACCTGATGCTGTCTGCGTTTCTGCTGCTACCGGCTCTACAAGCACGCGGTCATGAAGCGGTTTAATGTTTAAAGACATAGTATTTAAATTTTTATTGTTAATGAAATATTAGCTGCTCCTGTTTTTTCAGAAATTGTGCCAATTCAGAAATCTGCCAAATTTGCAGAAATAAAAAATGCCGGCTTTGACAAGCTGGCATTTTTTAAGATTTTATTATGATAGCTGCTTATTGGGCAGGAGTAGCTGCAGGAGTTTCAGTTGCCGGTGCCGGTGTAGCGGCAGCGCCTTCAGCAGGAGTGGCAGTACCGGTTGCAGGTGTAGCAGCGCCATTTGCCGGTGCCGGTGCCGGAGCAGCAGCTGCAGGAGCCGGAGTTACCGTATCAGCATCTATAAGGTTATCTTCAGCGCCGAACTTATTTGAAAAGCTTAGTGCAGAAAGTAATACAAGAGCTATAAGTATTGTAGCAAGCGTCCATGTACTTTTGTCAAGGAAGTCTGTGGTTTTTTGTACGCCACCCATCATCTGAGATCCGCCAAGGGTTGATGAAAGGCCGCCGCCTTTAGGGTTTTGCACCATGATTACTACCACAAGCAAAAAGCTCACTATGGTTATAAGTACTACAAAAATTGAAAATTCGCTCATTGCCTAACTGTTATTATTTTGTTGTAAAAGTTTTATGTCTGAAATTCGGTCTGCAAAGAAAACACTTTTTTCCGGATATTTCAAAATTAAAATTTCGTATGCCTGAATGGCGCGCGAATATTTTTTCTGCTCAAGGTACACCCGCGCAAGTGTCTCTGTCATAAGGTAAGACGCATCTTTATGCTCACTTGCCAGGCTTATCGGCGTAGGCGGTGCATCTTTTGCAGGTGTGATTTTCGGGTTAGCTTCAATAAAACGGTCTATCAGTTCCAGTTTGCGTGATTTATCATCAGGTAGTGCGGGTTTTTCCTGAACAGGATTTTCAGGCTCGGGCTGTACTTCAGGCTCGGCATCACGCTTTATAGGGGCCATTTTAGAGAGCTGCAGCCATTCACGGAACGAGTGCTTTTCTTCCGGGTTAAATTCAAGCGGTTTGCCGATTTCAAGATTTTCTTCAGGTGAAGGGATTTGCCCGGAACTTTCCTGGGCAATTTCAATTTCCTGTTCTTCGCCAACGGCATGTTCCAATTCAGGAGGCGTTTGTACCGGAGTTTCATAAGTGGGCTGCTCGATATAAACCGGTCGCTGAACCTCTACCGGCTCACTTTCCTTTATTTCTATATTGTTTACTGATGCCTGCTTTTCCTCAAAAAATGTTTTCTGGATGCTCTGGAAATTTTCAGACGTGATATAATCAAACAAAACCGACCTTTCAGTAGTATATGCCGCTGTCTTTTTCAGCTCGCTGTTATAACGGTAGCTTTCCTTATTGTACAGCGCCTTCAGCAGTATTGCCCTTGCCGGCTGCAGGTACGGGAACTCATGAAGCACCGCCTCAAGCTCTGCAGACTGCCTGTCTGTAAGCGAGTAAGGTTTATTCAGCAGGTATGTAAAGTCGTTTGTGTTCAGTGTGTTTGTTGTTTGTTGTTTGTTGTTTGTTGTGAGTGGAACTATGAACCACAAACTATAAACTACAAACCGGTTCTACCATTTAGCCAGGGTGTCATTAAATATATCCTGAGTTATCCTTTCAAATATTTCCTCAAGCGCTGTGCTTAAAACAGCCCCTCGCGGAAGGTCGTTTCCATCATAATCATAAAAGAAGCTGAAGCGTTTTTCAAAATTGTCATCTTCTTTTTTCTTGTTAGTAAAGCGCACCATGACCGCAATGGTAAGCCTGTTCTGTGCCGCACGCTGGTTGGCCGTGGCTGTCATCGGGCTTACGCGGTACTCCACAATCTCGCCTTCATATACCAGGTCGCCGCCGCTGTTGGTAAGGCTCAGGTTGGTCTGGTTCTGTATCAGGTCCTGTAATCTTCGTGTAAATGTCAGGTCAATTCCGGGCTCAACAATATCGGCATTGTTCTGGAAATAATTTACCTGGAATGTTTTTATGTCCGGGCTTACATTAGTGCCGGTAAAGCTGTAAATCCCGCAACCGCTCAGGGTGAACAATAGGGCTATTGCAGAAAGGTATTTTAAAAATCGTTTCATGGCTTACAGGTCAAATTGTTTTATTTTGCGGTACAGTGTCCTTTCAGATATTCCCAGTTCATCGGCTGCCGCTTTGCGCTTTCCTTTGTTTCGCTCAAGGGCTTTCTTTATCAGCTCTATTTCTTTTTCGTCAAGGCGAAGCGTTTCTTCTTCTTCAACCGTTTCGGCAAAAAGGTAATTGTCATCATCGTCGTCATGATGATGCTCTACCGGCTCTGAACGTTGTATAGGCTGTGGTGTGTAAACTTCTGTGCGTGGCATTTCTTCAAATTCAGCATCGCCATTACCGTTGCCGTATATGCGCTGTATAAGGCCTTTGTTGGTTTCCTGAACTTTGCCAGTATTACCGTTCTGCATCAGTTCCAGCGTAAGTTTCTTCAGGTCGTTCAGGTCGCTCTTCATGTCGAACAACACCTTATATAATATCTCACGCTCGGTACTGAAATCACTCTCTGCTTTCTGGCCTTTAATCACGGCCGGAAGATTACTGCCTTCCTGCGGGAGATAGGAGAGAAGCGCATTATAGGTCACATCCCGTTTCGTTTCCAATACTGAAATCTGCTCGGCAATATTACGTAGCTGTCGGATGTTCCCGCTCCATCGGTATTTCAGCAATAGCTGAACGGCATCATCATCCAGCTTTATCGGAGGCATTTTGTATTTATGTGCAAAGTCTGACGCAAATTTCCTGAACAGCAAGTGTATGTCATCTTTCCTGTCGCGTAGTGGCGGCAGCGAAATTTCAACCGTACTTAGCCTGTAGTATAAGTCTTCACGGAACTTGCCTTTCTCTATCGCATCAAACATGTTCACATTGGTAGCGGCTACAATGCGCACATTGGTTTTCTGCACCTGGCTTGAGCCTACTTTTATGAATTCGCCATTTTCCAATACGCGCAATAATCTTACTTGTGTAGTCAGCGGAAGTTCACCCACTTCATCAAGAAAGATTGTACCGCCGTCGGCTACTTCAAAATAACCTTCGCGGGTGTTGGTTGCTCCGGTAAAAGCGCCTTTCTCGTGCCCGAAAAGCTCACTGTCAATAGTGCCCTCGGGTATTGCTCCGCAGTTTACGGCAATGTACTTACCGTGCTTGCGATGTGACAGGGCATGTATTATCCTCGGGATGTTCTCTTTACCCACACCGCTTTCGCCGGTAACCAATACCGAAATATCAGTCGGGGCGACCTGTATCGCCTTTTCAATGGCGCGGTTCAGCTTAGGGTCATTCCCTATAATCTCGAATCGTTGTTTTATGGCTTGTACGTTTTCCATTTTTTTGGCAGTATTAATTCTGCTTTAATAATAACCCTTCATGCCAGCATATCCAAAAAGTGTAATCCAATACAGATTTTATCCCTTCATCATTTATCCATAAATACTTTTCTTTTAAGAATTTTGTAGATATTTCGGCGATTTCCTTTTGTGTCAATTGCAAATTCGGTTCTGTTATCTTCCACAGATATCCGAAAAGATTTTCCCTAAGTCCGATAAATTCAGCATACACAGCTTCAAAGTTTTCAATACTATTTTCGTTGAAATAATTCTGCATTTTTTCTTTGTCTATACAAGTTGTTGCAGAAAACAGGGCCAATATTTTATTCTTGTCTATCAAGCTAGTGCAATTATTGGCGAAGCTGCCTGCATCTCACTAAAACCCACTGCTTCGCCAATCAACGTAGCTGATGTACATTCGTTTATCAATACATTCACAAAATCGCCCGGCTTGTAGTTGCCTTTCGGGAAAACAACCACGGTGTTCTGCGAGTTGCGCCCGCTCCAGTGTGCATCAGAACGTTTCGATTCTTTCTCAACAAGCACCTCCACCACCTGGCCTACAAAACGCTGGGTCCTTTCCAAAGCCATTTTTTGCTGCAGGTTGATAATCTCCGTAAGCCTGCGGTTCTTCACATCGTTCGGGACATCGTCAACCATCTTGCGTGCAGCAAGTGTACCCGGCCTTTCGCTGTAAGCGAACATAAATCCGAAATCATATTTACAATGTTCCATAAGGCTTAGCGTATCCTGGTGGTCTTGCTCTGTTTCTGTCGGAAAACCCGCAATCATGTCCTGAGACAGAGACATCTCAGGGATTATGCGATATATATTGTCAACCAGCGCCATATATTCCTCGCGGGTGTGCTGGCGGTTCATTTCTTTCAATATGCGTGTGCTGCCGCTTTGTACCGGCAGGTGTATGTATTTGCAAATATTGTGGTGCTTCGCCATTACCTCAATTACCTCGAGGTGCATATCCTGCGGGTTAGAAGTTGAGAAACGGAAACGCATCTTCGGGAAAGCAGTCGCAGCCATATCCAGCAGCTGTGCAAAATCTACCGCCGTTGCTTTTTGCATTTCGGTGGCCTTTACATAGTCTTTTTAAGTCCGCCGCCATACCAAAGGTAGCTGTCCACATTTTGGCCAAGCAATGTTACCTCCTTAAAGCCACGGTTCCACAGGTCGGCAATCTCATCCATGATGCTTTGCGGCTCGCGGCTGCGCTCACGCCCACGGGTAAATGGCACCACACAGAAGGTACACATGTTATCACAGCCGCGCGTGATAGATACAAACGCTGTCACGCCATTACTGTTTAGCCTTACTGGCGCCACATCACCATAGGTTTCGTCTTTGCTGAGGATAACGTTTATAGCATCGCGGCCTTCGTCAACCTCCTTTAAAAGGTTAGGCAGGTCTTTGTAAGCGTCAGGGCCTACAACCATATCAACAATATGTTCTTCCTCCAGGAACTGACTTTTAAGGCGTTCGGCCATACAGCCCAGCACACCCACCTTCATCCCGGGGTTTATCTTTTTTACGGCGTTATATTTCTCAAGCCTTTTACGCACAGTCTGCTCTGCCTTATCACGTATAGAGCAGGTATTTACCAGCACCAAGTCGGCCTCCTCAAGGTTCTGAGTAGTGTCAAACCCTTCGTTGGCAAGTATAGACGCAACAATCTCGCTGTCAGAAAAATTCATTTGGCAGCCGTAACTTTCTATAAATAGTTTGCGTGTGTTACCTGTTTTAGGTTCCAGTATCAGGGCCTGGCCCTGTTTGCTTTCTTCAATAATCTTTTCCATTTGCGTTTCCCGCTTCAAAATATGATTTGCAAAGATATCATAATCTTTCAATATCTGACATTATGGCATAAACGAAATCAATCGGATTTGAGTTAATTGGCGTGTATCATTTTGAAAAGGCCTGTTGAAATGCAAAATTCAACAGGCCTGCAAATCTTTCAAAAATCTTATTTGTTTAGTGTACCCATAAATTTTTCCGGATAGCGTTGTCCCGATACAACCCCCGGAGGCATTACAGCGTTAATGGTTTGTAATTCTTCAGTGCTCAAGTTTAAATTTTCTGCTGCAATATTTTCTTCAAGATACTTCACGCGCTTAGTGCCCGGAATTGTAATGATGTCGTTACCCTGTGCAAGTACCCATGCTATTGCGAGTTGTGACGGCGTACAGCCTTTTTCATCTGCCATTGCTTTAATCTTTCCCATCAGTTCAAGATTCCTGTAAAAGTTTTCGCCCTGAAAGCGGGGCATGTGCAGGCGGTTACCCTTAACATCATCAGGAGTTTTAAATTCCCCGCTTAAAAAACCGCGGCTTAGCGGAGAGTAGCCAACAAGGCCAATTCCCAGTTCACGTATTGTGGGGATAACTTCGGTTTCAATATCCCGGCTCCAGAGAGAATACTCGATTTGCAATGCTGTAATATTTTGGGCTGCAGCTGCTTTGCGAATAGATGTAGGAGATGCCTCAGAAAGCCCAATGTACCTGATAAGACCTTTGTCAACAAGTTCAGCCATTGCACCCACGGTTTCTTCAATAGGGATTGTCGTGTCAACACGAGCAATAGTGTAAAGATCAATGTAGTCGGTTTTTAATCGTTGCAGGCTGAATTGTACCGCGTGACGAATATAATCAGGATGGCCGTTTACAGGCCCCGGTCCGCCTACGGATACCATTTGTCCCGTTTTTACAGATAGAAACGCTTTTTCACGCTTGCCGCTGATTGCCTTCCCGATAAGTTGTTCGTTATGGCCCGCCAGATAATAGTCGGCCGTGTCAAGAAAGTTGTGGCCCAAGTCAAGGGCCCTTTCAATAGTGGCAATAGATTCTTTCTCATCGCTTTGCCCGTATGCGCCCGACATACCCATGCAGCCAAGCCCTACTGCTGAGACTACGGGCCCGTTTTTTCCAAGAATTCTGTTCATGATTTTTTAATTTTAAAATAATAGAACAAAGTTCCCTACCCTGCTAAGAAAAATCCCTGACGAAATATATTAATTCCCTGATAAATCCTTAACAAATTCCGATATGCTTGAACCTGTCAGCTTTTTAAATAGCCGCGCAAAGTACTCGGGATCATTAAAGCCAAGGTCATACGCAAGTTCCTTTATATTGCTTTCAGAATAGTATAGGCGCCGTTTCGCTTCCAGGATAAGGCGATTAGAAATGAATTCTTTGGGAGACAAGCCTGAATAACTCTTAACAAGATTGTACAGGCTGTTGGGGTTAAGAGCAAGTTTTTCTGCAATTTCACCTATGGAAGGATGATTTTCATAATTTGCTTCAACGTATTCTTTGAAGTTAATATATTTTGAAAGATTGTCGCCCGCGGGATTTTTTTCACCTGAGAAATATGCTGCATTTATTTCTGCAATTAGGCTGTTGAGATGGGCGAGAATGAGGTCTGTGCTCCCGTCCATTGTAGACAATAAGCCTTGCAATGCTTCAAATACAAGTTTAATTCTTTTAGCCTGGTCTCCAGCGAAACTTATTTTTTGCTTATTTAAAGGATTTGTCAGGAAAGCGTATTGTTTCGGGAGTAATGAGAGGCACATTTCATCAAAACCAATTTTAAAATAGTTGATTCCGCTTCCCGCATCAGGAAGCCGGTGTATTTGGTGAGGAAAGATAAAAAGCAACTCATTGCTTTTTAAATGATATTCCTCCAGATCTACACCATGCTTCGTTGATCCTTCCGTGATAAAGATGAAAAAGTAATAAGTTTTGCGATGCGTAAGGCTAAAGCCTGTAGTGATGTCGGGCGAGAGCCGCCCGAAGAAAGGAGTGACCAATCTTATAGGCAAAAAGTTATTCTGTTTATATAAGTTAAAGAATGATTGGTTGCCATGCATAATTTGAGTGTTGAAGCTGAATAGTCAAATTTACGATACTACAGCCCAAATTTTATTCACTTATATATTAAGGTGTAAATTTTTAGTACACTTAATCGACAATATCATAAAATTGCCTTTAAAAAATGTGCGTGAAAACCGATATTTAAAAAATTCGCATACTTTTGCGCACAAACAAAATATGTAATGGCAAAGAATTTAGTGATTGTTGAGTCGCCCGCAAAGGCAAAAACCATAGAGAAATTTTTAGGGAAAGATTACCAGGTTGAGTCGAGCTACGGCCATATAGCCGACCTTCCGTCAAAAGAAATAGGGGTAGATGTAGCCAACGGATTCAAACCTCATTACGAAGTTTCTCCCGACAAAAAAGCTTTGGTTAAAAAACTCAAAGACCTTTCTAAATCTGCCGATATGGTCTGGCTGGCAAGTGATGAGGATCGCGAGGGTGAGGCAATAGCATGGCACCTGGCGGAAGAACTGAAACTGGACAAGGCTAAAACTAAAAGGATAGTTTTTAATGAAATCACTAAAACAGCCGTACAAAAAGCAATTGAAAACCCGCGCGGTATAAACTATGATCTTGTAAATGCGCAGCAGGCCCGCCGTGTGCTTGACAGGCTTGTGGGTTATGAACTTTCACCTGTACTTTGGAAAAAGGTAAAAAGCGGACTTTCTGCAGGAAGGGTACAGTCGGTTTCGGTTAGGCTTATTGTAGAGCGCGAGCGCGAAATCAGGGATTTTAAACCTGAAGCATCATACAACATTACGGCCGAGTTTACTAATGCAGAAGGCAAAACTGTAAAGGCAAAACTTCCTAAAAACTTTACAACAGAACAAGAGGCGCAGGATTTCCTGAATAAAAATATCGGCTCACAATACAAAGTGGCCGACCTTGAGACAAAGCCGGCAAAAAAATCTCCGGCAGCGCCTTTTACAACTTCTACGTTACAGCAGGAGGCCTCGCGTAAGCTTAGCTTCCCGGTAGGCGTAACCATGATGATGGCGCAGAGGCTTTATGAAGCAGGGCTTATTACTTATATGAGGACTGACAGCGTTAACCTTTCTCAGGAAGCTATGGCAGCGGCGAAAGATGAAATCACACGTTCATACGGTGCCGAGTTCAGCCATCCGCGTAATTATGCTACGAAATCAAAAGGGGCACAGGAGGCGCACGAGGCCATCCGCCCTACGGATATGACACGCCACACAGTGAATATAGACCGTGACCAGGCAAGGCTTTATGACCTGATTTGGAAACGTACGGTAGCTTCACAAATGAGTGACGCCAAGCTGGAGCGTACCAATGTGAAGATTGAAGCCAATAACCACAGCGAAATTTTTGCCGCATCGGGTGAGGTGCTTTTGTTTGAAGGCTTCCTTAAAGTATATCTTGAAGGCAACGACGATGAAGATACAGAACAGGAAGGTATGCTTCCTGCCTTGAAAGTTGGTGAAAAGCTTGAAAATAACTCTATCACCGCTACGCAGCGTTTTTTCACGCCCGCCGGCCCGCTATACTGAGGCTGCGCTGGTGAAAAAACTTGAAGAACTGGGAATAGGCCGCCCGTCAACATACGCACCAACCATCTCTACCATCATCAACAGGAATTATGTTGAGAAAGGAAGCTTTGAGGGGCAGGAGCGTAAATACAGCCAGATGGTTTTGAAAGATGGCAAAGTTACATCGGCAGAACTAACTGAAAATGTTGGTTCAGATAAAGGCAAACTGGTTCCGACAGACATAGGTATCATTGTAAATGATTTCCTTGTAAACCATTTTGAGACAATACTCGATTACAATTTTACCGCAAAGGTTGAGCAGGATTTTGACGAGATAGCCCAGGGCAATGAAGACTGGACTAAGATGATGAACGATTTCTACGGCCATTTCCATCCGACAGTGAAAGACGTAGAAAAGAATGCCGACCGTGAATCGGGCGAGCGCATTTTGGGTACCGACCCTAAGACTGGCAAACCTGTGAGTGTACGCCTTGGGAAATTTGGCCCGATGGCACAGATAGGTGATGCTGAAGATGACAACAAGCAGTTCGCAAGCCTGCTGCCGGAGCAAAATATTGGCAGCATTACGCTTGACGAAGCACTTGGTTTGTTCATGCTTCCGAAAAACCTGGGTATATATAAAGGAGAAGAAGTTGAGGTAAATAACGGTCGTTTTGGTCCGTATGTGCGCTTTGGTAAAACATTTATCTCCCTGCCAAAAGGTGAGGACCCATTGGATGTAACGTTTGAAAGGGCGAAAGAACTTATCGGTGAAAAAGAGCAGGCTGATGCGCCAATCGGGTACTATGAAGATATGCCGGTTCAGAAAGGTGTGGGAAGGTTTGGACCTTTTATCAAATGGAACGGTATGTTTATCAATGTAAGCAAAAAGTACAATTTCGATAATCTTTCGCAAAATGATATTGAAGCGCTGATAGAAGATAAGCTGCAAAAAGAATCGGATAAGGTAATTCACAACTGGGAGGCCGAAGGTATTAAAGTTGAGAAAGCACGATGGGGCCGTTCAGTTATTGTTAAAGGTAAAACCAAAATAGAACTCAACAAAGATGTTGATGCAGCTGCACTGACGCTTGACCAGGTAAAACAGATGATTGAGGCAAAAGCTCCGGCTAAAAAAACTGCCACAAAAAAAACGCCTGCCAAGAAACCTGCCGCAAAAAAGACAACCGCAAAAAAATAATAGTACATGGTATTTGATTTCCTAGAACCGCTGGATTCAGAAATGCTTCATTTTATAGAAGGGCTTTCACAGCAAACCCTCGGGCATAAAGTGGCGCTGCATACTGCTGCTGATTTTCCCGAGCTGCAGCAGGTGAAAATCGCGATTATCGGTGTTTTGGAGAATGCAGGCCAGCCGGACAGGAGAGATCATGTACACCTTAATTATATACGCAGGGAATTTTATAAGCTATATCCCGGTAACTGGGAAGCGAAAATAGCCGATCTGGGCAATATACCTGCAGGCAATGACCTGCAGGATACCTACTTTGCTGTTAAAGGGATCATGGCGGAGTTGCTGAAAAGTAAAATCATTCCGGTTATACTGGGTGGTTCGCAAGACATCACATACGCTATGTATCGCGCCTATGACAGCCTGGAGCAGATGGTGAACCTGGCAGCAATTGATAATAAGTTTGACTTCGGTAAGCAGGAAGAAGAAATTGCGGCACACTCGTATCTTACCCATATAATAGTAGATGAGCCCAATAATCTTTTCAACTACAGCAACATCGGTTACCAAACCTATTTCAACCCACAGGAAGAAATAGACCTGATTGACAAGTTATTTTTTGATGCGTACCGCTTAGGTGAAGTTTGTGCGAACCCGGCCGTGGCGGAACCTGTTTTTAGAGATGCTGATTTGGTAAGTCTTGATATGACGGCAGTTAAGAGCAGCGATTCTGGCAATTTAGTTAAATTTATGCCAAATGGTTTTAATGGAAAAGAAATTTGTACTTTAGCGCGCTATGCAGGGATAAGTGATAAAGTTTCGTCATTCGGAATTTTCAATCACAATAACAGCGGGCAGGAAGCCGTTTTAATAGCGCAGGTAATCTGGTATTTTATCGAAGGGGTGCATTACAGGTCTAATGAATATCCGTTTGGCAGTAAAGATGAGTATATAAGGTATATCGTGCCGATGGAAGATGAAGAGCTTATCTTCTTTAAAAGCGATAAAACCGACAGATGGTGGATTGAGATACCTACAGGCAATACTAAACTTAAGCGAAGCACGTTATTACCGTGTATATATGAAGATTATGTTGGGGCCTGCAACAACGAGATTCCGGAAAGATGGTGGAAGGCTCAAAGAAAAAACATAATTTAAGCGAATTGTTACGAAATCGTTAGATTTTGCGTTAGTAAACAAGTGTTTAAGTTTTGTTTAGGTTTTTTTATTAAAAAAATTGTTTTTTTAAAATAAAATAAATAGGTTTACGCCCTTAAAAATAGAAGTACATAAATAACCCAATTTTATATGAAGAAGCTTATTGCATTAACAGCAACTTTATCATTTTTAGTAAGCTGTGGTTCCAGTGACCGGGGGAGCTGGTAGGTGTCAGAGGCAAAAAGTGGAGGCCTGAAAAGCCTTACGGGATGACGTTGGTTCCCGGTGGTGCTTACATCATGGGTAAGGCCGACGATGATTTGGCTAACGTTCAGGATGCTCCGACTAAAACGGTAACTGTAACTTCATTTTATATGGATGAGACAGAGATTACAAATAGTGAGTACCGTATGTTTGTTGAATGGGTTAAAGACTCAACTATAAGGACAAGGCTTGCAATACTTGCAGATGAAATGGGCCAGAAGCCAGGTGGTGATACCAAAGGTATAGGTGAGTATGCTTTTCTTGACCAGCAGGTTAAAGAAGGAGAAGAACAGTCTGCTTACGATAAATATATGTATGAAAATTACTATAGCGTAGGTACAGATGAAAATGATCCGTATGCCGGCAGAAAGCTGAATAAAAAAGCTAAGCTTATAACAGATCCTCAAAAATACCCGGATGAGTATTATGTTGAAGTTATGGACTCTATGTATCTCCCTGCATCAGAATCTTATAACGGGCAAAGGACTATAGATGTTACCAAGCTTAAATTCTCTTATGCATGGATGGATATTGCTGTTGCTGCTAAAGACAAGTCTAAGGCAACCAGGACTAAGCGTAGCAAATACATGAAGAAAGAGCAGGTTGAAGTGTATCCGGATACTACGGTTTGGATTAAAGACTTTGCTTATTCTTATAATGAGCCTATGCATAATGACTATTTCTGGCATGATGCGTATAGTGAATATCCTGTTGTAGGCGTTACTTGGCAGCAGGCAAAAGCTTTCTGTGCGTGGAGGACGCTTTATAAAAATGCATATCAAAAAAGAAAGAACAGGTCAAACGTGAACTCTTTCCGTCTTCCTAGTGAGGCTGAGTGGGAATTCGCGGCACGTGGCGGCCTTGAGTCAGCTACATTCCCTTGGGGCGGCCCTTATGCTAAAAATGACAGGGGATGTTTCCTTGCTAACTTTAAGCCAAACAGGGGTGACTATGCTGCTGACGGTGCGCTTTATACAGTTGAGGCAAAATCATTCGACCCGAATGAGTACAACCTTTACAATATGAGCGGTAACGTGGCAGAGTGGACAGACTCTTCGTATGACGCTGCTTCTTATGAATATGTTTCTACAATGAACCCTAACGTACCTGACCAGGCCAATAAGCGTAAAGTAACACGCGGCGGCTCTTGGAAAGACGTGGCTTACTTCCTGCAGGTAAGTACAAGGGACTGGGAATATGCTGACTCTGCACGTAGCTACATCGGCTTCAGGACAGTTCAGGATTACATGGGGACACAAAAAACAGGAAACTAAACCAACACTATTTTATTATTTCTAATTAACTTAACTAAAAACTAAAAATTAAATTTTATTATGCTACCTAAAAAAGTAATGAATTTCGCCTATGGTATGGGTGCGGCAGTTGTAATCGTTGGAGCTCTTTTTAAACTTATGCACTGGCCTGGTGCGAGCGCGATGCTTATCATCGGCCTTGGTACAGAAGCTCTTATCTTCGGTCTTTCTGCATTCGACCCGGTAGATAAAGAACTTGACTGGTCATTGGTTTACCCTGAGCTTGCAGGTGGCGAAGCCAAGAAAAAGACGTTAAAAAAGAAGATCCTAAAGAAGCGCAAGGCCTGCTTTCTCAAAAACTTGATAACCTTCTTAAAGAGGCTAAGATTGACGGACAGCTTATGGAAAGCCTTGGCGCTAGCATCAGGAACTTTGAGTCTGCTGCTAAAGGAATTGCTCCTACAGTTGATTCAATCTCTTCTCAGAAGAAATACAGCGAAGAAATGTCTATGGCTGCAGCACAGATGGAATCACTAAACAGCCTTTATAAAGTACAGCTTGAAAGCGCATCTCGTAATGCTGAGGCTAACAAAGAAATCGCTGATAACGCTGCTAGGCTAAAAGACCAGATGCAGGCTATGACGCAAAACATTGCTTCACTGAACAATGTTTATGGCGGTATGCTTTCTGCAATGGGTAACAGGGGCTAATTCTCTAATTAGTATTTATAAATAAACACAGAAAAACAAGACTGATTAGAAATGGCAGGAGGAAAATTAACCCCTAGGCAAAAGATGATTAACCTGATGTATCTGGTTTTCATCGCAATGTTGGCCCTTAACATGTCAAAAGAAGTACTTTCTGCTTTTGGCCTGATGAACGAGCAATTCGAGTCTTCTAACGTAGAAGCTGGTAAAAATAATGAGCAGATGCACGGAGCATTGGCTGCAAAAGCTGCTGAGAACCCTCAGTTTAGCGCTGCAAAGCAAATGTCTGACAAAATCAAAGGCATCTCTACTCAATTTTACAACTATGTTGAATCGTTAAAGAAAGATATCACTAAAACCGTTGAAAGAGAAGAGAACGGAAAACTTCCCTATGAGGCGATGGATAAAGGTGACAAGATTGACGAAGAGTGGTTTGAAGGCGATGGTTACTCTAAAAAAGGTAAAGAAATTGTTGCCGCTATAGAGAAATACAAAGCAGACATGAAAGCTGCTATCGGTAAAGATGTTAAATATAAAGCAATTACAGCCGAACTTGATAATAAATTCAGCACTGCTGACGTTGTAGATGGTGAAGGTGTTAAAAAGCAATATCTTGATTACCACTATAAAGGTTTCCCTTCAATCGCATCTTTGACAAAACTATCTGCAATGCAGAACAACATCAGGAGTATTGAGGCAAACGTTTATAACATTGCCCTTGGTAAAGCGGCTCTTGAAGCAGTATCTATGAAAAACTATACAGCTATCGTAGTACTTGACAAAAACGCTTACTTCCAGGGTGAGAAAGTTACCGGTAAAGTTGTTCTTGGCCGTTATGATGAGAATACCGTTCCTACTTCATTTCAGGGTCCTGGTAAGATAGAGAACGGACAGGCTATCATTAACATGACAGCTGGTAACGTAGGTGAGCAGACAATCAACGGTAAGTTTACCTTCCTTGAAGATGGTAAGCAGGTGCCGCTTGAATTTAAAGGTACTTACGTTGTAGTGCCAAGGCCAAATTCGGCTACAATTTCAGCTGACAAGATGAATGTTGTTTACCGCGGTGTGCCAAACCCAATATCTGTATCATTTGCAGGTGTTGCGGCTGATAAAGTAAATGCTAGTGCACCGGGTATGCGTTCTGCAGGTAAACCTGGCCAGTATATACTTAATCCGGGCGGAGGAACTGAAGTTACTATTAGCGTTACAGCTACGCTTCCGGACAAGTCAAACGTATCTGACAAGAAAACTTTCCGTATCAAAGGCCTTCCTGCACCGACAGGTAAGATTAGGGGTGAGGTTTCAGCTAAAGGTTCTGTTTCAAACCTTGAAGTTTGTACAGTATCTGCTGAAATGGAAGATTTCGATTTCCCGGTAAGTGTGAATGTAACTCAGTTTAATATTAAAGTTCCGGGGCAGCCAACAATTGTTGTTCAAGGTAACAAAATGAATGATAGGGCTAAAGCTGCTATCAGGAAGGCAAACAGGGGTGATGTGGTAGTTATCGACCAGATTAAAGCTACATTCTCAGGTATTGACCAGGCAGTTAAGAGGATTTCTACAGCTACGTTTGAGATCCAGTAATTAAAAAATACAAAAAGTATAGACAATGAGCAGGAAGATTTTATCATTAATCGTTTTCTTCAGCCTGGTATCTTCAGCAGCGTTTGCACAGTCAAACTTGCTTAATGCCAAGACTGCAGACCAGATAGGCAAGAAAACTGCTGCGCAGGATTCATTAGACAATGACAAGCCGCTGCCATACGGCTACGTGGGCGACAGGGATGTACTACTGGCCAGGAAAGTTTGGGAAAGGATTGACCTTAACCAACGCGTAAATTTTCCTATGTATTTTCCGATTAAAGGAAATCTTGGCTCTGACAGGAAGCCGCTTTATGATGTGCTTGTAGAAGGAGTTCGTAGTGGTACAATCACTGAAGTTTATGACGACAGTTATTTTGTAACGCGCAAAACCCTTAAAGATATAGAGGAGTCGCTTACTTTTACTGATACAACTGACGCCGGTATTGAACAATACAATACTGATATCAAGGCTTATAAGTCGGGTAAGAAAACTATTTCTCCTGAATATATTAACAGGACTGACATCAAAGCTATTGATGTTGAAGGATACGAAATAGTTGGCTACTGGTATTTTGACAAGCGCCAGGGTGAACTTAAGTACAGGATGCTTGGTATTGCTCCAATCGTTCCGGACGTGTTTACCATGGGTAAAGAAGAGAAAGAGTATATCCGTATATTCTGGGTATTCTTCCCTGCGGCAAGAGACGTGCTTCATAAGTACAAAGCGTTCAATGAGGAAAACTCTGCCAGCGCCATTACGTTTGACCACTTGCTTAACTCAAGGCGTTTCAACGGAGTAATTATAGCCGAGGAAAACGTATACGGAGACAGGCTCATTGAAAACTACTTGAAGGAAAATTCGCAAATGCAGCTTCTTGAAGCAGAGCGTATCAAAGAAAAGATACGTAACTTCGAGCAGGATATGTGGAATTACTAATCCTTATAATATCTAAAAACTCCCGCCCAACAGCGGGAGTTTTTTATTTTTGCAGCCATGAAAGATTATATAATTGTAGGCGGAGGTATAGCGGCCATAAGTTTAGCCGAAGTTTTGTACAGGCAGGGTAAAACATTCATGCTTTTTTGCCAATCGATGCAGAATGCTACCAGCGTGGCAGGCGGTATTTACAACCCGGTTATCGTAAAGAGGCTCAGCCTTCCTTATAATGCATTAGAGCATGTCAAATTCATTGGGCCGTTTTATAGTGAAATTGAAAGCAGGCTTACTATAAAGGTTGATTTTCCCACCCCATTGCTTCGCCGCTTTGCATCTGTTGAAGAGCAAAATAACTGGTTTGAAGCCGCAGATAAACCCGAACTTTCAGAGTTTATTTCGCCAAAAGTTTTGCGTACATCATATGAGGGACTCGATGCTCCATATGGTTATGGTGAAGTGTTGCATACCGGCTTTATCGACACCAATCAGTTATTAGAATCATACCATAAATGGCTTCAGGAAATACAAGCTGTTGCATATGAAAACTTCGATTATTCTCATTTGAATATTAATAACAATCATGTTATTTATAAAGAAATAGAAGCTAAACACGTTGTGTTCGCTGAAGGTTTCGGTATCAGAAACAATCCGTATTTCAATTTTGTTCCGCTTGAAGGTACAAAAGGTGAACTGCTTACCATACATTCACCGGACCTTAAACTGGAGAGCATAGTCAATGCCGGAATATTTATCCTGCCGCTAGGTAATGATATATATAAAGTTGGTGCGACTTACGAGTGGACAGACAAGACTAACAACCCCACTGAAGCAGCACGTGTAGAACTGGAAGAAAAATTACAGGAAATAATTACCTGCGATTATGATGTGGTGACTCATGTTGCGGGAGTACGACCCACTACAAAAGACCGTAAGCCGGTTATTGGAACACATGCAGAACATAGTAACATTCATATACTGAACGGCCTGGGCACACGAGGGCTTATGCTTGGCCCTCCTATGGCTCAGCAACTGTACGATTATATTGAAAATGGTACAGCTATTGAAAGGGCTGTTGATGTTAATAGGTTTGCCGGCAATTAAATATTATAAATTAGAAGCCTGCTTCCTTACCTTTGCAAAAATTTTAGCGGAGGCTTTACTCATAAAAAAATGCTGAACATACATAATCTGTCGGTTTCTTTCGGTGGGACCTATCTTTTTGAAGAAGTAACTTTCAGGCTGGGGGCGGGTGACCGTGTTGGCCTTGTGGGTAAAAACGGCGCCGGTAAATCAACAATGTTGAAAATTCTTTCGGGTGATATTGCACCCGATTCAGGCACTATTGCAACAGAAAAGGAAGTAAGGATTGGCTTTCTTCGCCAGGATATTGACTTTGTGGAAGGGCGTACGGTACTTGAGGAAGCTTACCAGGCTTTTGAGGAAATCAAGAAAGCTGAAGCCAGGATTGATGATATTAACCACCAGCTGGCTACACGCACTGATTATGAAAGTGAAAGCTATTCAAAACTTATTGAAGATCTTAGTGATGTTACACATCATTACGAAATTCTGGGTGGTTATAATTACGTTGGCGATACAGAGCGAATATTACTGGGGCTGGGTTTTAAGCGTGAAGAATTCAATAACCTGACTGATACATTCTCGGGCGGATGGCGCATGCGTATAGAGCTGGCCAAACTGCTACTTCAGAATAATGACGTACTGCTTCTGGACGAGCCTACCAACCACCTTGATATTGAAAGTATTATTTGGCTTGAGGCATTCTTAAAGAATTATCCGGGCGTTGTGGTGATTGTTTCACACGATAAAATGTTCCTTGATAATGTAACCAACCGTACAATAGAGATTTCGCTTGGGAAGATTTATGACTTTAACAAGCCTTATACCCAGTACCTGACGTTGCGTGAGGAAATCCGCGAAAAGCAGCTCGCTACACAAAAGAACCAGGAAAAGAAAATTGAACATACCGAGAAGCTGATTGAAAAATTCCGTGCAAAAGCATCAAAAGCGTCAATGGCGCAATCACTTATAAAAAAGCTTGACAAAATTGAGCGGATTGAAGTTGATGAAGATGATAATTCGGTTATGAATATTTCATTTCCGGTCTCGCAAACGCCGGGGAGGGTTGTGGTTGAAGTGGAGCATGTTACTAAGAAATATGGCAATAAACTTATATTAAAGGATATTGACCTGCTGGTG
Organism: Flavobacterium sp. J372; assembly: GCF_024699965.1. Taxonomy (NCBI): domain Bacteria; kingdom Pseudomonadati; phylum Bacteroidota; class Flavobacteriia; order Flavobacteriales; family Flavobacteriaceae; genus Flavobacterium; species Flavobacterium sp. J372. The sequence goes on from NZ_JAJOMZ010000004.1 coordinate 1,081,836, forward strand.
GAGCGAGGCAGTAAAATTGCCTTTGTAGGGCAAAACGGGCAGGGTAAATCAACACTGATTAAAGCCATTGTAAAAGACATTCCTTATGATGGAGTGATTAAGTTAGGGCATAATGTACAGTTGGGTTATTTTGCCCAGAACCAGGCTGAATACCTTGACGGCGAGATTACGCTTCTTGAAACCATGCAGAATGCCGCAACTGATACCAACCGTGCAAAAGTGCGCGATATGCTTGGCGCTTTTTTATTCCGTGGCGATGATGTGGAGAAGAAAGTAAAAGTACTAAGCGGTGGTGAGCGTAACCGCCTGGCGCTATGTAAGCTGCTCCTACAGCCGATAAATGTGCTGGTAATGGACGAACCTACCAATCACCTTGATATTAAGTCAAAAAATGTTTTGAAAGCTGCACTTCAAAAATATGAGGGTACGTTGCTGCTTGTAAGCCACGACAGGGATTTCCTGCAGGGTATGAGCAACATAGTATATGAGTTTAAAGACCATAAGATAAGGGAATACCTTGGCGATATCAACTTCTACCTTGAGCAGCGCAACATGCAGAATATGCGCGAGGTTGAAAAGCGTGACGTGGTTAAACAGGCTCCGAAAGAAGTGAAGAAGCCCGTGTCTTTTGAAGACCAGAAGAAAAATAAAGCTTTGCAAAACAAGCTGAGTAAAGTTGAAAGCCAAATTGCCCAATTAGAAAGTGAAATACAGAAAGATGACCGGCAGCTTGCCGAACATTATGAAAAGCTGATGGCAGACGGCGCTTTTTTCTCTGCTTACGAAAACCGCAAGAAAGAGCTCGACCGGCTTTTGGCTGAATGGGAGGCTGTTCAGGAAGAGATTGAAAATAACTAAGGGGCTTTAAAGCCCCTTTTTTATTTAGTCGGTTTTAATCTCAATTCCGGGATTATCCTTATTTAGTTGGATGTTGCTCTCGTTATCTCCATTTTTATTTTTAACCGAGATACCGCTTTTACTAACATTTACAGATGTACCATCCGGATTTTCAACTGTTGTACTATTATTTGTAGTTGTAGTTGTTGTAGTTTGAGTCTGGGTTTGCGGTTCAGGTGCAGGCTCGGGAGATGGGTTTTCTACCGGTGGCGGTGTTGGGGCAGGCGCCGGTGCTGCAGGCTGGTCTTTTTTGCAGGCGGCCAGCATTACAGCTGCCAGTGCTGCGGTAAACATTATTTTTTTCATAAAGGTTATATTTAAGCTGAATAAAGTTCGCGATAAAGTAGGAACGGGACTGTTAAGGAAATCTTAATTACTGTATCAGGCCTATACGTCTTGAATGTTCAAGCGCTTCGTTGCTGTCTTTAAAATAACAAACTGCTACACCCATAGCCTCCATATTCTTAATTGACTTAAGCGCCTTTTCTTTTTTTGAATGTCCTGTCTGCCGTATGTAAACGGCTTTTACTGTCACCGGGAAAATTTTGCATACATCTTCATATAAAAAAGGGTCGTGCTGCGAGTCATCACCCAAAAGCGTGTATTGCAGATGCGGATAAAATTCAAGTATGTGCTTGATCTTGTCAAACTTATGATCATGATTGCCGCGTCCTGTTACAAAGAAGTCCATAAGGCTGGTTTTTATGTCTTTCAGTAATAATACAGCACGAGGAAGTTCATGCTTTTCGGTGAACTTCACGATGAATTTATAAAGATTCCATTCACTGCTCGACACATAAAAGAAGGCATTTTTTTCATCTTTATTATTTCGCCCTGCGGTGCTTAATGCCTGGTAGTGAGGCACTACATCTTCAAAAATTTTCCGGTCGTTGATATTTTTCCAAAGGAGGATGTACAGTTTTTTGAAGAAATTGCGTGTGTGTGAAACAAGGAATGTATCGTCAATATCCGATATAAAACCTAAGTTCCCTTCGTAGGGCCTAATATATGTTCCTTTTTCCCTGATTTCTTCACCATCATGAAAAGTGCTAACGTAGTAATCTGTCCAGCCATAGCCAAGCTGTTCTTTCAGCGGAATGCAAAACTTAAAATACCCATCGTCAAGCGCTTTTGTATGTATGCGCTTTCCGTCATGCTCAAGATAAACATCGGCATTCGGTATGGTTTTAATGCGGAACATCCTGATAATTGACCGTGCATTTTTAAAACGTTTTTTCTCAAATTCATATGTATTTGCCGTATTCGGCTTAAACACATGCCCAAAAACAATCAGTTCCTGCTCATTGGCATACCCGCGGTATAATTTTAAAATTGGCTTACTCAAAATTTATCATTTTAATAAGATGGTTCGCACTTACAATTTACTACTTTTAATCAAAAAGAAATCATAATGGGTTCCCAAAAGAAATTCCTTTTTGTACTTAATCCCATATCGGGTGGTAGTGATAAGGCTGATATGCAGGATGTTGTGAAAGATTATGCCAATGCAGAAGGTATAACGCTCATTGAATATGAGACCACAGGTGAAGATGATGAGGCCAAAATCCTTGAGCTTTACAAGAACCACAGCCCTGAACGGATTCTCGTTGCCGGTGGTGACGGAACCATAAAAATGGTTGCAGAAGCTGTAGAGCATACAGATGCTATTATAGGCGTTTTGCCGGCCGGTTCGGCCAACGGGCTATCAGTGGACCTTAACTTACCAAAAGACTTCACAGAGGTGCTTAAAATAGCCTTTCATGGCAAAGTTATGGAAATGGACCTGGTGTGCATAAATGACAAGAAAAGCCTGCACCTAAGCGATATCGGTGTGAACGCCGAGCTGATTAAGAATTATGAGAACAGTAACATACGCGGCAAGCTGGGCTACGCCATCCAGGCTGTAAATACGCTTACCGATATGGCGCCGCCGTTTCATGTAAAAATTGAGGCTAAAGGCAGAACTATTGAGAGCGAGGCGCGTATGGTTGTTATAGCTAATACGCAACGCTACGGCACCGGGGTTACCATCAACCCCTACGGAGTAATGGATGACGGTAAGTTTGAAATAGTGATATTGAAGAATATGGACTTGCTGGTAATTGGCAAGATACTATCAGGAAACATGCCGGTTGACAGCAGTGACGACATCGAAATCCTCTCAACTGATAATGCGGTGATAACAACTAATATGCCGGTTGATTTCCAGATTGACGGGGAATATTACGGGCAGGAAGAGCGGCTTGAGGTTAGGATACTACATAAAGATATGAAGGTTGCCGTGCCATAAAGAAAGCAGCTATATAGCTGCTTTCTTAGACTGGAATAACAACTTATCAAGACTGTACTTACCGCTGCCGTATGCAGTAATCAATAAATAGCCAAAGAAAAAAAGCTGCTGGAAATACATCCCCACTATAGGCTCAGGACTTTCATACCATAAAAATGATATTATAAAGAACTGAAATGCCAGCTGCATTGCACTCAGCCTTGTAAAGAGTCCGATCGCAATTAAAATGCCTCCTATGAACTCTCCGTAAATTGCCAGGTATGCCCAAAATGAAGGGCTTATGAATGTAAACCCAATATCATTTACCTGGTTTATAAACCACTCTGATGCCCCGAAGGCTTTGTTTGACCAGTCATCAGGCCCGTTCTCGTTTATCTTGTGAAACATTTTAGGCAACCCTGCCCCAAGTGCAATTGATAAGCCCAAATGAAGCCTGAAGAGAAGGTAAATAATTTCATAGCTATTTGCATTACTGCTTACACTACCTGTAATAAAGCGAAATACTTTTTTCATTTTTATAATTTTTAGCGATTAATAATGGCCAAAATTCTACTATTTATAAAGCTTAATCGCTTCAAATTATAATATGAGACCTATTTTAGTTGAATGACTATAAGGAACTTATATAATCTTTAGGAGAGGTGCCGGTATGTTTTTTAAAGGCACGGTTAAAAGTAGCTTTAGAATTAAATCCGCAATCAAATGCTATACTCAACAGCGTCTGCTTTTTGTGTATGCCCACATCTATGGCATCTTTTACGGCCTGGATCCTGTACTTATTTACAAAATCATTAAAATTCAGTTTAAAACAAGCATTTATGGTTTTTGATATGGTTGCGTTATTTGTCCTTAAGTGATGAGCTACATCCGGCAATGACAATTCCGGGTTGGTATATAAAGCATCGTCTTCAAACGCATGGGTTATCTTATCTGCCCATTCATCAACCTGAAAGCTATTATTTATGGCTGAAGTTTCAATGACTTCAAAATCAATTTCTTCATCAATGTCTTCTTTGTTTTCGGGGAGCAGTACCAACTTTTGGGGAAAAATTGAAATACGGAACGGGATGCCTGCATTTACTGTATTGGTATACCCGTTGAAACCAATGTAATAAGAAATTCCTGAAAAAATGAAGAAATACCACCAGCTGCCGGTATAACTGTCAAATTCAGGATAGGCCATCACAATAAAATGAAATGACAATTGCAGCAACTGCATTAGCAGATAAGCCATAAGGATATTTCTTATCCACTTAAATACCACACTGTCGGCATAACTTACAGTCTGCATCATAATTCGCCTGTATAGGTAATAATATCTTAAGCTTAATGAAAAATACAGCATCAGTGATATCCAGCCGAGCGTGGTATACCATACATCAAATTCACGGTCTGTGCCATCAGCTAGGAAATAATAGTCATCCAGGATTATCTTATCAGTAATGAAAATGACAAGATTGTAAATCAGATACACTATGCCCGGCAATAGATGAAGCGCTTTTACTTTAGTTAACCGAAAGTCAGGGTTAAGCAGGCTTTGAACATAAAAATATAGTACAGGACCTATAAATAGCTGCTGGCTGAAAGGTATATAGAATATTATATCGCGGTAAGGCTGCGTATCATACCACCCTGCAAAACCCAGCATCCACGGGCAGATGTATAATGCACATAGAAAAACAAAAAGGCTTAGCCATATTGCAGGCTGTTTATGCGAGGCTATTCCCTTTCTAAATAGCAGCATGCTGTATACTATCCCGTTTATGAAAGAGATAAGCAATAACGAGCTGTAGAAATTAAATTGGAAAAGCATTCGAGTATACTTTATTTAAACGGGTTACGCTCTTTCCAGTTGACTTTGGGGTCGAAATATGCAAAAAGTTTCGACATGAATATATTTATTACGGGATTTGTATGTTTAATTACGCCGTACACAGTAACTGCTTTTGCACCGACAGAACTTTTAATCTCCATAGCAGACCGGCCAAATATCACAAGCTTGTACTGCTTTTTGACTGAGTATGCCGCCATATCATACAGCATATTAAGGTAAAGCATTTTATCACGTTGTATGGCATCATCATATCCTAAAAAGTAAGTGTCAAAATCATCTCCGTTTTTGATAAGGGTGCTAAAGCCCACAAGTTTGTCTCCATCAAAATAACCGTATAGTAAAAAGTCATCACCCAGCTCTTCTTTAAACACCCTGAAATGGTTTGCAGGCAGGTGGAAAGTATTGAACGATGCATTGCCAGCTACAGTAAGGTAGAGCTCCTGAAGCCTTTGCTCGTAGTCAATGATGCAGTTTAAAGTCAGTTTTCGTTTGGTAATGCCTTCAGCTTTTTTACGGCTGCGGTTATACTGGGTTCGGTATTTTGTATTTAGTGCTGCCAGGTAATCATCCATATTTTTCCATTCCGGCCAGATGTGAAAAATCATGTTTGGCTGAGTGGTAAACTTGTGAAATCCCTTGAATCCTGCCTCTTCAAAATTGGGCATTTCAGTTTCATCAAAATCTTTAACGCCCGTTACATTTATATACACGCACTTTTTACGATAGCTTTTTATAAGTGACTGTAATGCAGCATGCATAAGTTTTAAGGCATTACTCTCGGAAATGCTATCATTCAGCACATAAGCATTCTGCCCGGTGAGCATATTATTGCCAATAAAAAGTATGTGTGAAGAGAACTTTTTAAATATGTACCTGCGCAACGAGAATTTTTCTTCTTCAGCCTGCCCAAAGGTTGCCACTTTACTCAAATTAAGGTACTGGCAAAGCGCAATGCCGCACAGTTTACTGTTAGTATATAGCGCAATAAAATGACATTGCATATTAGCAGGGGCAGCTTTTTCAAGTACCGCGAGGTAGGCTCTGCCTAAGAAGATGTTGGCTTGGGCAATAGTATCCCATTCAGCAGGCAGGGCATCTGCAGATGTAAAAATTGTAAATGAATATTGTGTCACTATAAAAAGAAATCTCCCGCAGGAGATTTTTTATTTCTTACTCAATTATTTTGTACCCCACTGGCAAATTATACCGCCCATTATTGCAAGTGATACTATAAAATATCCTGCGTTAATGAGTACATATTTAGCGCTTTTCCTTTCAAACAGGGCATTTATTGCCATGGTAGGCAACACTACAAATAGGCCCAGCAGGCTGCCATGAAGTGCACCATGCTTGAAGGGTCCTGAAATTTGTGGCATAGTCAGCTATAAATGCATGGTATGAAGGTAGCGCAGCCTCCGGATTTCCACCAGTAAGCTGGAGTGCACCCATCTGGTGAATTACAATTGTCGGAAGGAAAAATGCCAATATAAATGAGAAAACTACAGCAAGCCCAAACACCTTTGCCATGTTTGCGCCTTTTGCTTTCTCTTCTGTCATTCCGCTTTCACGCATCCATACGGTGCCGAAAACTTTTGGGTTATACCATATAAACCCGATAGGCAGGGTTACAAGCGCAGCTGCAATAACAGCTATCCAGTTCGTTTCCATAATGTGTTTGTTGTTTGGTTAGTGTAACAAATGTAAGACTTTTTGTAATTGATAATTAATATCATAAAAATTTCATAAAACCGAAAAACGGCCTTCGTATGAGGTAGTTATTTTCAGATTCGTGAAAATAAGCTTCCCGTTCAAAACTTATATTCCGGTAAGCCAAACCATGATTCCCAAATTGCGCAAACCGGATAAAATATTCTGCCAGATACCAGATGTAAAATATAATTACAAATAGCTCTGCCTGCTGGCGAAGATGTATTTTTTCGTGGTTGATGAGGGTATGATTTTGTCTTTGTGCGGTATTGTTCAGAATGATGAACGGAAACAGCGTTATGGCGGCATAACCTTTCGGTACTAAATATTTGGAGGTGATTATCATCTGTAAATGTAAAGTTCATAAATTTGTGCGTATGGACAGCGGTTTTTTTGGAAATAAATTAACAGAAGGTGAAGATTATTATCTTACACCTGAAGGCTACAAAGTGTTTACCGAAGCATATCATTTAAAGCGGGGTTATTGCTGCAAAAGCGGATGCCGCCACTGCCCATACGGATTTGATAAGAAAACAGGAACTAACAGAAAGTAAGCAGTCTCGGTCTCCGGTAGGCAGTTGCCACTGGACTACGACTGAAAACTGCGACTGAAAACTAAAAACATGACATTCCAAGAACAGATACAAGAGGGCATGCCGGCAGTTTTGCCGCAGCCAAAGCCTTACGAAACTGATATAAACCACGCACCGAAGCGTAAAGAAATTTTATCTGCAGAAGAGAAGAAGCTGGCGCTGCGGAATGCACTCCGATATTTTGAGCCTAAGCACCATGCAGAGCTTATTAAGGAGTTCAGTGACGAATTGGAAACATACGGCCGCATTTATATGTACCGCCTGCGCCCTGACTATAAAATGTACGCCAGGCCTATAGATGAGTATCCCGGCAAAAGTGAGCAGGCCAAAGCTATCATGCTTATGATTCAGAACAACCTTGACTATGCTGTGGCACAGCATCCGCACGAGCTTATAACATATGGCGGTAACGGTGCGGTATTCTCAAACTGGGCGCAATACAGGCTTACAATGAAATACCTTAGCGAAATGACCGACGAGCAGACGCTGGTAATGTACAGCGGCCACCCAATGGGGTTGTTTCCTTCGCATAAAGACGCGCCGAGGGTAGTGGTGACCAATGGTATGATGATACCTAACTACTCAAAGCCGGATGACTGGGAGAAATTCAATGCGCTGGGAGTAACACAGTATGGGCAAATGACCGCCGGCAGCTATATGTATATTGGTCCGCAGGGAATTGTACACGGTACAACCATTACAGTACTGAACGGTGGGCGCAAAATATCTAAAAACGGCGAAGGCCTTGAAGGTAAGCTATTTGTAACATCGGGGCTTGGCGGCATGAGCGGGGCGCAACCAAAGGCTGGCAACATTGCCGGATGTATAACTGTTTGTGCTGAAGTGAACCCTAAAGCAGTACATACGCGCCACTCACAAGGCTGGGTTGATGAGGTGATAACCAATCTTGATGAGCTTGTAATACGAGTACGTAAGGCTAAAGAAGCTAAAGAAGTAGTATCAATAGCATATCAGGGCAGCGTGGTAGATGTATGGGAAAAATTTGACACTGAAAATATTCATATAGACCTTGGCAGTGACCAGACATCGCTTCATAACCCTTGGGCAGGAGGCTATTACCCGGTAGGCTTATCATTTGAGGAAGCCAATGATATGATGGCCAACAACCCTGAATTGTTTAAAGAAAAAGTGCAGGAATCACTGCGCAGGCAGGCAGATGCAATCAATAAACACACCGCAAAGGGAACATACTTCTTCGATTATGGCAATGCTTTCTTATTGGAGGCATCACGTGCGGGGGCAGATATTATGGCGCCAAACGGCATCGATTTTAAATACCCGAGCTACGTGCAGGATATTATGGGGCCTATGTGCTTTGATTACGGTTTTGGTCCCTTCAGATGGGTATGTGCTTCAGGCAAGCCTGAAGATTTAGCAGGGCCCGATGCTATTGCAGCCAATGTACTGGAAGAAATGGCAAAGACAGCTCCTGATGAAATTAAGCAGCAAATGCAGGACAATATTCGTTGGATAAAAGGTGCACAGGAAAATAAGCTGGTAGTAGGTTCGCAGGCGCGAATCCTGTACGCCGATGCTGAAGGGCGTATTAATATCGCTAAAGCATTTAACGAAGCCATTGCCAAAGGTGAAATAGGCTATGTGATACTGGGCCGTGATCACCATGATGTAAGCGGTACCGACTCACCATATCGTGAAACTTCAAACATTTATGACGGTTCACGCTTCACAGCTGATATGGCCATACATAATGTGATAGGCGACAGCTTCCGCGGGGCAACCTGGGTTAGTATCCATAACGGCGGCGGCGTAGGCTGGGGAGAGGTTATAAACGGGGGCTTCGGCATGGTTCTTGATGGTTCTACCGATGCATCAAGGCGACTGGAATCAATGCTTTTCTGGGATGTGAATAACGGTATTGCAAGGCGTAGCTGGGCACGGAATGATGAAGCCATATTTGCCATAAAAAGGGCAATGGAAGCTCAGCCGCTGCTTAAGGTGACGCTGCCTAATATGGTTGACGACGCATTGCTGGGTTAGCTTCTCTTAACAGGCCGGTGCAATCTTTCACTCAAATAATTTTCACTGCTATGAAAAATCTAAGATTACTATCGGTACTGTTTATTGCTGCTATAGCGGCATCATGCAGTTCCATTCGCGTATCATCAGATTATGATGACCGTGCCGACTTTACAGCCTACAAGACCTATGGTTTTTTTAAAGACGGTATTGATAAGGCAGACATCTCTGACCTTGACAAGAAACGCATAATGCGTGCTATTGACGATGAGTTCACCAAAAAAGGTTACACTAAAAGTGACAAACCAGACCTGCTTGTAAACTTCTTTACCAAATCACGGAAAGAAGTAAACATTGGCAACTACAACAATGGTTGGGGTTGGGGTTACGGCTGGGGCTGGGGCGGCGGCCCGTGGGGCTGGGGCTGGGGTGGCAACTACACCTCTGTAAGGACAGACACCGAAGGTACACTGTATATAGACCTTGTTGACCCTGACAAGCAGGAACTTGTTTGGCAGGGTGTTGGTACAGGTTTACTTACTCAGGACCGCGATAAGAAACAACAGCTAATAAATGAGTTTGTTGCAAAGATACTCACGCAGTTCCCGCCGGAAAAGAAATAGGAAGATTTGATTATCGATAAAAGCCTGCCATTGTGCGGGCTTTTTTTATACCTGTACGCAACCTTTAAAAGAATTTGGCATCTCTAATAAACAAACCAAAACCACATGCTATGAAAAAGACTTTACTTTTTGCGTTTCTGTTTTTTACAGGGATGCTATCTGCACAGATTGTAAATATTCCTGACGCTGCTTTTAAAGCAAAGCTACTATCTGCAGATGTTGCACTTAATAGCAACGGAAGCTCGATATTAATTGATACCAATAATGACAGTGAAATTCAGGTTAGCGAAGCATTGGCAGTTTATACACTTAACCTTAGCAATTTTTCATCACCAAACCTTGAAGGCATAAGCGCATTTTCAAATTTGAAGGAACTATATTGCACAAGTTGCCTTATTCTCACAGTTGATGTAACAGCCTTAACCAATCTTGAAAAATTAGAATTTTCTACATCAAATGTTACAACGTCAATAAACGTTACAGGACTCCAGAATCTAAAGAAAATAAATATATCCGGCTGCAGTGCACTAACGTCATTTAGTGTTTCAGGCCTAGCAGCGCTCCAACAACTATATATGCAGGGAAACATTAATTTGGAGCAACTCTCCTTAACAGGTTCTATTAGTTTACAGTCGATAACTTTAAGCGGTAAATTAGAGACTATTAATTTAATAGGTCTTGTTAATTTAGAAATATTCAGGGTTACAGGCAACGGTATGCATTTGAAAAATGTAGTTATGTCGAGCCTGCCAGCACTTAAAATATTTGACATTTCACTTAATCAGGTTGAACATGGGTTAGATTTTTCGGCATCACCATTACTCGAATATCTTAATGTCGGGTCTAACCAAGTTCCCTCTCTAATATTGGGCTTTAAGCCAGAACTTTATAGCCTTAGGTGCTTTAATAACCATTTGACAGAGTTGGATTTAAGCGGTTGCCCGGTGTTGGAAAGTGTATATGCACATGGAAATGATATTGCGTACTTAAATTTAAAAAATGGAACAACTGCGCCCGAATCTTTGACCATTGTATCATCGACAGATCCGCAACCCGCTATGTACATTTGTATAGATGAAGGTGAAGAAACATATATACAAAACAACCTATCACAACTTGGATTGGGAGGAATACCTTTTCTAATGAACAGTTATTGCTCGTTCAATCCCGGCGGAAATTACAACACAATTTCAGGTACGTTTACTTTTGATGGTGATAACAATGGATGTACATCATCCGATGCTGCCGCCAGAAACATCAAGGTGGGAATAAATGATGGTATACAAACAGGAACTGCAATAACTAATATATCAGGTAACTATAATTTCTACACTCAAGATGGCAACTTCACACTCACACCGCAATTCGAAAACAATTGGTTTACTGCCACACCAGCAATTGCCACGGTAAATTTTGCTGATAATAACAACAATGCTACAACGCAAAATTTCTGCATATCGCCAAATGGTGTACATCCGGATGTTGAAGTTGTGCTTGTGTCTCAAAATGGCGCGCAGCCGGGTTTTGATGCCCGCTACCAAATCGTTTTCAAAAATAAAGGCAACCAGACTTTAAGTGGAAATATTGTATTAAACTTTGATGACACTATCCTTGATTATGTGTCGCTAGGCTCCACAGCGCCAACATCAACATCCAACGGACAACTTACATGGGATTACAGCAACCTGTTGCCATTTGAAAGCCGTACCCTTAATGTAGTGCTCAACCTGAACGGCCCGATGGAAACCCCGCCGGTAAACCTCGACGATGTGCTGAATTATACTGTAAGCATAACCCCAGCTACAGGCGACGAAACTCCTGCAGATAACACTTTTACGCTAAACCAGATTGTTACGGGTTCTTATGACCCGAATGATATTACCTGTCTTGAAGGTGACACCGTGCATCCTGATAAGATTGGTGAGTACCTGCACTACAATATCAATTTCGAAAATACTGGTACGGCTCCTGCCACGTTTATTGTGGTTAAAGATGTTATTAATGCAGCGCAATACGATATCAACAGCATGCAGATGCTGCACGCATCGCACAATGTTGAAACGCGTATAAATAGTAACAAAGTAGAATTTTTCTTTGATGATATTAACCTGGGTCCATTGGCCAAAGGCAATGTGGTGTTCAAGATAAAAACAAAACCTACAGTAGCGGTTAATTCGACAGTGACGAACAAAGCCGAGATATTCTTTGACTACAACTGGCCTATTGTAACTAACGAAGCAGAAACTACATTCGCAGTACTAAGCGCAGGCGATTTTACAATAGACGATTCAGTGTCGGTATATCCTAACCCTGCGATAGCGAATGTTACCATAAAGGCTTCTTCTGAGATAACATCTGTACAACTTTATGACATACAGGGCAGGCTCTTAATGGCAAACAAAGATGCAACCCTTGATGTTTCAGACAGGGCATCAGGCATATATTTTGTAAAAGTGATTACTGAAAAAGGAATGAAAGTTGAGAAGCTGGTGAGAAAGTAATTATTATAAAGAACTATTGAAGCCCGCACTAAAGCGGTCATTTTATTGTAAGTTATTGAAATTAATGTTTTTGTAAAAAGTATTTTTTATATTTTAGCAGGATAATCACACATGCTATGAAAAAAGCATTACTTCTTCTTCTCTTAATTATTTCATTTGCTGCATCAGCGCAGGTTGTAAATATACCTGATGCTACTCTCAAAAATATTTTTCTTGCATCAACCGCAACCAGCAGTGTTGCAAAGAATAGTGCGGGTATGCCTTTAAAAATTGACGCTAATAACGATGGTCAAATTCAGGTGTCAGAATCCCAAGCGGCTTATAGTATAAGGATTTATGGCGGTTATACTTTAAGTATTCAAAATTTTACAGGATTAGAGGCTTTTACCAATCTTCGTAAACTTGAATTAGGGAGAAATTATTGGGGGATTTCAATTACTCGATCTTTCAACAATGACACATCTGGAAGAACTGTATTGTTCTACCATGTATGGCTTAAAAAGTTTAAATCTTGGCAATATATCAACTCTCAAGAAGGTTACTTTGGATGGAGTAGGACTTGAACTCATGTCTGCAGATTTTCTCCAAGCACAATCTAACCTGGAGTTTCTTTTAATAACTGATAACAGACTACAATCATTAAATCTTTCAGGGCTTAGTGCACTTAAAGAATTTAAATTTCAAAATACAAACTTTACCATTAAAGGACCATTAGCAAATCTTACCCTTGGGGGTAATGGTTCGCTTACTAAATTAGAATTTCATAATACAAAAGTTGAAGGTGTAAATCTTGGAGGAGCTCCAAACCTAAAAGATATTAATTTGTCAAACAATAATCTACTGCAAGTTAATTTACAAGGTTTGACTCAACTTGTAAAGTTGGATCTGTCTAAAAATTATCTTCAGCAACTGGATCTACAAGGTCTCAGCCAGCTTAAAGAGGTAACTGCAACTGATAACAATATTCAACAGATCAACATCCAAGGATTGAATCAATTGGAAAATATTAATTTCAAAAATAATAGCATTTCTAATATAGACTTGGTCTCGCCCAGTTTAAAGTTCGTTACTATATCGGATAATGTACTATCTCAGCTTTTAATCGAAGATATGCCGAATTTAAAAAGTATCGTTTGTGATAATAATATTATTTCTCAATTAGAAGTTGGCCATCTGCCTAATTTGGAATCTGTATCATGTAAACAAAATCCTGTTACATCGTTGGATTTTAGTAACTGTCCAAAATTTAGGTATGCAGGTTTTGGAGGCAACATCACAGGCCCTCACCTTAATTATCTTAACGTTAAGAACGGTTATGGCGTAATCAATTTTGCTCAAAATTCTGTCAGTGCTCCGCTTTACATATGTGCAGACGAAGGTGAACAGGCATTTGTGTCAACTTATTTTGCCAACCAGCCAGTGACTGTGAGCACCTATTGCTCTTTTACTCCCGGCGGTAATTATAATACTATAGCAGGGGCATTTACTTTTGACGGTGATAGCAACGGATGTACATCTAATGATGCGTTGGCCCAAAATGTAAGGATCGGGATAAGTGACGGAATCCAAACCGGGGCGACAATTACTAACAATTCATGCAACTACAATTTTTACACCCAAGTAGGCAACTTCACACTCACACCGCAATTCGAAAATAACTGGTTTGCCGTTACACCTGCTACCGCTACTGTAAACTTTACCGACAATAATAACAACACGGCAATCCAAAACTTCTGCATATCGCCAAATGGTGTACATCCGGATGTTGAGGTGATACTTTTGCCAGTAATTAGTGCCCAACCAGGATTTGATGCCCGCTACCAAATCGTTTTCAAAAACAAAGGTAACCAGACGTTGAGCGGCAATGTTTTTTTAGGTTATGATGAGACAGTACTAGATTATGTAGCTCTAGGCTCTACAGCTCCAACATCAACAGCAAATGGCCAATTAACCTGGGCATATAGCAATCTTTTGCCATTTGAAAGCCGTACGCTTAATGTAGTGCTCAACCTGAACGGCCCAATGGAAACCCCGCCGGTAAACCTCGACGATGTGCTGAATTATATTGTAAGCATAACCCCAGCTACAGGCGACGAAACTCCTGCAAATAATACTTTTACCCTTAACCAGGTTGTTATAGGCTCTTATGACCCGAATGATATTACCTGCCTTGAAGGTGACATCGTTCACCCTGATAAAATTGGCCAGTACCTGCACTACAATATCAACTTTGAGAATACAGGCACGGCACCTGCAACTTTTATTGTAGTGAAAGATGTAATCAACGCTCAGCAGTATGACATCAACAGCCTGCAGATGCTGCATTCATCACACAACGTTGAGACACGCATCAACGGGAACAAAGTAGAGTTCTTCTTTGATGAAATCAATCTCGCGCCCCTTGGTAAAGGCAACGTGGTGTTCAAGATGAAAACAAAACCTACAGTAGCGATTAATTCTACCGTGATGAATAAAGCTGAGATATTCTTTGACTACAACTGGCCTATTGTAACAAATGAAGCAGAGACTACCTTTGCAGTACTTAGCGCAGGTGATTTTGCTGTGGACAATTCAGTGTCAATATATCCTAACCCGGCTATCACCAATGTTACCATAAAAGCTTCTTCAGCTATAACATCAGTACAGCTTTATGATATACAGGGCAGGCTGCTCATTGCAACAAATAATACAATTCTTGATGTTTCAGACAGGGCATCAGGTATATATTTTGTAAAAGTGATGACGGAAAAAGGCATGAAGATTGAGAAGCTGGTGAGAAAGTAATATTTAAAGAACTATGAAGCCCGCCATTGTGCGGGCTTTTTTGTTTTACTATTATTTTGCTCTATTATACTATTTCAAAATATATACTTCAGCTTTTATCACGGTTTAGTGAGAAATTCGTAATTTTACGAAATGACTAATGTACAAGGCATGAATGCACAAATAGAGACTAACCCACTTATAGAAAGGCTGCCGCAACACCTGAAGCAGTTTATAAAATCACAGGATTACGGAGATTATACACCTATAAACCAGGCCGTGTGGCGCTATGTAATGCGCAAAAATGTTAATTATTTGAGCAGGGTAGCTCACAGTTCATACCTTGAAGGCCTTAAGAAAACCGGAATTGAGGTAGACAGCATACCCAGCATGTACGGTATGAACCGTATTTTGCAGGAAATTGGCTGGGCTGCCGTTGCGGTTGACGGTTTTATTCCGCCGAATGCATTTATGGAGTTCCAGGCATATAATGTACTTGTTATTGCCAGTGACATACGCCAGCTGGAGCATATAGAATATACTCCGGCACCGGATATTATACACGAAGGTGCGGGCCATGCGCCTATTATAGCTAACCCTGAATATGCCGAATATTTAAGGCGTTTCGGCGAGATAGGGTGTAAAGCGATTTCATCAGCGCACGATTATGAAATTTACGAGGCGATACGCCTTTTATCAATACTAAAAGAGGCGGAGGGCACTCCCAAAGAAGAAATTGAGGCGGTTGAAAAGCGTGTAGATGACCTGCAAAATGCCGTGGTGGAGCCCAGCGAAATGGCGCTGATACGCAATTTGCACTGGTGGACAGTAGAGTACGGGCTAATAGGCACCGTTGAAGACCCAAAAATATATGGCGCAGGCCTGCTTTCGTCAATAGGTGAAAGCGCTTGGTGCATGACCGACAATGTAAAAAAACTGACGTATGACATAGAAGCCGCTTACCAGAGTTTTGATATTACCAAGCCACAGCCGCAACTTTATGTTACTCCGGATTTCGCGCACCTTAGCCTTGTGCTTGAAGAGTTTGCAAACAAGATGGCATTGCGCACCGGCGGGCTTTCAGGTATACGCAAACTGATTGATTCGGGCGCTATAGGTACTATTGAGCTGAGTACGGGCATACAGGTTTCAGGAAAGTTTACCAATGTTATCGAGAATGAAGGTAAGCCGGTATATGTGCAGACTATGGGTAAAACAGCACTGTCTTATCGTGAGAAAGAGCTTGTAGGCCACGGAACATCATATCACGCTGAAGGTTTTGGCAGCCCAATAGGTAAACTAAAAGGCATTAACCTGGCCATTGAAGACATGAGTCCGCGTGACCTTATGGCCTATGATATTTATGAAGGCAAACGTACTACACTTGAGTTTGAAGGCGGGGTAACCGTTTCGGGTGAAATTATTACCGGTGCAAGAAACATCCAAGGCAAGATTATTATCATAAGCTTTAAAGATTGTACTGTGACACATGGCGATACAGTTCTCTTTAAGCCTGAGTGGGGTGTTTATGACATGGCAGTAGGGAAGAAGGTGATTTCGGCATACTCAGGCCCGGCTGATGTAAACAGCTTTGACATGATTACACATGTACCGTCAAGCCAGACAATAAAAGCGAAAAAATCTCCGGAACGTGAAGAACTGGAAGGCTTATACCAGGCAGTGCGCGATACACGCGAAGGAAGACAGGCGAAATTAACACCTGCAGAAATTTTTGCCAGGCTAAAGCAAAATCACCCGAACGACTGGCTGCTTTCTGTTGAGCTGGCTGAGTTGCTCAATAAGAATAACAACCCGCTTTTGCAGGAAGTACTATTGCACCTTGATGATGTGAAGAAGCGCCGTGAAAAAGTGGCCCACCTTATTGACGGGGGACTTGAACTTATATTTGAAAAAGAAGAAATAAAATAAGAAAAGCGCCTAGAGGCGCTTTTTTTTCCATTTCGAACGAAGCGTAGCGTAGTGGAGAAATCTCAAAGTGATTAAGATTTCTCCTAACGTCGAAATGGAATTATTACAATTCACTTTTGCCGAACACTTTTTCCATAGAATTTTCCTGTACCGGCTGGCCATTATATTGCAGTGTCCAGCCCATGGTATTAGTTAGTATCAGTATTTTTGAAAGCTCACTCAGCAGCCTGTTTTGTGCGTTAGTTTTAAGGGAAGACTTTTCAACCTTTGCGCGGAGGCTTTTCTTTACGCGGTCGTTTATCTTGTTATAATCGTCACCGCTAAACTCGTTAAAGCCGTTTTGCTGTATATCATAAAACTTCAACTGAGGGTTTATCTTTATCTCTTCTTTGGATATGTTAGTAATGGTGATGGTTTTTGACGCTTCATCAATATTATATTGAAGCTGGCTGAGGTCATAGCTCACAGTAACATCGGCATTTACAATCACTATTGCTTTCTTTTCTGCCGAAAGTATATTCAGGAAATAGCGTTGCGTGTCTTTATACGTCAGTACTTCAGCAAAATGCCCTTCAGTCACTACAAGTTTACTTACATTCTTTATCTGCGTTTGTATTAATGCCGTCTCATCAATCTCTGTAGTGTCATCCTTCTTGAATTCACAATAGCGGAAAAGCAGTATTGCCAGGACTATTGCCGCAATTGCATAAAGCGTTCTTTTAATAATGGGCCGCATGCTTGTTTTTCTTACAAGTTACAAATACACACGCTTAGCCCAAAGCAGTTTAACTTTATATAATATTGTTTTGTTTTGCTTTTTGCACGGCTTCTAACTTAGAATGTACCTGGAGCTTTTTGTAAATATTCTCGATATGTTTACGTATTGTGCTGGGTGAGAGGAAGAGGTTATCAGCAATAATTGTGTAGCTAAGGCCCTTGCTTAGCTGCTCCAGCACATCAATTTCGCGGCTGCTCAGCTTTACAGCATCCATTTCGGCAACACTGTCAATGTCTATCGGGTTACGCAGCAGTTTCAGTGTTTTCATCGCGATAGACGGGTTCATGGCGGCACCCCCGTTTAGTGTGTCAATAATACCGTCATATAAGTCTTCCGCCTCTACGTCTTTCAGCAAATAACCATCGGCCCCGGCCTTAATCGACCGGAAAATATTTTCATCATTGTCAAATACTGTTAGCATTATCACCTTTATCTGCGGATAGCGTTGTTTTAGCAGAGAAGTAGCTTCAATGCCATTAACAACAGGCATCTCAATATCCATCAATACAACATCAATATTATGGCTGCTGCAGAGCTTATCCAGTAATTCCTGTCCGTTTAAGGCGCGCACCCGTACATCAGCCCCTTCAAAATACGTCAGCTTTTCGGCAATTGCCTTTAGCAAAAAGGTATTATCATCAGCTATCGCTATTCTTATTTTCCGGCTCATATGGGTGTTTTTAATTGTAAATATACTATTGGCAGAGTTTAATTACTGTAAGCCAGATGCCCTATTTTATAACGATGCTTACGGTAGTGCCTGTGTTTGATGATATAAACGAGACATTGCCCGCTGTTTCTGCAATCCGTTTTCGGATGTTATCAAGCCCGTTCCCGGTTCGTTCGGCGGTAGTGTCAAAACCTTTACCATTGTCAGAAATCATGATATTATAGCCACTGCTTACTGTGCGTAAGCTTACTTCAATTTTGGTGGCATCAGCATGTTTTAGTGCATTATTGACTGACTCCTGTATTACCCGGTATAGGTTTATCCCGAGTAAGGATGAGAACGAAAGCGTATATGGAATCTTTTCGTCAATATAAAAATTGAAATCTATGCCTCGCGATGCTGCCTTTGCCGCTTCTATAAAATTGCTAATGCGGTTTTTGAGGTCGGCTACAGTAATAGCGTCTTTATTCATGGCCCAAATGGTGTCACGCAGTTCGGTAATGGTTTCTTTGGTAAAGAAACGTATGCCTGCCAGCTTGTCTTTCAGTCCCGCGTCTGTAATACTATAGCCGTACTTAAGATTATCAAGCGATGAGATGATAAAAGTAAGCTGTGAGCCTATGTTGTCATGTAAATCACGAGATATGTGCAGCCTTTGTTCCTGCAGTTTGTTCTGTGTTTCAATCTGCAGCAGCGCGTCTTTCAGTTCAGCTTCTTTCTGCAGCTTTATTGCCTTTATCTTTTGTTTGTTGTACAGTGCAAAACCCAGCAGAGTAAGAAGTAACGCCCCAATTACAACCCCGTAAATGATAATTCGCTGCCGGCCTATCTGCAGCTGGCTTTCGGCAATCTCTGCTCTCTGTTTTAATATTTCACGTTCTTTGCGCGCAGTTTTGTACCGGGTTTCAAGTTCGGCCATCTTCGCAAAATTGTCTTTGTTCAGCAGCGAGTCTTTTATCCTGACAGATTCGGCAAGGCTTGTATAAGCATCATCAAGCTTTTTTGTTGCCTGCTGTATTTTAGATGTGATCTTCAGCGCTTCGGCAAGTTCATTTTTGGCGCCTATTTCCTTAGCAAGTTCAGCCGACATTTTTGCATACTTTTCAGCTTCTGCATATTTTTTATCCTGCAGATAGATATCGGCAAGAACCTTATAGCTTCCGCTCATGCCATGGCGGTCATCCAGCTTTGTTTTAATGACAATAGCTTTATTTACGAACTCCAGCGCCCGTTTATAATCTTTCTGTATCAGGTAAATCTCGGCAATGTTATTATATATAATCGCCATGCCCTTATGGTCGTCAAGCTTTTCTTTTACCGGCAGCTGCTCCCAATAAATTTTCAGTGCCTTTTCAAACTGCTTTAATTTAAAATACATAAAAGCCTGGTTTATTGCCGCGCCTGACCGGCCACGGTCATCTTTTGCCAGCACATGATACTTTTCAGCAAGCTTAAAGTTTTCAAGCGCATCATGATACCTTTGCTGTGAGTCGTTCATTATACCAAGGTTCTGGTAAGCGTTTGATAGTACCAGATAGAGGTTGTTTGCTTCGGCATCGTGTATCACCTCCATCAGTATTTCATTAGAACGTTCATACTCACCCCTGTAAAAGTGTGTCATGGCAATGTTATTGCGTGCATTGCCAACGCCTATTTTAGTGTCAGACTCCCTGAATAATTCAACCGCCTTATTGAACGCGGCGAACGCAGAATCATACTGGCTGAGGTTGCGGTAGCATAAACCAAGAGTATTGTGGCCCGACGCCTGAAGACGGGGAATGGAAGACAACAAACCATGGCGAATAGCCATTTTTGCATACTTCTTGCCCTGCGGGGGATTATTGTAAATGAGTTTGCGGGCAAGGGTATTGTATTGTACCGATGCGGCAGAATCTTCTGCTTTGCCTGCCTGCATCTTTTCCTGAGCTCTAATGCCCCAACTTAAAAAAAGCAACAGTGCGTAAATATAGTTCTTTGCCATAGGCAACATATTTAAAGTTAGGCTGTTGGCATAAAGATAAAAATATTTGCCCTGCCACTCCATACAGGAAGCAGGGCAAAACATCCAAAAAAATACCTTAAGTGATTATTGGAAGTTGGCGCGAAAAGAGCCTTCAGTTACACTTACCGTTTCGGTAGAACCTTCCTGTACCCTCCTTCCTGTGAAACTAAAAGTCCCTTCAACCTTTGTATCATCAGCGAGGGTTATCTGGGCTGTGCCGCTTGCGCCGCCTTCCGCAGCTGATGAGTAGGAGATAGCCGACATGTTTTGCATTTTGGTATAAATCATCTGGCCGTTTGTCATGTTGCTGAGGTTGTATGTGCCCTCGCCGTCGAAACTCAAAATCATTATCTGTATTGCGTTGCCGCCATTATCACTGCCCTGCACCATCAATGTTGTAGGATTAGGGTTTGATGCCGCAACAGCATCAAATAATGTTGATGAGGCAAAATCCTGCCCGTTTACCTTAGCTGCTACGTATTCACCTGTAGGGGTGCCGCCACCGTTAGAATTTCCGTCATCATCTCCGCATGATGCTGCGAGAAAAGAGAGCGAACCAAGCATTGCTGCTGTAAGTAGTCGTAATGTTTTCATAAGTTGTCAGTGTTTAAAGTTATCTCCCAAATTTGAGATTTACACCAAACTGATACAATACGGCAACTGCCCTAATTAAATTATGTTGCTTCGCCTGGCTTTATCTATAGCTTCAAGCTTATTATGCACCTGCAGCTTTGTATATATATTTTCAATATGCTTGCGTACAGTGCCCGATGATATAAAAAGATTATCAGCAATCAGGTTGTAGCTTAGGCCTTTGCTAAGCTGCTCTAATACGGCGGTTTCTCTTGATGTTAGCTGTACTTCAGCACGTTGGCGGTCTTCAAAAGTTATGGGATTCCGTAACAGCTTTAGCGACTTTAGTGCTATAGAGGGTGTCATCGCTGCGCCACCGTTCATTGTTTCCAATATGCCGCGGTGCAGGGCATTTAACTCTACTTCCTTCAGTAAATAACCGTCAGCCCCGGCTTTTATAGCATTAAAAATGTTTTCATCATTGTCAAATACCGTGAGCATGATCACTTTTAACTGCGGGTACCGTGACTTTACCTTCGCAGTGGCTTCAATGCCGTCCATCTTTGGCATTTCTATATCCATTAAAATCAAGTCAATGTTGTGATTTTCTTCCAGCTTTTCTATCAGCTCAATGCCGTTGGCACACATAAACCGGCATGAAAGGTCATTAAAGAACGATATCTTATCGGCAATGGCTTTCTGCAGGAACAGGTTGTCGTCAACAATAGCAATACGTATCATTTGCCGAAAGATTTGAAGTGTAGTGTTATATCGGTGCCGTGAGGTGAAGATACTGCCTTAAATGTGCCGCCAATGTCTTCTGCGCGCTTTTGCATGTTATATAGCCCGTTGCCTTTGGGCCCTTTGTTCAGGTCAAAGCCATTACCATTATCTTTTATGTTGATGGTAAACCCGCCGGCTTCATCTGTGTTAATTATTACCGATGCTGCCTTTGCGCCGGAATGCTTGATGATATTGTTGACCGCTTCCTGAATTATGCGGTAAACATTCATGCCTTCAACCGATGTGAGCCTTGCTTCATTAAGCTCATCATCAATGCTGAAGCTGAAAGCGATGCCGCTGCCGGCATCTTCAGCTTTTTCAAAAAAGTTATGTATACGCACCTGCAGGTCTTCAAAGGAAATGTCTTTATTGTTCATGGCCCAGATGGTGTCACGCAGCTCGCGTATGGTATCGCGAGTAAAGGCGCTTATGCCCGTAAGCCTGTTTTCTATTGCCGGGTTATTAACAGGATAGGTATGCTTTAGCATGTCTATAGACGAAATGATGAACGTAAGCTGTGCACCTATATTATCATGCAGGTCCTTAGAGATTTCAAGCCGCTGCTCCTGCAATTTGTTTTGCGCACGTATTTCGCTTATGGCTGCCTCCAATTCAAATTCCTGCTGCTGCTGCCTGTTTTTAATAATTTGCTGCCTGAAAAGCATATATCCTATAACAACACTAAAAAACACCAGCATAAGCAATATGCCCAGCCACATGTTCTTCCGCCTGAATTCCGCGTTCTGTTCGGCTATTTGCCGTTCTTTTTCTCAGTTTGGTACTTTGCCTCAAGCTCCAGCGTCTGCGCCGTTACCTTCTCTTTAAGTGTAAGGTACTCGTTGTGTTTATATTTCTCAAGATAATAGTCTGCGCTGTCCCGCATCCCCAACGAGCCGTACACCGGCACCAGATCAAGATAAATTCGCGAGGTTTCGGTGCGGTCTTTAATTTTCTCCATTACCCTAAGCGCCTTCAGGTAATGTTTTTTTGCCTTGCCTACATCATTCAGGTTATAATAAGCAATACCAAAACCATTGTCAATCAGGGCTTCATCATAATCGCTGTGCACATCTGTTGCAACCTGCCTGCTTTTTAACAGATAATCCAGCGCCTGTTTGTATCTTCCTGTATGGTTATAAAGAAAACCCAGGTCAAATAGTGCCGTACTTTGAACCATAGCACTCTTTTCTTTTTCCGCCAAAGCTGCCGCATCTTTATAATATTTTTCGGCGAGGTTATACTTACGCTGGTCTTTATACAGGTTTGCCAGATTTACATATACCATTGCCAGCTGCACATTCTGCCCTGTGGCTTTACGGTAGCGGGCAACTTCAAAATATAGCTTTTCAGCTTTTTCGTAATTATGCATATTGCTATGCAGCAACGCGATGTTGTTTTTTACAAAATCTATTTTTGCCGAATCGCCGATTGCTTCGAAATAAGAAAGCGCTTTAATGTATTTATGCATAGCACTATCGGGTACAGACTTTCGCTCGTACACGGCCCCCATATTGCACCATACTGATGCTATGCCTGTAGAGTCTTTCATAACCCGGCGTATTTGCAGCGCTTTGCGGTAATTTTTAAGCGAGGTATTGGCATCACCTTTGGTAAGATACACTGCACCAAGATCGCTGTATACTTGTGCTAAAAGTTTGTTATTACCGGTTTTCCGTGTCAGGCTTACAGCTTTTTTGCCATAGGCCAGGGAAGAGTCTATAGACACATGGGAGTAGTACCAAGTAAGGTCACAGTAAATGGCAGCTTTTTTATCATCGGCGTTAGTTTTGCGCAGTTCGGTTTTAAGGCTGTCAATTACCTGGGGTATATCCTGTGCCTGAATTGTGGCGGAGAATAATATAGTAAAAAAATACAGTAATTTTCTTATCATTCTCTTATTTAATTAGTTAATAAAAGCCAATGTTAAAAATAAGTTAAAAAAATCAATTATCCTGTACGGGATATGCTTAATTTTTTGTGATATGATTTTAAACAATTCATGCTGCAATTCATTAATGTCATGCATTAGCTTTACCTTCCCTGATTTTAAAATCACATCAATTTCATCCATAAGTTTCATTTTTATCTTCATAGATAATTTTTTAACAGTCAATGCCCTGATTATTTCCTCCAGTAACTGCACCTTTTTATAATGCTTTTTAAGATTACGGATATTTTGTACTTCTAAAAATACTGTAAATGAAATCATTATGATTAAAAGGAATATAATAACTGTCGCCATAGCATAATTTTTTAAGGCAGAAATACGGCCGTAGCCGTATTCTTACACACACATTATTTACAATGAAAACCTAGTTGGCAAATATACCTCTAAAGCTACCTTCTGTAATTGTTTTGCTTTGCGAACAATTGTCATCATCCTTTCCTACAAAATTAAATGTGCCTTCAACTTTTGTATTGTCAAGATGCGTAATGTTAAGTGTACCAGTAGCGCCGCTGCAGTTGCTGGTGTCATAGCTTATGCTATTTGCAGCGTTAAAGTATGCAAGCACGCTTTCATCTTCAGCGTCAATGGTATATGTTCCGGTTGCGGTAATTCCGTGCATTACAATTACCATTGTGTTAGCCTCCATTGTACTGCCCTGTACGCTGATGAAAGTTGCGTCACCCGTTCCTTGTCTTGTAGCCGTGGCTGTTGAATGCCCCATCACCATTGATGAAAAACCTGTACCGTCAACTTTTCCCTGAATAAAAGTGCCATCGGGCAGTGTGTTATTGTTATTTTGTGCGTCGTCATCGCCGCAGGCGGTTAAGGTTACTGCCATTAAAGACATAATTGCAAATCCTGATGTAATTAGTTTTTTCATTTGTTTTAGATTTAGTTAGTTATAATTTGATATTTAGTGTATGTATACGCTGTACACATTTTCGTCATTATTTTCAAAAGGTGTGTCGACTGCCTGATTTTCAATATTGAAAACATAGCTTTTAGATTTTGTGTAATCTTGCCCTGTCACCGTTACCACACCATGTTTATTATCAGCGGCCATCTCCAGCTGATAGATTGTCCAGCCGCTGCCAAGGCCTGATATTAAAGTCATGTCTTCGTGTGTTTTAGCCGCCATATCTACTACTCGCGCCTTGATAGTGTTCCCTTCTTTGAAAGGGATTACAGCCACTGATCCGTCATTTGAAAATACGCCATCGCGAAATTCCTGGGCCTGGGTAAAGCTTACATTATGATACAAGCCTCCCGCTCCGCCATCACCATCTTTATCAATTATTGTAACTGAATTACTTGCTTGTGATGCTACCAGATAGTATTTCCTGTTATCTGAAACATCTGTAACATCGTATTGTCCTGAAATGTTTTGCAGACCTGTACCGTCAGCATTTACAACTTTAAGGCTGCGAGTTACATCCGGGAACGGGGTTGATACTACAAAGAAAATCTTGTTATCACTGCAAAATCTCACTTTGCCGAGACTCATCATAGGGTTGTCTTCAAAATACACCATATGGTCATTTGTCCCATCAATATTTGCCACACGTACTTCACGCACATGTGAGTTTGTTGGTGAACCCGAAGCCTGGTAGTTGGTATATGCTATCATAGTGCCATCCGGGCTTACAGACAGGTCAGAGAAATAACTGTTGCTGTTAACCATCTTGTTTATGATAGTAGTTTCGTTTGCCCCTGTGCGCGACATAACATTTACCTTGGCAGTATCAATTGCAAAAAGTCTAATTTCACCGGTGGGAGGGTTCGTGTTATTGTTGGGTTGTGAGTCATCATCGCTGCATGATGCCATAAATAATCCGCAAAATATTATGCAGATAATGCCTGTAAGTTTTAATGTTTTCATAGTGAGTAGTTTTGATTACCTTGCAAAGATGCGGTTGCAATCAAAGCTGCTCAATACGTAGAGTTACGTATATTTAGAATACGATGTGTGGATGGAGTTGCTGCAAATCGCTGATTTTCTGTTCAATGTTTGCAATAAAAGCTGCGTGTGCAGCTGAATTTGGATTAAAGGGGCGGTGCTGAAGGCCTTTTTGTATAGCATCCACCTCAAGCATTGTTTTTTGTGCTTCTTCAGAGATATAGGCATGCGTAAAACGTTCCCAGATATAGTTTATCGCCGTTTCTGACGGATGTATCATGTCGGCGGCATAAAAACGGTAATCACGCAGTTCATCCATCATGATTTCGTATGAAGGGAAGTATTTGGTTGGGGGTTGGGTGGTCGGGTTTCCAAAACATCGTGCAGTGCTGAGATAAGGTTGGCTTTACCACGCTGGTTTTCTGCGAAGCCATCTTTTATATGACGAACAGGAGATACTGTGAAAATTACTGCTGCATCGTGATTCAATGATGCAATCATTTGAGCAATATTTTCCAGACTCAGTTTTATCGTTTCGGCTGAAAGCAGCTCTTTTGTAAACTCTTTTTGTGGTACTTTATGGCAGTTGGCTACAATCTCATTACCCGAACTATAGCGGTAGACCCACGCTGTGCCAAGTGTGATAATAATATGGCTTGCTGTTTTCAGCTCTTCATAGGTTGAAGTTACAGCGTTGTTAAGGTTTTGAAGCAGTATATCTTTATCCTGATGGCTCAGGTCGCTATGCGCATCAAAGCAATGCCATCGCTCATTATGAAAAAAATATCGGCTTCGGTAAACTCTTTTCTGTTTACTGCGAAGCCGATAAATTTTTCTATAGCCTTGGGGCTGAACAAAATGCCGAAAGGATTGGTAATGTTCCTGAATTTGAAATAATCAAACTTTTGCCCAATATTCACCGCAAAGCACGAACCCAAAGACACCACCCGGGAATTATAATCAATTTGATGATTACTTTTTGAAATGGGTATTTGGGTTGTGAAGTGCATGGTTCTATTTGAAAGTTGCAAAGTAACAAAGTTACAGAGTTTTATCAGTGTTGGTTTTTAACTTTGCGCCTCTGCGCCTTTGCGAGAAACATTTACCGCGTCTTATTTAATAAACTCCACCGCAGCACCAAGCGCTTCATTTATACCCGCCGGGTTCTTACCGCCCGCTGTTGCAAAAAATGGCTGTCCGCCGCCGCCGCCCTGTATGTATTTGCCGAGTTCGCGAACTACAGCGCCTGCATTCAGGCCTTTTTCAGCTACAAGCTCTTTGGAGATATAGCAGGTAAGCATCGGCTTGCCTTCGGTTTCTGTCGCGAGTACAATGAACAGGTTTGTACCAAGGCTGCCCAGTTCATATGCCAGGTCTTTTGCGCCATTGGCGTCAAGCGCTACCTGCTTGGCGAGGAACTGCACACTATTTATCTCCTGAATTTCTTTGGCAAGATCACCTTTCAGGTTTTTGGCTTTATCACGAAGCAGGCTTTCCAGTTGCTTTTTTAGTTTGGTATTTTCATCCTGAAGCGATACCACAGCTTTAATAGTATCCTGTGGGTTTTTCAGAGCTTCTTTAATCTCGGCAAGGGCTTTTTCCTGTTGTGAGAAATAAGCTTTTACAGCCTCATTGGTAATAGCTTCAATACGGCGTATGCCTGCTGCTACGGCACTTTCACTAACAATCTTAAAGTACCAGATGTCGGCAGTGTTGCGCACGTGTATGCCGCCGCAAAGCTCCATACTATCACCAAATTTTATGGCACGCACAGTGTCACCATATTTCTCACCGAACAATGCCATGGCGCCTTCTTCAACTGCCTGTGCAAACGGAATATTCCTGCGCTCAATCAGCGGAAGGTGTTCCTGTATACGGGCGTTTACAAAGTCCTCAACTTCTTTAAGCTGCTCATCTGTTACCTTGCTGAAATGCGAAAAGTCGAAACGCAGGTAGTTCGGACTCACAAGCGAGCCTTTTTGCTCAACGTGCGTTCCTAATATCGAGCGTAACGCCTGATGAAGCAGGTGGGTAGCCGAGTGATTGCTTGCCGAATCATCGCGCAGCTTTGTATCAACCTTTGCGGTAAAGGCAGCTTCAACATTCTGAGGAAGCTTTTTCGCCAGGTGCAGTATCAGGTTATTTTCTTTTTTGGTGTCTATTATCTCAATCGTTTCGTTGGCTGATGTAAGTGTGCCTTTGTCGCCCACTTGTCCGCCACCTTCAGGATAGAACGGCGTATTATCTAAAACAATTTGATAAAGTAATCCGTCTTTTTTTGAATCTACCTTACGATAACGGGTTATCTTTACCTCATTTTCTGTTTGGTCATAGCCAACAAATGTTTCGGTGTTGCCCGGTGTAAGTATCGTCCAGTCATCGGTCGAAACTTCAGACGCTGCACGAGAGCGGTTTTTCTGCTCCTGCATCGCTGCTTCAAATCCTGCCTCGTCAAGCTCCAGTCCGCGTTCACGAAGTATCAACGCAGTTAGGTCAATGGGGAAACCAAATGTATCATACAATTCAAATGCCTTCTGGCCAGAAACGGTTTTCCCTTGAGTGGAAGTAATTACGTTTTCAAGCAACTGAAGCCCTTGGTCGAGCGTACGCAGGAATGATGTTTCCTCTTCCTTAATCACATTAGTAACCAAGCCTTGCTGCGAGCGAATTTCCGGGAAGAAGTCACCCATCTGGTCGGCAAGTACAGCCACAAGCTCATTAATGAATGGCTCTTTTTTGTTCAGGAAGGTAAAACCATAGCGGATAGCCCTCCTCAAAATACGGCGTATCACATACCCTGCACCACCGTTTGACGGTAGTTGACCATCTGCAATGGCAAAGGCTACGGCACGCACGTGGTCGGCAATTACGCGGATAGCTATGTTTATCTTTTCTTCGTTGTCATTGGCAGCCTTAATAGTATATTTTGCGGCTGTGATGCTTTCTATTTTATTGATTAGCGGAGAGAATACGTCAGTATCATAGTTACTCTGAACACCCTGTAACACCATGCAAAGGCGCTCAAAGCCCATACCGGTATCTACGTGTTGCGCCGGAAGTTTTTCAAGAGAACCGTCAGCCTTACGGTTGAACTCCATAAATACGTTGTTCCATATCTCAACAACCTGCGGATGGTCGTTATTTACCAGGGTTTTGCCGTCAATCTTTGCACGTTCTTCGTCAGTACGAATATCAGCATGAATTTCTGAACACGGACCGCACGGACCCTGGTCGCCCATCTCCCAAAAATTATCTTTTTATTGCCAAGAAGTATGCGGTCTTCACCTATCAGCCCTTTCCATATATCCCATGCCTCCTGGTCAAACGGCACGTTTTCTTCCTCACTGCCTTCAAACACGGTTACATATAGCCTGTCTTTAGGTATTTTGTAAAACCTCAGTTAGCAGTTCCCATGCCCAGTTGATGGCCTCTTTTTTAAAGTAATCGCCAAAGCTCCAGTTGCCAAGCATCTCAAACATGGTGTGGTGGTAGGTATCAATACCTACTTCCTCAAGGTCATTATGCTTACCCGAAACCCGAAGACATTTCTGGGTGTCCGCTATACGCTTGCTTTTTGGTGTGCCATTGCCAAGGAAAAACTCCTTGAACTGCGCCATACCGCTGTTGTTGAACATAAGCGTCGGGTCGTCTTTAAGCACGATTGGGGCAGATGGTACAATCAGGTGGCCCTTCTGCTCAAAAAAAGATAGGAATTGTTTCCTTATATCCTGCGATTTCATAAAAGCTGAAATGTTTTGTAATTACTGTTGTGACCGCCGAGTCCAAAATCTGCACTATAACCGAAACATTTCTTACATTTGTTCGTTTATCTGCTGTGGCAGCACCTCATTTTTGTTAAGGTGCAAAAATAGAATAAATTAAGTACATGGCGAAAGTAAAATACTACTACGATGCGGAAAACCTTGCGTACCGCATCATCAAAAATACACGCCAAAAAAAAATTGGCTATGCACTGCTTTTCCTGGCGGCTTCAGGGCTGTTCGGGTTCCTGTGCTTTGTAGCGCTTTTGAATACGCCGTATTTTGAAACCCCGAAAGACAAACTGCAGGCGCGCGAGATTGAGAACATGAAGCTGCAGTATGAAATCCTTAACCGCCGGATGGATCAGGTGAATGAAGTGCTTGCTAATGTTGAAGACCGCGATAATAACCTGTACAGGGTATATTTTAATGCCTCTCCAATTCCGGAAGAGCAGCGGAAGGCAGGCTTTGGCGGGGTAAACCGCTATAAAGAGCTGGAGGGCTATAATAATTCAGAACTGGTTATCAATACCACTAAAAGACTTGATGTGATTTCTAAAGAATTGGCTGTACAATCACGCTCGCTCGACGAAATCGCAAAACTGGCAAAAGATAAAGAGAAACTACTGGCGGCAATACCCGCTATACAGCCTGTAAAAAATGAAGATCTTCGTGCAGTAGCTTCAGGGTTTGGTTATCGCAACGACCCTTTTACCAAAATACGCAAGTTCCATGCGGGGATGGACTTTTCGGCCAAGACAGGAACACCCATTTATGCTACAGGCGACGGTGTAGTGACGGTGGCCGACAACCGCTCTTCAGGCTACGGCAACCATATCGTCATTCGTCACGGGTTTGGTTATGAAACGCTTTACGGGCATTTGAGCAAGTATAAGGTTAAGGCTGGCCAGCGCGTGAAGCGGGGAGACGTTATAGGCTATGTAGGCAGCACCGGCCGCAGCGAGGCGCCGCATTTGCATTATGAAGTACACAAAAATGGCGAGGTTATAAACCCGATAAATTTCTATTACGGAAATATTTCTGCTAAAGAATACATTTTAATTTCTAAATTAGCTAACCAGGAAAACCAATCACTCGATTAATGCAACTTGAACTAGCTGAAAAGCGCTATTACAGCATAGGTGAACTCGCAAAGGCGTTTAACGTAAACGCATCGCTTATCCGTTTTTGGGATAAAGAGTTTGATGTGCTCAAACCAAAGAAGAATGCGAAAGGCAACCGCATGTTCACCCCCGAAGATGTAAAGAACCTGCAGCTGATTTATCATCTGGTGAAAGAACGCGGTTTTACCCTTGAAGGCGCTAAAGTCCACTTAAAGGCTGGGCAGAAAAAGTCGCTCGATAAAATGGAAATCGTCAAAAAACTTGAAGCAATAAAAGCAAATCTAATCAATATTAAAAACGAACTTTAAACACAAAAAACATGAGAAAGTGGATTATTCCGGTAGTGATAATTGTTATACTTGCTATTTTGGCAATATCATCTTATAACAGCCTTGTTGGTGTAAGGGCAGAAGCCAGGACGGCCTGGTCTAACGTTGAAAGCAGCTACCAGAGGCGTAATGACCTTATAGGCAACCTTGTAAAAACTGTACAGGGTGCTGCAGACTTTGAAAGAGGAACGTTGACTGATGTAATTGAAGCAAGATCTAAAGCTACAGCAGTAACTGTAGATCCATCAAACATAACCCCAGAACAATTGGCACAATTCCAACAAGCACAGGCAGGTGTGTCAGGCGCATTGTCAAGGCTATTGGTTAGCGTGGAACGTTACCCTGACCTGAAGGCAAACCAAAACTTCCGTGACCTGCAGTCTCAGTTGGAAGGTACAGAAAACAGGATTAACGTTGAAAGAAATCGCTATAACGAAGCTGCCAGCAAATACGAAGTTAAAACCGAAAGTTTCCCAAGCAACATTTTCGCGGGACTTTTCGGATTCGAAAAAATGGCCCGTTTCAAGGCTGAAGAAGGCGCCGAAAAAGCCCCTGAGGTAGAATTTAATTTTAAATAGATGTCAGCAACCAAAGAGTTTCTCACACCTGAAGAACAGCAGGAGATAGTTAATGCCATTACATTGGCTGAAAAAAACACTTCGGGTGAGATAAGGGTGCATATTGAAGACCATACAGAAAAACCTCCGCTCGAAAGGGCACAGGAGGTTTTTCATCTTTTAGGGATGGATAAAACTTCGGCGAGGAACGGGGTGCTCTTTTATGTTGGCGTACACGACCATACGTTCGCCATTATTGGGGATGAGGGGATAGATAAGGTTGTTGAAGCGGACTTTTGGGACTGCACAAAAGATGTTGTTATAGGCCACTTTAAATCGGGTGCATTCAAAGAAGGTCTTGTTGCAGGGATTCTCCGCGCCGGTGAACGCCTAAAGAAATATTTCCCGTATGCAGATGATGATAAGGATGAATTGCCTAATGAAATCTCGAGAAGCTGATGAAACAATTATTGAATAAATTCTTTGCTATAAGTCTTCTTCTTACAGTTGTTTCTGGTTTTGCGCAGAAAATTCCGCCTAAACCTTCATTACAAACAAGCTATTACGAAATTGACACGCAGCTTTTAAACGACGCACAAAAGCGGGAAATTGAACAAAAACTTATAAGGTATGCAGACTCAACAAGTACACAAATAGTTGTTGTAGTTGTTCCGAATACCGGTGGCGATGATATTGACAGCTATAAAGTTGACCTGGCACATGCATGGGGTATTGGGCAGGGGGATAAAGACAACGGCGTTTTGCTGCTCATAGCTAAAGATGACAGGAAGGTTGCTATAGCAACCGGGTATGGTACTGAGCATAGGTTAACAGATGCCTTATCAAACCGTATTATTGACGAGCAGATAATTCCGGCATTTAAGGCAGGCAATTTTTATCAAGGAATAGATGACGGTACAACTGGCATTATAAAGGCGCTAAACGGAGAGTATAAAGAAGAGCGTAAAAATCTGCGCCGGTCCGGTAATAAGGATGGGATATTTAGTGTATTACCCTTTATAATTTTAATTATCATAATTATCATAGTAATATCCAGAGGCCGTGGAGGCGGTAACCGCGGTAATCGAGGTGGAGGTTTTGACCTTGCCGATATACTTATTTTATCAAGCCTGGGTCGTAGTTCAGGTGGAAGCTTCGGTGGTTTTGGGGGAGGCGGAAGCAGTGGCGGCGGCTTTGGTGGCGGATTCGGAGGCGGTGGCTTCGGCGGCGGCGGGGCATCGGGCAGCTGGTAAGTGTTTTGGCATATTTATTGTTTTGCATAATCACAATAACTTTTAACCAATAAAACTTTACACAATGAAAAAAATCTTTACTCTGGCTGCTATTTTAGCAGCATCATTTGCATTTGCTCAGGAAACTGAACAAACGGAATCATCGGTTAGTAAAAAGCACCAGTTCTCGGCAAATTTCCAATATTCGGAGCCCAGCCAGATTGGTATTCAGTATGAGCATAAAAAAGATGTTAAGGGCAAGTATGCGTCATCGCATGTAGTAAATGTAGGCTACGGCTTGATGGATTATGAAGAAAAGGGCTTTTCGACCGACGGCAGCGGTTTCGTAATTGAACTGGGTAGCCGTACTTATTTTAATGATGTTCACAACGGATTCTATTATTCCAATTTCCTTTCTTACGGAAATATTAAGTTTGACGAAAATGGTTTTGACGGCACCTATAGCTATTTTTCATTCTTTGCGCCTGAACTAGGTTACAAAATACAATTTGGTGGCTTCTCTATTGATCCGTTCATTGGTACAATGTGGAAGTTAGAGATAAAAGGTAAAGGCGATATCGACAATAAAAATGTTGAAGAATGGGCTTTCCGTGCAGGGCTTAAAGTAGGCTACAGCTTCTAAACATTGCATACCACGATTTATAATGGTAACTTTGCCCACTGCTAAAGTGGCAATTGCCAGTAAAAGCAGGCTTTCCTCCACGGAAAGCCTTTTTCATTTTAAAGATTTAAGTTTATGGAGCATAAAGCAGGTTTTGTAAATATTATAGGTAACCCGAATGTGGGTAAAAGCACACTTATGAATGCCTTTGTTGGTGAGCGTCTTTCTATCATCACATCAAAAGCGCAGACCACACGCCACCGTATTCTGGGCATTGTAAACGGAGATGATTTCCAGGTGGTGTTGAGTGATACCCCGGGGATAATTAAACCGGCATACGAGCTTCAGTCAAGCATGATGGACTTTGTGAAATCGGCCTTTGAAGATGCTGATGTGCTAATTTATATGGTTGAAATAGGTGAGAAAGAACTGAAGGATGAAGCGTTCTTCAATAAGATTATCAAGGCAAAAATTCCGGTATTAGTGCTTCTGAATAAGATAGACAAATCTACCCAGGAGCAGCTTGAAGAGCAGATGGCGTTGTGGAAGGAAAAGGTGCCGAATGCTGAAATTTATCCTATATCTGCACTTGAAAATTTCAATGTTGCTAATGTGTTCAACCGTATTCTTGAATTGCTGCCTGCCTCACCACCGTATTACCCTAAAGATGCGTTAACTGATAAGCCGGAGCGTTTTTTTGTGAACGAAGCCATACGCGAGAGGATACTCGACAATTATGATAAGGAGATACCTTATGCTGTTGAGGTTGAAACGGAAGAGTTTCTGGAAGAGGAAGATATCATCCGCATAAAATCTGTTATAATGGTAGAGCGTGATACACAGAAAGGTATTATCATAGGCCATAAA
This sequence comes from Flavobacterium sp. J372, assembly GCF_024699965.1. Classification (NCBI taxonomy): domain Bacteria; kingdom Pseudomonadati; phylum Bacteroidota; class Flavobacteriia; order Flavobacteriales; family Flavobacteriaceae; genus Flavobacterium; species Flavobacterium sp. J372. Next base: position 1,116,114 of record NZ_JAJOMZ010000004.1, read on the forward strand.
GGCGCTGCCATCAAGAAAGTCGGCATACAGGCCCGTGAAGTTTTGGAGAAATTTTTCGGTAAGCAGATACATATTGAATTGTTCGTAAAAGTCAATAAAGACTGGCGCAGCAACAACTACCAGCTTAGGAGGTTTGGGTATAACCAAAAATAGTTTAAAAGTTAGAATGTTGAAAGTTTGAAAGTTGCCACGAGAACTTTACAACTTTTAAACTTTCAACTTTACAACTTAAAAGAGTACTTTTGCAAAAATTTAAATTACACCAATGAATAACATCGTAGCCATTGTAGGAAGGCCAAATGTGGGTAAGTCCACTTTTTTTAACAGGCTGATACAGCGCAGGGAAGCTATTGTAGATTCTGTGAGCGGGGTGACCCGCGACAGGAACTATGGAAAGAGCGAATGGAACGGCAAAGAGTTTTCAGTTATTGATACGGGCGGGTATATAAAGGGATCTGATGATATTTTTGAAGCTGAGATACGCCGCCAGGTGGAACTTGCTATTGATGAGGCTGATGCCATAATTTTTGTGGTTGATGTAGAAGAAGGCATCACGCCTATGGACGAGGAAGTAGCCAAATTGTTGCGTAAGGTAACAAAACCGGTGTTGCTGGCAGTAAACAAAGTAGACAACTCTATGCGTGAAAAAGACGCTGTGGAGTTCTATAACCTAGGCCTGGGCGAATATTTTACAATTGCAGGTATGAATGGCTCTGGCACAGGCGAACTGCTTGATGAGCTTGTAAAAGTGCTGCCTGAACTACCTGAAGCTGATGAAAACGCTGAAACACTTCCGCGTTTTGCAGTTGTTGGAAGGCCAAATGCCGGGAAGTCATCATTCATTAATGCTCTTATTGGTGAAGACAGGTATATAGTTACTGACATTGCCGGAACAACACGCGATGCGATTGATACAAAATACAACCGTTTCGGGTTTGAATTCAACCTTGTAGATACTGCGGGTATCCGCCGTAAGGCAAAGGTAAAGGAAGACCTTGAATTTTATTCTGTTATGCGCTCGGTTCGTGCTATTGAGCATAGCGACATCTGTATATTAGTTATTGACGCTACCCGCGGTTTTGAAGGGCAGGACCAAAGCATCTTTTGGCTTGCTGAAAAGAACCGCAAGGGCATAGTAATCTTAGTGAACAAATGGGACCTTGTTGAAAAAGACACTATGAGTACACGCGACTATGAGCGTAAGATACGAGAGGAACTTCAGCCATTTACAGATGTTCCTATCCTATTTGTTTCTGCACTAACCAAGCAACGTTTGCTCAAAGCTCTTGAAACATCAGTGCATGTTTTTGAAAGCAGGAAGCAGCGCATACCTACATCAAAGCTTAATGAAACCATGCTGCCGATTATAGAGAATATGCCACCGCCGGCGCTTAAAGGCAAGTATGTGAAAATAAAGTTCTGTATGCAGCTGCCAACGCCTACACCGCAGTTTGTGTTCTTCTGTAACCTTCCACAATATGTAAAGGAACCGTACAAGCGTTTTCTTGAAAATAAGATGCGTGAGATATATGATTTTAATGGGGTGCCGATAGATATCTATTTCAGGCAGAAGTAGTCAAAAAATAAAAGAGGCCCTAAAGCCTCTTTTTTAATTTTATTACCACAAAGTTACTTTGCAGGCGTAACTTCAGTAGTTTGTTTCAGGTCAACTTTTGTTTTCAGGTTCATGTCCATGCCTTGGGCTTTAAAAGCCATTGTCATATCAGTAATTGTATTCATTTGCGTAGGATAACCGGCATCTGTATCATAAATCATACTACCCATTGCAGTACCGCTGCCTTTCATGTCCTGACCTTCAACTTTTGTAGTAAGTGTGTAAACAGAGCTAAGGTCGAAATGCGCTTTCTTGCCTTCAATCTTTATAAGCTTATATGTTGTTTTATTTTGCATGTTCATAGTCACCGGCCCCATAGGGAGCTCAAACGGAGTGTCAACAACAAAGCTTTCGCCAACTTTTACAGTCTTTTGTGGAATGATGCTTTGTGACAGATTGCTCTGCATCATTTTCACAAGCATATCTTTTATCTGCGGGTTCATGCCCGGCGCATGTATCGAATCAAATTTAGGAACACCGTTCACGTCAGTCTTACCATAAAGTTTTGTGCCTTTGGGTATTTGTGCCGCAGCTGCACTTTCTGCATCAAGCTCAAGTTCGGTAGTAAAAGGTATAATGTTATTGGTAAGTTTACCTGTTTTTGTAACAGATGTAGTTTTGGTAGCCCCGTCCTGTTTCATAGGCTCCATACCTTCGCCATACGAAATTTCAGTTGTTACTTTTTGGTCTTGGGTTTGCCTGTAGGTGGTATTGGGCTTATAACCCATTTTTATGGTAACGCTTTGGGCTAATGCTGTGGCGCCTACAAGTAAGAATAATAATGTTGCTTTTTTCATGTTGTTTGTTATTAATGCCATAAAAGTAGGAGTTTATTTTGAGGTAACCTTATAAAAAAGAAAAGTGGGCGACCAAACCCACTTTCCACACATCTATTTTATAAAAAACTACCCGTGTTACACACACAAGATATAAGAGAAAAAACCGGCAGCACTGTGAAAATGCATCTTTAGGGGGAAACGTAAGGTGTAGTGTTGCCGGTAATTGCTATGAAACTACACAGCAAAGATGCGGCAACAGCATAAACAGGAACAGGATAGAATTACGGAATTTTAACCTACAGGTATTTTTACAGAGATACAACTACATTACAGGAAGCTCATCTATATGCACTATTTGCTGCTGTAGGGCGTAAATTACAAGGCCTGCAATATTTTTGGCGCCGGTTTTTACAAATAGTGTATTACGGTGGCCATCGGCGGTGCGGGGAGACATATTAAGTATATCAGCTATTTCTTTACCGGTTTTTTGCTGGCATATCAGTTTTAGCACTTCAATCTCACGGTCGGTAAGCATCTCTTCTTCATGCAGCGCAGGTTTCGGAGCTTTCCCTGTTATCTGCCCGCGAAGGGCAGCCAGTTGGTCATCCCTGAAATAATAGCCCTGCGCATAAACAGTTTTTATCACATCAAGCAGGTCGGCAGGGGAGATGCCTTTTGGTAAAAATGCTGCTACACCTGTTTTAAGCATAAAGCCCATAAACGATGTTTGGTAATGTGAGGAGACTACAATAATTTTTATTGATGGATAATTTATCTTAAGCTTTTCCGAAACCTCAATGCCGTCCATGCCGTCCATGCGCAGATCGAGCAGCAACACGTCAGGTAAAGTGTCAGAAGCAGAGAGCTTATCTAACAGTTCATGGCCACCGCCTGCAGTAAAAATCACATCAAGGTTGCCTATGCTTTGCAGATAACCCTGCAGCAGGCCTACAATCAGGTTATCATCATCAGTAATGGCTAATTTAATCTTTTCCATAGGTTGCGGGTTTTAGGGGAGCCGTTATTAAAATACCTGTGCCTTTGCCGGGTGCCGATTTTATTTTAAACCTCCCATCGAGGTATTGCACACGAATTTCTAGGCTATTAAGGCCCTAAGCCATGTTTAAGAATCGCCGTATCGAAGCCTTTGCCGTTGTCTTTGACCAAAAGCGCAAAGCCTGTATCGCTATACCTGAATCTCACATACACGGCAGTAGCTTCGGCATGTTTCACAATATTGGTGATGATTTCCTGTACTATACGTACCAGCTGTATCTTTACCTCGGGTGTAGTATCTGTTGCAGTGCGGATATCCGCATCATAAATAACTTCAAGCTTTTGCTGCCATGGTAGCACTACATTGCTTATAATCTCAGCCGGAGTTGAAAACGCCAGCATAGGGGGTGTAAGGTCATGCGATATGCGGCGGGCTTCGGCAATGCTCTCGCTAATCAATGAATCAAGCTCTGTACTTTCAGCGCCTATCTGGCTTTTAAGGCGGACTACGGTAAGCTTCCCTATAAGCCCGTCATGCAGGTCGGCAGCTATGCGGTTGCGTTCTTTTTCCTGGGTTTCAAGGCTGGTTTGCAATAGCATTTTCTGGTGTTCCAATTTCAGATTGGCCTCACGCACGGCAGCTTCAGCCATACGCTTGTACCCCGCGTGCAGAATCTTTACCACAAAACCCATAATAGTAGCTATCAAAATAATGATGATAGCTATCCATAACGCTATTATTTTAGGGTCCTGCCACTTTTCCATTGGTTGGTAATCTTCGTTACAAAAATACCTATTTTGCTTTATGCTGCCTGATGCAGTTTTTTACTGGCGCTATTTTTTCTGGAGTCCTGGATTACTAGTGTGGTAAGATATATGTAGAAAATAATTGTTGTAATTGCAATTCCGAACCAGAAATAAAACTGTATGCCTGCATTATTATTTATTATAAAATTGTAAGGCAGGAAGAATATAAGATTAATGGTGAAGAAAACGGCTATAACAATATTTAATCTGAAATTTTTCCACTTAGATACGTTGGGCTGGTCAAGTTTCTCATAGCAATATGTCAGCGCTAAAAGTATAATTCCGAAGTTGTCAAACACTTTCGCATAGCTTTGAAATTCATTGACGGTCGTAAAGCTAAATGTAAAAATATCCCACAATATGTACCCTACACCAAGAATATTAGCAAACATTAAGAGCTTATATCTTTTATTCAATAGATATTTATTATAGAAATAGGTAAATAATATAAGTTCAATCAGGCAATAAATTGGTAATATAAAATGGTTATTTATACGAAGGATATAAAATATTTCGGTTATTATTGCTATAGCCATCATTGCTGATAGATAAATAGTAATGCCCTTAGAGACGATATTTAAGGATCTAAACGCCCTAAATCCAATAATGGTTGCGATACAAGTTGTAATTGGTGAAAGCCAAGTAATCGCACCAAGCCATTCGATGTTATCCATCTAGATACTAAGAAGATAAAATTTTTCCTGGAGTGCAGGAGTACCGTACGGAGGTACAGGTTTAATAAAATCATCAAAAACCATTGCCTGGGCGGCCTGGTCATTGTTGGCTACAATAAGATCGGCTACAAAGCCTGTGGTATTACCCAACACTTGTCTTAGCCCAAGGAAGATGGCATCATCCTCACTTTCAAAATCCGCGGTTGAAATATTAAAGGCCTGAAACATTCCGTTTTCAGAGTTAACCTGTTCAGGTATCCATTGCATATAATTGTCTTCCCAGGCGATAATTCTTTCAAGGGCTACATTGTCAGGTATGCGGTGTGAACCCGGGTCGCCGGGTTCTACAGGCCCTTTTTCACTACCTTCAACTAGGCAGCACTGTGTGTGCTCCCAAAGTATATCTACAGATTGAGGATTATCATATTGTTCAGGTACCATAAAAAAGTACAATTGATCCTTATAAATGCCGGGGTAAGCATGTATATGGCTATGCTTGTTGGCTACTGATTTATAATCGTAGTAAAAGTAATTTCCTTGTGAAAAACAAGTCTGTAACGCTTTAGGGTCTTTAACAATAGCCAGATAGCGGTTAATGCTGTCAATAATGTCTTGAGATGTAAACATAGTGGTAAGATTTAAGGGGTGATTTATGATTATTTTAACAAATATAAGTTTTTTACGATTATAGTATTTGTATTGAAGATAAATAATAGTTAAGTTTTAAATAAAAATATTTTTGCATGTAATGCTTGCAGTTCCAAATATCCGTTGTATATTTGCACTCACAGCGCGGGATAGAGCAGTAGGCAGCTCGTCGGGCTCATAACCCGAAGGTCACAGGTTCGAGTCCTGTTCCCGCTACTAATAAAAGAGAACCATTGGTTCTCTTTTTTGTTTACACTGACTTTATTAAGAGCTATATTTCAGGTGGATGAATTTGTTGTATATATTTTGTATTCTGAAAAGCACCAAAAATCATATGTAGGTTACACTTCGGCTTTGATAGACAGGTTTAAATCGCACAACCTGCTCGCAACAAGAGATATACAGTAAGGTTTAGGCCTTGGATAGTAATTTATGTCGAGTTTTATAACTCTAAGTCTTATGCTATAAAGCGAGAAAGCTATCTTAAAAGCGGGGTGGGGAGAGAATTCGTAAAAAACTTAATTGCTAATTTATAAATCAAGGCTCATATCCGCCGCGGCGGACACAGGTTCGAGTCCTGTTCCCGCTACTAAGAAAAGCTCCATAGCAATATGGGGCTTTTTATTTTTTTCCTATCCTGTCATTCTGCTGCATAAACCCATAAGAATCATCTTGTTATTTTTTTAACGAACCCTTAGCAACTGTACTACATATATAGTCGTAATTTTAAGTATGACATACGATATGCATGATGAATTGCTTCAGACTGCTTTCGAGAAAATGATTGAATACAATGAAATTGTGAAAAAATTCCTGGAAGGTGCATCGCCAAGAATCAAGTATTCTGATGTTGAGCATTACAGGATGCAAATGATCGAAGCAGTCAGCAAAGTTGACTTGAAGAAAATCAGTGTCAAACAAAAAACCCGCTGATAAAAGCGGGTTTTGTTTTTTTACCACCACCAGAAACCGCCCTCATCTTTAGTTTCTTTTCCGCCAAATTTTGACAGTTTAAAAGTGAGTGAGAACATAACGTAACGTTTCAGTACGTTGTTCTGCTCATCGCGTATGCTGGTTGGTGTTACCGTACGCATCGTGCCAAGATTCTGGTTAAGCACATCATATACCTTTACTTTAAACAGCAGCCTGTCGTTCATAAAGTTATACCCCAGGCTTGTATTCCACAAAAAGAAATCTTTCCGGAAACCTTCACTCAGCTGTGAGTTGTACTGGTAGTTAAAGTCATTGCCAAAAACCACATGCTTAGGCCAGTAGGTAGTAGTTTGCAGCCCAGCCCTGTGTACAACATATGATGTCTTGTCTATAATGTAATTTTCAAAATTAGTTTCGCTATAAGAAAATGCGTAAGTAGGGATAATTGATACCAGTTCACCATAGTCATAGTTAAGGTTTATACGCGGCCCGGCACTAATGGTTGTGGCTTCATAAGGCTGCGCATTGGTGAAACCTTTGCTTTTGCTGAAATTGGTATTGAAGCCTATGTTGGCCTTAAAGCTGTGCGCTTCTTTTTTGTAGCTCTTGCTATAGCTGCCGCCCGCCCAGCCCTGGTAGGTGCCGCTTACGTTTGTATATGTAGTATAATAACGTGCGCCATCAGCAATGCGGGTCACGCTCGCAATCTCACTATCCCTGTAGTCGCCCCCTGCATAAAAGTTATAACCGGTACGTGTTGGGAAATCGTAGTTGTTTAAGCCTATATATACCGTGTGGTATTTATTAGGGTCAAGGTCAGGGTTTCCAACAGTAAAGTTTAGCGGATTGCTCCTGTCTTCAATGGGCAGCACATGGTAAGGCTGCGGGAAATCTACCCTGTACATGTAGTTTGAATAGAAATGTGCCGATTTTGAAACGTTGTATGAAAAGTTGGCGCCTATAGCAGGCAGCACATATTTACGGCTAAAATCATACACCTCGCCTAGCTGCGTACCGTAATTGCTGAAATCAGCTATACGTGTACCGCCTGTAAAACTGATATTGTATTTGCTTTTATTATAGCGTATCCCGACTGTAGGGGTAAAACTCCTGGTGGTTGACGCCATGTAGTAAGACAGCTCATCATTAGCAAATGTATAATCATTGGTAAAGCCGCTGTAATCAAAAGCATCACGGTTCTGCACATCTTTTTCCCAGCGGTATTTCCCCTCAACGGTAAAGCGCAGTGAGTCGGTTATAGGTTCACTGTACTCGGCCGCCACTTCATACATATCGGTGCTGTTGTGGTTTTTCAATAACTGATTCCGTATATCACTGGTCACATCAGTAATACCGTCATTATTGCTGTCTTCATAAAAAAAGCTGTTTATGCGGCTTCGGTTGCGGCTGTCATCAAGCCTGTTTTCATTGTTGAGCGACACGCTTACAGAGCGTCCCTTACGTTTCAGGCTTTTAAAATATTCAAGGTTGCCTGTAAATGATGTATTATCGGTCTCGTTAAAGCTGTCGGCATTACTTTCGTTTTGAAGGATGTTATTCTGGTCAACCGTATTTTGGCCGGAAATGCTTTTAAATTTCGAGTTTGAGCGCGAAAACCTTGGTGCAAAATAAACGTTTGAAGTAGAATCTATTTTAATCTCAAAGTCCCCATTGGCGCTATGGGCAAACCTTTCATTGTCAGTATTGCTGAAAGCGTTCCTTATCAGGGTGCGCGCTTCAGTATTTGCCGTGGCAGGTATGAGGTTTTCTTCGCGGGTGCGGTTTTCATTTTCTGTGTCGGCTGCCGTAAAGAAATAGTTGAAGCTTGGCTCTACGCCTTTAAACCACTCATCTGCATAGTTAACGCCCAGCATGTGTGAACGCGTTATGCCGCGTCCGCCTCCGAAGTTCATACCATTTATGCCAAAGCTCCCGTCATCACTTATGTAAATAGACTGGTTACGGCCGCCACGCATGTTGTCAAAAATCTCATTCATAGAGAAGCCTGTACTGTTGATATTGTTTGATGAGCCGAGAAAACTTATCTTCCGTTTGTCTTTAAAATAGTTTAGCAAAAGGCTGCTCTCATACCGGTTATCACTTCCGTACCCACCGGTTACACGCCCAAAGAAGCCTTTGTTTTTATCTTCCTGTATGGTTAGGTTTATGCTTGAGTTATTGCCCGATGCAGCCTCGCCGCTCAGTTCTTCCTTTTTTGTCTTAGTATCGCTTACCTGCACCTTATCAATAATTTCGGCAGGCAGGTTTTGCAGGGCAATCTTACCGTCTTTATCAAAAAAAGGTTTGCCATTCACAAGTATCTGGTTCACTTCCTTACCGTTAACCGTAATTTTTCCTTCTTCATCAATATCTACACCCGGCAGCTGTTTCAGCAGCGTTTCCACATTGGCATCAGGGCGTACTTTAAACGAAGAGGCATTAAACTCCAGCGTGTCTTTCTTTACGCGTATCGGCGGTATTTCGCCTTTTACAACCACTTCATTAAGTTCGGTTGCTTTATCGTCAAGTTTAAGTGTGCCAAAGTCGCGGTCAGTGTTTAATTCATCCACCTGCTGCTTATAATCTGCCAGGCCGATGAATGACACCTTAAGGAAAACCGGCTGACTAATTTTACGTGTTCTAAGCGTCCACACGCCATTTTTATCTGAAATAGTATAATCTACTACGGTCGAGTCTTTGATAGATGTAAGGTAAACCGTAGCAGCTTCCAGCGGAGTGTTATGTGTATCGGTAACTTTACCTTTAAGCGTAATGGTTTGCGAGTAGCCGGCCGCAGAAAATGCAAGCAGCAATAGTAAGGTAAGTATTTTGTGCATATCTGGTTTGTTGGTTAATGGTAGGTAATGCCCTATTAAAACAGCGAATTAACGGTTTTAGTATGGAGTGGGCAAGAAATTGTATTGCAGGTTGGCAGAAGATAATTTTTAGTATATTCATCTTTTCAATCAAAAGTCGAACAATCTAAAAATCTAATTATGACCGCACACGAAATAGACTACACCATTTACGGGGAAGAAATGCAATATGTAGAAATTGATCTTGACCCGCAGGAAGCCGTTGTGGCCGAAGCCGGAAGCTTTATGATGATGGACACAGGAATACAGATGCAGACAATATTTGGGGATGGCAGCAACCAGAACGAGGGTATCATGGGTAAACTGTTCTCAGCAGGCAAAAGGCTGCTTACAGGTGAGAGCCTCTTTATGACCGTGTTCCTCAACCAGTGGCACGGCAAGCGGAAGGTAAGTTTTGCATCTCCATATCCGGGAAAAATTGTGCCCATTGACCTTACTGACTTTGGCGGAAGATTTATATGCCAGAAAGATTCTTTTTTATGCGCCGCAAAAGGCGTTACAGTGGGTATCGAGTTTTCGCGTAAGCTTGGCCGCGGGCTTTTCGGTGGTGAAGGCTTTATCATGCAAAAGCTTGAAGGTGACGGTCTGGCTTTTGTACATGCCGGCGGGGACCCTGGCGCGCAAAGAACTTTCGGCAGGCGATGTTCTTAAAGTTGATACCGGTTGTATCGTGGGATTCTCACCAACGGTAGATTATGACATTGAGTTTGTAGGCGGTATACGTAATACCATCTTCGGCGGCGAAGGGCTTTTCTATGCCACATTGCGGGGACCGGGCGTGGTGTACATACAGTCATTGCCTTTTAGCAGGCTGGCCGGAAGGATATATGCTGCTGCACCGCAAGGTGGCGGGCAGGACAGGGGCGAGGGCAGCATACTGGGCGGCCTTGGCAGGATGCTTGATGGCGATAATAGGTTCTAAACCAATAAATTATTAGGTGTTTAACCGCATTTTGGCAAGGCTAGCCAATGTGCGGTTAAAACTTGGTTAATAATTGTATAACGAGGCTTTACGCTGGGTAAAGGCGAAATAACTTTACGGTAAACTAAATACTGTAAGTTATGAAAAAATCATTTTTAACGCTGGCAGCACTATTGGCTTTTGGCCTTGCTTCAGCACAAACAGACACAACGCGTGGCACGATGGTGCGAACACCTGAAACTCCTGTAACCCCTGATTTGAGAACCGATGGAAGCGTAAATAAAACAACTGCCCAACCGCGCTCAACGACTACCACAACCCAGGATCGTACCACTACCAACCAGCGCAGCACTACTACGCAGCCCCGTACAAATACAGATACCAGAAAGTCATCAACAACCAAATCGGGTACTACAACTACAACGCAATCTACAACTCCAAACAGTACATCGCCTACAACAAATGGCACCAATAACAATAACAGCCGAGGCTCAAACCGCAGCGGTACTAACAACCCTACAGGTACATCAGGCAGCGGTAACCCTACAAGGCCGTAATCATCATTATTATATATTCTATTGCTTAGCCCCATTCAAAATGGGGCTTATTGTTTATAAGGTATTGTTAAAACAACTTATCAGCACAAAAACCTTTCTTATTTTTATGATTGGAACTTAAAACCCAAACCGAGCACCTAAAACCCATTACGATGAAATTTCCTGACGTAAAACTCCCTGTAATCGATAAAAACATTGGCGGCCTTGAAAGGGCGGTATCTATTTTTGGCGGCGCTTACCTGCTGTACCATGCTTTTAAAAAAAGCAGGAGTGTGCCCGAAGCTATTGCGGGCGGATTCATGATTGCCAGGGGAGCATCGGGTTTTTGTCCGGGACATTATTACGGTAATAAAATGATGCACCGTGCGGAGAAGCCGGCAGATTCAAACATCAACATACACACACGCCTTATTGTAAAACGACCGGTTGAGGAGGTTTACACTTTCTGGAGGCATTTAGGTAACCTTCCGTTGTTTATGGATCATCTGGAAAGCGTGACGGTACTAAGCGAAATTCGCAGCGAATGGAAAGCAAAGCTTCCTGCAGGACTAGGCACCGTAACCTGGGAAGCCGAAATAGTGAAGGAGGAGCCTTACCGTTTTATAGGATGGCAAAGCCTGCCGGGCTCTTTTGTGAAAAATGCGGGTAAAGTAACGTTTAAGGATGCAGGAGAACTGGGTACGCTGGTACATATTGTGTTTTCTTACCACGCACCGCTAGGCGTGGCCGGTGAAGAAATAGGCAAGCTATTGAACCCATATTTTGAAAAAATGGTTCGTAAAGACATTATGGGCTTTAAGCGTTTTATGGAAACCGGCACACCAGAACCAATCAGCCAGGAAACAAGGACGATATTTACGTAAGACGACAAGGTTCGATTTTTCGATAATTCGACAGCTTCGATTGATTACTAAAACAACCTGCAGATTTGAAGTCTGGCAAGGTTTATTTTTTAAGCTTTTAAATATTAGTTACTATCTGTTCGAAAAAGTCGAAGAAGTCTAAAAATCGAAGAGTCAAAATATCGAAGTTGTCGAATTATCGAGAATGCAGCTGCAAATAATTCCCGTTTGGGTCTTTAAATACGGCATAGTAGCCATGGCCACCGGGTATCTCCGTTTTATCCTGGATTATTATACCGCCGTTCTCCTCAATTTTCGTAAGCATAGGCTTAATATCATCGGTATCAATCACCAGCTGTGGGCCGGTTTTCTCCGGTGCGGGCATTAGTGATGCATCAAGCCCACCGCCGCTGCCTGTATTGCCAATCCTGAAGAAAGCGTAATGATCAACCGTTACCAGCTCTACTTCCCAGTTAAACACATTGGTATAGAATTCCACCGCTGTAGTAAAGTCAGGCGCAGGGATTTCGATATGCGTGATTGTATGCAAGTGCTCCATATTAAGAAATGCGTTTTATATAGTCAGGAAGCTTATACCCGTATAATGCAGTTGTAGAGAAAATAAGATGTGCTATAAACAGCTGCCTGTAATACCCCTCACGGTCATTCTTTGGCGGGTTGGGGTTTGTGGCAAACATTATTTTCCACGCTGCTATGGCTATAACTCCGCTGGCTGCACCTATAGTTAGTCCTTTTAATATAGTAGGATGCGTGAGCGACCTCTTCCATAAAATGTAGTAGCTGACTACAAATAATAATCCTACGGCGTAGTGCGTTGTCCAGCCCACAGGGTCGTCATCAGTATCATTAACTTCCGGAAGTTCAGGAGACCTGTCTGACAGCTCGTTGAGCAAAACGGGTTCTGTAAATTCCTGCTTTTGCTTCTTTGACTGCCAATAGCTATACAGCGTCATAAATGATGTGCCTATAGCTGTTGCGAGTAAAATTCGTCCTGCTGCATTCATGACTCCTGGTGTTTTTCAACCATTTCTGTAAGCAGTGTGCCTACACGGCGTATGGTTTTTTTAATTATTTCTTCCGGTTTTCCTTCAAAAACTTCACGGTGGGCCATATACCTGCTGTGCGGCATATTAATGTGGATGAACATGGTGCCAACCGGCTTATCTTCGGTTTCACTGCCGCCGGGTGTGGTAAGCCCTGTAACGCCAACAGCAATATCGCAGCCAAAAAGCTTTGGCAAGGCGTCGGCTATCGCTTTTGTCACCTCGGCAGACTCGGGTGTGCATTGCTCAATCAGTTCTTCAGGAATGCCCAATATGTCCTGCTTTGTGGTAGCGTCATAGCAAACTATGCCGCCCAGCAGTATCTTGCCGGAATCTTCCGTTAATGAAAATTCAGAGGCAAGCCAACCGGCAGTGGCGCTTTCGGCAAAAGCAATCTTCAGGTTGTTCTTAGCAATGAGTTTGCTGCACTCAACAATACTGGGTGAAGCCATAGGTGTGGTAGTGTTTAATTATCAGTCTGTAGAAAAATCTTCTGCATCATAGTCTTCGTCCTCACCGGGACTAAACTTATCTTCATCTTCCTGCGCCTCATGGTGCGCCTGTTTCATCTTTTCTTCTTCAGGAGTTGTTTCATGCCTTTGGCTATCTTGGTTGCGGCCACTTTTATGGAAGTTTTCCTCGCCATATTCCTGCCCGCCGCGGTTTCCTTGTCCGGGGTTATCTGAATTCATTTTGTTTAAAGTTTAAGGTTTAAAATTGCGAGTCTACGAGTTCAACACGAATCCCGCGTTTGGAATTTGTCATTTGGAATTTGACCAGTGGCTTGTGCCTTATGGCTTGTTACTCTTTGCTCATCGGCGCTCCGCCTGCAGGCGCACTCATATTAGCAGCGCCTTGGGGCTGCACTGTGTCGTTGGCAGAGCCGTCTTCATTTACTTTTTCTCCGGCTGCAGCGCCGCTTTCAGCATTGGCGTCAGGTGCATCACTGCCGTTAATCTGTCCGTTCGCTTCAACACCGGCAGCAGATCCGGATTCATTGGTACGCCCGGTATCTCTGTTGCATGATGTAAAACTTAACATTCCTGCCGTGAGGATTACTGCAAATAAAATCTGTATTTTTTTCATAATTATGGTATTAAGTATTTAGGTCTTAGGTGTTGAGTTAATAGTTGCTTTTGGCTCGTGGCTTGTGACTTTTGGCTAATCGCTAAACTTAATCCACCTGGTCTGACTTCTTGCTTACACGGCTGTTGTTGCCAGTGCTGCCTGTGCCCGTACCGCCGCCTGTGCCCGCTGTACCACCCGGGTCAACAGCGCGGCCTTTTACACGTGCAGGGGTATTTGTATTCTCAATAGGGTCGTTACTACGGTCATATGCCGGAGATGATGCGCCGCTGCCCGATGCTACCCTGCTTGTGGTAGAGGGGGTTTCGTTGGCAGCTGAACTTCCGCCGGCGGTACTTCCGGCAGCACCTGTACCGGCAGTCCCTGTTGTTGTACGCCCGGTTGCAGGGCCTGTGCCGGTTCCGGTAGTACCTGTTGCATCAGCCTGGTCATAAGCTGTTGTATCGCCTGCGATAGTTGTAGTGGTATCTGTTTCCGTAGTGGTTTCCACAGTGCTGTCATAGCTTTCTTCTTTACGGTTGCAGCTGTCGCAAGAGCTTAGCATGTTTATGCCCGCCACGATAGATGCGAATGCTATTACTTTGGTTATTGATTGTGTGTTCATGGTTTTATATTTTAATTCAATATTAAAGTTACCTCTTTACTTTGCCAGCCTGTACCTGCTTTAGCAATAAAATAACATTTGGCTTACTCCTTTTTATCGCCCCGTACCATGCCAATAATCTTAACCGTAAGGATTATTCCGCATAAAACGGCAGCAACTATATTGCCGAGAATGACGGGGAGGTCTTCCTGCAAAATACCATAGACAGTCCAGGTAACAAGCCCTGTGAAAAGTATGGCATAGGCAACAACAGACAGGCTTTTGGTAGACCGTGTTTTCAACACCTTAATGGTTTGCGGAATATTTGCCACCGTAGTAAAAAAAGCCGCTGCAAGGCCAAGTATCTCTATCCAGTCCATTATGCTTCGGAATTTCCTGAAACCCACCCCACGGCTTCGTTATATTCTTCCGGATGGAAGCCTTTAAATTCTCCCGGAGCAATTATGCTGAACGCGTCGGTAAACTTTATCGCCCCTTCCTGGTGCGTAACTATAGCACCCCGCCGCCATTTTGCCAGCTGCTTTATGCCCAGCAGCACGTCACGCAGCCACGCGCCTGCAGTAAAGTTGGCTACATCGGTATCAACCATGTACAGAAAGTTGAGCTCACCGGTTTTTTCTACCAGCTGCTTTACATGCGGCTCCATAACGTTCTTGTAGTCATCAGCAGTCACTTCGCCACTGGCCCTGAAACCCGCCACGTTCGCCGGCACATCTTTTATCACGTCTATCATCTTACTTTATTTTAGCTTCATATTTATCTTTAACTTTCTGGCTTATGTAGGTGCTGAGCCCGCGTCCTTTAGCTGCCAGCGCTTTCATTTTTTCAACTACAGCCTTACCTGCACTTTTATAAGAATACTTATATATAGCGCTGTGCCCGAATTCTACCAAAATGGCATCTGCAATAATCTCATAGCCCGTTACGCCGCTGTCACCTTTTATGTTGGCATACGCTTTCATATTTATAAAGTTAGGCTAACCTTAAATGCACCGGGCCAGTTTTAACGCCTGATTAACGCGCACTTAACAGGACAGCGGCTTTTATCTCCCTAACTTGTTGATATCAAAAACATACTACATGGAAACAGGCAGCAACACACCGCAAGGCATTTCAAAATCTATATGGCGCAGTTATTCATCAGGCTCATCTTTTAGCCAATTTACCGGCAGCGCCACGGCAGATGTAGTTGTTGTAGGCTGCGGCATTACAGGTGTGGTTACAGCCATGTTGTTAAAAAATGCGGGTTTTAATGTAATTGTGCTTGAGGCAATGAAAGTTGGCGCGGGCAGCACCGGCCACAGTACCGGAAACCTCTACGGTTCTGTTGAAGAAGGTTTTGATGTGATACAAAGCAAATATGATACTGAAACGCTGCGTACTGTATATGAGGCCCGTTTGGCAGGTGTACAGCTGATAGAGGATGCTGTTGACCAATACAGCATTGATTGTGATTTTAAGAGGAGGGCTTGGTATTTGTATTCGGCCAATGAAGAAAATAAAAGCCAGGTTGAAAAAGGTATGAAAGCAGGACTTGAAGCCGGTCTGCCGATTAGCGAAGTATTGCCGGGCGATCTGCCCTTCCCGGTTGTAAAAGGTATGAAGATTGACGGTCAGGCGCAGTTTAACCCGCTGCGTTTTGTACAGCAGCTGGCCGAAGCAATAAACGGTGCAGGCTGCAGTATTTATGAAGACAGCGCCGTGACTGATATTGATACAGATTCTGATAAGGAAAAAGCCATCGTCAAAACCGAAGGCGGAACCGTAACTGCAAAATATGTGGTGCATGCCACCCATACGCCAAAAGGGGTTTTCCTTGATTTCCATTCATTATTAGGGACTTATCGTGAGTATGGCGTTGCGGCAAAGCTTGCGAGCGGCGATTATCCTGATGGTATTTTCTGGGGCTACTATAATATAAACGAACGCTATTCGGTACGCTCCTATGAGCATAATGGCGAAAAATACATTGTATGCGTAGGCCAGCCGCACCAGGTAGGTCAAAAAGAAAACAACCAGGAAAACATTGCAAACCTTGAAAAGTTTTTGAGGGAAAGGTTTGACATTGCCGAGATTGTGCAATGGTGGGGAGGCCAGAACTACAAGCCGGCCGATGCCTTGCCATACATAGGCCGCCGCAGTTCAGGCTCAAATGTGTTTGTGGCAACTGGCTTTTCTACAGACGGGCTTACCTACGGTGCGTTATCGGCTATCATAATAAGAGATTTATTGCAGGGCAAAGAAACTGCATATACCAAATTGTTTGATGCATCGCGACACAACCCAATGAAAGCCGCAGGTAAATTCATTAAAGAAAATGCAATCAACGCCGCAGAGGTTTTCAAAGATTATGTGCTGTTTGCCGACAGTAAAATTGGCGAGATACCTGAAGGCGAGGGTAAGGTAGTTGAGGTTGACGGCAAAAAGGTTGCGGTGTACAAATCTGCTGAAGGGGTTAAGGCCTGCTCAGCAATATGTACCCACCTGTATTGTGTAGTACACTGGAACGGCGCAGAGAAAACCTGGGACTGCCCCTGCCATGCCTCGCGTTTTGATACCAACGGGCAGGTGCTGGAAGGCCCGGCAATGATTCCGCTTGAAAAAGTAAATGTAAACGAGAATAAATAAAATCCAAACTAAAAACAACAACCATGAACGACCAGAAATTTGCATTGATAACAGGTGGAACAAGCGGAATAGGTTATGAACTGGCACAGCTTTTTGCTCAGGACCATATTAACCTTGTGCTTGTTGCCCGTAACGAAGAGAATCTGAAACAGACTAAGGCCGACCTTGAAAAGTACGGAGTAACTGTACATACTGTTGCCGCCGACCTTTTTAAGCCTGAAGCCGCCGAAGAGGTTTATAATAAAGTAAAAGGCCTGAGTGTTACAATTGAATATTTAGTAAACGATGCCGGGCAGGGCGAGTGGGGGCGTTTTCATAAAACAGAGCTGAAGCGCGAAATAGACCTGGTGCAGCTAAACATCGTGGCGCTTATGAGCCTGACCAAATACTACCTTCAGGAAATGACAGAGAGGAACAGCGGGCGTATTTTGCAGGTGGCCTCATCACTGAGCAAAGCCCCGACTCCTTACATGGCGGTTTACGCTGCAACTAAGGCGTTTGTATTATCATTTTCGGAAGCATTATCGCATGAACTTGAAGAAACTAATGTAACAGTGACCGCACTGCTGCCCGGCGCTACCGATACGGATTTCTTCCACAAAGCCAAAGCCGAAAATACGGTAACGTACAAAGAAACAGAACTATACGACCCGGCAGAAGTAGCGAAAGGCGGCTATGAAGCCATGATGAACGGCGATGTAAAAGTGCAGCCGGGCATCAAAAACAAGCTTCAGAATTCATTAAACGCCATCATGCCTGACGGCGCCATAACATCGACTATGGAGAAACAAATGGTTTCAAGCATGGAAGAGAATGGAAGGGATGGTATCACCCATGCAGCATCAGCCCGCGAGCGTGAGAGCATAAATGCAGAGACAGGCGGCATCAACGGCGATAAAGCCGGCCATGCAGCCCATAATCACTCATAATTTTAATAACGATAAATATAAAATCATGAAAAAGATAATCTTATCCGCTATTGCAATGCTGGCTTTCGGCATAGCTTCAGCACAAACAGAACCAAAAACGCCACCGGTGGCCCCAACGCCGCCTTCGCCACAGGTAACCCCTGAAGAAAAAAAGGCCAATGCAGATGCCAACATGCAGAACCAGATTCCGCAAAATTCACAGCAGCGAATGGAAATGGACGGCGCCCAGCCACGTAAAGATGTGCTTAAAACGCAAGACCATGTAAAGAGCACACCCGACCCCGAGGCAGTAAAAAATAATTCTTCAGATGTAAAAACGGAGAAAAGGTCAAAACGTAAAAAAACAAGTTAGTTAATTTTAATTCAATGTGGTACCCCCGGAAGTTTTCGGGGGTATTTTTTTTGCATGATGATAATTAATTGTCAGTTTCAGCCTGCTAAATAAATGTTAAAAGCCTTACCTTAAGTTTCATCTGTGTTCAGGATAAATTATTTCCCTTGAAATCAATTTATCAAATCCTCAAAAAAAGTATCTTCGCTTCCGTAAAACACAAATTTTTGCTGAGCTCGCTGTAACATATCTTTGTAAGGCGATACAAATCAGCACACTATTAACTTTATTCATATCATAATGAAAAAACTGATTTTATTCCTCACCATGTCGCTTATGGTTTTGCCGGTAAGGGCAGACGAGGGTATGTGGTTCCTTATGTTCATTGAGCGCCTGAACCACAGGGACATGCAGAAGATGGGCCTTCAGCTAACCGCTGAAGAAATTTACAGCATTAACAATCACAGCCTGAAAGATGCTATCGTGCAGTTCAACGGCGGCTGTACAGCAGAGATCATCTCTAAAGACGGGCTTGTGCTTACCAACCACCACTGTGGTTATGATGCTATAGCTGAGCTTTCTACGCCTGAAGCCAACTATCTTAAAAATGGTTTTTGGGCTGCGAGCCGCAAAGCTGAATTAAAGCCGAAAGACCTTTATGTACGTTTCTTTGTAAGGATGGATGACGTTTCTAAAAGGATACTTTCAAAAGTAAACGCGAATATGACAGAGGCTGAGCGTGAAAAAGCGATTCAGCAAGAGATTGCGCTTATTGAAAAAGAAAATAATGAAGGTGGTAAATACACTGTTTCTGTGCGTTCTTTCTTCCAGGGTAATGAATACTACTACTTTGTTTACCAGGATTTTAAAGACGTTCGCCTTGTGGGTACACCTCCTGAAAACATCGGTAAATTTGGTGGAGATACCGACAACTGGGAATGGCCCCGCCATACAGGTGACTTCTCTATGTTCCGCGTATATGCTGATGCTAACGGCAACCCTGCTGAATATTCAGCCAACAACGTGCCGCTTAAGCCTAAGCACTATCTTCCGGTAAGCCTTAAAGGTGTGCAGGAGAATGATTTCGCTATGATACTTGGTTACCCGGGCCGTACAAACAGGTGGATGCCTGCAGGTGGTATTGAGCAGAACGTGAAATTCGCATATCCGGCATGGGTTGAGGCTTCTAAGACAGGTATGGACAAGATGAAAGTACACATGGACAAAAGCGACCAGGTGCGGCTTAATTACGCTTCACAGTATGCCAGTGTTGCCAACTACTGGAAAAACCGCCAGGGTATGATTGATGCCCTTACAAAACATAAGACAGCTGCAACTAAGGCCAAAGCAGAGGCTGACTTCAATAAGTGGGCTAACACCCCGAAAAATAAGGAAAAATATGGTAATGTTGTAGCAACGCTAAACAACTATTACTCAAAAACTAACGAGAAAGCACGCCATGACAACTACCTTACCGGTATGTTAAGGACAAGTGGGTTAGTGGTGCTTCCTTATAGCCTTGGCCGTGGTATTGAAACTTACATTAATGCTTCGGAAGCGCAGAAAGCACAAATGCTGCCGGAACTTCAGGAAGGTATTGCGGAGTCTTACAAAACAATGTACATGCCGCTTGAAATAGATGTGCTGGCCGCACAGCTTAAACTATATGCAACAAAATCAACAGGTTATGAAATAGCTCCGTACGTTGCGCAGCTTGCTAAAGAAAATAATAATGATTTTACGGCATGGGTTAAAAAGGCAGTTGAAAATAGTATTTTCGGTTCAAAAGATAAAGTTGAAGCTTTTCTTAGAGAGCCAAAAGTTGATGTGCTAAAGGCAGACCCTCTTTACAAGCTATCTGCAGACCTGCTTACCAAATACAGGGCTAAGACTGAAGAGCAAACTAAGCTTGATGCTGAATATTCAAAAAGCTTTCCGCCTGCTTGTAGAAGGTATGCGTGAGGCTAACCCTAATGCGAAGTATTATCCTGATGCCAACAGCACGCTACGCCTTACGTATGGTAAAGTACGTTCATTGCCTGCTGACAAGCGTAATGATGCTAAAGTAAACTACTACACTACGCTGGAAGGTACAGTGAAAAAATATAAGCCAAATGATGAGGAGTTTGACCTTCCGAAAAAGCTTATTGAGCTGAACAGCAAGAAAGATTTTGGACAGTATGCTGACAAAGCAGGTTATATGCCGGTTAACTTTTTGACAGACAATGACATTACGGGTGGTAACTCAGGTTCGCCGGTGCTTAATGGCAAAGGTGAGCTTATTGGCCTTGCGTTTGACGGTAATATTGAGGCGATGGCAGGAGACGTTATCTTTGACAAAAACCTGCAGAGGACTATAAACGTTGATATTCGTTACGTACTTTGGGTTATTGATAAATATGCCGGAGCGAAACACATTGTTGATGAGATGACAATTGTGAAGTAAATAAGTCAATAGACATTGATAATACAGAAAACCGCCTCAATTATGGGGCGGTTTTTTATTGTGATTAACCGTCATTTTTATACATTTGAAACAAATTGATCTTACACAAATGCGTACACACTTTATAGCCATAGGCGGCAGCGCCATGCACAACCTTGCCCTGGCACTTCACGAAAAAGGATATGAAATAACCGGCAGCGATGATGCTATTTTTGAGCCTTCCCGCACACGCCTCGAAAAGCGCGGACTGCTTCCGGCAGAAATGGGCTGGTTCCCTGAAAAGATAACCCAGGATATTAAAGCTGTGATATTGGGTATGCATGCGAAAGCTGATAATCCTGAATTGCTGAAAGCGCAGGAGCTGGGCTTAAAGATATACTCTTACCCTGAATTTCTGTACGAACAAAGCAAAGACAAAACCCGTGTGGTTATTGGCGGTTCGCATGGCAAGACCACCATTACGAGTATGATTTTACATGTGATGAACTACCATAACCGTGATGTAGATTATATGGTTGGGGCGCAGCTTGAAGGTTTTGAAACCATGGTAAAGCTTACTGAAGATAACGATTTTATTGTACTGGAAGGTGATGAATACCTGTCATCACCCATGGACCGCAGGCCGAAGTTTCACCTCTATCAGCCTAATATTGCATTAATTAGCGGAATAGCATGGGATCATATCAATGTATTCCCGACCTATGAAAATTATGTAGAGCAGTTTGATATTTTCATCGAAAAGATCACTAACGGCGGCATTCTTGTTTACAATGAAGATGACCCGGAGGTGAAGCGTGTGGCGGAAGCGGCAACTAACCCTATCCGTAAAATGCCATACAGCACGCCAAAATATACCGTGGAAAATGGCGTGACACTACTCGATACACCTGAAGGACCAATGCCTATTGAGGTGTTTGGTGCCCATAACCTGAATAACCTGGCCGGCGCTAAATGGGTTTGCCAGAATATGGGTATTGATGAAGCGGATTTTTATGAAGCTATTGCAACATTTAAAGGCGCAAGCAAACGCCTTGAAAAAATTGCTGAAAACGGAAGGAACGTTGCTTACAAAGACTTTGCACATTCGCCAAGTAAGGTGGCAGCAACCACAAAAGCGGTGAAGGAGCAATATCCTGACAAGACACTCATTGCGTGCCTTGAGCTGCATACATACAGCAGCCTGAATGCAGAATTCCTGAAAGAATATGAAGGCGCGCTTGATGCCGCCGATGTTGCCGTAGTCTTTTATTCGCCTGATGCAGTAAAGATTAAGCAACTTGAAGAAGTAACCTATGAGCAGATTGCCAAAGCCTTCAACCGTGAAGACCTTATCATCTACACCAACCCTGCGGCATTTAAAGAATATCTGTACAATCTGAAATATGATAAGGGTGTTGCGCTGCTATTAATGAGCTCCGGTAATTACGGCGGGCTTAACTTTGACGAGGTGAAGACGCTGTTATAATCACTTTTTGTACCGGTAATGCCCGGTAATTTTATAGCTGAAAAGGCAGTCATCAAGATTTTGTCCATATCCAACATTATGCACAACCTTACATCTCCCTGAAGATTGTCTGTTTACCACAATACCGATATGAGGTTTGTTGCCGTCAAGCATCCAGGTTACAATGTCGCCGGGTTTGTAATCTGAAGCTTTGTCTGAAACTCCGAGTGATCTACCTTTCCGTGTAAAAAACACCTGTAAATTAGGTACACGCCTGTGGTCAATATTAGTGTCAGTGTCGCGCAGACCCCACGTCTTGGGATATTTAGCAAAGTTCGCCTTCATGTCTTCATGAACCTCTTTTTGCAGATCGATGCCCAACTTCCGGTATGCACGAATAACCATGTCGGTACATACGCCCTTATTTTTATGTACATCGCCATTGGGATACTTTATTTTGGTATAACCACTGTCATAAATCACAAAATCATTAGTTAATGATATGGCGGCATCTGAAAGTTTAGCGTAAAAACCTTTTTCGGACTTAGCCAGAAGTAACAGGGATATAAGGAGTAAATGTTTCATATACAGAGTTTAAGGGTTTAACGATAAATTTTTAAACATTATTATATTAAACGAAAAAATTCTTACATTTGTGATTTAAATCTTACTGATGGAAGAAACACAAACCTTTTCGATAAAGTATTGGGCGGAAGACGACCAGCCTCGTGAGAAGCTGATGCTTAAGGGTAAAGCTGCATTAAGTGATGCTGAATTGATAGCTATACTTATAGGCTCGGGCAGCCGCAATGAAAGTGCTGTAGAACTTAGCAAGCGGATATTAGCAAGCACAGGCAACAACCTGAATGCATTGGGAAAAATGTCTTTAAAACAGCTCATGGAGTTTAAGGGCATAGGGGAAGCAAAAGCCATAACCATAGCCGCAGCCATGGAACTAGGGCGCAGGCGAAGAGAAGAGGAGGGTGTTGAACTTAAGAAAATTACATCAAGCCAGGCGGTATTTGACATTATGCAGCCCATAATTGGTGAATTGCCACATGAAGAATTTTGGGTTATTTACCTGAACAACTCAAATAAAGTTATTTATAAATCGCAGTTGAGCAAAGGCGGCATAACCGGAACCGTTGTAGATGTGCGGATTGTATTCAAAACTGCGTTAGAACAAAATGCTGTAGCCATAATTCTGTGCCATAACCACCCTAGCGGGGTCCTGCAGGCAAGTGAGCAGGATAAGCATATAACAAGGCAGCTCAAGCAGGCTGGGCAAACCATGAGCATCAACGTGCTTGATCATGTAATTGTAACAGAAAAAGGATATATTAGCTTTGTTGACGAAGGATTATTTTAGAGAAGGCCTAAAATTTCGCGTAAAATTGACTTGGTCGCAAATCCGGAATAATATTTCAAATTTCTCCCAATTTCTGTACCTTGCATGTTATTAAACTACCTGTATGGTCACAGTAAAGGATTTAACATTTTTTTATGATAAGGGAACAGGTTTCACCTTCCCGCAATTTTCTGCGAACGCAGGCAGCAGCATTTTAATAACCGGAGGGTCAGGAAAAGGGAAAACTACACTGCTGCACCTTCTCGGCGGATTGCTCCGTCCAAAATCAGGTGGCATCATCATAAATGAAACCGACATCACCAAACTTTCAGATAAAAAGCTCGACCACTTCCGGGGGAAAACATCGGGTTGGTATTGCAGCAATCACATTTTGTAGCTTCGCTTTCTGTGTTAGAAAATGTAGAGCTGGCCTCATGGCTGGCAACCGGCCAACACAAAAAAGAAATGGCGAAGTCGCTTCTAGATGAACTTGGGCTTTCACAACACCTGCACAAATTACCGTCGCAGCTCAGCATCGGGCAGCAGCAAAGGGTTTCCATTGCCCGGGCCATCATCAACAGTCCGCAATTACTTTTGGCAGACGAGCCTACATCAAGCCTTGACGATGAGAACGCCGAAACCGTAGCTGCAATGCTGCAAAACCTGGCGCAGCAATACAATTCGGCATTGGTAATTGTTACGCATGACCAGAGACTAAAAGAGCGTTTTCCTAACCAAATAAACTTATCATGATAACCCGCATAGCCTGGAAAAACATTTGGTTCAAGCCGCTCAATACCTTACTAAGTATAATTTTGCTTACGGCAAGTGTGGCTATCATTACGCTGTTGATTTTACTTGAGGAGCAGTTTGAGAAGAAATTCAGCGATAATATTGAGGGGATAGATTTAGTGCTCGGTGCGCAGGGAAGCCCTCTGCAATTGATACTGTCATCAGTATACCAGGTGGATGCGCCAACCGGAAACATAGATTACACCGAAGCCAAAACCTGGATGAAAAACCCGATGGTGAAAACCGCTATACCGTTAGCATTTGGTGATAACTATCGCGGCTTTCGCATTGTAGGGACAACGCAGGATTATCTTGATAAATTTGGTGCAAAAATGGTAGTTGGCAAAACATTTAGCCGAAATTTTGAAGTAGTTCTGGGTAGCTCTGTCGCGCAAAAGATGAACCTGAAAATCGGCGATAAATTTTTCGGTTCGCATGGTGATGCTGAGGAAGGCGAGGTACACGACCATCATGCGTACATTGTTACAGGCATAGCATCTGAAACAGGTAAGGTGATTGATAACCTGATACTTTGCAATATCCCCAGCGTTTGGGCTATGCATGACCATGAACACGAAGAGGGAGCTTCTGCGGAAGCAACTCACGAAGAACATGACGAACATAATCATGAAGGGCATGACCATGATCATGAAGTACATTCAGGCGAAGAGCATGATCATAAACATGAAGCCCACTCACATGAGGGTCACGATCACGGCCATGAAGGCCACGATCATCACGAAGATGAAGTAATTTCAGAGGAAGGTAAGGAGATAACATCAGTACTGATAAAATTCCGCGGACCAGTAGGTGTAGCGGTCTGGCCAAGGCTTATTGCCCAAAACACCAAAATGCAGGCAGCATCCCCGGCGCTTGAGGTCAACCGCTTGTTCTCGCTGTTCGGTATTGGGCTGCAGGCATTGCAGTACCTGGCCTATGGCATTATGCTCATATCCGGCATAAGTATTTTCATTGCATTGTATAATACGCTGAAAGAACGTAAATATGAATTTGCGCTGCTTCGTGTAAATGGTGCAAGCAGGCTGCAGCTGTTGTCACTGGTAATGATTGAAAGCTTGCTTTTATGTATTACCGGCTTTGTTTTCGGCACGATTGTTGGCAGGATAGCGTTAAGCTTTATCTCCGGTTCTGCCGATAGTGAATTTAAAATCTCTTTCAACCCGCTTGAATTTGTATGGGAAAAAGAGGGATATTTATTGCTCCTCACTATCTTTGTAGGGGTCTTGGCGGCAGCCATACCGGCGGTTAAGGCGTATACCTTAAACATATCAAAAACACTGGCAAATGCGTAAATCAATCATTATAATTTCGGGTTTAATACTTTCGTTTTTTGTACTGACATCAATGGGCAGTGCAGAAGTATCAAGCCCAAAACCCGAAACCCAAAACCCTATTGCAGCCGACACCCTTAGCTGGAAACTGTTAGGGCAAATAAAATATATCAAGAAAACTACGCCCGATTACCCTGAAGGTGTAATGTTCCCGGTGGTGAATACAACGCTTAAAGCAAAAAACAAAAAGCCAATAGTAATGAGCGGTTTCATTATCCCTATTGATAATAAGAACTACGCGCTAAGCAAAAATGTTTTTGCCTCATGTTTCTTTTGCGGTCAGGCAGGGTCCTGAAACCATTATGGGTATTAAGTTTAAAAATCCCGGCATGAAACTAAAGACCGACCAGTATGTAACGCTTACAGGTACCTTCCGTTACAATGATAATGATGTGGATGACTGGATTTACCACATTGAGAATGCCGTAATTGTAAAAGGTAACTGATGTTGAAGGATAGCAAAAAAGCAATATTTTTTGACCTTGACCATACGCTGTGGGATTTCGAGAAAAATTCTGCCCTTACTTTCCAGTTCATTTTTGAAAAGCACTGCCTTTCAATAGACTGCAATTTATTCCTGGAAAAATATGTGCCGGTAAATGCGCAATACTGGAAGCTTTTCCGTGATGATAAAATCACAAAGCATGAGCTTAGATATGGGCGTTTCCGTGAGACATTTTCACAGATGGGAATTGAGGCAGGCGATGAACTAATAGAAACGCTGGCACATGAATATATTGAGCACCTGCCGGGTTTCAACCATTTGTACGATGGCGCTATTGAAGTGCTTGATTACCTTAAAGAGAAATATTCACTGCATATTATTACCAATGGCTTCCATGAGGTGCAGGAGCATAAACTGCGAAATTCAAATATTGCCCATTACTTTGATACAGTTACCAATAGCGAAATGGCCGGATGTAAAAAGCCAAACCCGCAGATATTTGAATTTGCCCTGAGAGCTGCCAATGCAGATAAGGCATACAGCGTAATGATTGGCGACTGTATTGAAGCCGATGTGCAGGGCGCTATTGATTGCGGGCTTGATGCCATCTATTTTAACGAGCACAGGCTTGATGCACCGGAAACAATTATGCAGGTAAATCACCTGCGCGAACTTAAAAACCTACTGTAATGAGAAAGATATTTACATTGATTTTACTTTTGGCAGGCACATTTTGTTTTGCACAAAACCTGAGTAATTACAAATATGTTATAGTCCCTCAAAAGTTTGAATTCCAGAAAGAGGCGGGTCAGTTTGACATAAATAACCTGGCGAGGATGATGTTTGAAAAATATGGCTTTACTGTAGTGATGGAAGGCAGCCAGTATCCTACTGATCTTGCGCTTGACAGGTGTAAAGCCCTGTATGCTGATATTCAGAATTCGGGCCTGATACATACCAACTTTACAATATTGCTGAAAGACTGTAGCGGTACTGCTGTGTTTACATCGGCTACCGGAAGGAGCAAAGAAAAAGACAGGAAGAAGGCGTATTATGAAGCTATGCGTGAAGCGTCTCATTCGCTTGCAGGGATTAACTACAAATACGCAGGCGAAGGTGATGGCAAAACTAAAACTACAACTACAACCCGCACAATTACAAATACAGAGGAAGTTACGGTTTATGTAGAATCTCCAAATTCTGCTAAAACAGTCGTTAACCCTAACCAACTTACGGCTAAGTCAACCGCTTATGGCTATGAACTTGTGGATGCCAAAGGAAAGCATTTCCTGAAGATGTACAAAACATCTCAGCCTGACTCTTACAGCGCACAAATGGAAAACATCAATGGGCTGGTTTTTAAAAAGGACGGCGCATGGTTTTTTGAATACTATGTAAATGACAAACCTGTAAGCCAGAAACTGGATATTCGGTTTTGATAGCTGCTAAGTTGCTTAGCTACTAAGCTTTTGAGCTTTCTTTTCAGGATGCAAGCTAAGTAGCTAAGCACTTCAGTAGCTAAGCAGCTTTCTAGTACCCATACTTCCCTTTCCACCTGTTCCTCAAAAAATCACGTGTACCGTTTTCGCGGGAGTTATTCCCTGGATCGTAGAATGTCGTGTTTTGGATTTCATCCGGCAGGAATTCCTGCTCGGCAAAGTTGTTGTCGAAATCATGAGCATATTTGTAGTCATCTCCATAACCCAGTTCCTTCATCAATTTTGTAGGTGCATTCCGTAAATGTAATGGTACAGGCAGGTCACCGGTCTGCTTCACGATGCTCTGTGCTTTATTAATGGCCATATAGCTGGCATTGCTCTTAGGCGAAGTAGCAAGGTAAACCGCACACTGGCTCAGGATAATGCGTGATTCGGGATATCCGATAGTACTCACTGCCTGGAAAGTGTTATTTGCCATAATCAGCGCTGTAGGGTTGGCATTGCCAATATCTTCAGATGCCAGGATAAGCATCCGCCTTGCAATAAATTTCAGGTCTTCGCCGCCTTCAATCATCCGTGCCAGCCAATACACGGCGCCATTTGGGTCACTGCCACGCATTGATTTTATGAATGCAGAGATGATATCATAGTGCTGTTCGCCTGTTTTGTCATATAATACAGTGTTTTTCTGCGCCAGCTGCATAACGCGGTCATTGGTAATCTCAACATCATCACCCTCACTTGCATTAACCACAAGTTCAAAAATATTCAGCAACTTCCTTCCGTCACCACCGGAAAGGCGAAGCAATGCCTCAGTTTCCTTCAGTTCGATGTTCTTGCTGCGCATGTAGCTGTCGGCTTCCATAGCGCGGTGCAAAAGCGCTTCAAGGTCATCTTTGGTAAAAGCATTAAGGATATAAACCTGACATCTTGACAATAGCGCGGGGATCACTTCAAAGCTCGGGTTTTCGGTAGTAGCGCCAATCAGGGTTACCCAGCCTTTTTCAACCGCGGCAAGCAATGAATCCTGTTGGGACTTGCTGAAACGGTGAATCTCATCAATAAATAAGATTGGGTTTTTTGAGGTAAACAACCCGCCGCTTTGTTTGGCTTTGTCTATCACCTCGCGAACGTCTTTTACTCCCGCATTAATAGCGCTAAGCACATAAAATGGCCTGTCGCTTTCCTGAGCCATAATCTGCGCCAGGGTGGTTTTACCCGTACCCGGCGGCCCCCATAAAATGAGTGAAGGGATTATGCCGCGCGCAATCTGGTGGGTAAGCGAACCCTCAGGCCCCACAAGGTGCTGCTGGCTTATGTATTCAGATAATTTCTGCGGGCGTATTCGTTCGGCTAGAGGCGCTTCCATAGCTGTAAAGGTACGATTAATGACAAAATTTCATTAAACTAAAGTTGGATAAATTATTGATGGGGTACAAGTGCCTTAACAAAAAATAAGCATGGCAAACGACGACCAATTTAAATTTTCAACCTCGGTGCTGGCATGGCCTCTGGCTTTTCTCTTGGCTATATGGGGAACATACTGGTTCCAGATAAATGTTAGTAATGTCACCAACTGGGGTATTTACCCAAGGACTCTTACGGGGCTGCGTGGTATTATCTTCAGCCCGTTTTTACATGGTAGTGTTGAGCATCTTTATAACAATTCAATCCCTTTGTTCCTGCTCGTAGCAGCCATGCGATACTTTTATCGCAGGCTGGCACTTGAAGTTATAGGCTATGGTATATTGTTGTCAGGTTTCATCACCTGGGTTATAGCACGGCCCGCATACCACATAGGCGCAAGCAGCCTCATCTATGTTCTGGTGAGCTTTATCTTTTTTAAAGGGATTCGCACAGGGTACTACCGCCTGGTGGCATTGTCGCTGCTTATCGTGACGTTGTACGGAGGTATGGTGTGGTATGTTTTCCCTGATGTGGATCAGCAGATTTCGTGGGAAGGGCATTTGGCCGGACTTATAACAGGCTTTCTATTCTCAATACTCTATAAAACACCTGAGTTTAAAAAGGAAATTGTGTACGACTGGGAACGCCCTGATTTCGACCCGAAACAAGACCCGTTCATGAAACGTTTTGATGAAAACGGCAACTTTGTAAACCCACCTAAATTAGAAGATATTGAGGTGATAGATGCAGAGATACTTTCACCGCCTGCCTCAAAGATTGTCTATATCTACAGAAGCAGTCAGTCGCAGTAGGGAGTCTTCCAGTCTAATAGTCTAAGATTCTAAAAATCCTTTCTCTGCCTTACCGCTTCATACAAAAACGCCCCGCATGCCACAGAAACGTTTAGTGACTCAATAGTGCCGAACATCGGCAGCTTGGCTTTTTCGTCGACAATTTTTAGTACAGACGGATTCACACCGCGGTCTTCACTCCCCATGATGATAGCCACAGGCTCGTTTAGCACGATATCATAAATGTTGCTGTCGGTCTTTTCAGTTGCCGCAACAGTCTTAATGCCCGAACCCTGCAAGTGGAAAATAGCATCCTTGATATGCTCTACTTTACAGATTGGTACATTGAATACCGCGCCAGCTGACGTCTTAACTGTATCGCCGTTTACAGGTGCGCTGCCTTGTTTTTGCACAATGATGCCATCCACTCCGGTGCATTCTGCCGTACGGATGATAGCCCCGAAATTACGGGCGTCGCTAAGTTGGTCAAGTATCAGGAACAGTGGGGTTTTTCCGCTTTCAAGCACTTTTTCTACCAAATCTTCAAGGTTATGGAATGAAATCGGGGCAATGCTCGCCACAGCGCCCTGATGGTTCATTGAAGTAAGGCGGTTCAATTTCTCAACAGGCACATAGCTGAAGTTGATGCTCTTCTGCTTCATCACCTTCATCAGGTCGCGCATCAGGTCGCCCTGTGCATCCTTCTGAATAAAAACTTTGTCAATTTCTTTACCTGAGTTTATCGCCTCAATGATAGCGCGTATACCGAATATCTGGTGCTCTTTTTCCATTGGGCAAAGATAGGCTTTTTGTGGATGTGTCAATTTGTTAGATCATTAATTCGGGTGGAGTGAGTATAACAAACAATTTGATAACTTCAGGAATTAACTACTTATACGGTTTAATGATTTTTTAATATCTCCCGGCCTTGATTGATGTTTTTGTAACCCAAACATAAGATTTGCCTAAACAGCTGAAGCCGGCAGCAGCAGTACTTTTGTGGGCATTAAACAACAACACACAAATCATGAAAAAGCTTTACGCATTTCTAATGCTCCTTTGCGCATACACAGCAGTGGGGCAGGAACTCAGCCCGTATTTACAGGCGCCCACACAAACCTCAATTTACATAAACTGGAAGACCGACAGCAATCCTGAATCTATCGTTGAGTACGGCAGTTCGCCAACTGCATTGACCAACACGGTAACCGGTACAAACCAGATATTTTCTGATACTGGCTATCCCGCTAACTACTTCTACCACACGGTAAAAATCACAGGCCTTACGGCTAACACTAAGTATTATTACAGGGTTAAAACCGGCACGCTTACATCAGAGGTCATGTCTTTTAAAACACTTCCGCTTCCGGGCCAGGCTGCTACAGCGGATGGGCACCTGCGTTTTCTGGTGCTGGGTGATAACCAGATGAGGAATGTGCCGCGCTTTGATACACTCGTTGCTCAGGCTAAAAGAAAAATTGCCCAAAAGTGGGGCATTACTGCCGACCCGGCTGACAATATTGCGCTTACTGTGATGGTGGGTGATCAGGTAGATGTTGGTACGCTTGACCATTATGAAAATGTACATTTCAAAAAGAATAAAGCACTGTCGGGCTACCTGCCTATACAAACACTTGTGGGCAACCATGAGACCTATGGTACATTGGCTATGCAGGCCTATTATGACCACTATGTACTGAACGAGATGAGCTACCAGGGAATATCTTCAGGCACTGAAAATTATTACGCCAACCAGGTGGGTAACGTATTATTTATTTGCCTGGATACCGAGCATACAGGCGGGCAACAGCTAAACTGGCTGAATCAGGTGGTTAATGCCGCAAACAACGATGCCACGGTTGAATGGATTATCTCACTTGGGCACAGGCCTTACCAGGCAGAGCAGTATGTGGGAGATATCTCGCAATGGGTTCGTAATACGGCCATGCCTGTGCTTACCACTTCGTCTAAGCATATACTTCACATAGGGGCACACCACCACCTGTACCACCGCGGGCAGCTGAAGAACACGCCGACTTACCAGATTATTTCCGGCGGTGTGGCTTGGGATCAGTATTGGGGCATGGCTGTTGAACAGGATTTTGAAGATGTGCAGAAAACTATATCTAACTGGATGTACCAGATTATTGATGTAGATGTGGTTAACGGCACTTTTGACGTTGAGTCTTACTCAATAGGCAGTATCTACACATGGAAGGATAATGAGCTTATGGACACTTTCCACCGCCGGAAGAACATTCCTTCACCGGCACAACCTTCGGTAACCAATAACTTTACCGGTAATGAAGTGGCGCTTCCGCTGACAATTGAAAGCAGCCCATATAACACAACTTCAACTGAATTACTGAACTCAACCCAGTTTATGATAGGGAAAACTCAAAATTTCAGCATCATCGAAAAAGATGTATACCGTGATTATGAAAACCTTTACGGTAAGTTGAACAACCAGCCTGATGTGTCTAAAGACCAGAATGCAGGTGTTGATATTACCAAACTTACCCTGCCTGTAAATTCTATACCAAATGGGCAATACTACGTAAAAGTGCGCCACCGCGACAGGAACCTTAACTGGAGCGCCTGGAGCGAAACAAAGTCTTTCAAAGTAATTGGCAGTAACTTCGCCGTGACCGAAATTCAGCTTGACACAATAGCTTATCTCCCAAATACGCCAATATCTGTGTCGTTTACAGGCGCTCCGGGTAACCAGACCGACTGGATAGGCATTTACAAAGCAGGCCAGAATCCCGGCTCAGCTACGCCTTCAACAACCTGGAGTTACATTAACGGGCAGGCAAACGGCACTAAAGTATTTGCCAATGGCCTGGCAACACCGGGCAGGTATTATGCAACACTTATGTCAAACGACAGCTATACCGAAATTGCACCTCGAAAATCCTTCTACGTTGGGCCGTTTGTTACTGTTGCCACACCACAGGAAGTTTATGCAACAGGTAGCGCCGTAACGGTAAGTTTTCAAAACGGGCCAAACTTGGTAAAAGACTGGGTGGGCATTTACAAAGTAGGCCAGACACCAGGTGTTGGCGGTGTAACTTCTACAAAATGGAGCTACGTGAACGGCACATCGGGTACCTTTACATTTAATGGAGTACCAGATGGCTACTACTATGCTGAATACTATCTGCAGGATGGCTATACCAGTATTGGTAATAAGGTTTTTTTCCAGGTGGGGAGTCAGATTACAGATCTTTATATCAACAAGACTGTTTATAATCTTAATGAGAATATCATTGCAACATGGACAGATGCTCCCGGTATTGTAAAAGACTGGCTGGGTATTTACCATGCAGGTGACGACCCGAACGTAGATGAGCTTGTAAGCTATACGTATTTTGATGGGCTGGCAAACGGCACTAAAGCTATTGAAGGGGCCAACCTGCCTACAGAGCCGGGTGACTATTTTATTGTTATGTTCACCAATGATTCTTATAACGAAGTAAGTAACAGGGTTTCATTTGCAGTAGATGCGCCGGCAGGTACGGATGAATTTTCGTCGGCCAGTGGTGTTACTGTGTACCCCAACCCTGCAAAAGCGGGAGAGCGTACATACATTAAATCGAAATATCCCATCCAGCAGATTGATATGTTTGACATGACAGGTAACCTGTTCTATACGTCAAAAAATATTAATGACCTTAATTATTCAATTATCAACCAGAGCCTTCCAACTGGTGTATATGTGCTGAAAATACACTCAAACAAAGTATATACAGTGAAGGTTGTGGTAAAATAATAGTTTTTGTTTGTAGTAGTGAAAAAGGCTGTTCCGTTTGGGGCAGCTTTTTTATGTTAATTTGTGTATTTGTGTATTTGTGTATTTGTGTATTCGTTAATTCGGCTGGAGTAAACCCAAATCAACAAATTAACGCATTCCCAAATCAACATTAAAATGAAGTCCTGAAGCTTATATGTACAATTGAGTTTGACAACTTTATCGCCTGGTCGCTCATGCTGCCATTGGCATAGATGATATTGAAAAGGCCTGTCTTAGTTAACAACCCGAAACCGAATCCAAGCCCAAGAAGATTTTCCCGTACATCATTGCTTTCATCCTGGAAATAACCATAATCGGTAATGGAGTGGACGTAGATAGATGGGGACAGCACATACCTGTATTCGGCCATGAGGGCAGAGTATAGGCTGGCCTGCAGGCTGTTTTCATTAAAGCCGCGAATCGAGTTTATCCCGCCAAATCTGTAGAGTTCATTAATAATATAGTCAGAGCTTTTGAGGTAAAAAGAATGATTCTTCAGATGGATGATATTCTTTTTGTTCAGATACAGGTTATGGTTAACCTGCAGCTGCCCGAAATATTGGCTGGTGCTGCCGTCGAATTTAGAGTCACGCTCGCCAAACCCTGCTTTTATAAATAATCTGGTCTTTTCAGGAAAAAGGAAATCATCGAGGCTGTAATTTGTATAGTCATACGTTGATGTCCAGAAAGCATTGCTGTAATCGCTCAGTGTACTGCTGTTCAGGTTTTGGATATCGACAGACTCGGTAGATTGCCTCCCGACATAAAGCTTTGAATTATAACTGAAGTAATAGCCTATGTTGATATCTGTCATTGTATTCTGGAAAGTACTATCCTGCTTAAAGATGCGCAGTTCGCCTTTTAACCCAATAGGTGTTTGGAATATGTATGGCAGCTCAAGTCCAATATTAAATGTTGTTTGCTCATTACCATCACTTTTCCAGTACAGGTTAAATTTCTCGCCAGTGTTCAGTACATTATTCAGCAGTACATCTACATATCCGGTAAACACAATGTCGCTGTTTTCATCATTCGCAAAACCTACAAAACCGTCAAAAGTATTT
This sequence comes from Flavobacterium sp. J372, assembly GCF_024699965.1. Lineage (NCBI taxonomy): Bacteria > Pseudomonadati > Bacteroidota > Flavobacteriia > Flavobacteriales > Flavobacteriaceae > Flavobacterium > Flavobacterium sp. J372. The sequence goes on from NZ_JAJOMZ010000004.1 coordinate 1,150,726, forward strand.
GGCCGTGCTTTCTCCAGGTACACATATACTTTAGTGGTGTCTTTCTTGAAAAGTATCTCGGGGTAGCGCAGTTGGTTCACAAAACGCAGGTCGCTGAAGTCTTTATGCACCCGCGTCAGCGTCTCCTGGTTAAAAGTCTTGCCTCTGTATTGGCGCAAAATATTTTTACGGATACCTTCAGGAAATTTGGTGTAGCCCTGCAGCACAATATCATCAAGCGTACGCTGGCGGTCGCCTTTCACAATTAGGTCTGCTCTTAGGTTGTTACCAATGGCTTCATGATTGGCTAGCCTAAGTGAGCTGAGTGAATATCCGGCACGTTCCAGCAGTGCCGCCTTATTGTTCATGTAGCCTTCAACCTCCTGCAAGGGTAGTGTAAGGGTATCAGCATCAATCGCCAAAAGATTTTTCTCTTCTGCCGAAAGCAAGCCTGTATAGATGCAAATTGATTTTGTACGTTTACCCACGGAATAGAGAAAAAGGAAAGTACTGTCATTCAGCTTACGCGAATCCACAATGTTATTCTCTAGATAACCTATGCGTGTCAACGTGCCTGAAAGCGCATTGGCTTCATCAATAACACTCTTGCCGTTTTCATGCACTTTATTGTATGAAAGTGAGTCTAGTATGCGTGTTTCGGCGGTATTGCTCCCCTCGGCCTGCAGGTATACGCGCTGCGCACTGGCGCTTAACACGCTAAGTAATAACAGGAGTATGGCGGGGAGATTTTTCAATGCAATTTTATGTGAGGTAAAATAACGCAAAAAAAGGAGAAAAAATATACAGGCGGTTAAGCTCAGGTTAAGGCTCTTGAAAATTAATGTTTTAGGATTTGTTTTATAAATTATAATCCATACATTTGCAACCCCGTAAAAAGCGGGTTTTTTTAATCACAAGAAATTTTTAGTATTTAATTATGCCAACAATTCAACAATTAGTAAGAACAGGGAGAGCCCAGATAACTAAGAAGAGTAAATCGGCTGCTTTAGATTCTTGCCCTCAAAGAAGAGGGGTTTGTACGCGTGTTTACACCACGACGCCTAAGAAACCAAACTCTGCAATGCGTAAAGTTGCAAGGGTGCGTTTAACAAACGGCAACGAGGTGAATGCTTACATCCCTGGTGAAGGCCACAATCTGCAAGAGCACTCGATAGTATTAGTTAGAGGCGGAAGGGTAAAAGATTTACCGGGAGTTAGGTACCACATCGTTCGTGGCGCGCTTGACACAGCAGGTGTTAACGGCAGGACGCAAAGGAGATCTAAGTACGGTGCTAAACGCCCTAAAGACAAAAAGTAATTTTAAAACACTTTTAAAGTAAAGACATGAGAAAAAGACAGGCCAAAAAAAGACCTCTTTTACCGGATCCGAGGTTTAACGACCAGCTGGTTACACGTTTTGTGAACAACCTGATGTGGGACGGTAAGAAATCAACTGCTTTTAAAGTATTTTATGATGCTATTGACATCGTGGAGACTAAAAAGCAAGACGCTGAGAAATCTGCACTTGAAACATGGAAAGATGCATTGACTAACGTTATGCCTCACGTAGAAGTACGCAGCCGTCGTGTAGGTGGTGCTACCTTCCAGATACCAATGCAGATACGCCCCGACAGGAAAATATCCATGGCAATGAAATGGATGATTCTTTATGCAAGGAGAAGAAATGAGAAATCTATGGCGCAAAGGCTTGCCTCTGAAATTTTAGCTGCTGCTAAAGAAGAAGGTGCTGCTGTTAAGAAACGTATGGATACTCACAAGATGGCAGAAGCAAACAAGGCGTTCTCTCACTTCAGATTTTAATCCTTAAAGAAAATAATCATTCCAAAGAAATGGCTAGAGATTTAAAATATACAAGAAACATAGGTATTGCTGCTCACATTGATGCCGGTAAAACGACAACAACTGAGCGTATCCTTTTCTACACAGGTAAGTCACACAAGATTGGTGAGGTGCACGACGGCGCTGCTACCATGGACTGGATGGCGCAGGAGCAGGAGCGTGGTATCACCATTACATCTGCTGCTACTACTTGTACGTGGAACTTCCCTACAGAGCAGGGCAAACCCCTTGCTGATACTAAGGACTACCACTTCAACATCATTGATACCCCGGGCCACGTTGACTTTACTGTTGAGGTAAACCGCTCGCTAAGGGTACTTGACGGACTTGTGTTCCTTTTCAGCGCTGTTGACGGTGTTGAGCCACAGTCTGAAACTAACTGGAGGCTTGCTGACAATTACCGTGTGCCACGTATGGGCTTCGTTAATAAGATGGACCGCCAGGGGTCAAACTTCCTTGCTGTTTGCCAGCAGGTGAAAGACATGCTTAAGAGTAATGCTGTGCCTATTGTACTACCGATTGGTGACGAGGCTGACTTTAAAGGTGTGGTAGACCTTATCAAGAACCAGGCTATCGTATGGCATGATGATACTCAGGGCGCTACTTTTGACATTATTCCTATCCCGGAAGAGATGAAAGAAGAGGCACACCAGTACAGGTCACAGCTTATTGAAGAGGTGGCTGCGTATGATGAGAACCTTCTTGAGAAATATATGGAGGATGAAGATTCTCTTACTGAAGATGAAATCAACGAAGCGCTAAGGAAAGCTACTATTGATATGGCTATCATCCCGATGCTTTGCGGTTCTTCATTCAAAAACAAAGGCGTACAGTTTATGCTTGACGCGGTTTGTAAATTCCTTCCTTCGCCACTTGACAAAGAAGCTATTGAAGGTACAAACCCTGATACTGATGAGCCTATCTTCCGTAAGCCGGATGCATCTGAACCGTTCTCGGCCCTTGCATTCAAGATTGCAACCGACCCTTATGTAGGCCGTCTTGCATTCTTCCGCGCTTACTCTGGCCGTCTTGATGCAGGTTCTTATGTGTTGAACAACCGTTCAGGCAACAAAGAGCGTATCTCTCGTATCTACCAGATGCACGCTAACAAGCAAAACCCAATCGAATATATCGAGGCAGGTGACATTGGTGCAGCTGTAGGTTTTAAAGACATCAAAACGGGTGATACTCTTTCTGATGAAAAGAACCCTATCGTTCTTGAAAGTATGAACTTCCCTGACCCGGTAATTGGTATCGCGGTTGAGCCTAAAACTAAGGCTGACGTTGATAAGATGGGTATGGCTCTGGCTAAACTTGCTGAGGAAGACCCTACGTTTACCGTAAGGACAGACCATGCATCAGGCCAGACTATCATTTCTGGTATGGGTGAGCTTCACCTTGATATCCTTGTTGACCGTCTTAAGCGTGAGTTTAAGGTTGAAGTTAACCAGGGTGAGCCACAGGTTGAGTATAAAGAAGCTATCACACGTTCTGCTAACCACAGGGAGACTTACAAAAAGCAATCTGGTGGCCGTGGTAAATTTGGTGATATCGTATTCAGGCTTGAGCCGGCTGACGAAGTTGACGGAAAAGCGCCGATGGGGCTTCAGTTCGTTAACGAAGTTAAAGGTGGTAACATTCCTAAAGAATTTATCCCTGCGATTGAAAAAGGTTTCAAAGAAGCTATGAAGCAAGGCCCTCTTGCCGGTTATGAGATGGACAGCATGAAGGTAACACTTCTTGACGGTTCATTCCACCCGGTTGACTCGGATGCACTTTCATTCGAACTTGCAGCTAAAATGGGTTATAAAGAATCTGCAAAAGCTGCAGGTGCTGTAATCCTTGAGCCGATCATGAAGCTTGAAGTGCTTACGCCGGAGGAAAACATGGGTGATATCGTTGGTGACCTTAACCGTCGTCGCGGACAGATCAATAACATGGATGACAGGGCAGGTTCTAAAGTAGTTAAGGCAAGCGTTCCTCTTTCAGAGATGTTCGGTTACGTAACTACGCTAAGGACACTATCTTCAGGCCGTGCGACATCTACAATGGAATTCTCTCACTATGCAGAGACACCATCTAACATCGCCGATGAGGTTATCAAAAAAGCTAAAGGAAACGCTTAATTCAAAAGAAAATGAGTCAGAAAATCAGAATAAAACTAAAATCATACGATCACAGCCTTGTAGACAAGTCTGCTGAAAAGATCGTTAAGACTGTAAAAAGCACAGGAGCTGTAGTAACAGGCCCTATTCCGCTTCCTACACACAAAAAGATTTTTACCGTACTGCGCTCGCCGCACGTAAACAAAAAATCAAGGGAGCAGTTTGAGGTTAGCTCTTACAAGAGGCTTCTTGATATTTACAGCTCTTCTTCTAAAACCATTGATGCCCTAATGAAATTAGAACTGCCAAGCGGTGTAGAAGTTGAAATCAAAGTGTGATAATTCCGCTTTATATAATTAAGCCCCGACGAAAGTCGGGGCTTTTTATTGGTACAAAAATTAGAATGGCTGTAAATCAGCAAAATATTTAAGATATTTTTTTGTAAGTGTTTGATATTCTCATTTTAATGACTACTTTTGCACCCCTGTTTATAGTGTCCTATGCTATAAATTGAAGGGAATTAATTAATTAATAACAAATTTTTATGTCTGGGTTAATTGGAAGAAAAATCGGCATGACCAGTATTTTCGACGAGAACGGGAAGAACATTCCTTGTACCGTGATAGAAGCTGGACCATGCGTTGTTACCCAAGTCAGAACCAACGAGGTTGACGGGTATGAAGCGTTGCAACTTGGTTTCGATGACAAAACAGAAAAGCATGCTGTTAAAGCGGCTCAGGGCCACTTTAAAAAGGCAGGTACTTCTGCTAAGAAGAAAGTCGTTGAATTCCAGGATTTCGCAACTGAGCACAAATTAGGTGATGTTATCACTGTAGACGTTTTCGCAGAAGGCGAATTCGTGGATGTAAAAGGAGTATCAAAAGGTAAAGGCTTCCAAGGTGTTGTAAAGCGCCACGGTTTTGGTGGTGTTGGGCAGTCTACTCACGGTCAGCACAACCGTCTTAGGGCTCCTGGTTCTGTGGGTGCATCTTCTTATCCTTCAAGGGTATTTAAGGGAATGCGCATGGCAGGCCGTACAGGTGGTGAAAATGTAACAGTTCAAAACCTTAGAGTTTTAAAAGTTGTTGCCGATAAGAACCTTTTAGTAGTAAAAGGCGCTATACCGGGGCACAAAAACTCTTATGTAATCATTCAGAAGTAATGGAAGTAAAAGTATTAAATATCAACGGAAAAGAAACTGGCAGAACGATTACTCTTTCTGATTCAGTTTTCGGTATAGAGCCAAACAAACACGCTGTATACCTTGATGTTAAGCAATATCTTGCCAACCAGCGCCAGGGTACCCACAAAGCCAAAGAAAGGGCTGAAGTGACAGGTAGTACGCGTAAGGTGAAGAAACAAAAGGGTACAGGTACTGCGCGTGCAGGTTCTGTAAAGAGCCCATTGTTTAAAGGCGGTGGTACAGTATTTGGCCCAAGGCCGAGGAGCTACTCTTTCAAGCTTAACAAAAACCTTAAGCGCCTTGCAAGGAAATCTGCTCTTGCACTTAAAGCTCAGGAGAGTAATTTAGTGGTTCTTGAAGACTTCAATTTTGACGCTCCGAACACTAAAAATTTCATTAACGTATTGAAAGCTTTAGGGTTAGAAAACAAAAAATCGCTGTTTGTGTTGGGTGATGCGAATAAAAATGTATATTTGTCGTCTCGCAATCTAAAGGCTTCAAGTGTTGTAACTTCTTCAGAATTAAGTACTTACGCTATTTTACATGCGAATAACCTGGTTCTTTTAGAGAGTTCATTAGAAGGAATCGAAGAAAATTTAAGCAAATAATAGGGCTATGAGTATCATAATTAAACCTATCATTACTGAAAAAATAACTAAAGACGGTGAAGTTTTCAACCGCTTTGGTTTTGTTGTTGACAAAAAAGCAAACAAAATCCAGATTAAGAATGCTGTTGAGGCAGCTTACGGGGTGAGTGTTGTTGATGTTAACACAATGAATTACAGGGCTGATAGATCGGTTAAATACACTAAGAGTGGTTTAATCTCAGGAAAGACAAATGCTTACAAAAAAGCTATTGTACAAGTACAGGAAGGTGAAACAATAGATTTTTATAATAATATCTAATAGAAAATGTCAGTTAGAAAATTAAAACCTATTACCCCGGGTCAGCGTTTTAGAGTTGTAAATAGCTTTGACACTATTACAACTGATAAGCCGGAGCGTTCATTGATCGCACCGAAAAAAACTCAGGCGGTAGAAATAGTCAAGGAAAAATGACCATGCGTTATACAGGCGGTGGTCATAAGCAAAGGTATCGTATGATTGATTTTAAAAGGACGAAGGAAGGTGTTCCTGCGACTGTTAAAACTATCGAGTACGATCCAAACCGTTCAGCATTCATATCTCTATTGTACTATGCTGACGGACAGAAAACATACATCATTGCACAAAACGGTCTTCAGGTAGGCCAGACTGTAGTTTCAGGAGCTGATGCAGCCCCGGAAATCGGTAACGCTTTACCTCTTAGCAAAATTCCTCTGGGAACCGTTATATCTTGTATCGAACTACGTCCTGGGCAGGGAGCGGTTATCGCTCGCAGCGCTGGTACTTTCGCTCAGCTTATGGCAAGGGATGGTAAATATGCTACAATCAAAATGCCTTCAGGTGAAACAAGGTTGATCCTTCTTACTTGTATGGCTACAATTGGAGCAGTTTCAAACTCTGACCACCAGCTTATCGTTTCCGGTAAGGCAGGTAGGTCTCGCTGGTTGGGCAGAAGGCCAAGGACAAGGCCGGTAGCTATGAACCCTGTAGATCACCCGATGGGTGGTGGTGAAGGACGCTCTTCAGGAGGTCACCCACGCTCAAGGAAAGGTCTTCCGGCTAAAGGTTACAGGACTCGTTCTAAAGTGAACCCAAGTAATAAGTATATTATAGAACGTAGAAAAAAATAATAAGTAAGATATGGCACGTTCATTAAAAAAAGGACCTTTCGTACATTATAAGTTAGATAAGAAAGTTCAGGAAAATATCGAAAAAGGTAACAAGGGTGTAGTTAAGACTTGGTCTCGCGCTTCTATGATTACTCCGGATTTTGTTGGGCAGACTATCGCAGTACACAACGGGCGCCAGTTCGTTCCGGTTTACGTAACAGAAAACATGGTAGGTCATAAATTAGGAGAATTTTCACCGACACGCTCTTTCAGGGGCCACGCCGGTGCTAAAAATAAAGGTAAAAAATAATAGCAATGGGAGTTCGTAAAAGAGAAATGGCCGATGCACGTAAAGAAGCTAACAAGCAGATTGCATTCGCTAAGCTAAATAACTGCCCGACTTCACCAAGGAAAATGCGTTTAGTTGCAGACCTTGTACGTGGAAAGAAAGTAGAATTAGCGCTAAATATATTGAGGTTCAGTACTAAGGAAGCTTCTCGCAAGCTTGAAAAACTGCTTCTTTCTGCCATCAACAACTGGCAGCAGAAGAACAGTGAGGAAAGCCTTGAAGATGCTGGCCTGTTCATAAAAGAAATCAGGGTAGACGGTGGTATGATGCTGAAAAGGCTTAGGCCAGCTCCGCAGGGCCGCGCTCACAGGATAAGGAAACGTTCTAACCACGTAACTATCGTGCTTGGAGCTATTAACAACAATACACAAAGCAATTAATAAACAGTATGGGACAAAAGACAAATCCAATCGGGAATCGCCTTGGTATCATCCGTGGCTGGGACTCTAACTGGTATGGTGGCAATGACTACGGCGATAAACTTGCCGAAGATCACAAAATCAGAAAGTACATCCATGCCCGTTTATCAAAAGCGAGTGTATCTAAAGTAATCATCGAGAGGACTTTAAAGCTTGTAACCGTTACTATCACCACTGCACGTCCTGGTATCATTATCGGGAAAGGCGGCCAGGAGGTAGACAAGCTGAAAGAAGAACTTAAGAAAATTACCGACAAAGAGGTTCAAATCAACATCTTTGAAATCAAAAGGCCTGAACTTGATGCTTACCTTGTAGGTACAAGCATTGCCCGCCAGATTGAAAGCCGTATCTCTTACAGGAGGGCTATTAAAATGGCTATCGCTGCCGCTATGCGTATGAACGCAGAAGGTGTAAAAGTGATGATCTCAGGTCGTCTTAACGGTGCTGAAATGGCACGTTCAGAAATGTTCAAAGAAGGTCGTATTCCTCTATCAACTTTCCGTGCGGACATTGATTACTCACTTGCTGAAGCTCACACTACTTATGGTAGGATGGGTATAAAAGTGTGGATCATGAAAGGTGAAGTTTACGGTAAAAGAGATCTTTCTCCGTTAGTAGGTATGGACAAAAAGCAGTCTAAACCTTCAGGATCTCAAGACAGGCAAGACCGTGGAGGCAGGCCTGACCGTGGTGGTAACCAACGCAAAAGAAAGTAATCATTAAACTAAAGAAAAATGTTACAGCCTAAAAGAACAAAATACCGTAAGGTACAGAAAGGTAAAATGAAGGGCGTGTCTCAAAGGGGCCACGAACTTTCAAACGGAATGTTTGGTATCAAGTCTTTAGATTCATCTTTCATCACTTCCCGCCAGATCGAGGCTGCACGTATCGCTGCAACCCGTTTCATGAAAAGGGAAGGTCAACTTTGGATTAAAATTTTCCCGGATAAGCCTATCACCAAAAAACCTCTTGAGGTACGTATGGGTAAAGGTAAAGGTGCAGTTGAATACTGGGCTGCAGTTGTAAAGCCGGGAAGGATAATGTTTGAAGTAGGAGGCGTGCCTTTGTCAGTAGCTAAAGAGGCGCTTCGCCTTGCTGCACAAAAAGCTTCCTGTTAAAACTAAGTTTATCGTTGCGAGGGATTTTGAAGCATAATCAAATTTATCATGAAACAATCAGAAATTAAAGATCTGTCTGCAGCTGAGTTACAAGGTAAACTTGGTGAACTAAGGAAGACATATGCCGACTTAAAATCAGCTCACGCTATTTCTCCAATCGAAAACCCGCTACAGATTCGTACTGTGCGCAGGTCTATCGCAAGGGTTGCTACTGAGCTAAGCAAAAGAGAGTTACAATAATTGTAGTCTAAGCTGAAAGATGGAAAAAAAGAAACTTAAGAAAAGAGAGAATAGGTGTAGTTACCAGTAATAAAATGGAGAAATCAATCGTGGTTTCCCAAACTACAAGAGTAAAGCACCCATTATACGGTAAGTTCGTGTTGAAAACAAAGAAATATGTTGCACACGACGAAACGAACGACTGTAACATTGGTGATACAGTAAGGATCATGGAAACACGTCCTTTAAGTAAGTCTAAATGTTGGAGGTTAGTTGAAATCATTGAAAGAGCGAAGTAATTATGGTACAACAGGAATCTAGATTAAAAGTAGCAGACAACACGGGAGCAAAAGAAGTTTTAACTATCCGTGTATTAGGGGGAACGAAACGTCGTTACGCCTCTGTTGGAGATAAAATTGTAGTATCTATTAAAGATGCAACACCAAACGGTAACGTTAAGAAAGGTGCTGTTTCTACTGCAGTTGTTGTACGTACCAAAAAAGAAGTGCGCCGTGCCGACGGTTCATACATCAGGTTTGACGATAACGCTTGCGTATTGTTGAATGCTGCTGGTGAAATGAGAGGTACGCGTGTTTTTGGTCCGGTAGCGAGAGAACTTCGTGAAAAACAATTCATGAAAATTGTATCATTAGCACCAGAAGTGCTTTAATTCGTTTCAAAAATGATAAAGCTAAAGATAAAATCAGGAGACACGGTAAGAGTTATCGCCGGAGACCACAAAGGCTCTGAAGGTAAAGTTGTACGCGTGCTTCGTGAAAAGAACAAAGCGATTGTTGAAGGCGTTAACATGGTGTCTAAGCACACTAAGCCAAGCGCTAAAAACCCACAGGGCGGCATCGTGAAGAAAGAAGCTCCTATCCATATTTCTAACATTGCCCTTGTTGACTCTAAAACTAAAGAGACTACAAAAACTGGCGTTAGGGACTGAGGGAGATAAGAAAGTGAGATTTTCAAAAAAATCTAATCAAGTACTATAGTGATGGCTTATATACCAAGACTAAAACAAGAATATAAGGACAGGGTAGTCCCTGCACTTAAAGAAGAGTTCGGTTACAAAAACGTAATGCAGGTTCCTAAACTTGAAAAGATCGTTTTGAGCCGTGGCGTTGGTGCAGCTGTGTCTGATAAGAAGCTTATCGACTATGCAGTTGAAGAACTTACAAAAATTACCGGCCAAAAGGCAGTATCTACAATTTCTAAGAAAGACGTTGCGTCATTCAAACTTAGGAAAGGTATGCCAATCGGTGCTAAAGTAACTTTACGTGGCGAGAGGATGTATGAATTCCTTGACAGGCTTATTACAGCTTCACTCCCGCGTGTAAGGGATTTTAACGGTATTAAGGCAACAGGTTTTGACGGAAGGGGTAACTATAACCTTGGTGTTACTGAGCAAATCATTTTCCCTGAAATTGATATTGATAAAGTGAACAAAATATCAGGATTAGATATTACTTTTGTGACCTCTGCGCAAACAGACAAAGAAGCGAAGTCATTATTAACTGAACTAGGTTTACCTTTTAAAAAGAATTAAGTTATGGCTAAAGAATCAATGAAAGCCCGTGAGGTAAAAAGGGCTGCCTTGGTAGCAAAATATGCTGAAAAAAGGAAAGCTCTTCTTGAAGCCGGAGATTACGAAGGACTTCAGAAACTTCCTAAAAACGCTTCACCTGTACGCCAGCACAACCGTTGCAAACTTACAGGAAGGCCAAGGGGCTACATGCGCCAGTTCGGTATTTCACGTGTAACTTTCCGTGAAATGGCAAACAATGGCCTTATACCAGGTGTGAAAAAAGCCAGCTGGTAATTAAAGAATTATAAATTGGTAAAAGGTTCGGCCGTAACAGGCCGAAAACCATTACCGCAAATTAATAAATATGTATACAGATCCAATCGCAGATTTTTTGACAAGGATAAGGAATGCAGTACGTGCTAACCACAAAGTGGTAGAGGTTCCTGCTTCTAACCTTAAAAAAGAAATCACAAAGATTTTATTCGATCAGGGCTATATCCTTAGCTACAAATTTGAAGATAATGCTGTACAAGGCACTATCAAAATCGCTCTTAAGTATGAAAAAGAAACTAAAGAGTCTGTAATTAAAGATATCCAGAGAATTAGTAAACCAGGTTTGCGTAAATATGCAGGTGCTGATAACCTTCCAAGGATCCTTAACGGCCTTGGTATTGCCATAGTTTCTACATCAAAAGGCTTGATGACAGGAAAGCAGGCAAAGCAACAGAATGTTGGTGGTGAAGTAATCTGTTACGTATACTAATAATAAGACTTATACAATGTCAAGAATAGGTAAAAACCCAATTGCAATACCAGCCGGCGTAACAGTAGATGTTGCTGATGGTATGGTGACTGTAAAAGGTAAAAAAGGCCAGCTTACTCAGGAGTTTTCTGATGTAACCATTAAAATGGAAGATGGCCAGATTTTGGTAGAAAGGTCTTCAGATCATAAAGATCTAAGGTCTAAACATGGTTTATACAGGGCCCTTATCAATAATATGATTGTAGGTGTTTCTGAAGGTTTCACAAAAGAGCTTGAGCTTGTGGGTGTAGGTTACAGGGCGTCAAACCAGGGACAGAAACTGGATATCGCTCTTGGTTTCTCTCACAACATTGTGCTTGAAGTTGTACCTGAAGTTACTGTAGAAACTGTATCTGAAAAAGGTAAGAACCCGATAATAAAACTTTCTTCTTTTGATAAACAGCTTTTAGGGCAGGTAGCGGCAAAAATCCGTTCTTTCCGTAAGCCTGAGCCGTACAAAGGAAAAGGAGTTAAGTTTGTAGGTGAAGTATTAAGGAGAAAAGCAGGTAAGTCAGCTTAATAATCTTAAAAATTAAGACTATGTCATTAAATAAATCTGAAAGAAGACAAAGAATTAAGTTCAGGATCAGAAAGATTGTAAGCGGAACTGCTGCTATGCCAAGGCTTTCTGTTTTCAGGAGCAATAAAGAAATCTATGCACAAATCATAGATGACGTGAATGGTGTTACTCTGGCTGCTGCTTCTTCAAGAGATGCAGGTATTGCAAAAGGCACTAATATAGAAACTGCTGCAGCTGTAGGTAAGGCTATCGCTGAAAAGGCTCTTAAAGCCGGTATTGAAACCATCGCTTTTGACAGGGGCGGTTACCTTTACCACGGACGTGTAAAATCATTAGCTGAAGGCGCAAGAGAGGCCGGACTTAAATTCTAAGAAGAAATTATGTATCATAATTATAAAAACGTAGAACTAGTAAAACCTAGCGGGCTTGAACTTAAAGACCGCCTGGTTGCAGTAAACCGTGTTACTAAAGTTACTAAAGGTGGTAGGGCTTTCGGCTTTTCTGCTATAGTAGTTGTAGGTGATGAGAACGGTGTTGTAGGCCACGGCCTTGGCAAATCTAAAGACGTATCTGAAGCTATTGCTAAAGCAGTTGAAGATGCCAAGAAAAACCTTGTAAGAATACCACTTTCAGGCCAGTCTGTACCACATGAGCAAAAAGGTAAATTTGGCGGTGCACGCGTACTGCTTATGCCTGCATCTCACGGTACAGGAGTAATTGCCGGTGGTGCTGTACGTTCAGTACTTGAGTCGGTAGGTATTCACGATGTATTATCAAAGTCTCAGGGATCATCAAACCCTCACAATGTTGTGAAAGCTACTTTTGATGCACTTCTTCAAATGAGGAGCGCAGTGACTGTTGCTAAACAAAGGGGAATATCTCTTGAGAAAGTATTTAAAGGTTAATTCAAGGAAATTATGTCAAAAATAATAGTAAAACAGGTTAGAAGCCAGATCAACTGCCCACTTACGCAAAAGAGGACTCTTGAGGCTTTGGGCCTTCGCAGATTAGGACAGGTTGTTGAACATGATGCAACTTCTTCTATCCTTGGAATGGTAAACAAAGTTAAACACTTGGTTTCTGTAGAAGAAACTAAATAACAAATACAGTTATGAACTTAAATAACTTGCAACCAGCTGAAGGTTCAACACACAATCAGAACAAAAGGGTAGGCCGTGGTGAAGGCTCAGGCAAAGGCGGTACTGCCGCACGCGGCCACAAAGGTGCCAAGTCACGCTCAGGTTACTCTAAGAAAATTGGTTTTGAAGGTGGACAGATGCCGTTACAGCGCCGTGTGCCTAAATTCGGTTTCAAAAACATTAACCGTAAGGAGTATGCAGGTGTAAACCTTGACACGCTTCAGGCTCTTGTAGATAATGGCATCGTTACAGATAATACTGTAGATTTTGCAGTATTGGTGGCAAACAGGCTGGCTACAAAAAATGAAATGGTAAAGATTTTGGGAAGAGGAGAGCTTAAGGCAAAACTAAAAGTAACTGCTCACAAATTTACTGCTACTGCTAAGGCTGCTATTGAAGCTGCAGGCGGCGAAGCTGTAAGTTTATAATCTTTAAAGCCAGATGAAGAAATTTATAGACGCGTTTATCAATGTTTGGAAAATAGAGGAGCTTAAAAACAGGATCCTCGTAACTCTTGGGTTGTTGCTTGTGTACCGCTTTGGTGCACATGTAACGCTGCCCGGCATTGATGCTACAAAACTAAACAGCCTTACAACCCAGACAGATTCAGGTATCGGATGGCTTATCGATGTATTTACAGGTGGTGCGTTCTCGCAGGCATCTGTATTTGCATTAGGTATTATGCCTTACATTTCTGCATCTATCGTTGTACAGCTTATGGGTATCGCGATACCTTACCTTCAAAAACTTCAGAAAGAAGGCGAAAGCGGAAGAAAGAAAATCAACCAGATTACGCGCTGGCTTACAATAGCCATTACTCTTGTTCAGGGTCCGGGTTATATCTATAACTTATACAGGACACTGCCGGCAGATGCGTTTATGCTAGGTTTTGATAACTTCTCATTCCTTTTCTCTGCAGTAGTTATCCTTACAACAGGTACCATATTTGCTATGTGGCTTGGTGAAAAGATTACAGATAAAGGTATTGGTAACGGTATATCACTACTTATCCTTATCGGTATCATCGCAAGGATGCCTCAGGCATTTATTCAGGAATTTACATCTGTAGTTACTGAAAATAACGGTGGCCCGCTAAAGCTTCTTCTTGAAGTGGCGCTTTGGATAATTGTAATCATAGGTTGTATACTGTTAACAATGGCTGTAAGGAAAATCCCTGTACAATATGCAAGGCGTACTACATCAGGTGATTTTGAACAGGATGCGATGGGAGGCAACAGGCAATGGATACCGCTTAAGCTTAATGCTTCGGGTGTAATGCCAATTATCTTTGCCCAGGCTATCATGTTCATACCTGCTGCACTTGCAGGCCTTTCAAAGTCTGAAGCTGCCCAGACCGTTACTACGCAGTTCCAGAATGTGTTCGGTTTGGCCTATAATGTAGTTTTTGCTCTATTAATTATAATTTTTACGTACTTTTACACCGCGATTACAGTGCCTACCAATAAAATGGCAGATGATCTTAAAAGAAGTGGTGGTTTTATACCAGGTGTAAGGCCTGGTGTTGAAACCGGGGACTATCTTGACAGGATTATGTCATTAATCACTTTCCCTGGCTCTTTATTCTTAGCGCTTATAGCCGTGTTCCCGGCCATAGTGGTAAGTTTGCTTGGAGTTCAGTCACAGTGGGCTTTGTTCTATGGCGGAACATCGCTGCTCATTATGGTAGGAGTTGCAATCGATACTATTCAGCAAATAAATTCTTACTTGTTGAACAGGCATTATGACGGATTGATGAAAAGTGGTAAAAATAGAAAAGCGGTAGCTTAAGGTTTTTATGGCAAAACAATCAGCAATAGAACAAGACGGATCAATAATTGAGGCACTATCAAATGCCATGTTCCGTGTAGAGTTAGAAAACGGACATATTGTAATTGCTCATATTTCAGGCAAAATGCGTATGCACTACATCAAGTTGCTTCCGGGTGACAAGGTGAAGCTTGAAATGAGCCCTTATGATTTATCCAAAGCAAGAATTACTTATAGATACTAAAGCTATTAAAATGAAAGTAAGAGCATCAGTTAAAAAGAGAAGTGCCGAGTGCATCATAGTGCGCAGGAAAGGCAGATTATACGTTATTAACAAAAAGAATCCTAGATTTAAACAAAGACAAGGATAATTATGGCGAGAATTGCAGGGGTAGATATACCTAAAAACAAAAGAGGAGTTATTGCTTTAACCTACATCTTTGGTATAGGAAAAAGCAGGGCGCAGGAAATTCTTGCAAAAGCCCAGGTAAGCGAAGATAAAAAAGTTCAGGAGTGGAACGATGAAGAGATAGGTAACATCCGTGAGGCTGTATCTTACTTCAAAATTGAAGGTGAGCTTCGTTCAGAAATTTCTTTGAACATCAAGCGCCTTATGGATATCGGCTGCTACAGGGGTATCCGTCACAGATCTGGTCTTCCATTAAGGGGCCAGCGCACCAAAAACAACTCAAGGACAAGAAAAGGTAAGAGAAAAACTGTTGCTAACAAGAAAAAAGCAACTAAATAATAAGTAGTATGGCTAAAGCGAGTACAAAAAAACGTAAAGTTATTGTAGAGTCTACAGGCGAAGCTCATATTAACGCAACTTTCAATAATATCATCATTTCTTTGACAAACAAGAAAGGTGAAGTTATCTCTTGGTCTTCAGCCGGAAAAATGGGCTTCAGGGGTTCTAAAAAGAACACTCCTTATGCAGCTCAGATGGCAGCAGAAGACTGTAGTAAAGTTGCTTTGGAGGCAGGCCTTAAGAAAGTAAAAGTTTACGTTAAAGGCCCTGGAAACGGACGTGAGTCTGCTATCAGGTCTATCCATAATGGTGGTATAGAAGTTACTGAAATCATTGATGTAACTCCAATGCCGCACAACGGATGCCGCCCTCCTAAGAGAAGAAGAGTTTAATTATTTTTAGAGTATAACCAAAACAGGACAAAAAGATTATCGAAGGATACGACCTGAATTCATAATCCCTGTTTTATAATTTTTAGCAATGGCAAGATATACTGGTCCACAAACTAAAATTGCCCGTAAATTTGGCGAGGCAATCTTCGGAGACGACAAGTCATTCGAAAAAAGGAATTACCCTCCCGGGCAACATGGTTTAGCCAAAAAAAGAGGTAAAAAATCAGAGTACGCTGTACAGCTTATGGAAAAGCAGAAAGCTAAGTACACTTACGGTATCCTTGAAAAGCAATTCAGGAACCTGTATGAAAAAGCAGCAGCATCTAAAGGTGTAACAGGTGAAATCCTACTACAGCTTTGTGAAGCAAGGCTTGACAATGTGGTTTTCAGAATGGGCATCGCACCTTCAAGAAGGGCTGCAAGGCAAATTGTATCACACAGGCATATTACTGTAAACGGTGAAGTGGTAAACATCCCTTCTTACCATTTGAAAGCCGGTGATAAAGTTGCTGTTCGTGAAAAATCAAAATCTCTTGATACTATCGAGCGTTCTTTGTCTAATTCATCTCAGGTATATGAGTGGATTACCTGGAATAACGATACTAAAGAAGGTACTTTTGTTTCAGTACCTGCCAGGATACAAATCCCGGAAAATATCAAAGAACAACTAATCGTCGAGTTGTATAACAAATAATAATTGACATCAGTCGAACAATATGGCAATATTTAATTTTCAGAAGCCCGATAAAGTTATCATGATCGATTCAACCGATTTCACGGGGAAATTTGAGTTCCGTCCCCTTGAGCCAGGTTATGGATTGACTGTTGGTAACGCACTTAGGAGAGTTTTGCTTTCTTCACTTGAAGGGTATGCAATTACTTCTGTGCGTATTGAAGGAGTTGACCATGAATTCTCTACAATAGCAGGCGTAGTTGAAGATGTTACCGAAATAATCCTGAACCTGAAGCAGGTTCGTTTCAAGCGCCAGATTGAGGACATTGACAACGAATCAGTATCAGTTTCTTTCACAGGAAAAGACCAGCTTACAGCAGGTGATTTCCAGAAATTTATATCAGGATTCCAGGTGCTTAACCCTGAGCTTGTTATCTTTAATATGGATAGCAAGGTGAACATTAACCTTGAACTTACTATTGAAAAAGGCAGGGGTTATGTTCCGGCTGAGGAAAACAAAAAGCAAAACGCTGCTATAGGAACAATTTTTACAGACTCAATCTTTACTCCGGTAAAGAATGTAAAATACGCGATTGAAAACTTCCGTGTTGAGCAGAAAACAGACTATGAAAAGCTTGTTTTTGAAATCATAACAGACGGTTCAATACATCCTAAAGAAGCGCTTACTGAGGCAGCTAAAACATTGATTCATCACTTTATGCTGTTCTCTGATGAGAGAATAACTCTTGAGGCCGACGAAATAGCACAAACAGAATCTTATGATGAAGAATCACTTCACATGAGGCAGCTCCTTAAAACCAAACTGGTTGACATGGACCTATCTGTAAGGGCACTTAACTGCCTGAAAGCGGCTGAAGTTGATACCTTGGGAGACCTTGTATCATTCAATAAGAATGACCTGATGAAGTTCCGTAACTTCGGTAAAAAATCGCTTACTGAGCTTGATGAGCTTGTTGCGGCTAAAAACCTGCACTTCGGGATGGATTTGGCGAAATATAAATTAGATAAAGAATAATCCGGGCCGTAAGGTTTAAATAACAGAGCAATGAGACACGGAAAAAAAGTAAACCACTTAGGCAGGCAGGCCGGGCACAGGAAACTGATGCTGGCTAACATGGCCTGTTCACTTATAGAGCACAAGCGCATCAATACAACTGTTGCAAAGGCGAAAGCCCTTAAGATGTTTATTGAGCCGCTTGTAACAAAATCAAAAGAAGACACTACTCACAACAGGCGTATCGTTTTCTCTTACCTTAGGAATAAATATGCCGTTACTGAACTTTTCAGGGAGGTAGCTGCTAAGGTAGGTGACCGTCCGGGCGGATACACACGTATCATTAAGCTTGGTAACCGTCTTGGTGACAACGCTGATATGGCAATGATAGAGCTTGTAGACTTCAACGAACTGTACAATGCAGTTAAGAAAGAAGAGAAAAAGACTACCCGCCGCAGCAGGTCTTCTAAGAAAGCTGAAACTGCTCCTGCCGCTGAGGCTGCACCAGCAGTGGAAACTGAAGAAAATAAAGAAGCTACTGAATAATCATGAATTTGATTTTTCAATAACACAAAAAAGGATAAGCTGTAAAGTTTGTCCTTTTTTTTTGCCTTTACTCTATTGAAAGATTTACACTAAATTTGCACTAACAACAACTACAACACAACAAGCATGAAATATTCTAACAGGGAACAGGCAGTTCTCCTTTTGGCAGACGGGACAATATTTTACGGAAAGTCAATTGGTATTACAGGCACAACTTTTGGCGAGGTTTGCTATAATACTGGTATGACAGGTTATCAGGAGATTTTTACCGACCCGTCTTACTACGGCCAGATTATGGTAGCCAGTAATGCACATATAGGCAATTACGGTACAAACGCTGAAGAAATTGAAGCTGACAAAGTAATGATTGCCGGCCTGGTTTGTAAAAACTTCAGCTTTAATCATTCGCGCGTAAATTCAGAAGAAGGACTTAAGGATTATTTTGAAAGGCAAAATCTTGTAGCGATATCTGATGTTGATACCCGCGCCCTTGTAAGCTACATTCGCGATAATGGCGCCATGAATGCAGCTATTTGTACTGACGGAACATCAATAGAAGAGTTGAAAGCCAAATTGCAGGAAGTGCCGGATATGAAAGGGTTGGAGCTTTCTTCGAAGGTTAGTACTAAAGAGCCTTATTTCATTGGTAATCCTGATGCGAAGTATAAAATTGCAGCGCTTGATCTGGGTATTAAAAAGAATATCCTCCGTAACCTTGCTTCGCGCGATTGCTACATTAAAGTATATCCGTATGATGCCACATATGAACAACTGAAAAGTTTTAATCCGGATGGCTACTTCCTGTCAAATGGCCCGGGTGATCCCGACCCGCTGATTGTTCCGCAGGAAACGGCACGCCAGATACTGGAGAAGAACGAACCTGTTTTCGGCATTTGCCTTGGGCATCAGGTACTGGCCTTGGCTAACGGCATCCCGACCTACAAGATGTTTAACGGGCACAGGGGCATAAATCACCCTGTGAAGAACATCCTTACCGGTGAAGGAGAAATAACATCGCAAAACCACGGATTTGCAGTAGTGCGTGAGGCTTTAGAAGCTCATCCTGATTTTGAAATTACACATGAGCATGTTAATGACGGAACAGTAGCCGGTATGCGTATGAAAAGTAAAAACTGCTTTTCAGTACAATATCACCCTGAAGCCAGCCCTGGCCCGCATGACGCTACATATCTGTTTGACCAGTTTATAGCGAATATAGAGAAAGCAAAGACAGCTTATTAAAGCTGTTATGCTAAAACGTTTGCGTTTATAAGTTTATAATTAAGGGTGCTTTCAGTAATTCAAATTGGTTAAATTTGTTTTTTAATGTCTTAAAATACCAACAAAAAATATAAATAATGAGTATAATTATTAAAGTACACGCAAGGCAAATCCTTGACTCAAGAGGTAACCCAACAATTGAAGTTGATGTAATAACCGACAATGGTATACTTGGCCGCGCTGCTGTACCTTCAGGAGCCTCTACAGGTGAGCATGAAGCGGTTGAGCTTCGTGATGGCGGTAAAGCCTATATGGGCAAAGGTGTTTTGAAAGCGGTTGAAAATGTAAACACTACCATCGCAGCTGAGATTGTAGGGATGTCAGTCTTTGAACAGAATGCTATTGACAAAGTGATGATTGACCTTGACGGTACTGCTAATAAATCTAAACTCGGCGCTAACGCAATATTAGGTGTATCGCTTGCCGTGGCTAAAGCTGCAGCTAATGAACTGGGCTTGCCATTATATCGTTATGTAGGCGGAGTATCCGGCAACACACTGCCAGTACCGATGATGAACATCATCAACGGTGGTTCGCATTCAGATGCGCCTATCGCCTTCCAGGAATTTATGATCATGCCGGTAAAAGCAAATAACTTCACGCACGCGATGCAGATAGGTACGGAAATCTTCCATAACCTAAAGAAAGTACTTCACGACCGTGGGTTGAGTACAGCTGTTGGTGACGAGGGAGGTTTTGCCCCGAACCTTGCAGGAGGTACCGAAGATGCCCTTGATACCATAAAAAAAGCGGTTGAGAATGCAGGTTACAAATTTGGTGACGATGTTATGATTGCGCTTGATTGTGCTGCATCTGAGTTCTACAAAGACGGTAAATACGACTACACTAAATTTGAAGGCGAAACAGGTAAGGTACGGACATCTAAAGAGCAGGCAGATTACCTTGCTAAACTTGCAGCCAAATACCCTATAATCTCTATTGAAGATGGTATGTACGAAGATGACTGGGACGGCTGGAAATACCTTACGGAACAAATTGGCGACAAAGTACAGCTTGTAGGTGATGACTTGTTCGTGACAAATGTAGAGCGCCTTGCAAGGGGTATTAATCAAAACATTGCAAACTCAATTCTTATTAAAGTAAACCAGATTGGTACTCTTACTGAAACTATAGCTGCCGTAAACATGGCGCACAACGCTGGATACACTTCGGTAATGTCTCATCGCTCGGGCGAGACGGAAGATAACACAATTGCCGACCTTGCTGTGGCGCTTAATTGCGGGCAGATTAAAACAGGTTCCGCTTCACGAAGCGACCGTATGGCTAAGTATAACCAGTTATTTCGTATTGAGGAGGAGCTGGCTGATGTAGCGTATTTCCCGAAAGAGAAAGCTTTTAAGGTAAAGAGGTAATTTTTAAACTTACACAGTTTTAAAAGTTACTTGATTAAAGAATAATCTTACATGCGCAATATATTTAAAAGCCGGCTTTCCATAAGGCCGGCTTTTGAAATATGTTCAAAATTTAATGAATTTATCATATGATTTTCTTTACAAATAAAATGTAATTCATTAAATTCGCAGGATTATATAATAAATCCATATAAATATCATGTCAAATACTGCAATATTAGAGATTAATGGCAAAAAGTATGAGCTCCCTATGATTGTGGGCTCAGAAAATGAAGTTGCCATTGATATCGAAAAGCTTCGCGGCGAAACGGGCGCTATCACAATGGACCCGGGTTACAAAAATTCAGGTGTATGTAAAAGTGATATCACTTTCCTTGATGGTGAAGAAGGTATACTCCGTTACCGTGGCTACGCCATTGAAGACCTTGCTGCTAAAGCAAATTTCCTTGAAGTATCTTACCTGTTGATTTTTGGCGAATTGCCAACAGCGGCACAGCTTGAAAAGTTTGAGAATGACATCAGGAAATATACACTGGTGAATGAAGAGATGAAGAACATCATCGACGGTTTTCCGAAAACGGCGCACCCAATGGGCGTACTGTCATCATTAACCAGTGCACTTACAGCTTTCAACCCTAAATCGGTTGACGTTTTTAATGAAAAGGAAATGTATGAAGGTGTATGCAAAACAATGGGTAAATTCCTGGTGATTGCTACCTGGACATACAGGAAGCAAATGGGCTACCCGCTTAACTACTACGATAATACAAAAGGATATGTAGAAAACTTCATGAGGCTGATGTTTGAATTGCCTACGGGGCCATATAAAACTAACCCTGTGGTAATTGATGCGCTTGACAAGCTTTTCATCCTACATGCCGACCATGAACAAAACTGTTCAACATCAACTGTACGTATGGTAGGCTCATCTCACGCAGGCCTGTTTGCTTCAATTTCTGCAGGTGTATCAGCACTTTGGGGGTCCGCTGCATGGCGGCGCTAACCAGGCAGTGCTTGAAATGCTTGAAGCTATTCAGAAAGATGGCGGAGATGCTGAAAAATATCTTGCCAAAGCAAAAGATAAAGAAGACCCATTCCGTCTTATGGGCTTTGGGCACAGGGTTTATAAGAACTTCGACCCACGCGCTAAAATCATTAAGAAAGCTGCTGATGAAGTGCTTTCTACTCTTGGCGTTGATGATCCTATCCTAAAAATAGCAAAACAACTTGAAGAATCTGCCCTGCAGGATGATTACTTCAAATCAAGGAACCTATACCCGAATGTTGATTTCTATTCCGGAATCATCTACAGGGCATTGGGCATACCAACTGAAATGTTTACAGTGCTGTTTGCAATCGGGCGCCTTCCTGGCTGGATTGCACAGTGGAAAGAAATGCGTGTGAACAAAGAGCCGATTGGCCGTCCGCGCCAGATTTACACAGGTGCGCCGCTAAGGGATTTTGTCCCGATGGAGTCAAGATAATGGCTTATCAAATAACTGAAATCCCGGATGTATCATTCGGGATTTTTGTTTTTAAAATCTTTGAACAATTCTCAAATTATCAATAAAAAATAGTCTGTTGATTAGGTGATTGATAATTTTAAAACTAAAATAGCTTAGATAGTGAGTTTTCAGGGGGCATTACTTATATTTGCCAAAAAGCAATTTTTATGCTTGAGCTGAACGTAAAAAACGAAACATCAAGGCTACGTGCCGTAATACTCGGCACTGCCGAAAGCAATGGACCTACACCCGAAGCCCACGAGGCATACGACCCGAAATCTTTGGAACACATTCTTGCAGGGACCTATCCTACAGAGGAAGACATGGTTAAAGAAATCAATGCTGTGCTCGAGGTCTTCAAAAAGTATGATGTGGATGTGTACCGCCCCGAATTAATTAAAGATTATAACCAAATCTTTAGCCGCGACATCGGTTTTGTGATAGATGACATTTTCATCAAAGCTAATATACTGCCTGACAGAGAGCGTGAGCTTGAGGCAATTGAGCATATTATTAAAAAGATAGACCCGTCTAAAGTGGTGCAACCGCCGGCAGAAGTGCATATTGAGGGGGGGAGATGTTATCTTGTGGAATGACCATATTTTCATCGGTACATACAAAGGCAAAGATTACAGTGAGTATATAACTGCACGTACCAATATGCACGGTGTGAACTACATACGTGAAATGTTTCCGAATAAAATTGTGCGCGAATTTGACTTGGTAAAATCAAGGATTGAACCACGCGATAACGCCCTGCACCTCGATTGCTGTTTTCAGCCGGTAGGTAAAGACAAAGGCGTGATTTACAAAGGCGGTTTCCGTGATGAAGCGGAATACCTATATCTGGTTGATCTCTTCGGGTATGAAAACCTGTTTCATATTGAGCGGGAAGAGATGTATCACATGACATCAAATTTCTTTTCAATAGCTGAAAATGTGGTGGTTATAGAGAAAAATTTTGGCAGGCTTAAGAACTGGCTTCTCGACCGTGATTTTATTGTAGAGGAAGTTCCGTATGCAGAGATTTCAAAACAGGAAGGGCTGCTGCGTTGTTCAACATTGCCTTTAATTCGTGACTAATATTTTGACCATGAGACAGATAACTGATACTATATTGATGATACGCCCGGTGGCTTTCCGCATGAATGAGCAAACCGCGGTAAATAATTACTACCAAAAAGTACTTGAAAACCTTACTCCGGCAACGGTAAATGCCAAAGCCCAGCAGGAGTTTGACGGCTTTGTTGAAAAGCTAAGGGCTGCCGGCATAGATGTAATTGTAGTAGATAGCACGGAAGACCCTGATACGCCTGACTCAATTTTTCCGAATAACTGGGTGTCTTTCCATGAAAATGGTGATGTGGCGCTATACCCGATGTTTGCCGAAAACCGCCGCCTGGAGCGCCGTGAGGATATACTAGACCTGCTTGAAGATCATGGGTTTAATATCGATAACATAGTTGATTATACCTCTGCGGAAGAAGACGGTTTTTTTCTTGAGGGTACGGGAAGTATAGTACTTGACAGGACAAACCACAAAGCCTATTGCGCGCTTTCGCCAAGGGCTGATGAAGAGCTGCTGATAGAATACTGCGAAGACTTTGAACTGACACCAATCATCTTCGAAGCCTTCCAAAGTGTTGGTAATGAGCGCCGTCACATCTATCACACCAACGTGATGATGTGTATTGGCGAGACATTTGCCGTTATTTGTGCAGATTGTATTGATGACAAAAAAGAGCGCAAAATGGTATTGGAGAATCTTCGCAATGACGGTAAGGAGATTATATTACTTACTGAGGCACAGCTGAATAACTTTGCCGGCAATATGCTTCAGGTGCAAAACAAAGAGGGTAAAAGTTATCTTGTAATGAGTGCATCGGCGCACCAGGCATTGACAAAAGACCAGATTAGCAAACTTGAAAAACATACTGAAATCCTTTCGGCAAATCTTGATACGATTGAAGCTTGCGGCGGTGGCAGTGCAAGATGCATGATGGCTGAAGTTTTCCTTTTAAAGAAACAGTAACATATTAATTACTTCAAGATTCAAAGCGCTAATAATCAAAATATTAGCGCTTTTTTGTTTTGATTACATTAACATTTAGGCTTAAAATTTTCCTAATCGAACTCAGATTGTATAAAATAGGCTTCACTTTTGGCAGTATGCAGGTGCAGGGTTTAACACTTCTTTAACAATCTTACTTTTTTTAAACTTCTAGTAATTCCAAACCTGACCATCATTTTTGCGGAAAATGTAAAATCGATGAACTGCATATTTTTGAACGGAAGCGTTCACAGCTTTTTGAAAAAGGCATCGTAACTTTGCAAAATAATTTTTGTTTCAAGTTTTGAAGTTCGTTCTTTGAAATAGTGAAACAAATTATTCAGCCAGTTGTAGTGAACCTATCGAAGTGGACTAATTCCGCAAAAATTCACAACTATTAAAAAAACAAATTTTGATATTGAAGTTAATCAACTGTAACGCTTCCATATAGTATAGGTTCTGAAGTAGTATTGTCTTCATCAGTAAGACTGCCATGAGCAATCACAGAATAATTTTGAAGAAGAGGTTTGAAAGTCTCTTTATCATTTGCAGGCTTTAAGACTATCAAATCTGTTTCCAGTTCTTCGTCCTTTAAAGGTTTACTAAGTTTAATCAATAGCCTGTCACCGCCACGATCATACAGGATTGTCCCAAACAGGTTTTTATCCCAGCTTTTCGGTTCATGCACAATAATTCGTACGGTTAGTCCCCTCATATCAGCCAAAATTAATCGCCGATACAACATTTACTATCGAGCTCATGATGTACTGTATCCCGATGGCGATAACGATAAACCCGATAATCCTTGAAATGGCGACAATACCCGAGGCGCCGAGTATACGCGAAAGGTAGTGGGCGCTGCGCATGATGATGAAGATAACCAGCGCTACTGCTGCCATGGCGCAACAGGTAATGATTTGCTGTTCAATTGTTGTGTAATCCTGGTACATGGCAATAAGCAACGATATAGAACCCGGCCCGGCCAGCATGGGTATGGCAAGTGGCGTGAGTGCAATATCATTACGGCGTTGGGCATCGTCTTCAACTTCTTTGTTTACGCCACGGCTTCGGGTAAATTTACGGTTAAGGAGTGAAAAGCCCGAGTTTACAATAATAAAGCCACCGGCAATGCGGAGCGCATCTATGCTTATGCCGAAAAAAGCCAAAACATACTGCCCCACAAAAAAGAAATGAGCATGATAATGAATACGTTTACCGCGCACCAAAGTGATATCCGCTGCCGCTCTTTGGTGCTGTCATCCTGGGTGAGGCCTACAAAAATAGGCACAGCCCCAAGCGGATTGATAACAGAAAAAAGCGCGGCAAATATGTAAACAAAAAGCTCCATGTTTGTAAGTATTTATTGTAAATATAATGATTCTGTTTGTAATGTTCCTGCTTATTGCCGGCATTTGCTCTTATGTTTTAAAAATCATTACTTTAGCAAAAACCTTACAAATGAAACATCTCTTTCTTTTGTTGCTGTTGTTATGTACCGGCACTATTTGGGCACAAAACATTGCCGGGCATGTATATAGCGCTGCTGACGGCAGGCCGCTTGAGGGTGCATCGGTCTACCTTGACGGTACTACGCTTTCAACCACTACTGATGCTGATGGCTATTTTAAAGTTACGCCAACGCAACAGTATTTGGCCGGCCTGGTGGTGTCGTTCATAGGGTTTCAAACCCAGCGCATTGCCGACCCTTACAAAGACGGACAGCCTTTAAAAATAAATCTTGTACCTGAAATACTTAACCTGAAAGAGGTTGTGGTGTCTAAAAATAAGCCGCTCTTCAGCCGCCAACAAATGCTTAAAGCTTTTAAAGAGCAATTCCTCGGTACATCAGATGCTGCCAGTTCATGCACCATCCTCAATGAAAATGATATCTACCTGACCTATGACGAACAAACTTTTACCTTGAACGCCGAGGCAGAAAAGCCCATACTGATAAGAAATGCAACATTGCAGTATGACATAAGTTATGACCTTAAAAGCTTTAGGGTAAAATTCCGGGCAAAGAGTATTGACAAAATTGACGCGCTTACCTGTAATATATCTGGCTATACCCTTTTCAGGGACAGGTCTAAAAACGGAAATGCTAACAGATTACGGCAGGAAGCATACTACGGCTCGGTACCGCACCTTATGAAAACATTGAGCAATAACAGTTGGGATAAAGGCGGTTTTTATATGTATAAACTTCACTCTAAGTTCAGGCCTCAAGACCTGCTTCAGGTTACAGATTCGGCGGGTGTAAAAAAGGTCAAGGTGCTCCCCGAAGCGAAACAAATACAAAAAGTATACAACCGCCAGTTTAAAAGTGACGAAGAGGTTACATTTAATGTAAGTGACAGGAGAAACCGCACCTCATTTATCATTTTCAATCAGGATGAATTTTACATAGATAAGAACGGTATGGTTTTTCCTTTAGAAGCGCTTATGTTTGGCGGCTATCTGGGGTCATTAAAAACAGGGGATATGCTGCCGGCAGATTATGTGTATGCTGGTAATTAAATTATTAATTGTAAAGTAAAGAAAGCGTAAAGTTTTCATGTTGACCCTCCGGCTTACAATGATCCGTGGATATATTTGCTAAAGTAATTGAAGTTGGTAGTATGGAGATTTTAATTATTTCGCTGGCAGCCTTTCTGGTAGCAATACTTACCTTTTTTCAGGTTTTGGCCTGGGTACCATACTTGCGCCGGTATTTATGTTCTTTTTCCTGTTGAAGTTGCCATTGGCCTCACAGGAGTAGTGCATTTATTTAATAACCTGTTTAAGCTTTTGCTGGTAGGCAGGCATGCTGATAAAGGAGTGGTGTTACGGTTTGGTATTCCTGCGGTGCTGTTTGCAGTTCTAGGTTCATGGCTTTTATTACAGATTACAAATTTAAAGCCTTTATTCAGTTATTGGGCGGTGGGCATTACTTTCAATATATATCCCGTAAAGCTTACAATTGCAATTTTGTTGATGTTTTTTGCACTCATAGAACTAATACCTTATTTCAGCAGGCTGCAGTTCAGTAAAAAGCATCTTGCTGTTGGCGGTGCTATGAGCGGATTTTTCGGTGGGCTGTCAGGAGTTCAGGGGGCATTACGGAGCGCATTTCTTATCAAGGCAGGGCTTTCAAAAGAAGCATTTATTGCAACAGCGGTAGTAGTGTCAACCTTTGTAGATATTACAAGGTTGGGAATTTATGCTTTAAATTTTACAGGCGCCGGGCTTTCTCAAAACTTGATATTGGTAGTGGCTGCAACGCTTTCAGGAATATTAGGAGCTTACGTTGGCAACAGGCTTTTGAAAAAAGTAACTTTAAAATCTGTACAGCAAACTGTGGCAATTATGCTCATTATCATAGCTGTTGCACTGGGTGCGGGGCTGATTTAAATATATATAACATGGTGTGTTAATCATAAAACCCTGAGTTTTATGCTTGCTAAAGCAAAAAGGCATTGCCATATAAGTTGCTGTACACTGGTTATGCTTCGATAAATCAATATTAGCAGGAGTGGCAGGCGCCTCTTTGCTGATATACAATGTTTAAGAAAGATAAAGAAAGTGTAAAGTTTTGGGGTTAATAAGGCCGCATGTATAGCAATTTTAAATTAGTTATCGTCAATTTCAACAGATTAATTTACCTATTACAAAACTTGAATAACTCAAAGTATTGATACCATTGGGATAGATTATTTTTTAGTTAATTATTAAATTTTCAGCTTTTTTATTATATTAACATTAATAATTTAACTAAATATTTGTCTTATTATACTTCTTATTATATTTGTCATCCAACTTAAAAATTTTTACAATGAAAAAAACAATTTTCAAATCAGTATTTGCCCTTGCGTTATTTGCCGGGGTGGTTTCGTGCAGTAATGAGGAAACAACAACATCTGAGTCACAAAGTGTTCCTTTTAACGAGGAAGCATTTGTTGATGCTCACTCAGATGCTGCAACAAGGCGCGGCGGACAGTATGGTATAAAGCCCTTTTTATTTAGTTACAATGATAGTTATGAAGCTGCAGCTGCGCTGAAGGACTCAGCTTACGTATTACAAAAGTTTGTTGATCAGCAAATGATTGACAACCCGGCTATTACTGATGTTGTGATGCGATTAAACATTAGCAACGGAAAGGCTTTTATAAACGATATTACTTTTCTTGATGCAAATAACAGCAAAGTTTTGGATGGGGTAGTCAGAAATCCCATTACCGATGATTTTGAAGCGGTTCCTAACTCATGGCCCGGATTCGGATTCTGGAATGCAGTGCTGAACGGTATGTGTCCTGACGGATATACTTCAATAGCGAGTTGTAATTATTCTGATGGTGCCGAAGCTACTGCTGCATGTATGGGCACTGCACAAGCTAATTATACTTTTAACAACGCTATTGTCGGGGGGCAGATTAACTTTAACCTTAGCTTTGGCTTAACAGGAGCAACCGTTTGCGCACAAACAATAAAGCCGTAAGCAGAAGTACATACTTTGAGAAGAATAACTCCGGTGCATGCCGGAGTTTTGCATTTAATAAGGCAACATTGCAAAATGAATTATTTACTATTCTAAAAGCAGAATTAGTAACGTATCTGAACCTTAAAGTAGTTATAAATTATAATCTTCAGTTTGTTAAAACCCGTTGATATTTCTCGCATAAATTTTATCTTTAAATAAAAAAGTAACATGGGTGTACAAAAGAAAACACTGGTAATGGGCGCATCTACAGATCCCGGCCGGTATGCATATAAGGCGATTAAGATGTTAGGGCGTTATGGCCACCCCGTTGTGGCGGTAGGGAAGAAGCAGGACGAGCTTGACGGCATTACAATAGAAAAAGAACACGTGCAGTTTGACGGGGTTGATACGGTAACCTTATACCTTAACCCCATGAACCAACGCCAGTATTACGACTACATCATAGGCCTGAAGCCAAAACGTGTTATCTTCAATCCGGGGACAGAAAACCCTGAGCTTTATGCTTTGCTAAAGCAGAACGGCATTGCTATAGAAGTTGGCTGTACGCTGGTTATGCTCTCGATAAATCAATATTAGCAGGAGTTGCCGGAGCTTTTTTACTGATGCATAACAGCAGCAGGAAAGTGATGAGCCCGTTCACGATGATAAGTTCGGCATCAAATACATAGCTCCCGAAAAACATTTCAGAGTTCAGGCTCAGGAAAAGTGTGATGAACGGTGAAGCAATGCATACTATCGGAACCAGCTTATCGCGCACGGTCAGGTTTTTCAGGAAAAGCCCGAAGGCATACAAGCCAAGAAGCGGCCCATAAGTGTAGCCTGCAATGCGGAAAATCATACTTACTACCGACTCATCATTTAGCGCGTTGAAAACGAGTATTACCAGGAACATAAGCAGTGAGAAGCCGATGTGTACCATGTGCCTGCGCCTCACATTTGTTGGGTTTGCCAGGTTTTCAGCTTTGTCCATATTCAGGAAGTCCACACAGAAAGAGGTAGTTAGCGCGGTAAGGGCAGAGTCGGTTGTGGCAAATGTAGCTGCTGTAAGTCCTAAAAGAAATATCACCGCCGGAACAATTGCCAGGTGGTTAAAAGCGATTTCAGGGAAAAGCAGGTCGGTACGCGGAACCCCGTTTGATGTTGGTATGCCGATGCCGTTTTGCTCTGCGTAAATGTATAGCAATGCGCCTACTCCGAGGAAGAAGATATTGATTACAACAAATATTCCGGTGAAAGTAAACATGTTCTTCTGCGCCTCTCCGATGTTTTTGCAGCTGAGGTTTTTCTGCATAAGGTCCTGGTCTAGCCCCACCATCGCAATAGTTACAAAAATGCCGCCAAGTATCTGCTTCACAAAATGGAACTTGCTGCTTAAAAAGTCTTCCCAGAAAAATATTTTGCTGTAGCCGCTGTTCTTTACAGTTTCAAAGGCTTCCGGCAAAGAAAGCCCAAGACTGTCACACACAAAATATATGGTAAAGAATACTGACGATACCAAGAACAGCGTTTGCAAAGTATCGGTAATAATAATCGTTTTGAGTCCGCCCTTATAGGTATAGGCAAATATCAGCATCAGTGAGCAAAGTACAGTAACCCAAAAGGGTATGCCGCCTTCAACAATGTTGTCAAAAACATAGCGCTGCAGCACAATTACCACCAGGTACAGCCTGAACGCTGACCCTATAGTACGGCTTATCAAAAATATTATAGCCGACGTCTTGTAGCTGTAATAGCCCAGCCTGCCCTCAATATACCCATAGATAGAGGTAAGATTCAGCCTGTAATACAAAGGCAGCAGTACCTTTGCAATTAGCAAAAAGCCAATGGCATTGCCCAAAACGAACTGAAAATATTTGAACTGTGCCCCGCTGGGTGCGCCAACCTCACCGGGAACGGATATAAACGTGACACCCGATAACGCGGTGCCAATCATGCCGAATGCAACCAGATACCACTTTGAGTTTTTATTGGCTTTAAAGAAAGCGTCATTATCGCTGTTCTTGTTGCTGACTACCCTTGATATAAGGATGAGCAGCCCGAAATAAACGATGATTATAGAGAGTATGGTTTCCGGGGTCATGTTCTATTGTTTGTATTACAAATAAAAGAAAACTTTTATTCTTTTCTTTTGTCTTGAAACAAAAGAAACAAAAATTCAAGCCTGACCTAATTTCACTTAAAATCTACGTCAGGCTTCGGCCCATGCGACCCGAGTCGTTCGCTTGCTGCGCCGCTCACTCGCGGATCGCTTTCCTTCTCCCCACGATAAAGCCTGTCCTTGATTTTTACGCGAAATCCGGTAGGGCGGCAGCAGCTTCACTCAGTCGGGTTCATTATGTTCGTGGCAAAAATAAACCGTGACTATCCGTTAAATCTGTTCAATCTGTGTTGCTAAATTGCAGCTTTCACTACCTTTGCACCCTATGGAAATGTCGTCGAAATTACTGGAAAGGGCCGTAGCCGAAATCTCCCAATTGCCCGGCATAGGTAAGCGCACAGCATTGAGGCTGGCATTGCATTTACTCCGCCAGCCGGAGGGGCAGACTGAAGAGCTTGCCAATGCCATTCTGAAAATGCGCACCCAGATGCAGCAATGCAAAAAGTGCCATAACATTAGCGATGTGGAGCTGTGCGAAATATGCATCAACCCGCAGCGCGACCATTCCCTTATTTGCGTGGTTGAAGATGTGCGCGATGTAATGGCGATTGAAAATACAGGATTGTTCCGCGGGGTGTACCATGTATTGGGCGGAAAGATATCACCCATAGACGGTATTGGCCCGGGGCAGCTCACCATAATTCCGCTGATTGAAAAAGTAAGGTCAGGCAGCGTAAAGGAACTAATTTTCGCGCTTAGCCCCACCATGGAAGGCGACACCACCAATTTCTATATTTACCGCCAGGTAAAAGATACCGGCGTGGTTACATCGGCTATAGCAAGAGGCATTTCTGTAGGAGATGAGCTTGAATTTGCCGACGAAGTTACCCTAGGGCGCAGTATTATGCACCGTGTACCATTTGAAAATTCCCTTGCCGGAAAATAAGCAGTTAACTTTCTTTAAATAAATAAGTTAGTAATTGTATATTTTACTACAATTACACCTTCTTCGCGTGGTTTACGCAAAGAATTGTATATTTACATGAAATATTAAGAAATGTTAATGTAATTGTAGGAATAAGGGACATATCAAATTTAAGTCTCTATATTTGCACAGCTAAAAATAAGCATATAAAAACACCATTACTTTACATGCAGGAGACTACTAATAAACGAATCCTAATTACCGGCGGTGCGGGGTTCATTGGTTCTAATTTATGTGATTATTTCTTAGGCAAAGGCTACACCGTGGTATGTCTTGACAATTTTGCCACAGGCCACAGGAAGAACATTGCCCAACATGCCGACAACCCGAAATTTACTCTTATAGAAGGCGACATACGCAACATAGCCGACTGCGAGAAAGCAGTTACAGGCGCGGATTATGTGCTTCACCAGGCAGCTCTTGGTTCGGTGCCGCGCTCTATAAAAGACCCAATAACCAGTAATGATGTTAACGTAAGCGGTTTTATGAACATGCTTGTTGCCGCGCGCGATGCAGGCGTTAAGCGCTTTGTGTACGCGGCAAGTTCATCAACTTATGGAGATTCAGAATCACTTCCTAAAGTGGAAGATGTTATCGGCAGGCCATTATCACCATATGCTATCACCAAGTATGTAAACGAGCTTTATGCCGATGTTTTCAGTAAAACGTATGGCATAGAATGTATAGGCCTTCGCTATTTCAACGTATTCGGCCGCAGGCAGGACCCCTAACGGCGCTTATGCAGCAGTAATACCAAAATTTACATTACAGTTCATGGCACACCAAAGCCCTACGGTAAATGGTGATGGTAACTTCTCGCGTGACTTCACGTATATAGACAATGTGATTCAGATGAACGAGCTGGCCATGACTACAGATAACCCGTCTGCTGTAAACACTGTGTACAACACGGCTTTTGGAGACCGTACTACGTTGAACGACCTTATAAAATACCTAAAAGAATACCTGAGCGAATATGACCCTGCCATTGCCAATGTAGACGTAATTTACGGGCCAAACCGTGCAGGCGACATTCCGCATTCACTGGCAAGCATTGATAAAGGGCGCACACTCCTTGGCTATAACCCGAAATATTCTTTGGGTGAGGGGCTAAGAGAGGCCGTGAAATGGTATTGGGAAAACCTTAAATAGTAACAAAACAACACAATCATAAGTAACGTTATGAAAATAGCAGTAATAGGATTAGGATATGTAGGCCTTCCGCTGGCGAGGCTTTTTGCAACAAAATACTCTGTAGTAGGGTTTGATATCAATCAAGGCCGCGTTGCCGAGCTGAACTCAGGAAAAGACAGTACCCTTGAAGTGGAAGACGAGCTGCTTCAGTCAGTACTTAAAAAATCTGCATCTGCCGAAAACGGCCTTTACTGCAGCACAAACCTTGACGATATTAAAGACTGTAACTATTATGTGGTTACTGTGCCAACGCCGGTTGACAAAAACAACAGGCCCGACCTTACCCCGCTTTACAAATCGAGCGAAACTGTAGGCAAGGTGCTTAAAAAAGGCGATATCGTAATTTACGAATCTACAGTATATCCGGGCGTGACCGAAGATGAATGTGTGCCGGTGCTGGAGAAGATAAGCGGACTTAAATTCAACGAAGATTTCTTCGCAGGATATTCGCCGGAACGTATCAACCCGGGTGATAAAGAGCATACAGTTGAGAAAATACTTAAAGTTACTGCTGGATCTACGCCCGAAGTAGGCCAGAAGGTAGACCAGCTTTATAAAAGCGTTATAACGGCAGGTACACACCTTGCCCCAACCATAAAAGTGGCCGAAGCTGCTAAAGTGATTGAAAATTCGCAGCGTGATATCAACATTGCTTTCGTTAATGAGCTTTCTAAAATATTCAACTGCATGGATATTGATACGCATGCCGTACTTGAGGCTGCGGGCACAAAATGGAACTTTCTTCCGTTTAAGCCGGGGCTTGTGGGCGGACACTGTATAGGAGTCGACCCTTACTATCTTGCACAAAAGGCTCAGGAAATGGGTTACCACCCTGAAATTATCCTTGCAGGGCGCAGGTTGAACGACAGCATGGGAGAATATGTAGCCTCTCAGGTAGTGAAGCTTATGATTAAACGAGGCGTGATTGTAAATGGTTCAAGCGTACTAATGCTGGGTATAACTTTCAAGGAAAACTGCCCTGACGTACGTAACACAAAGATAGTTGACGTTATAAAGGCGCTGAAAGATTACGGCATTAACGTGACAATATTCGACCCATGGGCCAACCCTGCAGAGGTGCAGCATGAGTATGGTATTGAGACGGTAAGCGAGCTGCCTAAAGACAAATATGATGCAATTATACTTGGTGTGGCACATAATGAATTTAAGGAACTTGACTTTGCCGGCCTTAAGAAAGAAAAGAGCGTTGTATATGATGTAAAAGGCATATTGGGCGCTAAAGCTGACGGTAAACTGTAACAGAACATTAGATGAAAGTTAAAAATATATGCTGTATAGGCGCAGGTTATGTAGGAGGCCCTACAATGTCTGTCATTGCCTATAAGTGCCCTGATATTAAGGTAAATATTGTTGACCTTAATGCAGAACGTATTGCAGCCTGGAATGATGAGGATGTAAACAACATACCGGTTTATGAGCCTGGCCTTAGCGATATTGTGGCTGCAGCGCGCGGAAAAAACCTTTTCTTTTCAACAGATGTGGAAAAGGCGATTGAAGAGGCCGACATGATTTTCATATCTGTAAACACACCTACCAAAACATATGGTGTGGGTAAAGGCATGGCTGCCGACCTTAAGTATATTGAGCTTTGCGCCAGGCAGATAGCTGCTGTGGCTAAAAGTGATAAGATTGTGGTTGAGAAATCAACGCTTCCCGTGCGTACTGCAGAGGCTGTGAAGAACATCCTTGAAAACACAGGTAACGGTGTTAAGTTCCAGATACTGAGCAACCCTGAATTCCTTGCCGAAGGTACGGCAGTTGATGATTTGCTCAACCCTGACCGTGTGCTTGTAGGGGGTGACACTACCCCTGAAGGGCAGGAGGCCATGAACGCGCTTGTTGAGGTATATGCCAACTGGATACCGAAAGACCGTATACTTACCACCAACGTATGGTCATCAGAGCTTTCTAAGCTTACAGCCAACGCATTCCTTGCACAGCGTGTATCATCTATCAATGCGATTTCTGAGCTTTGTGAAAGGACAGGCGCTGATGTGAACGAGGTGGCGAGGGCAATAGGTACAGACAGCCGCATTGGCCCAAAATTCCTTAAAGCATCGGTTGGTTTCGGCGGTTCGTGCTTCCAGAAAGACATACTGAACCTGGTATATATTGCACGCACTTACGGGCTTACCGAAGTTGCCGATTACTGGGAACAGGTAATCATAATGAATGACCACCAAAAACGCAGGTTTGCATCAAACATAGTAAAGACACTTTACAACACCGTATCAGGCAAAAAGATAGCTTTTCTTGGCTGGGCATTTAAAAAAGATACCAATGATACGCGGGAATCAGCTGCAATATATGTAGCGGATGACCTTTTAAACGAGCAGGCAGGTATTGCGGTTTATGACCCTAAAGTAGAAGAAGAAGCCATTTACCGCGATATGGACTACCTTGCAACACGCGGATCTTCAGTAAACAGGAAAGGAATTACAGTTTATACTGACCCTTATGAAGCTTGCAGAGATGCACATGCCATAGCAATACTTACCGAATGGGATGAATTTAAAGGCTATGACTGGCAGCGTATTTATGATAATATGAAAAAACCTGCATTTGTGTTTGACGGGCGTAATATACTTGATAGTGACCAACTGCAAAAAATAGGCTTTATAGTTAGCAGCATAGGAAAATAAAATTATATAGCCTGTTGCAACTAACTATGCGGGTGATATAATAGATTTTTATAAAATGGGTTATTACATGATAATCATTTAAAAGGTAAAGACTAATGAAAAAAATATTGATAACCGGAGGTGCAGGATTTATAGGATCACACGTTGTGAGGAGGTTTGTAAACAACTATCCGGACGTACAGATTTACAATCTTGATGCGCTTACATATGCCGGTAATCTTGAAAATATAAGGGATATAGAAAATGCTCCTAATTATGTTTTTGTAAAAGGCAATATTACAGATACGGCTTTTGTAGATAGTTTGTTTTCTGAGCATGATTTTGAAGGCGTAATCAATCTTGCTGCAGAATCTCATGTTGACAGGTCTATAACCGACCCGCTAATTTTTGTAAAGACCAATGTTATTGGTACCATGAATTTACTTAATGCGGCTAAAGACAGCTGGAAAGGTAATTATGAAGGCAAAAGGTTCTATCACGTAAGCACTGATGAGGTGTATGGTACATTGGGCAAAGAAGGCCTGTTTACAGAGACTACACCATACTCTCCTAATTCACCTTATTCTGCATCAAAAGCAGCATCAGACCATTTTGTAAGGGCATATGGCGAGACCTACGGGCTCCCTTATATAATTACAAACTGCTCTAACAATTATGGGCCTTACCATTTTCCTGAAAAGTTGATTCCGTTATTCATAAATAACATCATAAATAATAAGCCGCTGCCGGTATACGGAGACGGGCGTTACACCCGGGACTGGCTTTTTGTGGAAGACCACGCGGCCGCTATTGACCTTGTTTACCACAATGGTAAAAACCACGAAACCTATAACATAGGCGGGTTTAACGAGTGGCAGAACATTGATCTTGTAAAGCTGCTGTGTACTAAAATGGACGAAAAGCTTGGACGTGAAAGCGGGGAATCTGAAAAGTTGATTACGTATGTAAAAGACCGCCCGGGCCATGACCTTCGTTATGCTATAGATGCGTCTAAAATAAATAAAGAACTGGGGTGGGAACCGTCAGTAACTTTTGAACAGGGCCTTGAAAAAACCATTGACTGGTACCTACAAAATGAAGAGTGGCTAAACAGTGTTACATCCGGCGCTTATAAAGAATACTACCAAAAACAATATCAATAAATTGCTCCGGCTATAAAAACGCTTCTATTAAAGATCTAAAGGTATGTCGTTAAGAAAGAAAGCCATCAGTGGTACCGTCTGGATATTTGCCCAGCAGTTCGGGTCTCAGGGTATCAGCTTCCTGGTGTCTATCGTTATCGCACGTATCTTAGATCCGTCAGAATTTGGCCTTATAGGTATGATTGGCATTTTTATGGCCCTTGCTACCACATTGGTAAATAGCGGCCTTGCCCAGTCATTGATAAGAACGGCTAAACCTGACCAGGAAGATTATTCCACCGTATTTTTCTTTAACCTTGCCATGAGTATTTTAATATATATTATATTATTTCTCACGGCACCGTTGATCGCCGACTTTTATAACCAGGAAATTTTAACGGGTATCGTCAGGCTATACTGCCTTTCCTTCATCATCAATGCATTTTCTGCAGTTCAGCTAACCAGGCTTACCAAAGAAATGAACTTTAAGGTACAGCTTTTAGTCTCATTACCATCGCTTGTATTTTCGGGCATAGTAGGTATTATACTGGCGTACTTAGATTATGGTGTGTGGAGCCTTGTATGGATGGGGCTGGCACAGTCTTTTTTCAGTACTGTGCAAATATGGATTCGTTCCGGATGGGCGCCGTCACTGGTTTTCAGCAAAGAAAAATTTAAGTATCATTTCAGGTTTGGTTATAACCTTGCTATATCAGGCGTGCTGGATACAATTTTTACCAACATCTATCAAATAATTATAGGCCGTTTCTTTTCGCCGGTACAGGTTGGTTTTTATACCAGGGCAAATTTGCTGAAACAATTGCCGGTAAGCAATATTACCAATGCCCTCAACAAAGTCACATTTCCTTTATTTGCATCGATAAATGATGATGACGTGCGGCTTAAGAGGGTTTACAAGCAGACAATGCAAATGGTAGTTTTTGTATTATCTCCGGTAATGATTTTTATGGGGGGTTTTGGCAGAGCCGCTTTTTAGGTTTTTGTTTACTGAAAAATGGCTTCCGGCAGTTCCCTATTTCCAGGCGCTTTGCATTACAGGTATTATATTCCCGGTACAGTCATATAACCTTACTATACTTAAGATTAAAGGCAGGTCTGACCTTTTTTTGCGTATAGAAATAGTAAAAAAAATCCTCGTAGTAATATCTATAGCAATAAGCATACAGTTTGGTATAATAGCATTGATATTCGGCCAGGTTATTATAAGTTTTATCGCGTTTTTCATTAATTCATTTTATTCTGGCAGATTTATTAATTATTCAGCCTGGCAGCAATTGCGCGATATTCTTCCTGCAATGGCTGTAGGTACCGTGGCGGGGCTTAGTATTTACCTGCTTGACATTTACGTGATGGCTCCGGCATTTATTGATATTGTAAGGCTAATAGCCGGCTCTGCTTTTGGCCTTGGTTTATACCTTTTGCTATGTTATGTGCTTAAGTTCAATGCCATTTCTGACCTGAAGAAAATATTGCTTAAAAAAGCATAGTTGATAATGCTGTTTTGTTTATTTTGTAAAATTATTAGTGCTTTATGATACCAGTTACAAAACCCTTCTTACCGCCGCTTGCAGAATATAATGCTTACCTTGAAGGTGTATGGCAAAGACAGTGGCTTACAAATATGGGCCCTCTTGCCAGTGACCTGGAGATGAAATTAAAGCAGCACCTTGGCGTGTCTCACCTGCTGTTTGTGACTAATGGCACAGTTGCTTTACAAATGGCAATTAAGGCACTTAACCTGACAGGCGAAATAATTACAACCCCATTTTCTTTTATAGCTACAACAAGCTGCATAGTTTGGGAAAACTGTACGCCTGTATTCGCAGATATCAACAGGGACAATCTTAATATAGACCCGGCTTCAATTGAAAAGGCCATTACAGATAAAACTTCGGCTATACTTGCCACACACGTTTACGGCAACCCATGTGATGTTGAGAAGATTGAAGCTATCGCAAAAAAACACAACCTCAAGGTGATTTATGATGGGGCTCATGCCTTTGGAGTAAAAGTAAAAGGAAAATCGGTTTTTGAGTATGGCGATGTTTCTACATGCAGCCTGCACGCTACCAAGCTTTACCATTCGGGTGAAGGCGGGCTGATTGTTACAAAAGACCCACAACTGCTTAAAAAGCTTGCCTACATGCGCAATTTCGGGTTTAATGGTCCGGAAGCATTTGCAGAGCTCGGCATAAATGGAAAAAATTCAGAACTGCATGCAGCTATGGGCTTGGTTAACCTGAAATATATTGAGGCGATACACAATAAAAGAAAGGAAATTTCTGAAAGGTATGATGAAAAGCTTAAGGGCCTGAAAGCAGTAAGGCCGAAATGGCACAAAGATTCGGCTCAGAATTATGCCTATTATCCTGTGGTTTTTGAATCAGAAGAATTATTGCTGAAGTCAGTCCAGAAACTTGCAGGCAACAATATTGGTGCGCGGAGGTATTTTTACCCTTCACTTGCCAATACTTTGCCATACCTTAACCCTGTAGAACTGGAAGTTACTGATACAATATCAAAAAAAGTACTATGCCTGCCATTGTATTATGATTTATCTCTTGAAGAAGTAGATTTAATATGCAGGTTATTACTAAGAGTCCAAAATAACTAAGGCCTATGCATATTGAAAATTCAGTTATTGATGATACTGTATTCAAAGGAGAAAACATCTTTGTAAAGAACTCCCGTGTCCTGGGCCAGTCTTCCTTATTCAGGGATTGCAGGGTAACAGATTCTGAAGTTGGCGTTAAATGTATAGTAGGTGACTTCTCAAGAATCATGTCAGGCGTTCTGGGCGGATACAATAAAATAGATCGGAACAGCTTGATTTACCATTCATCTGTAGGTGATTATTCATATTTTGGTGTTAATGATATTATCATGCACTCGGTAATTGGTAAGTTTTGTGCCATATCTTGGGGAGTTACTATTGGCGGCGCCAACCATAATTACAGCAAACTATCTACCCATGATTTTTATTATAATGATTTTTATGGTATCAAGCCCATTGAAGAACAGCCTGCATATAACAGGTTTAAAAATAAAACCAAGATAGGAAATGATGTGTGGATTGGCGCCAATTCTACCATAGCAAACGGCATTACAATTGGCGATGGCGCAGTGGTAGGTGCAAATGCAATGGTTACTAAAGATGTACCGCCTTATGCAATTGTGGCAGGTAATCCGGCAAAAATTCTAAAATACAGGTTTAGCGAAAGTATAATAAAAGACTTGCTTGAGCTATGCTGGTGGGATTTTCCAAAAGATATTATAACAGACAATTACGATTTATTAAAATCTGATGATATTGAAGATATTATCAGAAAACTAAAAAAATTAAAATAATGAATATATTAATAACTTCTGCCGGCAGAAGGTCATATCTGGTAAAATATTTTCAGGAAGTACTTAGCGGCAAAGGTAAAGTATTCGTGTCAAATTCAGCTCCATCGCTTGCAACGCAGGATGCTGACGGTTTTTTTATATCTCCTTTGATATATAGTGATAATTACATTGATGCTATATTAGATTTTTGCCATAAAGAAAATATTAAAGCCATAATCTCGGTATTTGA
Source organism: Flavobacterium sp. J372 (assembly GCF_024699965.1). Lineage (NCBI taxonomy): Bacteria > Pseudomonadati > Bacteroidota > Flavobacteriia > Flavobacteriales > Flavobacteriaceae > Flavobacterium > Flavobacterium sp. J372. The sequence goes on from NZ_JAJOMZ010000004.1 coordinate 1,191,151, forward strand.
TATTGACTTGCTGGTGTTGGCTCAAAATAAACAAAAGATAGGAAAGCAACGGTATTAAATTATTGCTTTCAGGCCATGACGTCGTAGAGATATGCAACGATAAATGGAAAACGTATGAATTCCTCAGGTCAAATAATATAGGCACACCTAAAACCTATAAGAACTTAGATTCTCTTCATCAGGCATTAGACAATGGTGAAATAAATTTCCCAATTGTGATAAAGCCAAGATGGGGCATGGCCTCAATGGGTATTTATATGGCTGATGACATGAAAGAGCTTGAAGTGTTTTATAATAAGTCGTTAAAAGAAATTGGCAGCAGCTACTTAAAATATGAATCTGCAATAACCCCTGATGAGATGATAATTTTTCAGGAAAAGCTTAAAGGCCAGGAGTATGGACTTGATGTTATAAATGACCTTGAAGGTAATTTTGTAAAATGTATACCAAAGTCTAAGCTGGAAATGAGGGCAGGAGAAACAGACCTGGGGCAGGTTGTAGCATCAAAGCCATTTGACGGGCTTGCAGCCAGGCTAAGCGAACTTTTCAGGCATGAAGTAATTTTGTCTGTTGACTGCTTCGATTGCAGCGATGAACTTAAGGTTATAGAAATGAACTGCAGGATTTCCGGGCATTATCCGCTAAGCCACCTTGCAGGTATAAACCTCCCGGCGCAGATTATTGAATGGCTTGAAGGCAAACCAACCAATTCACGCTACTTTGAATATACTGAGGGCCTTTATATCACAAAAGATCTTGTGCCACGTATTATTGAATATAAAAAACCTTAATTCACACTGATTAACTGTAGCTGATACATACACATTGCAATATGAACCTGCACCTGGTTAATGACGAGAAATTTATAAATGGATCAATAAATACTTTTGAAAGGTTTTATCCGGGCAAAAATATATTTATTGTACAGAAATCAAATTCAAAAAACTGGAAGCCCCGGTATGTATCAGGCAGTGATGTAAAATTTCTTTCTCTCACAAACCGTAAAGATGTAAATGCAATCAGTGATATTGTAGCCAAAACCGGTGTTACCAGCATATTCGTGCATTATCTTACTGATGCTAAGGCTGCCATAGTTAATAATATTAGGCACAAGAACAAGAGTATCAAGACATACTGGATATTTCAGGGGGCCGACTTATATGGTGTGTTGCACAAAAAGTTTAATTATGAGTTGATAGACAACACTTCTAAACCGGTAAAATCAATTAACCAGCGCATGGCATCAATAATCTCCAGAATTAAATTCCTGGCATTTTATCATGCATTCCCATTTGCGTCATACAAAAAGTTCATTAAAGAGCTTGACTATTTTTGCTTTTGGAATCCGTATGACTTTAAACTTTTAAAGCATCATTTTGATACGGATGCCGAGTTTAAATACTTTGGTTACAACGCAAGCCTAGCTGAAAATTTACTGCCAAATACAACCGTTAATAACAGGGTGAATATAATTGTAAATAATTCTGCATCTCAAAACGGAAATCACAGAACTGTTCTTGATAAGCTGCACCTGATAGGTTCAAATGCTTTTAATAAGGTTGTTGTGCCATTAAGCTATGGTGATAGCGGCGTAAAGAAAGATGTTTTAGAATACGGGCGCACCTTATTTGGAGACAAATTCTTCCCGCTGACAGAGTTTATGGCCAAAGATGAGTATTTTAAGCTGCTTTACGATATTGATGTTGCTTTTTTCGGTGCCAGAAGGCAGGAAGCGGCCGGTAATATTTTCCTGTTGCTTGGGCTGGGTGTAAAGGTGTTCCTGCGCAAAGACAACAATATGATACATCTCTTAAAAGATAATGGATTCATATTCTTTATCTTTGAAGACGACTTAAATACTGCCGACGATATAAAGCCGCTTACAAGTAGTGAGAAATTGGCAAATAACAAAGCATACCAGGATTTTTATAACCCTGAAAAGCACACTAAAATGATGGAAAACTTAATTATAAATGTGTAATTATGAAAATTAGCATTATAGCAGGCGCAAGGCCAAACTTTATGAAAATAGCGCCAATTATACATGCTATAAAAAAGGCGCACTCATCTGGCCACAACTTACAGTACCGCCTTATACATACAGGCCAGCATTATGATGAGAAAATGTCAGATACATTTTTTAAAGAACTCAATATTCCACATCCTGATGCCAACCTTAACTGCGGCGGGGGTACACAGGCAGAGCAAACAGCTGCTATACTGGTAGCGTTTGAGAAAGAACTTCTCGAAAATCCGGCCGACCTTGTTTTGGTGGTAGGAGATGTAACATCTACAATGGCCTGCGCCATAGTTGCCAAAAAGCTTAATACAAAAGTTGCCCATGTTGAAGCGGGTATACGCTCATTTGACCTTACCATGCCCGAGGAAATAAACCGTATGGTAACAGACAGCATTACAGATTACTTTTTTACCACAAGCACCTTTGCCAATGATAATCTTAAAAAGAGCGGCATAAGCGAAAGTAATATCTTTTTTACAGGAAATGTAATGATTGATACGCTGAACGCTAATAGGAGCAAGTTGCGCAAGCCTGCCATTTTTGATGAAAACAACCTTGAAAAAGGTAAATATCTGGTGATGACGCTGCACAGGCCGGCCAATGTTGATGAAGGTGAAAAACTTAAGGCGCTTATTGACGAAATTGTAAATAATGTTGAAGGCCTGCCTATAATATTTCCTATACACCCACGCACAGCTAAGATATTTTCAAGCCTTGGCATAGAGGCAGATAATTTGTTGATAGTAGAGCCATTGGGTTATCTTGAATTTAATTATCTTGTGGAGAATTGCAAGGCGGTGATTACCGACTCTGGCGGAATTACAGAAGAAACTACCGTGATGGGAGTGCCGTGTATAACACTTCGCGCAAATACAGAAAGGCCTGAAACCGTGAGCATAGGCACAAACGAGCTGATTGGTGTAAACCCGGAAGCTGTAAAACCCGCTCTTGCAAAATTGTTTGCCGGAGACTGGAAAAAAGGCGGCATACCGGAACTATGGGACGGACACGCTGCGGAACGTATTGTTGACTCTTTATTAAAAATCAATGCCTAAAAAAAGCATATTAATAGTAACCAAAGCTTTTTATCCTGAGAACTCGCCAAGGGCTTTCCGGGCAACTGAGCTTGCGAAAGAATTTTCAAGGCAGGGGCATGATGTTACGGTAATGTTGCCCGAGAAAAATGTTGATTATAGTTCTCTTCTGAAAGAATACCCCATCAACATTAAAACATTCACTTTGAGATTTTCCAAATTTAAATCATCAAATAAAATATTAGATTCTCTGCTGCACAAATTAAACAGGGCGCTCTTTTTGATGTTTGAATATCCCAACATTGAAATAATGGGCAAGGTTAAAAAGAGCTTAAAAATACGGCTGCTACTTATGACCTTATGATATCTATAGCCGTTCCTCACCCTATACATTGGGGAATTGCTGCCGTAAGAAATAAGAAAAACCCCATTGCCCATACCTGGATTGCAGATTGTGGCGACCCTTTTATGGGAAATACTCTTGAGTCTATAAAACCGCCATTCTGGTTCAAATACCTTGAAAAGTCTTTTTGCAGGAAAGCAGATTTTATATCTGTACCAACAGAAACATCAGTTAAAGCGTATTACCCTGAATTTCACTCAAAAATAGTTGTAATACCGCAAGGATTTGATTTTGATGAGATTAAAATAAATCATACAGATGAAGTAAACCCTGTGCCTACATTTGCTTATGCAGGAGGCGTTGCGTTATCAGGGATTAGGAGCCCTAAATTAATTATCGATTATTTACTGGAATCAGGTAAAGATTTCAGGTTTCATGTATTTTCAAATAACAGTTCAACCCTCGGAATGTACGCCAAGTATCCTCAGGTTGTGCTGCACCAGCCTTTGCCACGCCCATTGCTTTTGCAGGAGCTTGCCAAAATGGATTTTTTATTGAATCTTAATAACGGCACCGTAAACCAAACGCCAAGCAAGCTGATAGATTACAGCCTTGTCAAAAAACCGATATTGGATATTCAGGCAGAGAAGCCCGATTTTAAGATAATAGATGAATTTTTGAATGGTGATTACCACAACAGTTTTGTAGTGAAAGATCTCGAAAAATTCAGTATACAAAGCGTTGCGCAGAAATTTTTTAATCTTATGAAAAAGTAGTTTGAAAGACGCGGTATTACATACCAAAACATCCGTTTTTGAAAGGATAAGTGAGGAGAGCAGGAAAAAATACCAGCTTCTGATCTTTCTTATTTGGCCTTTCATAGGATTTATTATGGCGTGCCGTGATTTTTCGAGTCGTTTAAACAGAAATCTAATCCTTGTATTTTATACGCTTTACGGATTTACTTTTTTGTAAATCCTGCTATGGATGGTGAGCGCTATGCAAACCAGCTGCTTAGGGTTTATGACATACCTTTTGAAAACAGGGATAAGATATTCGAGGGCTTATTTAGTGAAGAGGGTGAGCTGGATTTACTGCAGCCGGCACTTACTTTTTTAGTGTCAAGATTTACATCATACCCCGGTATTCTTTTTGCGGTTTTTGCATTGGTTTTTGGCCTGCTGCAGCTAAAAACTATTTATATGGTATATCAGGACACCGAAGGTCATAGAAATAAAAATGTAATAGCATTGCTTTGTTACCTTCCTCTTTTATTACCAATTTTCTCTATAAACGGTTTCAGGATGTGGACAGCCGCCTGGCTTTTTGCCTACGGCGTTTATAATTATGCCTACAGGAATAAGAAACTGTATCTTTTTGTAGCGCTTTCTGCAATATTGGTTCACTTTAGTTTCATAACGGTTAGCATTGTGCTTCTTATATATGTTTTTGCAGGTAATCGTAAATGGATATATACAGTGCTCGCATCAATATCATTCATGCTTTCAGAACTGCCCCTGCCTGCAATAGAAGCCTATGTTGAAAATTTTGGAAGCGGTATAACGAGAAAATTTAATAGTTATACCAACACCAAATACACAAAAACGGTTGAAGAATATAAGCAACAGGCAGCATGGTTTATAACATTATCATCTGTAACACTTAAATATTTTTTTACCATTGCTATGGGCAGCATGTATTTCAGGATTGGGAAGGTAAAGGTATCAAAGGAGTTCAACAGTTTATGGTGTGTGACCTTATTAATACTTACATACGCCAATCTCGCATCAACAGTTCCTTCGGGCGGGCGCTTCTTAACAGTATATTATATTTTGGCAACTTTGCTGCTAATTATTTTTTATGCGCATTATTACAATACCAGGAAGCTTGACCCTATAATTTTATTTGGTATTTTTCCAATGTTATTAACAGCTGCCATAAGTACCCGTGTGGGTCTCAATACTACGAATATTACATTATTGATGCCATCACCGATAATAGCAATTTTTTCAGATAACGGTATGCCAATTATAAAATGATATGATCGGGAAAATTAAACAGCTATATTTCAGGCTTGGCTGGAAAACTTCCAGAAAGCTTATTGTATTTACCTCTGACGATTGGGGAAGTGTGCGTGTAGCGTCAAATGAAGCCCGTGAAAATCTTAAGGCAAAAGGCTTCAATATGGATTCAAACAGGTTCAACAGGTTTGATACCCTTGAATCTTCCGCAGATATGCAAGCATTATTTGAAGTGCTTTCAAAACATAAAGACAAGAATGGTAATAAAGCAGTTTTTACTACCCTTACCAATGTGGCAAATCCCGACTTTAAAAAAATTAAAGAATCAGGTTTTTCAAAGTATCATTACGAACCTTTCACCGAAACGCTGAAGAATTATCCTGAACATGGCGCTGTATATGATCTATATAAGCAGGGCATTGCCGAAAATATTTTCCGTCCTGAATTCCATGGGCGCGAACACCTCAATGTAAACCGGTGGATGGCGGCGCTGCAGGGCGGCAATAAAAATGCGCTTACAGCTTTTGAGCATGGCTTTTATATACCGGATAGGGCAGATATGCTTACCGAAGGCGCAAAAAACTTTGGGGCGGCATTTGATGTTGATTTCCCTGCGGATGTCGCAGAACATGAAGCAATAGTTGTTGATGGGCTAAACTTGTTCCGGCAGCTGTTTGGGTATAAAGCAAAGCTTTTTACGGCTCCGTCACAAATTTATAATTCGGGTATAGAGAAAACGCTGGCTGCAGAAGGTATAAAATTGCTTGATGTACCAACGCTGCAAAAGATACCAGTAGGCTATGGCAAAGAAAAAAGAAGCTTCGCTACATAGGGAAGAAAAATGGTTTGGGGCAGCGGTATATTACCCGCAATGCGGTTTTTGAACCAAATATGAATGAATCAGGCAATGGGGTAAACTCTTGCCTGGCCGATATAGAAAAGGTTTTTAAGGCTAAAAAGCCTGCTATTATAAGTAACCACCGGGCAGCATTTACAGGTAGTATAGACCCCGCTAACCGCGATAAAGGTGTTAAGGCACTGGATGAACTGCTCACTGCAATTCTTAAAAAGTGGCCCGATGCTGAATTTATTTCTGCAGCCGCGCTATATGATATAATGAACGGTGCAGGCGAATAAATAATATGAAGATTAAAAAGGAACTATACAGGAATTACATCAATTTATCCGGACTGAAAAGTAAGGAAAAACTTATAATCATTGAATCTGACGACTGGGGAGGTATACGAATGCCGTCAAAAGAGGTGTTTGAAATCTTGAAAGGATCTTCAATACGTGTTGAGAAATGCGCCTATTCAAAATTTGATGCTCTGGAATTAAACAGTGATTATGAAAACCTGTACGAAGTGTTGTCAAAGCACAAAGATAAAGATGGTAACAGCCCTGTAATTACTGCAAATTTTCTTACTGCCAATCCTGACTTCAAAAGAATTAAAGAGCATAATTTTGAGCAGTATTTTTTTGAAGATATAACGGCTGCATACAACAATTATGATGGCAGTGACAGAGTCATGAGCCTAATTAATGATGGTGTGAAAAGCGGTATGTTAAGCCCGCAGCTTCATGGCAGGGAACATATTAACCCAATAGCATGGCTTGACCTTGTAAGGAATAACCCTGATGTGAGGAAAGCATTCGATTATAACATAAGCACCTTAAGTTTTGAAAATGTCCCCACAATCAGAGTGCCTTATCTTGCTTCTTTTTACAGGGTAGGGGGTGAAGATTTTAAAGCTGTGCTCACTGATGCTCACAAACAATTCAGGGAAATATTTAATGAATATCCTAAAAGTTTTATTGCCCCGGTATATGTTTGGGATGATGAGGTAGAAAACATAACTGCAGGGCTGGGTATTACAAGCATACAAGGCCTGCATTATAAATATGCCGACCAGCAAAAAACAAAAAAACTGTCAAGGACCCGCAGCACCAAAACACAATACGGGCAGTTAAATATTGTTCGCAATTGCTTTTTTGAGCCAAGTACAAAATCAAATTTTGACTGGGTTAATGAGTGCCTTAGCGATATAAATGCCGCATTCCGGTGGAACAGGCCGGCTATCATATGCTCACACAGGTTGAATTTTACAGGCCGGATTGACGTAAGTAACAGAGATACAAATTTGAAGCTGCTTAATAAACTGATAAGTGAAATACTTAAAAAGTGGCCTGATGCCAGGTTTGTAAGCAGCGATGGTTTAAGTAAAAAATTTTTGGGATGAGAAAAATTCTCAATAAGTGGTATCTAAAATACCTGCGCCGTAAGTATCCGAATTTCAAGACGGGTAAAAATGTATCTGTAGATTACGATTCTCAGTTTATCTTATATAAAAATGAGTTGGTACTAAAAGACAACGTGAAGATAAGGTCGAGACAAAGAGGCTATCATGCCGGAATGCCTTTCGTATCCACATTTTTAATTGATGTACCCGGTGCAAAAATAACCGTTGGTGAAAATTGCAGGCTTAATGGTGTATACCTGCATGCACAGAGTGAAATAGCAATAGGGAGAAATACAGTTATTGCATCGGGGGTAAATATAATTGATTCAAACGGGCATGTTCTTAATTCTTCAAACCGCACTGTTGGCCGGGATGTGCCTAAGCCCATAATTATTGGGGAAAACGTTTGGATTGGCCTTAATTCAATAATTTTAAAAGGCACGGTAATAGGAGATAATTCTATGGTAACCGCAGGTTCAGTAGTAAAAGGGGACTTTCCCGCAAACAGTTTAATAAGCGGTAATCCTGCTAAAGTAACTGATATTATAAATATTAAGGATTATGAAATTAGCAATACATAAGTCAAACTGGGGTTTTAGTCCGCACTGGATTGAATACTGCGAGAAAAAAGGAATTCCTTTTAAAATAGTTGACTGTTACAAGTCAGATATTATTGAACAGGTAGAGGATTGTGATGTTTTATTGTGGCATCACCACCATACACTTGCAAAAGATAAGCTCTTTGCCCAGCAATTGCTGTTTGCTTTAGAGCACTCCGGTAAAGAGTATGGCCTGAATTTAATTCAGGCTGGCACTTTGATGATAAAGTGGCACAAAAGTATTTACTGGAAGCGATAAATGCGCCTTTAGTACCTACAGATGTTTTTTATTCCAGGAAAGACGCAATAGAATATGTAAAAAATACAGAATTCCCTAAAGTATTTAAACTTAGGGGCGGTGCCGGCTCAAGCAATGTAAAGCTTTTACACACAAAAGCTGATGCCATGAAGTTTGTTAACCGCGCTTTCGGTGTAGGCTTCGGGTCATATGACAAGTGGGGGAACCTGAAAGAAGTACTGAGAAAATACAGGCTGGGAAAAAGCACTTCAAGAGAGATTTTAAAGAGCCTGCGCAGATTGATAGTTTCTACAGAGTTTGCAAACATCCACGGAAAGCAGAAGGGGTATATGCTTTTCCAGAAGTTTATCCCGAATAATACATTTGACATCAGGATAATTGTTATTGGTGACAGGGCTTTTGCAATAAAAAGGATGGTTCGCGAAAATGATTTCAGGGCATCTGGTAGCGGTTTTGTGCGCTATGACCGTGAAGAAATGGACGAAAGATGTGTGCAGATTTCTTTTGATGTGCAGAAGCGCCTAAATGCTTCATGCGTGGCGTTTGACTATGTCTTTGATGAAGATAACAACCCGCTGATTGTTGAAATAAACTATGGCTATGCTATTGAAGTTTATTACCCTTGCCCCGGTTATTGGGACAGGGATTTAAACTGGCATGAAGGAAAATTCATTTCGGTACATTTCATAATTGATGACATTGTCAATAGTTTACAAGAAGCCAATAAAGTTTAACTCTGCTCATTTTATTGTAGATTTGTTCCGCTAAAAACCTGATATCCCCCACATGGAAATTTCACCTAACCTGCAATCATTTTTAAATCTCGGCTATTTTGTAGAATATGACAAAGGCCGTGATTACTTCAGCCTTGATGGTATTGACCGCGGGAAGTATAAAAACGTATCTAAACCCGCGCTTTTAACTGAAGGCGCAAAAGTTTTCAGGGATTCTGTTGAACATAACTACCAGCCCGGGCAAAAACATATTGTACCCTTAAGCGGAGGTCTTGACAGCCGGGCTATACTTGCAGCGCTGCTTGAGCATACCGAGGCTGCAAATATCAGTACAATAACATTTGGTATTCCGGGTGCATGGGATTTTGAGATAGGGCAGATGGTGTCAAAAAAGCTGGGTATAAAAAATACACCGTTTGACCTGAACAAGTATGAGTACCGGACTGATGAACTGATGGACATATCTAAGCGAAATAACCAGCAAACAGTGCTGTTTCACCACTGGCCGGTATGGATGATGGATAAGATAAGTGAAGGGCAGGTATTGTGGAGCGGCTTTTTTGGAGACCCGGTTGCGGGCAGCCATCAGCCTGCTGTAGTAACAGACAATCTTGATGCTGCAAAACAATACTTCATCAAGAAAAATAAATATGTTGTATCTGTCCCTTTGCCTAAAGACGATATAGCCGGGATACTTGACAGCGGAAATCTTGTGGGTCCTGAAAAGCTAAGCTATGAAGAGCAGCTCGATTTCAGGATAAGGCAGGGAAGATATATTGCCCCACATGTATTGCTTGAAGGCTATGACTTCAGGCTGCCGTTTACTTACCAGCCTTTTGTTGATTTCTTTTTGAGCTTGCCTCACCATGAGCGTAAAGACCAGAAATTTTATAAAGAGATGCTGATGGATGCATTCCCGAAGGCATTTTCATACGTAACAAAAACCACCGCAGGCCTTCCGCTGAATGCACCGGATAAGCTCGTTTACTTATCTAAAGCTGTCAACAAGGTAATGTCTAAATTTACAGGTAAATCAAAAGGAGTGAACTTCCTTAATTTCAACGACAAGATTCGTGAGAAACAGGACTTAAGGAATGTAATAACCGAACATATAAACGATTTCAGCAAAAGGAATATCCTGGATATAGATGCTGTAAAGCTGCTGAATGACCACTTGTCAAATAAAGGCAATTATTATGATATATTGCTGGTACTGACATCACTTGAAATTCATTTAAAAACAGGTAAGGTACTGTAACATTAAACAGAACTAAAATGAGCATTAGGTATAATAATTTTTTCAGGCCGGCAAGGCAGCTTGTCAAAGAAGTGATGAGCCGTTCTTACCCGTTTGTGATAAAGGTATATCCGTTGCCGGATGTGCGTTCTATTGATGAAACGCTGGATGAAATTGTAGAAAACAAAAGGTCGATAGCGCGGTATGGTGACGGCGAGTTTCTTTACCTGATAGACAAGCTGGAGCTCCCATTTCAGCGTTATGACCAAAAGCTGGCTAAAAAACTGAAAGACATCCTTGTGCTTGAGGATGAGAAATTTATGGTTGGCCTGCCTATAGGTTACCATTCAATGAATAACCTTACCAAAAGCTGTTCCCGTTTCTGGAAATGCCAGATAGCATGGATTTACCCAAGGCTTAAGAAATACCTGAAGCCGGGCAAGGTGTACTATAACGCCAGTATGACAAGAGTTTATTCCGGGTTTGAAGACAGGTCGGTTAGCGATGGTTACTTTAAAAAAGTAATGCAGATATGGGATGGGCGTGATGTAGTCTTGATTGAAGGCGAAAAAAGCAGGCTTGGTGTTGGGAATAATCTTTTCAGCACGGCAAAGAGCCTGAAGCGTGTTTTAGCGCCCAAGCATAATGCTTTTGACAGGTATGACGATTTGTATAATGAAGCGCTGAAGCATGATAAATCTACATTGATACTACTTGCTTTAGGCCCAACGGCAACGGCGCTTTCATATGATCTGTACAAAGCAGGTTACCATACCGTAGATATTGGCAATGTAGATATTGAATATGAGTGGTTCTTGCGTGGCGCAACCAAAAAAATAGTGATTGAAGGAAAATATACGAGTGAGGTAAAAGGTGGAAGAGAGGTTGACGATGTTGAAGACCCATTATATGCCTCACAAATAATAGCAAGCTATCTTTAATTATGGCAAAAAAAATTGCAGTTATAGGGCCGTGCGTAAACATGGGCGGTATAGAAAGGGCATCATCAACGCTGGTAAACTACGCTGCCGGACAGGGTTATGAAGTAATGTACCTCGCCATATTTAAGCACCCCAGGTTTTTTGACCTGCATCCTGCAATTTTTTACAATGAACCAACAGATGGGACAAACGTTTCAAAACTCGATATACCAAAAACGATTATCAGAATCAGAAGGGAAATAAAAAAATATAACCCCGATACTATATTAGCTTACAATAAATTTTATGCATCACTGGCATTAATTGCCTTAGCCGGCACCGGCAGGAAAGTTTTCATTTCGGAGAGATCAAGTCCGTTTTACAAATGGCCGAAAAAATCGAAATTATAAACAAGCTTGCTGTTATTTTAAAAAAGCCTGCAGGCATAGTTGCCCAGACATCTGTGGCAGCAAAACACCAGGCTAAAAGATACGGTAATATTCCTGTTAAAGTTATCCCAAATGCTGTTCGGAAGATTATACGATATCCCGAAATTGCAAGGCAAAAAATAATTCTTGCAGTGGGGCGCTTTGGTGACCCTCTAAAAGGATTCGACCGCCTTGTGGAAGCTTTTGCATTGGTTGAAGATAAAAGCTGGAAACTTGTATTTGCGGGAGGTTCATCTAATGAAAGTCCGCAGCTTACTCAACGGGCGCGCGAGTTAGGTATACTCGACAACATTGTTTTTTTAGGGAAAGTTGCCGAAATTGACAAAATTTATGCTGAAGCGGGTATCTTTGTGATACCATCAAGAAGTGAGGGCTTCCCAAATGCATTGGCCGAAGCTATGACAGCAGGAGTTCCGTGCATTAGCTATGATTTTTACGCGGGCCCGCGCGATATTATCACTCCGGATGTTGACGGGATTTTGGTTGAAGAGGGCAATATCAATGCATTAGGTATAGCTATGAACAAGCTGATTGCAGACGAAGAGACACGTGAAAAACTTAGTAAAAATGCTGCAGCTAATGCCAATCGTTTCAATGAAGATAAGATTGGGAAAGAAGTTATAGATTTTATATTAGGCGGCTGTAAACAATAAGATATGGCAAAAACTACTATTCTGGTTACGGGAGCGGCGGGTTTTATTGGTTATCACCTCAGTAAAAAATTGCTGGAGCTTGGGAATGATGTGGTGGGCATAGATAACATTAATGATTATTATGATACTGCCTTAAAATACGGCAGGCTTACTGATTTAGGTGTTGAAGTAAATGAACCACAAAGCAATAAACATAAGGGTTTCAGCTTTTATAAAGCTGATATCAGTGATAAACCTGCTCTTGAAGAAATATTCCGTAATAATAGTTTTGACTATATAATTCATCTTGCAGCCCAGGCGGGTGTTCGCTACTCAATTGAAAATCCGGATGCCTATGTTCAAAGCAATGTACAGGGCTTCATGAATATTCTTGAAATGGCTCGCCATTACAAGCCGAAGCACTTAATTTTTGCTTCGTCAAGCTCTGTATACGGGCTAAACGGGCAAATGCCGTTTTCCACATCGCACCATACCGATCACCCTGTAAGCCTTTACGCAGCTACAAAGAAAGCCAATGAAATGATGGCACACTGTTATGCGCAGCTATACAACATACCATGTACCGGGCTTAGATTTTTTACCGTTTACGGACCTTGGGGCAGGCCAGATATGGCTTACTTCGGGTTTACGCAAAAGATATTCAATGGTCAGCCAATACAGGTTTTCAATAATGGAGACCTTATGCGGGACTTTACATACATTGATGATATTGTTGATGGTATTGTGAGGCTTATTGATAAAGTTCCACAAAAAAATGAAGCCTTCGATAATAAGAATCCTGACCCGTCAACATCTTCCGCACCTTATGCCATTTATAATATAGGTAACAATAAACCGGTACAGCTAAAGGAGTTTATAGAGACTCTTGAAAATGCGCTTGGCCACGAGGCTGTAAAAGAGTATAAGCCTATGCAGCAAGGGGATGTATACGCTACGTTTGCTGATGTTTCGGCGCTGAATAAAGTTTGCGGTTTTGAGCCGAAAACGAATATTAAAGAAGGCCTAGGCAAATTTGCTGCATGGTATAAGGAGTTTTACCAACAGGCATAAAAAGATGGAAAATAACAGCAAAATAAAGATAGCAGTACTGGTAGATAAAGAAATCCCGACTGATCATTCATTTATACAAGGGGTTCTTGAAAAATCAATGCTGAACGAAAACTGCGAAGTTACATTTGTTGGGTATGCCTCAAATGCTGCTCCTGTTGTCAACGATGAAAGGGGTCCGCTTTCTTACCGTACCTGACGGCCCTTCAAACTTCTTCCTTAAAAAAATAGATAAACTGAAGAGTTTTTCTGCAAAAATTGAAGAATCAGGGCCTTATGATGTGCTTTTTACACGTAATGACCCTGTTTTTCTTATCATCGCCAAACAGCTCAAGGCGAAGAAAGTTGTAAAACTGCATTTTCACCAGATATCACACCTTCATGCTTTCGCTAAAGGAAATGCACTCTACAAGATTAAAGCATTCGGGGATAAATTGCTGCGTAAGACTTACCTCAAGTATGCAGACAGGATACTGGTGATAAGTGAACAGATGAGGACATTTCTTGATAAGGAGTGGCCAATGTTCCGTGATAAATATATTGTTTACCCACTAGGGGTTGAGGTAGGCGATTTTGAAAATCCTAAGCCTTATGCCGAACGTTCGCATGATGTTGTATACATTGGTACACTTGCGGGAAGCAGGCGTGTCGACGTGATGATTGATGCCGTAAAGATATATAATGAGAAATACGGTCCGCTTGTACTCGACATTTGGGGTGCATCGCATAACCCGCAGGATGATCAAAACCTGAAACAGCATGCGCAAAACACCGGGATGGCAGATAAAGTAAAATTTCACGGTAAAATTTCCCGCCAAGAAGTGCTTGCGAAACTTAAGGATACGAAAATTGGATTGTCGGCCATACCATCTACAGGTATCCTCAACCAGATATCGCCTACCAAACTTATGGAATACCTGGCTGCGGGTAGCTGCGTAATTGCAACCGGCGGCATTAAAGACCAGGTTGATATCATAAACGAAGCATATGGCGGCGGGCTTATTGACTTCAATGCTGGAGAGATTGCAGAGGCAATACATAATATCCTGAATGATAATAACAAAGCTGAAGCATTATCGCAACAGGGCAGGGAATACATTTTAGAAAAAAGATCTTATAAAACCATGGCGCAAAAACTTCGTGCCGAAATGCAGCAACTGCTTTAACATCACCCATGAAACCAAAACTGGTAAGGATAACCACAGTGCCCATTTCAATGAATATATTATTGAAAGGGCAGCTGGCATTTATGAACCGCCACTTTGAGGTTATAGGCGTTACCGGGCAGGACGAAAAGCATTTTAAAGAGGCTGGCGAGCGTGAAGGGATACGTATGGCTCCTATATCAATGCAACGCGCAATTAGCCCCGTAAAAGACCTTATATCGCTTTATAAGCTATATAGTTTTATGCGTAAAGAAAAGCCTGCAATAGTTCATACTCATACACCAAAAGCGGGATTGCTGGGTATGACGGCTGCCTGGCTTGCCGGAGTACCTGTAAGACTGCATACTGTAGCGGGATTGCCTCTTGTAGAAACATCCGGCTTTAAGCGTAAGCTTCTGTCTTTTATAGAAAAGATTACTTACAAAATGGCGCATGAGGTATATCCAAACTCTTACGGGCTTGAAGAGATTATCCTAAAAGAAGAATTCTGCCGAAAGGATAAAATGAAGGTGATTGCCAACGGTAGTTCAAACGGTATAAATACAACCCATTTTTCGACAGATTTTATTGAAGGAGGCAAACAGGAGTATCGCGAAAAGTTCAGGGCTGATTTAGGAATTAAACCGAATGATGTAGTATATAGTTTTGTGGGCAGGCTGAGTTCAGAAAAAGGTATCGCAGAACTTGTAAATGCATTTTCAAAACTGCAAAAGCAGCCTGGTGGTAAAAATTCAAAACTGTTGCTGGTGGGACCCAATGGAAAAGGATACGGGTATATTAAATCAGGATGTTTTAACAGCTATTGACGAAACCCCAGAAATATTGGCTGTTGGCAGGCATGACGATATCCGTCCGTACCTGTTTGCCAGTGACATCTTTGCTTTTCCTAGTTATCGTGAAGGCTTCCCTAATGTAGTATTACAGGCAGGTGCTTTAGGGTTGCCGTGTATTGTGAGTAACATTAACGGCAGCAACGAAATAATCACACATAATCAGAACGGACTAATTGTCCCTGTAAAAAATACGGAACAGCTTTTTGAGGCGATGCAGCTATTGCTGAATGATATGCCGTTACGTAAAAGGTTAGCTTCTGCAGCCAGAGATACGGTTGTGAGCCGCTTTAAAAATGATATTGTTTGGGAAGCGATACTTCAGGAATATAAAAAACATTTAAAACAGGTATAATATGTACAGGTCATTTTTTAAACGTCTTATAGATTTTACGGCATCACTTATTGGTTTGCTGCTAATATCGCCGGTGTTTATCATTGTGACAATTATCTTGTACATGCAAAATAACGGCAAGCCCTTCTTTTTTCAGGAGCGTCCGGGTAAAGATGCAAAGCCGTTTCATATCATCAAATTCAAGTCGATGACGGATGCTAAAGATAAAGATGGAAAACTGCTGCCTGATAACGAAAGAATAACAGCTGCAGGAAATTTCATCCGTAAAACATCGCTTGATGAAATTCCCCAACTTATAAATGTACTCAAAGGTGATATGAGCCTGATTGGCCCCAGGCCGCTGCTATTCAAATACATTCCGCTTTATAATCAAACCCAGATGCGCCGCCATGAGGTGAGGCCGGGTATTACAGGATGGGCACAGGTAAACGGGCGCAACAGCATAAGCTGGACAGATAAATTCAATCTTGATATTTATTACATTGATAATCTTTCGTTACTTTTGGATATTAAAATCCTTTTCTTAACCGCTAAAAAGGTGCTTGTAAGAGAAGGGATTAACCAGAGTGACAGCAGGCCGATGATGCCGTTTGACGGAACTAACTAATATTATGAAAAGACTACTCTACCTCGGATATTACTTCAAAGAGCTTAACAAAACTAAGATGCAGGCCTTTTTGAAGCATGCATCAAAGGAAACAGGGAAATCTAAAGCCTCACTTTGGGCTGACGCTATAAAATCATCGCTGAAATATAATATTTCCATACTCGATTATTTCTATTTCAAATTTTACAGCCTGGATGAAAGACAGCGCGAGGCCTGGGCGGGTACCGGCTTTATGTATGAGTACCAGTTAAAGATGAACCCGAAAGAGTATCGTGACGTGCTTGAGAATAAGATAAAATTCATTAAAAAGTTTAAAGACTTTATAATACGCAAAGCCGCACCGATAGATGAGCTAAAAGCAAATCCGGCAAAGCTGCAGGAATTGATGGAGAATCCAAGCGGCAGGCTTGTAGCAAAAGGTTCTATGGGTCAGGTTGGAGCTGAAGTTAAAATAATTAAAGTTAAAGATTATTCAGCAGAAAGTCTGTTGAAGTTTATGGATGATAACCAGCTTGACCTGCTTGAAGAATATGTACTACAGCACCCTGATATAATGGCGCTTTCACCATCAGGCCTTAATACAGTACGTATTTTTACTCAGATTGAAAACGGCCAGTTGCATTATCTTGGTGCAAGGCTGCGCGTTACCATAAACAGCGAAGTAGACAATATGGCGGCAGGCAACCCCGCAGCTACAATAAATATAGAGACCGGCGAGGTTGACGGCCCGGGTGTATTTAGTGATATAACCCGCAAGCCGGTTACCGTACATCCTGTTACCGGCGTTCCAATAACAGGTTTTAAAGTCCCGTTCTGGCAGGAAATTAAGCAGATGATGGAGAAAGCAGTATTTGTAGCCCCTGAAAATCGTTCGGTAGGGTGGGACGTTGCTATTACCGACAAAGGCCCGGAACTTATAGAAGGCAATCATAACTGGTGCAAGCTGCTGTGGCAGCTGCCTGCTGAAAAAGGCATGAAGGCTGAACTAAAGAAATTTCAATGAAAAAGCTTCTGATTATTGGCGCCGGTAATGTTGGCGGATATATTTCATTTAATATAAACGAGTTTCCGGGTTTTGAATTGCTAGGCTTTTTAGACGATAATCCTGATAAACATGGTAAGGAATATTATGATTTAAAGGTACTCGGCCCCGTGTCAGACATTGACAAATTTCTTTCTGATGACGGGCCTCTTCATGTTGCCATAGGTATAGCAAATCCGGCTGTGAAGCAAAAGATAGCAAAGCTGCTTGAGGGTAAAAACATCATATTCCCTTCATTAATACCAGCCCATACCTGGCTTTCTAAAAAAGTTATAGTAGGTAAGGGTGTGATTCTTTATCCGGGTGTTTCTATCAACTATGAAACCGTTCTTGAAGACTTTGTCATTATGAACATGAACTGCGCCATAGGCCATAATTGCCATATATCAGCTTATTCTACATTGGCTCCGGGTGTAAATCTCGGAGGCTTTACGCATATAGGTACAGCTACAGATATTGGTATTGGGACATCTACACGGCAAGGCATAAAAATTGGCAGTGGTGTGGTAGTTGGCGGCCAGACGATGATTGCCAGAGATATACCTGACAATGTAAAGGTAAAAGGCGTACCGGCAAAAGAATATTAATCTCACTCAAATGCGTTCATTATTGCTAAAGCGGCTATTTGACTTTGCAAGCGCATTAACAGGTTTGCTTGTATTTGGGTGGATAATACTTTTGGTATGCGTACTGGCTGCTATTGATACAGCTTCATCAGGCATCTTTTTACAAAAACGTATCGGCAGGTATGGTAAGCCATTTACTATTTTCAAATTGCGCACAATACGTTGTGATGGGACAATATCAACTATAGGTAGTTTCCTTAGAAAGTTTAAAATCGATGAATTCCCGCAATTACTCAATGTCTTGCTTGGTGATATGAGCTTAGTGGGCCCCAGGCCTGATGTGGCCGGCTATTATGACAAATTGCAGGGAACAGACAGGCAATTGTTGCAATTGCGCCCCGGGATTACAGGCTTGGCGAGCCTCAAATATGCAGATGAAGAAGAAATTTTGTCACAACAAAATGAACCGGATATGTATAATGATAAAGTACTTTTTCCTGATAAAGTCCGACTAAATTTGATATATCTTCGACAACGCAACCTGTTTCTTGACATAAAGATAATATTATGGACATTTGCCGGAAATAAGGCTAAAACAGAGTTTGTCAAATCGTTTAAAGATTGATTAAATAATTTTTTGATTGCTTCTTAATCCGTTACATTTGCACAAAATTTAACACACAGCAATATGGCCGACAGCAAGATTTGGCTCTCGTCACCGCACATGGGTGGTGGTGAGCAAAAATATGTTCAGGAAGCGTTTGATACTAATTGGGTTGCACCTTTGGGCCCTAACGTTACAGGCTTTGAGCAGGATCTTGAGAAATATATCGGAGGTGAGCGTTTCGTGGGCGCTTTAAGTTCAGGTACTGCTGCCATCCATTTGGGGCTTATAATGCTTGGCGTTGAAGCAGGAGATGAGGTTATATGCCAGAGCATGACATTTTC
Organism: Flavobacterium sp. J372; assembly: GCF_024699965.1. Lineage (NCBI taxonomy): Bacteria > Pseudomonadati > Bacteroidota > Flavobacteriia > Flavobacteriales > Flavobacteriaceae > Flavobacterium > Flavobacterium sp. J372. Next base: position 1,210,221 of record NZ_JAJOMZ010000004.1, read on the forward strand.
AGCATCAGCCAATCCGATAAAATATCTGGGCGCTACTCCTGTCTTTATTGATAGTGAAGAAACAACCTGGAATATTTGCCCTATAGCGCTTGAAGAGGCAATAAAAGACCGTATTGCAAAAGGTAAAAAACCGAAAGCTATTATAGCTGTGCATCTTTATGGTATGCCCTATCAGGCAGACGAAGTAAACCGAATAGCACAGCAATACGATATCCCGGTGCTTGAAGACAGCGCAGAAGCCTTGGGCAGCCGCTACAAAGGCAAAAGCTGTGGTACCCTTGCAGATTTAGGAATACTTTCTTTCAACGGAAATAAAATCATTACAACATCAGGCGGGGGAGCAATTGTAACTAAAACTAAAGAACAGAAAGATACTGCTGTATTTCTTTCAACACAGGCGCGTGACAACGCCCCGCACTACCAGCATAGCCATGTAGGGTATAATTACCGTATGAGCAATATTTGCGCAGGTATTGGCCGCGGGCAGATGGAAGTTCTTGACAAGCATATAAACCTGAGGCGAAGCATGCACCAATTTTATGCAGAACTGTTTGCTGATATTGAAGGAGTGTCAATCTTAAGCGAACCCAATGAAGATTATCATTCAAACTTCTGGCTTAGTTCAATTGTAATTGATCCTCTTAAAACAGGTGGTAAAGACCGTGAAGGCCTTAGGCTGGCGCTTGAAGCAGAAAATATTGAGTGCAGGCCTTTGTGGAAACCAATGCACCTGCAGCCGGTTTTTGAAGGCTGTCCTTACTATGGTAAAAAAGTTTCAGAAAAGCTTTTTGAAAACGGATTGTGCCTGCCATCAGGTTCAAACCTGACAGAAGATGAAAAATCAAGGATAAGTAAAGCCATAAAACAATTTTTTTCGTAGTTTAAACTAATGTTAATTTGTGTATCTTTATGCACAATGACATAACTGAATTAATTTCCACAAAACTTGGCCAAAAAAGTACGTAAAGAATTGGGTGATGCCGTAAATCATGCTATCAGCAATACAAAATTGTGGAATAGCGTGCACAGCCTTGGCTATCTGCCACGTTGGATAATCTTGGTTATTGATTTATTTGTTATTGCAATAACCGGCCTAATATCTTACATACTTATACATCGTACAGGAGTTCTTTATGTAAAGAAAGATGTATATATCATAAGTATTCCTGTGTACCTTATCATAAGCCTGGTTACTTTCAGGGTTTTCCGCACTTATTCCGGTATCATAAGGTACTCATCATACATTGATGCTGTTAAAATATTTTTTGCACAATTTACTGCTGCTTTTTTCCTATTGGGGTTCAACAGCATTTACTACGCTCTTAACGGAGATTTATTATACCTGAATATAGGTATACTCATCAATGCCATTTTTTCTTTCAGCTGCTTGTTCTTGTACAGGGTCTTAATCAAGCAATTCTTTGAGAATTATGTAGGCAACAAAGGGCAGAAACTTACCAAAGCCATAATTTACGGTACCGATGCCAACGCCATAGCTGTTGCGAACGCACTTAAGGCAGAAATCCCTGCACGATTTAAACTTGTTGGCTTTATAGATAAGTACAGCCAGAACCGCTCAAAAATGATTTTGGGGCTGCCAATATTACAACATAAAAAGCGTACATCTACGCTTATGCGTGTTTTTGGTGCGCAGGCCCTTGTAATTGCTGATAAAAGCCTTACCAAAGAAGAAAAACTTACCATTGTAGACGAATGCCTTGAATTTAATTACAAGGTATATACTGTACCATTGGTATCTGACTGGGAAGACCAAAAAGAAATATCAAAAAAAATCAAGAATTTCCAGATTCAGGATTTACTGGAGCGCAAACCGATTGTGCTTGATAACATTTCAATCTCGTCTCAGTTAAAAAACAAGACGGTAATGATAACCGGTGCAGCAGGCTCAATTGGCAGTGAAATAGTACGCCAGGTAATACAATTTAGTCCCAGGAGAGTTATAATGGTTGATCAGGCTGAAACACCATTACATCATCTTAGCCTTGAAGTTGAAAAACTGTCTACGCACGTAAAACTGCATTCTGTGATTTCAGATGTGCGTAACGGTGAAGCGATGGAGGGAATATTCAACTATTATAAGCCTGAAGTTGTTTATCATGCCGCAGCTTACAAACATGTGCCTATGATGGAGAAAAATCCGTCACAGGCGGTTTTTGTAAATGTAATGGGTACAAAGCTGGTGGCAGACCTTTCATGCAAATATAATGTTGACACTTTTGTAATGGTATCAACAGATAAGGCTGTTAACCCAAGCAACGTTATGGGTGCCAGCAAGCGCATCGCTGAAAAATATGTGCAATCGCTTCAGGAACATATAAGGGCAAACGGCAGTGGCTGCAAAACAAAATTTATAACTACACGCTTTGGCAATGTGCTGGGGTCAAATGGGTCGGTAGTACCGCTGTTTACAAAACAGATAGAAGCCGGTGGCCCAATTACGCTTACACATCCTGACATTATAAGGTACTTTATGACCATTCCTGAAGCATGCCAGCTGGTGCTGGAGGCCGGAGCTATGGGTAAAGGTGGTGAAATCTATATATTTGATATGGGTAAGCCGGTGAAAATTATTGATCTGGCAAATAAGATGATTCGCCTTGCAGGGTTTGTGCCGGATAAAGACATTGAGATAAAGGTTATAGGGCTACGTCCGGGTGAAAAGCTTTATGAAGAGCTGCTTAATGATACATCAAGTACTCTGCCAACCCATCATGAAAAAATTATGATAGCCAAAGAAATATTTGAAGACTTTAGCAATTTATCAATGAACGTTAGTGATTTGATTTCCATAGCAAATACGTTTAACAGAGAAGATGTTGTTGTAAAAATGAAGGAGATAGTACCTGAGTTCATCAGCCTAAATTCTAACTATCAGGTATTCGATAAAAATGTCATCGCCAAATAGCGCATGAGTATAATAAATGCATTTAAACTATATTTGTCATTAGTAACTATTTTACCAAACATGTATAAGTATTTCCATTGTTCTTTAAAGTTTTTTTTAGCATTAGCTTTTGTACTCGCATTTAGTTCATGTGCTTCAAATAAGAAAATACATTATCTGCAAAAAGCGGGGGAGGAAATGGAAAATGCTTTAAAGTATGAAAATACATTGCAGCCAGATGATAACCTTATGATTACGGTTACAGGCGCAAACGCAGATTTGGTGCAGGATTTCAACATGTCTTTTCTGTACAGGCGCAGTACGGAAATGATTAGTAATACTGATAATTCAGGCTATACTTATCTTATTGATCAGAACGGAGATATTAATTTCCCGATTTTAGGAAAATTAAGGCTTGCAGGGCTCACAAGGATTGAGGCTGAAAACTATATTAAAGAAAGGCTTACCCAGTATATTAATAATCCCGGGGTAAACCTGAGGGTTACAAATTTTAAAGTATCTGTAATTGGGGAGGTGGGCCGGCCGGGCTCGCAGCAAGTTACCGGTGACAGGATAACCATCTTTGAGGCACTTAGTGCGGCTGGTGATTTAACAATTTATGGAAAACGTAAAGATGTTATGATAATCAGGGAAAAAGATAACGTAAAAAAAAATAACCCAGGTTGACCTCACAAACCCTGATATAATTTCAAGCCCTTATTATTATTTGGCGCATAATGATGTTGTTTATATAAAACCTAACAAAACAAGGGTAAATTCATCTGTAGTGGGGCCAAACCTTACTTTGGCATTGTCAACAATATCATTGCTAATTACAATCATAACGCTTACCACCCGATAAAAAATGCAAGAGAATAAAGATTTAAATCAAAATCCTGATTTTAATTTTAACCTTAAAGATATTGTATACAGGTATCTTTCCAGGTGGCCGTGGTTCTTATTAGCAATATTATTTTCACTTTCTGCCGCATATCTTTATTTGCGCTACAGTGTTAACCAGTATAGCGCTTCAGCCACAATACTCGTGAAGGACGACAAAAAAGGTGGTATGGTTGGCGAAATTGCTGCAATTTCAGATATTGATGTACTAAAGAAGGTGAAAAGTACCGTAGATAATGAAATGCAGATTATCAATTCGCGTACAATTGTAACAAAAGCGGTTGATTCATTAAAGCTGAATATCCAGTATTTTAGTGACGGACGCCTGCGACAGGAAGATTTGTATAAAGCATCACCTATCGAAATCGTATTCAACAATAAGATTGAAAAGTCAGGAAGTTATGCAGTAGAAAGTACTGACGCACAAAATTTTGAACTTTTTGACAGTGAAGACAATTTAATAGGTAAGTATAAATTTGGCCAGCTTGTACCTAAATTGAATTTTACTGTAATCAATAAAACAGGCGATAGTAACATCAATACCAAATTTAAATACCTGCCGCTCCTGTCATCTGCCCAGATTTATAAAAGTAAGCTTAATGTAAGGCTGATTGCTGAAAATACAAGTGTTGTTGAGCTATCAATTGTTGACCAGAATAAAGACAGGGCTCAGGATTTTCTGGATATGGTAATATGGCACTATAACCAGGATGCTATTGATGATAAAAAGGCTGTTTTCAGAAGGACCAGTGAATTTATCAATCAAAGGATAGATTCATTAGGTGTTGAGCTAAGCGTTGTTGAAAGGCAGGGTGAAAGATATAAGATAGCTAACAGGCTTACTGACATAACATCAGAATCGGGGTTATATATACAAAATGCATCAGAACTTAATCGACAGCTAAATGATGTTGACACCCAACTTGCTATTGTATCTTCACTGATGAATACAATCAGAAGGGCAGGGCCGCTAGAGCTTATACCAACCAACGTCCTTACTACGTCGTCACAGGATGCTACTTCAGCACCAGTGCTGATATCCAACTACAATACCATGATATTAAGGCAGCGGGATTATATGAATGACTCGGGGCCTGAAAATCCTAGGGTGAAACAGATAAATGCACAATTACCTGTCTTAAAAGATAATATACTTTCAAGCCTTCAAACTCTTATAGAGAACTTAAGGATAAAGAAGAGGGAGTTACTGTCACAGCAGGGTAACGTTAGCTCAAAAATATCGGCAGTACCTACACAGCAGAGAGAATACAAAGGGATTTCAAGGCAGGAAGGCTTAAAAGAGGCCATATATGTATATCTTCTGCAAAAAAGAGAAGAAATTGCTATATCTCTTGCCGCGACAGAGCCTAATGCTAAAATTATTGATTCTGCATTGGCTGCCAGTACGCCCGTATCTCCTAAAACCGGTACAATATATTTGTCTGCCCTGTTTTTAGGATGTTTTATTCCTTTAGGAATTTTCTATGTACGCGATATACTTGATACAAAAATTCACGGTTCAGCTATAATCAAACAATTATCAATACCTTATATAGGAGATATACCTAAGGCTGATAATAATGATGAGATTGTAACATTGAACAGCAGGTCAAGTACAGCTGAATCATTACGTATTGTACGTACCAATCTTGAATTTATGCTTAGCCGGGTACCGGAAGGTGTTGGTAAGACTATATTTGTAACTTCTACTATTCCGCAGGAAGGTAAAACTTTTATATCTGTAAATCTTAGTGCAACAATTGCAATGTCAGGTAAAAAGGTATTACTCATAGGAATGGATATACGTAATCCTAAACTTGATGAATATATAGATATTCCATCTAAAGGTTTGAGCAATTACTTGTCAACTTCAAGTAATGCCTCTTATAAAGAATATGTTGTTAAACTTAAGGATTATGATAATTTATATGTTATCCCGCCTGGTATAATTCCTCCAAATCCTGCAGAATTGCTTATGTCTCCTAAAATCGAGGAATTATTTAATGATTTGCAGCAGGAGTATGATTATATAGTAGTTGATACTGCACCGGTAAGCCTTGTAACAGATACCTTAATAATTGCTCATCATGCCCACAGTTTCTTGTATGTGGTTCGTGATAATCATCTTGATAAGCGTTTGCTATCGGTGCCTGAATCATTATACAATGAAGGCAAACTGCCAAACATGGGTATAATACTTAATGATACAGTTAAACATCACGGGTATGCCTACGGCTACGGTTATGGCTACGGCTATGGTTATGGCTACGGCTATGGTCCTGCTGTAAAGAAAAAATCACTGCTTGACAGGATATTAAGAAGGAAATAATCAGCAGCTAAAAAACTGATTTCTTTTCATAGCATTTATAAGTGCTGCTGTATCTTTCAGCAGCACTTTTGATTTAATAGCTTCAACATGCCTTTGATGGTGTACATCACTGCCGGTAAAATCTATCATACCAGCCTCAAGTAATTTTTTTGCGGTTTCCAGAGGTGCTTTTCCGTAGTAGCCTGTTACTGAGAGAAGATTAAGCTGGAAAAGGCATCCTGCTTTTTTCAGTTTGTGAAACTCGTCAATCTTACCGGAATAAAAATTGTACCGTTCAGGATGTGCAAGAACCGGTTTATAGTCACGCAATTGTAACTCGTAAATTATATCATACAACTGCATCGGCGCATTTAGGTAACTCATCTCTACAAGAACATAGTTTTCCTTCAGGGTAAGTAGTTTATCTGTTTTAAGCAGGCTTAAAAAGGTGTCATCCATCAGGTATTCTGCAGCGCTTTTAAGTGGCGCTTTAATACCGTATTCCGGCAGTCGGGCAATTGTTTCACTTTCGGTTTCTTTTATGCCTTCAGAGGTATTATTCCAGACCCCTGTCAAGATATGAGGTGTGGTTATAAAATTTTTAAAACCCAATTCTTCCAGCGATTTTATAAGTGAAGCCGTATCGGCAATATCAGTTGCGCCATCGTCTATGCCTGGCAGCAAATGTGAGTGGATATCTGTATATCCATCAGGGATAAGATCTGCAAGGCTTTGTTTTGGTTTACTGAAGAATAGCACGTTAATTACGATTTATTATTGAATGGTTTAGATTGTGTTTTTAATATTCGCCAGAATATTACAGCATGAAGAAATATAAGCGGGATAATTATTGTAAAATGCGGCTTATTCAGCATTACAAATACATATATTGCATTACAGGCAATGCATGCAAATGTTACCAGCCTAATCATCTTTTGGCGCTGCATTATATTAAAAATCAACATTATTATAAATATAGGATTCAGGAGCAATGCATTATAATTCAGGGTTATTTCACTATGGAAGGAATAAAACCCAACTGTAAGAAAAAATAGTCCCAATAGGCCTGCAATTGCCATATAAGTCTGCATAGCTATTTTATATCGTGTAAAAAAAGCCAGGATTGCTATTGCTGCTGAAAATGTATAGATATTGTTCCACCAGGGCGATGCTGCTTTTTGCTGACGTGAATAAACCGTTTCATTATTTTTAGCGAGAGGCATAGAGTCATTCTTTGTAAACGCAACACCCTCCATAAGGTGTTTGGGGAGGAAAGGCTTATCTGGTAAGATGTCTGTTTTAGCACCAAACATTAAGTGTATCCCAAGATTTTCATAGAAATGATTTTCTTTAAGGTAAGAATATATAATTTCACGGTTGGTAAGTCCGTTATCACTATTTTTATTTGAAATCTTTTCAGGAAGGGTTTTGTTGATAATGTCTCTCACCATGGTGGTGCAGTTCCTGTCAATAAATTTATAGGTGTAGAATTTCCTGTCAGATAATAAGATAGCATTCAGTTCATTGGCAATATCCTGCTTTTGTTTAGCAGAAAGATTTAACTCCTGCTCAAAAACATCCCGGTCATAATATTGATATTGGTATACAAACTCTTTGTAAGAGCTTACAGAAACATAATATTGCAAATCGCCTTTCACAAACTTCAGATAGGAAATTAGGCGTGTCAAAATCAAATGTGCCGAAGTTGTATACAGTGTCCATTCCACTGTTCGGGTCATTGACCCGTATTGCTGTATGCCCGAAGACAGAATACAATTCATCTCCTGAGCCACAGGTAAGCAATGTAATCTTTGCCTGAGCGCTTAGTGCCTGAGCTGTCAGATTAAAATTAAAAGCGAAAATAAGTAATGCAGAAAATAAAAATTTCAGCGGGCGCATGGTGTTTGTTTTATCGCCTAAAGATACCTAAATCAACTTTAAGTGAAAAGATATTAGAATATAAAGCCGCACTTTGGTCACCAATATCAGTTAATGCGTAATCAACCTGTATACCTTTGTACTTAAAACCAAGCCCTATATTCGGCTGGAAGCCAACGCGGGTAGAATTGTCAATTTCTCTCAGGTTTTGGAAATTGCCAACCCCTGCTCTCAAATATACTAAATCAATATAACCCGCTTCAAACCCTACAGCAGGGTCGATGCTAACAATTTCACTTGATATTATGTCATTAGTCTGTGCGAACTGCATGTTCAGGTTTACAGCTGCTTGTATAGTATAATCATAGCGGATGGTGAACTTTTTGGCAAACCCAAGCTGGGCTTTTGGCGCTGTTATCTCTGTAATCTCGGGTAGTTCCTGGTTTTCACCGGGTACAGCATCTTTTATGGTCTGGAATTCTTCCTCATCAATCTGCCACACGTTGTAGGTTGTGGTAATGTCGCGTAACATAAGGCCAATCTGCCAGTCATTCTTTGTTTGGTACTGTAGCCCGATATCAAAACCAAATCCCCATGAATTGGCAAAATCACCAATAATACGGCGAATCACCTTGGCATTGATACCGTAATTTAAACCGTCAAGCGGAAGTGAACGTGCGTAAGAAAGTGTCACCCCATAATCTGCCGCCGAAAACAGGCTGATTCGGTTGTAGTCGATATTACCCTCGCTGTCAATAAGCTGGGTAGTGTTAAGTATGTCATCAACACCGAAGCGTATTACCGATATTCCGAAAGCGCTCCGCTGGTCTATTGGCATAGCAAAAGCTGCATAATCATATTGTGCAATATTGGCAAAGTAGCTGGCATGCATCAGGGCTATTTGTTTATCTTCTACTTTCAAAAGTCCGGCAGGGTTCCAGTACCCGGAATTCACATCGGCGGTATGGGCCGTAACAGCATTGCTCATTCCCAATGCGGCAGCATCAACACCAATGTTCATGAATTCATTGGAGTATTTACGTATCGCCTGGCTGAATGAGGGGAGCGTTAAAAAAAGTACAAAAACGGTGAATATCCTTTTCAATGCAATAATTTGTGCAAATATGACATAAAAATCTCAATTAGTAAACTCCGTTTCTATGAAGTTATTGTGTTAACTTTGTGGTATAAAATCAATAATATGTCGGTAAAGAAGCAAATCCCTAACATAATTACACTTCTAAACCTGTCTTCAGGACTTATAGCCCTCATCTATGCTTTTGACACTAATTACCAAATGGCCTTTTTTTGGGTGACTATGGGTATATTTTTTGATTTTTGGGATGGTTTTTTCGCCCGTATCCTTAAGGCGCAAAGCCCTATAGGCCTGCAGCTTGACTCGCTTGCCGACATGGTTACAAGCGGCGTTGTTCCGGGACTGGTAATGTTCCAGATGCTTGTAGGCATTGCTGATATTCAGGACGAAATGAACCTTAGCGAAGAAAATATGTATATGGGAATGCTGCCTTATGTTGCATTTATAATAACACTTGCTTCATGCTACAGACTCGCCAAGTTTAATGTTGACACACGCCAGACAGATTCTTTTATCGGCCTCCCAACACCAGCTAATGCTTTGTTTATAATGAGCCTTCCAGTTATACAAATTCACAGCGATGGAGATGGGTGGGTTTTCAGCGCGCTTAGTAATCCTTATGTTTTGGTAGGGATTGCTTTTGTCAGCGCTTTTCTTCTAAATTCAGAAATACGACTGTTTTCACTTAAGGTAAAATACTTTAATTGGGAAACCAATAAAATTCAGGTGGTGTTTTTAGTAGTGTCAGTATTGCTGCTGTTTTTCTTCCAGTACAAAGCAATACCGCTTATCATTATCTTCTACATCCTGCTGTCTGTAATCACCAATAGGTTTAGGACATCTTCTGCAGTATAAAGATACATGGCCTGTTGTGCAGGTCAACCTTTTCTTTTTTCCACTGCGCAACTGTTTTTGTTTTTATGTATTCAGTAGGTTGTGTAATGTCTGCCGCGATGCACAAGTGCGTGTTGGGTTGCAGCGTAGCCAATACATCCTCAAGCATTTTATTGTTACGGTATGGTGTTTCCATAAAAATTTGTGCCTGATTTTTATCGTATGATAATTTTTCAAGATTTTTAAATGCTGCCTTTTTATCACTTTTTTCTATCGGCAGGTAACCGTTGAAGGCAAAGCTTTGTCCATTCATACCTGAAGCCATAAGTGCCAACAGGATAGACGAGGGGCCAACCAATGGCACTACCTGAATGCCTTTTTCATGGGCCAATTTTACAATCGCCGCACCGGGGTCGGCAACACCGGGACACCCTGCTTCACTCATCAGGCCAACGTTTTTACCCTCAATGCAGGGCTGCAAAAAACCTGCATGCTGACTCACTTCCGTATGTTTGTTCAGTACTGAAAGTTTTAGATCAGGCTGTTTTTTGGATGGAAGTATTGCCTTGATGAAGCGGCGCGCTGTCTTCTCGTTCTCAACGATATAATTGTCTATGAAGTCTATTGAACGTGCTACGGTTTCCGGCAATACTTCGCTGGCATTGCCTTCATCGCCAAGCGGCACGGGTAGGAGATAAAGTTTACCGGCAGGCATTACGAATGCTCTTTTATAAGTTTGTCGGCAACAATGCTACACGCCTGGTCAAGCATGTCATACACATTTTCAAAACCATCCTGCTCGCTCCAGTATGGGTCAGGTACATCTATATTTTTTCCGTGGAAAACCTCGTCCATCATCAGCTTTACTTTGGCTTTCGCTTCGGCATCGGGAGCCAGTTTGGTTACATCTTTATAGTTCGATGCATCCATTACGTAGATATGGTCAAACTCCGTAAAGTCAGAGGGTTTCAATTGGCGTGCTTTCTGGCAGCTAATGTCAATCCCGCGGCCCTTTGCTGTAGCAACAGAGCGCTTATCAGGGCCTTGGCCAACATGCCAGTCGCCTGTTCCGGCAGAGTCAACAATAAATTTATCTGCAGGTAATTTTGACTGCAATATACCTTCTGCCAGCGGAGAGCGGCAAATGTTCCCGAGGCATACCATCAAAATCTTAACAGGCATTTTATAAAGAGAGTTTCTTGTTGATGTCTTCTACAAACTTGCGGAACTGCTTATCTGTAGTTACAAGGTTGTCAACTGTTTTGCAGGCATGGAGAACTGTAGCATGGTCACGGTCGCCAATCTGAGAGCCGATGTTGGCAAGTGATGCTTTTGTGAACTTCTTTGCAAAGAACATAGCCAGCTGCCGTGCCTGTACCACATGGCGCTTGCGTGTTTTAGACTGAAGCGTATCTACATCAAGCTGAAAGTAGTCTGACACTACTTTTTGTATATAGTCTATTGATATTTCTCGCTTTACATTCTTTACAAATTTCTCTACAACCTGCTTGGCAAGCTCAATGGTCACTTCGCGGTGATTGAAAGACGATTGTGCAATAAGTGATATGATTGCGCCCTCAAGCTCCCGTACGTTGCTTTTGATGTTCTTGGCAACATACTCAATAATCTCTTCAGGCATTTCAACGCCATCACGATACAATATATTGTTCAGGATTGAGATACGTGTTTCGTAGTCAGGCTGGTGCAACTCTGCCGAAAGGCCCCATTTAAAGCGGGACAGCAGTCGCTGTTCAATATCCTGCATGTCAACAGGCGCTTTGTCTGATGTCAGGATAACCTGTTTTCCGTTTTGGTGCAGGTGGTTGAAGATGTGGAAAAACACATCCTGCGTACCGGTTTTACCCGAAAGGAACTGTACATCGTCTATAATAAGTACATCGATAAGCTGGTAAAAATGAATAAAGTCATTCCTTGTATTGCGCTTAACAGAATCTATATATTGTTGTGTAAATATTTCGGCAGAGATATAAAGAACGGTCTTCTCAGGATATTTCTCCTTAATATCAACACCAATGGCATGTGCAAGGTGTGTTTTGCCTAATCCTACACCGCCAAATATAAGGAGCGGGTTGAACGATGTTCCGCCCGGCTTGTTAGCAACCGCCAAACCTGCCGAACGCGCCAGCCTGTTAGAGTCTCCCTCAAGGAAATTCTCAAAGCTGTAATTGGCATTTAGCTGCGATTCTATCTTAAGATTTCGAATTCCGGGAATCACGAAAGGGTTCTTCAGTTCGGGATTTTTGTTCTGCAGCGGCACATCAACCTCCTGTGGTTTTACAGGGGCACGATGGGCGCTTGGCAACTGCTCTGTAAAGGGCTGTTTGTTGCCGTAAGTGTTCTCCATTTTAATTTTATAGAGTAACTTTGCGCTGCTGCCAAGTTCTTTTGTCAGGGCAACCTTAAGCAATTTTACGTAGTGCTCTTCAAGCCATTCATAAAAGAACTTTGAAGGCACCTGGATATATAGTGCACTGTCTGTCAGCTCAACTGCCCTAATTGGCTCAAACCAGGTCTTATAAGCCTGATCCTGGATATTGTCTTTTATGAAAACGAGACAGTTCTCCCATACCGATTGCGCAGTTTTTACCATAGATCCTGAATAATTTTGTTTAATTAAAGGTTGTTCTTACAAAAGAAACAGATACATTTTCTTCTGCTTTGGGAGAACAAATATTAGATAAAAATTTTTAAAAAAAAATTGTTTGCATGTTGATTTTATAAAAAAAATATTGTAAGCATATTTAAGAAAAATTAATAAAAAATTAACAATCAAAAAATATGAATTTTCACGAATTTAAAGTACGTGTGCGCTATGCAGAAACAGACCAGATGGGAGTGGTTTATCACGGAAATTACGCGCAATACTTCGAAATGGGGCGGGTTGAATGGCTTCGAAATCTGGGACTTAGTTATGCCTATATGGAAAAGAACGGAATTATGCTGCCGGTAGTATCTTTAACATTAAATTATAAAAAACCTGCCCGGTATGATGACCTGCTTACTGTAAGAACTATCTTAAAAAAGCAGGAGTCTGTCAAGATAGAATTTGACTATGAAATTTACAGCGAGAAAGGTGAGTTATTAACAACAGGCAACTCGGTACTTGTGTTTGTAGATATGAAAACAGGCCGGCCAGTTTTACCTCCTGATTATGTTATAGAAAAGATAGCCCACTAATCCCGAAAGGGGAATTGCTCCGACTCAAACTCCCCCTTTGGGGGGCTGGGGGCTTTTGATACTAACTGTATGCAATTGCTCAAATGCCTCAAGTACCATTGGGGCATTTTTTTTCTTGCGGCCACGATAATTTCACAGTCGTTTTCCATTTTTTGTGAAATAATATTCAGATTCTTTTCTTTAATAACCCGCATTACCTTATTCATGTCGGTATAGCCAAACTTAATGGTATAATGAACATCAATGGTTTTTTCAATAATTTCAGAAGCCTCGAGTGCCATTTGGGCTGACAGCCGATAAGCTGAAATAAGCCCCCCTACGCCCAGTTTTACTCCTCCAAAGTAGCGAACTGACACCATCAGAACATTTGTCACCCCAAATGATTGTATCTGCCCGTAGATGGGCATTCCGGCAGAATTGTTTGGTTCGCCGTCATCATTGGCTCGGTAGTAGAGCTTATCCGTTCCAATTTGGAAAGCATAGCAAAAATGCCCTGCGCCGGTGTGTTTCTTCCGCAGGTTTTCAAGGATAGGCTTTACGTCATCTTCAGTACTTATGGGAAAAGCATAGCCATAGAACTTGCTGTTCTTTTCTTTAAATAGCGTTTCTTCTGAAGGAGCAGCAAGGGTTTTGTAAGTGTCGGTTTCCTGATTTGCCATTACGGCAAAGGTATTTCATCAGTGATTCAAATGCAACAGTTACTGCATCACCTCATATCCAATTGGCTTAAAGCTACCGTTGTTGCTCATCTCTGCTGAGCATGCGGTCAATCCCACAATCAAATCCATTACGGCCTCAATGATGATATAGTCGCCGGCATTGCTTTTTGGAGGAAGGACATCAACTTTACCTGTTGCACCATCCACAGCCACATGCATAAATACATTGAAGGTGATAGGGATATCATCAGGCTCAATGCCATACTCAGCCAGCGCTTCACAAAGATTTCCAAAGCAGCCCTTGTGCGGGTTCTCATGCCCGTAAATAATCCTGAAGGTATCTTTACTGCATGGGGTAAGCAAAAAATCATGGCGGCCTACAGTATCTTCCACAATACGGAACATTATATTACTTCGGTTGCTGTAAAAAGGGTGGCCGGTTGTTAGGAATATTGTTTCGGCGTAATCTATAGTTCGGCCTGATGAAAGGTACTCTTTTTTATCATGAAGATTGAAGCAAAGCAGGTCGCTTACCTGTTCTCCTTTTATATCGGTAACCTTAAGGCGCTGGCCTTTTTTTAAGATAAATGATGTGCCGCTACGCGGATTTATTATGTGCATTTCCTGAATGATTTATATGTAATGGGCATTTCCAGCTTTCGGGCAGCTTTTCACCGGTGTATTGGTAAGCTTCAGATTTATCGCCGAAATCTGTCAGCATCGGGTTGATATCGCCCGCCAGTGCTGTATCGCGTTTCCTGATGATGTTCTGCATTTTCTTATATTGGTTGGCGTCACGCAGCTGCTCAAATTGCGCATGCGGATTAAAAACCATTGCAGGGTATTTAAACCTGCGCGCAGGCCTGCTGGCTGCCGGGTGCATGCCTATCACAAAGAAGGCTTCACCTTTAAGGCTAAAACTGAAATTTTCTGAATGCGGGTCCAGGGTCCACACGATGGTCATACTCATAGTCCACTGCATCAAGGTCTGACAGCGCCTGCAGCCTTGACCAGAAAAACTGGCTGAACATTTGCTCGCTGTAAATTTCAGGTTGCGGAAATATAACAACCGCGCTATGGAACATTTTATCTGATTTGCAGTAATTATCAGTAAAGTTATATATGAAGTCAAGTATAGCCCTGTCATCTTTCGGGCATGCCATATGGCCGGCAACCATCACGTTCAACTGCTCTTTTACCAGTGCTGCTTTTGCTGCAACACACGGAAATTCCGTATTTTCAATATGGGCAAGCCAGTCTTCTTTTATCTCAAAATCGGTAGTCATAGCCTTTAATTTTTCAACTAAATTCGCTATGAATCCCTGTGAATACAAGCTTTTTAGCGTAATCTTAGGCTTTTTATGAAAGGTTTATGAGTTGAAGCTGAAGATCAGGGTTCGTCAGGCGAAATGATTTTTTTGTCAAAGAGCTCAACTACATCTTCTTTACCAACCTCAAGGTTCCATATCTGGAAACCAAGCGTTTCGGCGGCATCAGTATTATATTTCTTATCATCAACAAACAAAGTCCGCTTAGGCTGCAGCTCATGTTTGTTTATAAGATAATAAAATGCTTCCTCAGCGGGTTTACGGTGGCCTATCTCGTGTGAAAAATAAACAGCCTCAAAACATCTGTAAAAATCGCCATAGAACGATTCACCTGTATCCTGCTCAAATTTCTCAATGTGAATCGGGTCTGTATTGCTCAGCAGGAAAAGCGTATAGTTTTCAGCCAGCTTCTGCAGGAATTCAAGCCTGTACAAAGGAAATTCGCCAATGCCCAGGTTCCATGCTTCCTTGATTTCATCTATCGAAACAGTAGGAATGTATTGTTGTATACCTTTAAGAAATGTGGTTGCGTCAATCCTGCCTGTTTCAAGCATTGTCTCCATATTGTCGAGAGCTGGCGGCCAGTCTTTAAGGCCAAGTTCGGCAAAGCGCTTTGTTTTGGCATCTTTGTTTTTATCTATAAATACATCACCGAAATCAAAGATAATTGTATTAATCATGGCGTTTCAATATTGTCAGTTTATCTTCTTTAATCATCATTGCAGAAGCTGCATTGCCTGTAATCTCAGGGCTTTTTACTCCATCACCCAAATAAGGCGCCCCGGTAAAAATCCGTGCCTCATCCCATAACTTTGCAGTTATAAATGTCTCAAGTGTTTTGTTGCCGCCCTCAATAATTACCGAAAGCAGGCTATATCTGTATAATACATTTAAAACATTGGCAGCCAGGTTTTCATCAAAGGCTGTCGGCTCATAAATGAGATTCTCTAAGTTAGTCAAACCATCTTGCTCTGTCAAGACAATTGTTTTTATTTTCTGATTTTTAACAGAAAAATCTTCGGTAATCCTGCCACTGCGGTCAAGAACAATACGAATAGGGTTTGACCCGGTCCAGTCGCGAACATCAAGCGAAGGGTTATCTTCCAATACGGTATGGGTGCCAACTAATATAGCAGCTTCTTCACTACGCCATTTATGTACCAGTTGGCGAGAGTATGTGTTGGTGATCCACACGGGCTTTAGTGCCTCAATATCTGCATCAAGAGTCACAGAATTTTTTAGCGGTGCCAGAAATGCATCAGCGCTTTGGGCCCATTTCAGAATAACATATGGGCGCTTTTTTTCGTGAAAAGTAAAAAAGCGACGGTTCATTGCACGGCATTCATCTTCTAAAACACCTGCAATTACTGTACATCCTGCTGTTTTTAATTTTTCGATACCCCGGCCCGCCACTAACGGATTAGGGTCTGATGTGCCGATAACTACGGTTTTAATTTTATGCTGGATGATCAGGTCTGAACATGGTGGTGTCTTCCCGAAATGTGAGCAGGGCTCAAGGCTTACGTATAATACAGAGTCAGGTATAAGTTGTATATCTTCGGGCTTTACCGAATTAATGCAGTTCACTTCGCCATGAGGCCCGCCATAGGGGGAGGTAAAGCTTTCACCAATAATCCTCCCGTTGTATACTAATACCGCTCCAACCGAAGGGTTCGGCATAGCAGCACGCAAACCCGTTTCGGCTAGTTGAAGGCAGCGGCGCATAAATTGTTCGTGAACGGATTCTTGCATAAGCCCAAAGTTACAAAAGTTATGCAGAAACCCTTAGCTTTGCAAAATGGCTGTAATAATCAGGAAAATTGAACAAAAAGATAATGCCGAAGTAGCATCTGTAATACGCAATGTGCTGCTTGAGCATAATGTACCAAAGGTAGGGACAGCCTATGCCGATGTTTCACTCGATTGGATGTTTGAAAAGTATGATGCTTCAAAATCAGTATATTACGTGGTTGAAGAGGATGCGAAAATACTAGGCGGAGCAGGCATAGCGCCATTGGAGGGCGGGGCCGAAGATACCTGTGAGTTACAAAAGATGTATTTCTTGGCTGAAGCCAGGGGCAAAGGCCTTGGTGAAACTATGATGCAGAAATGCCTGGCCTCAGCGCTTGATTTTGGCTTTGAAAGGTGCTACCTTGAAACCATGCCATACATGCAAAATGCCCAAAAGCTTTATCTGAAATCAGGATTTAAGTATCTTGATGCTCCAATGGGTGATACAGGCCATACCGAATGCCCTGTATGGATGGTAAAGGACTTAACACTTCTTTAACAAATGAAGATTAAAGATTATCGTACCTACTTTCTTCAAAAGCTATCAGAACTTTATGACGCGATGGAGGCAGAGAATTTTTTTGCCATCACGCTTGAAGAACTAAAGCGATGGAAGCGTATTGACGTTGCCATAAATCCCGATTACGAAATGACAGGTAATGAGATTGAAAAATGGAGCGAAGTGCTTTCGCAGCTTGAAGCACAAAGGCCGATTCAATACATTTTCGGGAAAGCCCATTTTTATGGATTGGAGTTTAAAGTAAATGAAAATACCCTGATTCCCCGTCCTGAAACTGAAGAGCTGGTGGAATGGGTTATTAACGATATACAAAATCCACAGTATTTAAAAATTCTGGATATAGGTACGGGCAGCGGCTGCATCGCGATAAGCATTGCAAAAAATCTGAAAGGTACAGAAGTATCAGCTATTGATGTTTCTGAAGAAGCGCTTGCCGTTGCAAAAGAAAATGCCAGAAAGAATGACGTTGATATCTATTTCCATCTGCTTAATATTCTTGAGGCAGAATCATTTCCTCAAAAATATGATATTATAGTGTCAAACCCGCCTTACGTAAGGCACCTCGAAAAAGCAGAGATAAAACCTAATGTACTGGAGCACGAGCCGCACCTGGCGCTTTTTGTGGAAGATAATGATCCGCTGCTTTTTTACCGTAAAATAGCCCGGCTTGCAAAAAAGTACCTCAAACCCGATGGCAGGCTCTATTTCGAAATCAACCAATATCTCGGGCAGGAAACTTTAGCGATGCTTGAAGCGGAAGGTTTCAAAAATATTGTATTGCGAAAAGACCTGATGGGTAATGACAGGATGATTAGAAGTTTTCAGTCGCAGTCACAGTAGGCAAGTACAGATAAAGAGTAGCAGTTTGAGGTCTCAGTAAATAGTGCTGTAAATAACTGAAACTGCGACTGCGACTGCGACTGAGAACTATTCGTAACGCAGCGCTTCCACAGGATCTAGCCTTGAGGCTTTTACAGCAGGATACGACCCCGATACAATCGCCACAATAATTACAGTAACCATGGCAGCTGTAATGGCAACCCACGGGATAACAAACGGCATTTTAAAAAGCAGCGAAAGGCCAAAGCCCGCTATCAAACCGAGTACGAGCCCCAGCAAGCCTCCGATGAAACTGATTATAAGCGTCTCTGTAAAAAACTGCATAGCAATGGTGCTTCGGTTTGCTCCAAGAGATTTTCTCACGCCAATTTCCCGTGTACGTTCGGTTACAGATACCAGCATGATATTCATGAGCGCTATTGAAGATCCGAAAACGGTAATTATACCTATAAACCAGGCGGCTACCCCAAGCGCTGAAATTTCTGAAAGCAATGTCTGCATAAGGTCGTCACTGCGCTCAATCCCGAAATTATTGTCGGCAACGGGCTTCAGCTTCCTCACGCGCTTCATGGTGAGTATGGCCTCATCAACAGCATCATCAAGCATAGCGCCCTGGCCTGTCATCACCTTTATCTCGTAGTCAATATTCGGTGCAGTAAACAGCGAGCGGGCCAGCTGTATGGGTATTATAAGGCGTAAATCCTGCCGCGACCCAAAGGTTGAGCCGCGCTCTTTCAAAACGCCTATAACCTTGAACCTCGCCCCGCGTATTGAAACCGTTTGGCCCAAAGGGTTCATGTCTTTAAAAAGCCCCTTCTCAAAATCAGAGCCAAGTATGCACACATAATTATTGTTGCTGATATCAAAATTGTTGAAGTTTCGGCCTTTGGTAACTTCAAGCCCACTGTTCGGGATGAAATATTCATCAGCGCCCAGAATTGTAATTTCAGGATCGGTTTTTCGGCCCTCGCTCTTTACCTCAACGTTTGATGCAGCTGTAAAAGAAAGGGATACTGTTGAAAGCGGGAAAATATATTCGTCCTGGAAAGCCTTTGCTTCCGGGTATGATATAATTGGGTTTACTTTTACATCATTGCCCTGGCGGTTTATCTGGTCTGAAAAATCATAACGCGAGATGGTAAAGGTATTGGCGCCCATCGAGGCAAAATTCCCGATGATGCTGCTTTGCAGAATGGCAACCAGCGTGAGCGTACCCACCAACGCCATAATGCCTATGCCCATGATTATGACAGTTAGTGTACTGCGCAGTATCTGGCTCCTGATAGAGTCTATGGCTATTTTTGAATTTTCGCGAAAAAGGCGGAACATAATGGTTTATTATGCTACTAAAGTAGTGATTGCGGTTTACATAAAAAAATAGCCTGTAAAAACTTACAGCGGTAACTTTAGCATTACCCTAACACGTGTTAATTAATATACATGGTAACTTAGTGTAAATAAACAAATAACACTAACGTATGGACTCTATCAACAAACAACAACCGGAAGATAACACTAAGCATTTAAGCGGCAAAGAAGCTGTTGACAAAATTAAGGAACTGGCAAAATCTGCCGGGGCAGGTTTTTTCTGTACTAAGATTACAACCGGCGGCATGGTTGATGCCCGCCCAATGGGACCTGAAGAAATTGACGACCACGGAAATATGTATTTCCTTAGCGCTGACGATTCACACAAAAATAAACATATTGCCGAAGACCCTAAAGTGCAGATGTTTTTCCAGGGCTCGGCGCATAGTGATTTCCTTACTTTATATGGTTCGGCAAGCATAAGCCGTGATAAAGCAAAGATTAAAGAGTTGTGGGATCCTATCATGAAGACCTGGTTTACCGAAGGTGAAGATGACCCGCGCATCACAGTAATAAAATTTACTCCTGAAGACGGCTACTACTGGGACACTAAACATGGTAATGCTGTGGCCTTCGCTAAAATGGCGTTTGGCGCTTTAACCGGCCAAACTCTTGACGACAGTGTTGAAGGGACAATTAAGCCGTAAGCAAATTAAGATTTAAGAATTGAGATTTAAGAGTGGGCTGCCTGTAAAGGCGGCCTTTTTTGTTCAATATCCATTTGCAAGCATTAATGTAAATGGAAGGGCTTTACTGTAGTCAAGCTCATTATATTCTATACCAAGCGTCCTGATGTTGCGGTAATATAATTGATGGTTTTCATAATAATGCTTTTCAGATGTGATATACCACGCCTTCTGGCCAAGCTTTTGGGCAAGGAACCACTTTTCAAGCAGCCTTGCCGTGCGTCCGTTTCCGTCTTCATAAGGATGTATTTTTACAAATACCAGATGAATCATAGAAGCGAAATATAACACCTCCTCAAAACTTAAGTTTTCGTCAAGCAATATCTTAATGTCGTAGTAAAGTTTCGCAATTTCTTTTACAATATCCTGGGGGTCGGCAGCAACGTAATCTATCTTACCATCATCTGTAATTACATACATGTTGCTGTTGCGATATTTTCCACGATGTGTTTCCTGCAAAATATTTCTCGTTATTAGAGTATGGGCATAATTTACTCCCAGCTCATCAAGATTATTATCCTGAGCAAATGCGTATGCCTCATATAAATCATCAATTTTCCGGGTATAATCAGGCTGATACTGTACACCCATTTTTTTATGTTTGATAAAAGAATCAAGGTCGATATCTTCGCCTTCAATCTTTGATGAAAATACCGCCGATACCGATGTGTAAAAATCAAACGTTGCTGTTGACAATTTACTTTCAGCAAGATTTTCAAAATTTACAAATGCGTTTTCAGGAATCGCCTGTTTAAAGTCTTCTAATAAGTCTGTCGGGATGATTTGGAGTTGTATTGCCATATCTCAAATATACTTATTTTTATACCTAAATAATTGCTATGTACACATTAACACGAACCGATTCATCAAACCCGGATTTTCAAAAACTTGTTGTAGAACTAGACAAAGATCTCGCCCTACGCGATGGTGACGAGCATGCCTTTTTTGCACAGTTCAATAAAATTGCTGCTATAAAACATGTGATTGTAGCGTATAACGGTAATACTGCTGCAGGCTGCGGCGCCATTAAAGAATATGAAACGGGTGTAGCTGAAGTTAAGCGAATGTATGTACCTGAAGAGTACAGAGGCAGGGGTATAGCATCACTAATTTTAGCCGAACTGGAAAAGTGGGCCGCAGGGCTAGGCTACACGAAATGCATCCTTTGAAACCGGTGTAAGGCAGCCCGAGGCCATTGGCCTTTACAAAAAGAATGGCTATACCATCATATCAAACTATGGGCAGTATGCTAATGTAGAGAGCAGCGTTTGTTTTGAGAAGGGATTGGAATAAAAAACCCGCAGCTTTCACTACGGGTTCTCCAAAAAAAGTAACCAGGCTTATTGTCTCGTCATAACCATATTTACGTTACCGGTACTATACATCATGTTGCCATCAATGTCCATGCTAGGGTATTGCCAGTTGTTCATACTGCGTGTAAGTGTTGTGCCGCCCGCGCCTGTACCTGATGCAAAGCTGTAGTTGGTGTTCATGCTCTGCCCGCCCGACATGTGGCTTGTAGCGAAAGAGTTTCCGTTGCGTGTCCATGTTCCTGCAGTAGTCTCAGTGCCGCATGATGAAGTTCCGTTGTTAATGTTCATGGTATTATACGTCATGGTATATGTACCGTCATTATTTACAGTCATCATAGAGTTGTTGTAGCAGTTGCTTTCTGTCATCATATTTGTGCCCGATACGCCGTCACCGTTAAAATCAGCAGCCATAGGAGCATTCCAGCTTGTCATACGGTATGTGCCGGTAAGATCGGCATTCTGGTTGCCGTTGTTCATGTTAGTGTCATTGTCATCGTCTGAACATGACGTGAAAGCCAGGCATCCTGCCACCGCCATCATCAGTAATCTGAAATTTTTCATAGTTATTAGAATTAAAGTTTGTTACGCCAAAAGTAGGCTACTGCAAACCCGCAAAAAGTAAGGCTTAACACCGCTTTAACCTGAAACCGGCACCTGTAAACTTCTTTTTTCTAAGCATTACATCATTTTCCAGATGGCTTGCATAATCCTGAACAAAAAAAAACCGCAGCTTTCACTACGGGTTCTTAATACTAATGTCTTAGTACTATTTTATCATTTCAAAGCTGCGTTTTACGAATGCGGTAAGCTCTTCACCTTTCAGTAGGTTTTGGCTAAGCTTGGCAAGATCAAGCGCCTGCTTTACCAATGCCTCCTGGTGAGATTTGTCTTCGGTATTCAGTATACTTCCGCTCAGCTCATGATTGGTGTTCACTACAAGATTATACATTTCAGGGAAGCTGCCCATACCGAACATACCGCCTCCGCCGCTTTGGCTCATCTCTTTCATACGGCGCATAAATTCCGGCTGCGTAATGATAAACGGCGCCGCACTGCTATCCATCGCCTCAAGCTGAACGCTGTAAGTTTGTTTCGGTACTATTTCTTCAAGTACGTTTTTTAGTTTGTCCTTTTCTTCATCGCTTAGCTTAGAGATCTGCTCCTCATCTTTTTTAATGAGCCTGTCAATATGGTCGGCATCAACACGTGCAAATGTCAGGTTTTCATTATCAGCCTCAAGCTTTTGTATCACGTGTGATATTATTGGCGAGTCAAGCAAAAGTACCTCATAGCCTTTACCTTTAGCCGTTTCAATAAAGCTATGCTGTGCATCTTTGTTTGAAGCGTAAAGCACTACCAGCTTACCATCTTTATCGGTGTGGTTAGCTGCCAGTTTTTCCTTCAGCTCTTCAATGGTGAAGTACTTACCATCAACAGTTGGGTACAGTACAAAAGCTCCTGCCTTTTCGTAGAATTTTGGTTCTGTTAGCATACCATACTCCAGAACTATCTTTATATCGTTCCACTTCTGCTCAAAGTCTTCCCGGTTTTCATTGAAGAGTGACTTCAGCTTATCGGCAACCTTACGGGTGATGTAGTTGGATATCTTCTTTACAGCACCATCGGCCTGCAGGTAAGAGCGCGACACGTTAAGCGGAATATCCGGACTGTCAATAACACCGCGCAGCATGGTTAGGAATTCAGGTACTATACCTTCAACGTTGTCTGTTACAAAAACCTGGTTTTGGTATAGCTGAATCTTATCTTTCTGTATCTGCAGGTCAGCCGACAGTTTCGGGAAGTACAATATACCCGTCAGGTTAAACGGATAGTCTACATTAAGGTGTATGTTGAAAAGCGGCTCATCAAACTGCATTGGGTACAGCTCACGGTAAAACTGCTTGTAATCTTCATCGGTAAGATCGCTTGGCTGCTTAGTCCATGCAGGGGTAGGATTATTGATGATATTATCAACTTCAACTTCTTCCGCTTTATAATCTTCAGGAGCGTCTTCCGGTTTTGGCAAAGTTTCTTTGCGTGTGCCGAACTTAATTGGCACCGGCATAAACTTATTGTACTTGGTCAGTAGTCCGCGAATACGTCCCTCTTCTAAAAACTCAGTTGAGTCTTCAGCAATGTGCAATACTATTTCAGTACCACGTGTAATCTTGTCAGCCGGTTCAAGCGTAAACTCAGGGCTGCCATCACATACCCAGTGTACCGCAGGCTCATCTTTATATGATTTGGTTATGATTTCCACCTTTTCGGCTACCATAAATGCCGAGTAAAAACCAAGCCCGAAGTGGCCTATAATACCACTGTCTTTAGCTGAATCTTTATATTTTTCAAGGAATTCCTCGGCTCCGGAGAACGCCACCTGGTTGATGTATTTTTCAACCTCTTCACCCGTCATACCAATACCCTGGTCAATAATGTGGAGTTTTTTACCTTCTTTATCAATCTTAACTTCAATTACAGGGTTGCCGTATTCTACCTTTGCCTCGCCTATGCTTGTAAGGTGTTTCAGCTTTAAAGTTGCGTCTGTAGCGTTTGAAACCAGCTCACGAAGGAATATTTCATGGTCGCTGTATAAAAATTTCTTGATTAAGGGAAAGATGTTTTCTACCGAAACATTGATTTTTCCTGTTGTCATAGTAATATCTGTTTAAGTTTACAATATTGTGCCAGTCAAAAGAAATACCAAAAGCTAAAAAATGACAATTTGACACAAGTGCATTTGTTAAAGAAATAAGGGTTTAAGAAAAGATTAATATGCTTAATCTTTAAATGGATTTTTCAAGAACACTTTAAAATTAAAGGCGTTGCAAAAAAGGTGTAATCATTACGGCAAAAATGTAAGTTTTTACTGTTAAAACTCGTAACCTTAATTTGCACATTTCCTTATTTGGAAAGTATCTTTATGTTGGTTTTAATGAAAATTCAAACAAGTAACCTATTTAATCAATTATGAAAAAGTTTCTTTTTTTAAGCTTGTGCCTAATCGGGTTGGCGTCTTGCGGAAGTATAGACCATAAATCTCAGGTGGGCTTTAACGGCAACTGGACAATAAGCCAGGTAAGTTACGCTAACAGCGATGTAATCAAGGTAACATCTTTTGATGTGGCCGATGCAAAATGCCTTGAAGGCAGCATGTGGAAGTTTGTATCAAACAACAACAGCGGCACTATGACCATAAGCAAGGCTGGATGCCCTTCATTCAGCAGCCCGATTGTATGGACGTCTACTAAAGACGGAACTTTTACGCTAAAGATAACCGAAGGCGAAAAGGCAAAACGTGTTACACAGGGATATTACCTGCAATTGCGCAACCAGACATCAAACTCATTTGAACTTGTAGATAATGTAAATGTTGCCGGCAGGAATACAGAGGTGGTTTACACTTTTATGAGAATGTAATTAACAGTAAAACAAAAAATATGAAAGCAATAAAAAAGTATGTACTGTCAATGGCAGTAGTTGTAGGTTTGGGCCTTGGCTCGTGCGAATCTGTAAAAAACACGAATAAGACACAGCGTGGTGTAGCCATCGGCGCAGCATCAGGTGCGGTTATTGGTGGTGTGTTGGGTAACAATGTTGGTAAAGGCGGCAATACAGCCCTTGGTGCTATCATAGGGGGTGTAGTTGGCGGTACCGTAGGTGGTGTTATTGGTAACAGGATGGACAAGCAGGCGCAGAAAATTGATGAAGCGCTGCCCGGTGCTGAAGTTGAAAGGGTAGGTGAGGGTATAAAACTTACGCTTGGTGAAAACTCTGTACGTTTTGATCTGAATAAATCTTCATTAACATCTACTGCAAAAGCTAATCTTGACAGGCTTGTGCCAATATTTAATGAATATCCTGATACAGATATCCAGATCTTTGGTTATACAGATAGCAGCGGCGCTGATGATTATAACCTTAAGCTATCTGAACAGAGGGCAGCATCTGTAAAGAGCTATCTTACTGGCAAAGGGCTAAAATCATCCCGATTTACAACAATTGGCCGTGGTGAGGCAGACCCGGTTGCCGATAATAGTACAAAAGAGGGTATGAGCCAGAACAGGCGTGTAGAGTTTGCTATTACTGCAAATGAGAAAATGGTACAAGACGCCGAGAAAGAGGCAAAACAGTAATATTTGGTTTATTCCAAAAAGAAAAATCCCGTTCGAAAGAGCGGGATTTTTTTATGTCGTCAAACGAATTAGAAAGTTAGTAATATTTTGATCACAGAATTGTCTGTAACGGCACAGACATCGTCACTGGAGAAAGCTTTGGTTGTATATTATATTGTGCGGCTAAAAGCAATACAATTATCAAGTTGTTTTTAAAACACCTATATCTAAGAACCTTAACTTAGCAATTTCTAAGCTCATGAAATAAAAGAAAAGCTCAATCGTAAACATTCAATAAACAAAAGTCCCGCCTTGAGAGCGGGACTTTCTATAACTTTATATATACTGTTACCTCCAGTCAGAATCATTTTCATTTTTACCGAAGTAAAATGTAATTCCTGCCGAAAGATTGATTATACCTCCCATAAATGCGTTAAGTGTATATGGTGCAGCTTCAGGATATGTTCCGTCAAAATTATAATGCTGTGTAAAGTTAAATACATATGATGCATCAACATGCGCTGCAAATTGATCGCTTATCCAAAATTGAGGCCTTAAGCCAACAACCACGTTCCCAATATTATCAATACCCGCTTTACGTGTAGATTGCAGGGCGGAGTAACCAAGACCGGCATGGCCTATTAAGTTTACCCAATCGCCTGTAATATATGGTAAGTCTAGCGCACGGCCTATATTGTACACTCCTGATACTGTAAAACGGTGATAGTTTGATCCTTCTTTAGATCCGCCTTCATCTACCCTAAAGGAGTCATTGCCGTAATCAACCTTAATGCCATAATATTCATTGAACATATAACGGAAGCCAACGTCAAAATGCTGAAAACTAGTGATGTTTGAATTTTCGCCCTTGCTCATACCGTGGCTTAAACCATAGCTTGCTTCAAGCGAATACTGATCATACGTTCGCTGTGCAAAAGCCATTGAAAATGTGAGTACTACAAGTAACGTAATTATTTTTTTCATTGGGGTTGATTTTGGGCTGTAAAGATATTAGTAAGTATAATAGTGATAAAATGATTTTAGATTTTTTAACAAAAATTTTTAAATGTGTTAAAATCATGAAGATATGAAACCAATGTGGTAGTTATATCGTAACTAATTAATGATGATTGATTAATGTAAATGGAGAAATTGCTATAAGAGGTTTTGTTTATTTTATTGGTTAGGTTTGTAAAGGTGTCACAATTTAATCGTGGCACCTTTATTTTTAAACAACATTTATATTGTAATGCGGCGGTCAAATTAGTAGCTTTGCGCAATATTTTTAGTATTATATGCTTGCCGTAAAAGATGTTTCTTTTGGATATGACCCGCGCAAAATCATTCTGCATAACCTTACCTTCACGGTAAAGAGCGGGCAGAATATTGCAGTGATTGGTGAAAGCGGCTGTGGCAAGAGTACATTGCTCAAAATTATATACGGTCTTTTTGATATTGAGAGTGGAGATATCACTTTTAATGGTGAACTTGTTACAGGCCCTAAGAATAATCTTGTGCCGGGTATGCCTAATATGAAATATCTTGCCCAGGATTTTGACCTCATGCCTTACATATCGGCTGCAGAGAATGTAGGCAAATTCCTGTCTAATTTTTATCCTGAAGAGAAAGAACAACGCATACGCGAATTGCTGGATGTTGTTGAAATGGGTGAATTTGCCAATGTAAAGGCGAAATACCTTAGCGGGGGGCAGCAGCAGCGTATAGCCATTGCCCGTGTGCTGGCAGTTGAGCCGCAATTGCTATTGCTTGACGAGCCTTTTAGCCATATAGATAATTTCCGGAAGAATGCCTTGCGAAGAAATCTTTTTGCTTACCTGAAGCAAAAACGCATAACAGTGATTGTAGCCACGCATGACAGTACCGATGCACTCTCTTTTGCTGATGAAACTATAGTTATCCGTAATGGGAAGATTATAGAAAAAGCACCGTCAAAGGAAGTGTACTATAATGCTGCCGATAAATATACGGCATCACTCTTTGGTGAAGTAAATGAGCTGAAGCTTGGGCAGGTAGCCCTTACCCAGAATCCTGATGAAATTGTGCTGCTATACCCGCACCAGTTAAAAATTGATGACAACGGGCCGCTGAAAGTGATTGTAAAACAATGTTATTTTAAAGGCAACCGCTACCTTGTGAAGGCCGCTCATGACAGGCAGGTAATTTTCTTTGAGCATCATAAAGAACTGCGTACCAATGCCGAGGTTTCACTGACGGTTGACAGGAATGCTTTTAGTTAATTAGCTTCCCTGATAACACCTCCATCATAACTGCTTCGTACAGTAACAGGCAGTTTAAATCTTACCCTTGCAGGTTTACCATTAAGGTATCCCGGAGTCCACTTGCTCTGTTCCAATAATTTCCTAAATTTCTTTTTCATTTTTGGTTCACAATTTTCGGAAATTACAATATCACTTAAACTTCCATCCTTTTCTACAATGAAAGTCGCATAAATTATCTGGCTTTTTTTGAACTTGGCACTCAATAATTTTTCTTTGACATCACTATAGAATGACTGAATACCGCCCGGATATTGCGGTAATATGTCAATCTTTTTCTCCTTTGATAGAGAATCTATCTTAACAAGGTAGATTTCCTGGCCTACCAATGTATAACCTAAAAGCAGGAAGACAATAAGTGTAAAATTTTTCATGTGTCAAATCTAAAAGTAAATTCCGTATCCTAAAATTGTTTATAAGTAAAAGTGAACAATTATATATTTTTAGTTTTAAGGAATGTTTATTTTTACAACACCATTTTTATTAAAAACTCAATTTGATGTACAATTCAAAAATCTCAGGGCTTGGCTATTACGTTCCTCAAAATATAGTTACCAATGACGACCTTTCAAAAATCATGGATACTAACGATGCCTGGATTCAGGAGCGTACGGGTATTAAAGAGCGCCGTCATGTAGTGAAGGGCGATGGCGATACTACCACTACAATGGGAGTTAAGGCAGCTAAAATAGCTGTAGAGCGTGCAGGCATAGATAAGGAAGATATAGATTTTATAATCTTCGCTACCCTTAGTCCTGACTATTACTTTCCCGGTCCGGGTGTATTGGTTCAGCGTGATTTGGGCATGAAACATACTGTTGGGGCTCTTGACGTTCGCAACCAATGTTCGGGCTTCATATATGCGCTTAGCGTGGCAGACCAGTTCATAAAAACCGGAATGTATAAGAATATCCTTATTATAGGCTCTGAACTGCATTCAACCGGGTTAGATATGACTACGCGCGGGCGTGGAGTATCGGTAATATTTGGTGACGGGGCAGGCGCAGCTGTACTTTCCCGCGAAGATGATAATGCTAAAGGCATACTTTCTACCCACCTGCATAGTGAGGGACAGCATGCCGAAGAACTTTCACTTATAGCCCCAGGTATGGGCAAGCGCTGGGTAACTGATATCATTGCTGACAATAACCCAGAAGATGAAAGCTATTACCCTTATATGAACGGCCAGTTTGTGTTTAAGAATGCTGTTGTTCGCTTCAGTGAGGTGATCATGGAGGGGCTCAAAACAAATGACCTGCAGGTAAGCGATATTGATATGCTGATACCGCACCAGGCCAACCTGCGCATTTCGCAGTTCATACAGCAGAAATTCCAGCTTAGTGATGATAAGGTTTACAATAATATAATGAGCTATGGCAATACCACGGCAGCTTCAATCCCAATTGCTTTGACAGAAGCTTGGGAACAGGGTAAAATCAAGCAGGGTGATACTGTAGTGCTTGCAGCCTTCGGTAGCGGATTTACCTGGGGCAGCGCAATTATAAAGTGGTAAACATATATAGATAACAGAATTGCCGGAGCATGTGTTCCGGCTTTTTTATTTACTAAAAAAAACGCCCCGGTATGCACCCGGAGCGTCCCTCAAACTAACTAAACCTATGAAATATATTTTTAAGCTTATGAGCGACTAAGCTAAAAGCTTAGCAGCTAAGCGCTTTTTCTAAAACATTCCCCCGCCGCCTTGCTTGGTGTTGTCATCACGCTGCTTGCGCTGCATTGCCATATTCTTGCCGCCGCCAAACCTGTAATTAAGCCCGAAGTATACCGTACGGCTTTCCCACCTGAATTCACCGCTTTGCGGGAACGGGTTGTTTGAATCAAACCCAAAGCGCTGTGTTTTAAACATATCATTGAAGCGCACACTTAGTGACATCCTGTTGTCAAGCAATGAGTAGCGCGCTCCGCTGTCAATTTTGTACATTTCCTTCATTTCTCCCTGCACACCGTTTACCGGCCCGCGGTAGAAGCCGAATAATAAGAAGCTGAGCCTGTCATTAACCTTAAAGTTGCTGTTCATCCTGGCATTAAAAGCGTTCGCTGTAATTTTCCGGTTTATGAACTCAAAACTGTCAGGATCAGATGCCAGCGGCTGGGATACTAAACCTTGCTGGTTGATTGAAGAAAAATCGACTGCAGGCTGTATATCCCACCACTTTGTAATTTTATAGTTGGCAGATACTTCAAAGCCCCATGCCGTGTTTTTATCAAAGTTGCCAAAACTCATAATCTGGTCATCGGTATTTGCAGTAGCATCGTTAGGATAGAATATCCTGTTGATCTCATCATTGATGAACCTGTAGTAAACACCACCTGTTACAGATGATCCCTGCCCGAACATCTTGGTATAATTTAATTCAACCGAACTTGTAAATTGCGGCTCGAGAGACGGATTGCCTATAGATGTAAGCAGCGGTGTGCTAAACTCCCTTAGCGGAGAAGTCTGGTCGGGGTTCGGCCTGTCAACCCTGCGGCTAAAGCTGAACTGCAGCATGTTCTTCTCATTAAAATTATAGCCTGCAAACAATGTAGGGTAAACGGTAATGTAATCATCTTTAAACCCAAGTGTACCTTTATTAAAATCTGCAACTACTTTATAACTCTCAAGGCGT
Organism: Flavobacterium sp. J372; assembly: GCF_024699965.1. Taxonomy (NCBI): domain Bacteria; kingdom Pseudomonadati; phylum Bacteroidota; class Flavobacteriia; order Flavobacteriales; family Flavobacteriaceae; genus Flavobacterium; species Flavobacterium sp. J372. The sequence goes on from NZ_JAJOMZ010000004.1 coordinate 1,240,884, forward strand.
GCCCCAACCTGGTAGCTGAATTTTGTCCATTTTTGCCCGAATGTTGCATAGGCAGAAAATATGTCCTGGTCATAAGTATAATCAACTGTTGGGTACTCAACAGGAGTGTTTGTTGTAAAAAAGTTACTTTCCGTGCGCAGTAAACGGGCTTCAGCACCAAGTTCAAGCGTTGATTTTTCGCTGAGTGGGTTTACATAGTCAAGATTTACAGTTGTGTTCTTTCTCCTGTCCTTCAGGCCATCAACATAGAAGCTTTGCGTGTTATTACCTCTTGTAATATCATAATTTACATCCTGCGTACTTTTTGAATAGTTGTGGTTCGCCTCAAGGTCAAGCGTGTGGCCTTCTTTGGCAAACTTATGTTTGTAAGCCAGGTTGTAGGCATTGTTATAATTTTCATCGTCAACCTTTGAGTCCTGGTAAATGTCATCTGCAGGATTTGTATTAAATATATCTGTAGTTACTGTCGCATTGCCATTAAAGGAATTTTGCGTAGTATATACAGAGACAGTATTGTTATCATCAATGTAATAATCCATACCTACTTTTGCAAGTATTCCTTCATTATCATTAAGTACATCGATAAGCTGCTCGCTGCCGGTATCTTTTCTTCTTATAAACCCGCTATTTGCCCATTTGCCAACGTTTCCGCCAATATTGCCGAAAAAGTTCACTTTGCCTTTGCGATAATTAAGGTCGAGGCCGGTGTTGAATTTCGGAGTTTCACCAAAGTTAATGCCTGAATTGAAATTGCCGTTAAAGCCGTCATTTGCGTTTTTATGCAGGATAATATTGATGATACCACTCATACCTTCAGGGTTGTACTTGGCGCTTGGGTTGGTTATAAGCTCGATTTTTTTGATAGAAGATGAAGGTATCTGCTTCAGCAGCTGTGCCGGGTCGATGGTAGTAGGGCGGCCGTCAACCAATATCCTCACATTCGGGTTTCCACGCAGGGATATTTTACCATCCTGGTCAACATTTACTGATGGTATGTTGCCCATAATTTCGCTGGCAGTGCCACCTGCTGTTGTAAGGTCACGCCCAACGGTAATAACCTTACGGTCAATTTTCTGCTCAATGGTGGTGGTCTCTTTTATAACCTCAACCTCGTTAAGCTGTGTCACATCTTCGCTAATCGCAATGTTACCCAGGTTAGCTGTCCTGTCTTTATCTGTAAGGTTGGCCGACATTGCATAAGTTTTATAACCCATGAACTGGAACTCAACAGTATAGTTTTTTAGCGGAAGGTTTTTAATGGCAAATTCGCCATTGTCATCTGTAAGTCCGCCAGATACAACAGCGCCATTTTCTTTTACAGTGATAGTCACGTAAGGTACAGGTTCAGTCGTGGCTTTATCTGTGACTTTACCGGTAATGCTGCCCGGGTTTTGCGCAGCAATAGACATGATGCTCCCGAAGAGGAACACAAAGAACATTTTTAACTTCATTGTTCGATTAATTGATTGATGATTGATGGTGCAAATGTAAAACTATTTAGCTAATATGCAATACAAAGTACCATTTTTTGCAATGTAATATTTTATTTACTTTATATTTAGTTATATTACACACATAAGACAAATGAAATAAGAAATTGTTACACACAATTCTCAAAATATATTCAATTTAGAACCAGTTTGAATTAACTAATTTTTTAGAAGTTTCCCTGTCAGGGTGTTACTAAAATATACATATCTTTGCACGCTTAAAAATCAGTAAAATGGCATTATCACAATTACTCACATCCCATATTCAGGAGGCAGCCCAAAAGCTGTTCGGCATTACGTTAGACAATGTAGAGCTGCAGGCTACCAGAAGGGATTTTGAGGGTGATATCACTATGGTGATTTTTCCGCTGCTAAAGCTGGTTAAAAGCAACCCTGCAGAGCTTGGTAACAAAATTGGCCAATATCTTGCTGAGAATACTGCTGAGGTAGAACGTTTTAATGTAGTATCAGGGTTTCTTAATCTTGTTATCTCTGACAAATACTACATAAATTTCTTTAATGCAATTAAAGACAATGCCCGGTATGGTTACAAATCTGCGGAAGCAGGCGGTAAAGCCATTATGGTAGAATATGCATCACCCAATACAAATAAGCCGCTTCACTTAGGCCACGTGCGTAATGTACTTTTAGGGTACTCGGTTGCAGAAATACTAAAAGCATCAGGCAAAAAAGTATACAAAACCCAAATCATCAATGACAGGGGCATACATATCTGCAAATCAATGCTGGCCTGGGAACAGTTTGGCAATGGCGAGACTCCTGAAACAGAAGGTGTAAAAGGAGATAAGCTTGTGGGTAAGTATTATGTAGAGTTTGATAAAGCCTACAAAAATCAGATAAATGACCTTATCGACAATGGCCTGAATGAAGAGGAAGCCAAAAAGCAGGCTCCGATATTACTGCAGGCCCAGGAAATGCTCCGCCAATGGGAGGCCGGTGACCCCGAAGTTGTAAAGCTTTGGGAAATGATGAACAGCTGGGTTTATGAAGGTTTTGATACGACATTCAAAAATATAGGTGTCGATTTTGATAAGAATTATTACGAGAGCAATACCTACCTGTTAGGTAAGGATGTTGTGGAGCAGGGCCTTGAAAAAGGCGTTTTCGAAAAAGACCTTGACGGCTCGGTTTGGATAGACCTTACACCGGATGGATTAGACCGGAAGATCGTGCTGCGCAGTGACGGTACTGCCGTTTACATGACGCAGGATATTGGTACTGCCATACAGCGTGTAAAGGATTTTCCTGATGTGGGCGGTATGGTATATACCGTAGGCAATGAGCAGGATTACCATTTTAAGGTGCTCTTCCTGATACTGAAAAAGCTTGGTTTCAGTTGGGCAGAGAGCCTGTATCACCTTAGCTACGGTATGGTTGACCTTCCATCCGGTAAAATGAAAAGCCGTGAAGGAACCGTGGTTGATGCCGACGACCTGATGGATGAAATGATGGTAACTGCCAAAGCTATTTCCGAAGAGCTCGGCAAGCTGGAGGGTTATTCTGACGAGGAGAAGGAAAGGCTGTACAAGATAATAGGGCTTGGCGCATTAAAGTACTACATCCTGAAAGTTGACCCAAAAAAGCGCATACTGTTCGACCCGAAAGAGTCGGTTGATTTTGCAGGGAATACCGGGCCATTTATACAATATACTTACGCAAGGATACAATCGCTTATACGAAAAGCCGACTTTAATTTTAGTCAGTCGTTAAATGCAGCTGACATAAATCTGCATGAAAAAGAAAAGGAACTGCTGAAAGCTATAGCGCAGTTTCCTAATATCATACAATCAGCAGCCGATAACCACAGTCCGGCACTGGTGGCCAATTACGTATATGATCTGGTAAAAGAGTATAACTCATTCTACCAGAGTGTGCCCGTACTTGGCAGTGAAGTTGAAAATGAAAAGATATTCCGTGTACAGCTGTCGAAGAAAGTGGGTGAAACCATCAAATCGGCCTTTGCATTGTTAGGAATTGATGTGCCGGAGCGAATGTAACTTTACACAGAATTTTTGTGAACGAGAACAAGCCTTATTTTTACCAGTCTTATGCATTAGTGATTATAGCCATAGCCGCCATGCTGGGCTTTAAACAGTTTTTGCCTAAAAAGATTTTTTCTGATAATAGCGGCCTTACCAAAAATGTGGTGATTGACAGCCTGTTGCTTGAGGCGGTGTCTGGTGAAGATGCGGCAGAGGTTTCGGTTGATACGCTTGCTAATTCAAGAATAAGCTTTGAAGAGACAAACGGCATCAAATTCCCGCCCGAAACTTTTGAAAACTACAAAGGTTTCCAGCACCTTATATCGTTCTACGAAAAACTGCTGCAGCTTGAAAAGACCGGTCAGGGCAATGTGCGTATAGCTTATTTTGGCGACTCTATGACTGATGGTGACATGATTGTGAAAGATTTTCGCTCTACCATGCAAAACCGTTTTGGCGGTGAAGGTGTTGGTTTTGTGAATATTACATCTGAATCAGCCCCGTCACGTACCACCCTGGCACACCAGTTCTCTTCAAACTGGAAAACACTTTCTTACCTGAATGTGAAAAATCCGCAACGGCCTTTCGGCATTAACGGACATGTGTTTTTTGTAAAAAAAGATACGGTTGACCCTGTGTGGGTAAAATACAAAGCTTTGCAATGGAGGCATGTAAATGAACTGAACAACCCAACGCTATTCTACGGTAAATCGGGTAACACTCGTGGCAGGATTGCAACGATAATAGGTAAAGATACCATTATAAAAAAGCTTACACCAACGGCTACTGTCAATACACTGCAGGTTGCAGGAAACATCAAAGCCATGAGAGCCAACTTTATCGCGGCTGACAGCATTCCGTTCTATGGGTTTAATTTTGACGATGGTAAGGGCGTTCACGTAGATAATTTCAGCAACAGGGGCAATTCGGGCTTGCCGATCGCTACGTTTAACCCAACAGTGATGAAGGCCTTCAACGAAAAACTCGGCTATGACCTTATCATCCTCCACTACGGCACCAATGTGCTTAACTACGGTTCGCTAAATTATTCGTGGTACGAAAAGCGTATGGCTAAAGTTGTAAATCATTTACGGGAGTGTTTTCCGGGTGTTGCAATACTTGTAATTAGCACGGCAGATAAGTCTACCAAGTATGACCTTGCCATGAAAACTGATTCTGCCGTAGTCCCACTCACTCAGGCGCAAAAGCGTTATGCTCTTAGCACCAATGCAGGTTATGTAAACCTCTATATGCTAATGGGTGGTGACGGCGCTATGGTAAAATGGGTTGAAGAAGTGCCGCCACTGGCCAATAAAGACTATACGCACTTCAACTTCAGGGGATCTAAAAAAATAAGCGACCTGATTTACAACCAACTGAACGATGGCTTTGAGCAATACAAGAAACTTCGCGGCTACAAGACCCCTTCACAGGTGAAAAAGCCTGTTGCTAAAAAAGACTCGTTAACCCGCAAAACCGACAGCACGCATGCGCATTAACCTATGGCACATATTGCTTTGCATGATGCTGTGCGTTAATGTTTCGGCACAAGACACCACTGCAGTGGTTATTGATAGCGTTGCTGTTGAAGATGAAGGCGAGCTTGTAGTTGGCGATAATATTATCACTAATGCATCAGCACTAAAGCTTTTCTTTGAGAAGCTGTACTATCTTGATACGCAGAAGGCAGGCAAAGTTAACATTGTACATATAGGTGACTCCCACATACAGGCCGATTTATTTACAGGCGTGATCCGTAAAACATTACAGGAACGTTTTGGTAACGGTGGCTGCGGTTTTACTTTTCCGCATAATCTGGCTAGAACAAATGGTGGGCATTATGTGCGTTACAACAGCAATGTGTCCTGGGAAAGCCGCAGGAATATTTATGAACCCAACGGTACAGTTGTTGGGCTAAGCGGAATTGGGCTATATACGGAAAAAAATTTCGCTGTTGAGGTAAATATCCGTGACAGCGCTTATCTTTTTAATACTATAAAAATCATTACGCCTGGCAACAAGCCAACTTTTGACGTGGCTACCAGCAGCAGAATAATTGTACTGGAATCTACAGTTCCTAAAAAGATAACGCACAGAATAAAAAGTGGTGAGGTGCTGGGCAGCATCGCAGAAAAATATGGTGTAGGTGTTTCGGCAATTAAAAAGCTAAACGGCCTGAAGTCAGACAACATTCGTGCCGGTAAAACGCTCCGTATTCCAACTAACGAGATGGAAGCGAAACAGGTAAAGCGGTCGGAATTTATTCCACTCGAGCTGACAGCCGACGCATTTGCCAATTATTATCATAGTGATGAACCTCTTTCAAAAATATACCTGCTGCCGGGGCAGAAAGCAAACACTTATAACCTGAATGGGCTTGTACTGGAGAAAGATGATGCCGGGCTTATTTACCACAGCATAGGCGTGAACGGTGCTAAGGCATCAGATTATAATAAATACCAGCTGTTTTTTGAACAATTGCCTGCGCTTAAGCCAGATTTAATAGTAGTATCATTCGGTACAAATGAGTCGTTCGACAAAATGTCGAATGAAGAGTATATGGCACAGCTCAATAAGTTTCTGGAAAATGTAAAGGCAAAAAATCCCGAAGCAGCAGTACTGGTAATGACGCCGCCACCATCTTTGTTTAATCGCCGCTACCCCAATACATTTGCTGCGGGGTATGCAAAAAACATCCTGATGCAGGAAACAGAAAAAGATTACGCAAGCTGGGACTTATATTCTGAAATGGGCGGGTTGTTCAGCGTAAACAGGAACGCTGCCAAAGGTCTGCTTTCGGCAGACAAAGTACATTACTCTAAGGCAGGATATGAAAAGCAGGGCGCTATGTTTAGTGAAGCATTTATGAAGGCGTATGATAATTTTATAACAAACAGGAAGTAGATGCAACTGACCGATTTTATACCCATTACTCCTGAAACACTGGCTGACTGGTTTTTGTATAACGAAAAAGAGCCTATGCTTTTCAGCACGGCAAAGTTCCTGAGGCTTTTTGTTATATTCTATGCCATATACATTACACTGCGCAAAACGTTTAATGCGAGACTGGCTTTTACCGCGCTGTTTTCATTATATTTTTACTATCTGTGCAGTGCTGAGTATTTTGTCCTCTTGCTGTTCTCATCGGTAGTTGATTATACGTTAGGGTACTTTCTTTATCGGGAAACCCGTAACCTCCAGCGAAAGATTTATCTGTGGTTCAGCGTTATTGTCAACCTCACATTTCTCGGGTATTTCAAGTATACCAATTTTATCGTCGGGAATTATAACGACATCTTTGGCGGGCACTTATCTTTTTATGATGTGATACTGCCGGTTGGTATTTCCTTTTATACATTCCAGAGTATAAGCTATATCATTGAGATTTACAGGAAAGAAATAACCCCGACCAAAACGTATCTTGAGTACCTGTTCTTTGTCTCTTTCTTTCCACAACTTGTGGCAGGCCCTATTGTACGCGCAAAAGATTTCTTACCGCAGATTTATACTAAGCTGAACCTCACGAAAGAAGATGTAAACCGTGCTTTTTTCCTTATCATCGGTGGGCTTATCAAGAAAACGGTAATATCAGATTATATATCACTAAACTTTGTCGACAGGGTTTTTGATTCTCCAAACAGCTATACCGCTTTTGAAAACCTGATGGCGGCATACGGCTACACCATCCAGATTTATTGCGACTTCTCCGGCTATAGTGACATGGCTATTGGTATTGCGTTGCTGCTGGGCTTTAAATTACCTATCAACTTCCGTACGCCATATAAATCTGCAAGTATTACTGAATTCTGGCGTAGGTGGCACATCTCGCTTTCAACCTGGCTGAAGGATTTTCTTTATATCTCTGTTGGCGGTAACCGTCATGGCTCGTTTGCGGGCTTCCTGTTTCCGGCGCTGTTTTTCTTCGGGCTTGTGGTTTGGGGTATAACATATGCACCGGTAAGCAATGTGCCGCTTATCATAAGCGTGACAGGCCTTGTAGTGTTCTCACTCACTTTCCTGCTTTCTAAAGAAAAGGAGCGCACTATGTTTACCAATGTCAATCTGCTTACAACTATGCTCCTTGGCGGACTGTGGCACGGGGCAAGCCTACGCTTCATAATCTGGGGTGCGCTGCATGGTATTGCTCTTGCCGTTCACAAGATTTTTATGGAGTATTTCCCATCTAAAAAGAGAATGAAAATAAATTTGGCGGCTACTTATGGCGCTTTATCTCTATAGTTCTCACATTTCATTTTGTGGCATTCTGCTGGCTGTTCTTCAGGGCAAGGGATTTCTCTATAGCGATGGACGTTATTAAGAATATCAGCGCTGTAACATTCAATTTTGAACAGTGGAAAACAATTATCCTTGGCTATAAAAACGTATTCTTGCTGATGCTGATAGGTTATGTATGGCATTTCCTGCCGGACAGTTTCACAATAAAAATGCGAAGCTCATTTGATAATCTTCCGCTTGTAGTACAAGGACTTATCATTGGCCTAACCTTCTGGTTGGTATATGCTGCATCAGCCGCAGGGCCGCAGCCATTTATTTATTTCCAGTTTTAGGAGAAAGCTGCTGAGTGCCTAAGCTACTTAGACCAACTCAGATGTACTTAAGCTCTCAGGCACTGAGGCACTCTCTAAAAGTTTAATCTAATCAACGCATTCGGCGTTCTTTCAACCGAATAGGTGTTTACTACTTCAATTGCGCCATTGTCAGCGTTTAGTCGGTAGTACCTGTTGATTATGTTCTGCTTATTGAGAATGTTAAGCACAGATACCCCGAATTGCAGGCTTGTTTTTTTATTAAGTTCCCAAAGGTAGGTTGCAGAAAAGTTCATCTGGAAGAAGTCTTCAATATTATTTTCATTAGGCCTGCCATACAGTATCCTTGTTCCGGATGGGGTTATAGATGGCGATGTGCCTACAGGGGTGGTAACCGGCCGTCCTGTAAACCATTTAGCACCGAGCGCGACTTTCACATTATACAACTCATAAGTAACTGCGCTGTTTAGGGTGTGGTTTATTTCGAGGTTGTTCGGGAACTTATACGTTGTAAAATCAGGAAACTCATAATTGTTATTGTTCCATGTGTAGGTAAGCCATGCGTAGAAGCCCTCAAATTGCTTCTGGATGAGAAACTCTGTGCCCTGAACATTGTAGCTGCCTGTTGCAGAAACGTTCTCCAGAGCGTCCTGAAATGCCTGCCCTCCAGTGGTGATGCCCTTCACGTCTTTATTGAACATCTCGAAAGACAACAGCCAACCGTCATACCTATAAGATACGCCTGCAGATACCTGCATACTCTTTTGTACCGGTATATCATTATTATCGGCTAATATCCAGCGCCGTTTTTCAAGCCCCAAAAAGTCATCCTGAAACTCAACTACCTGGCTGGCGGTCTGGCTTTTAAGTTCGCCTAAAGCTTCAATAGTCCAGTCAGGCCCCATTGCATATTTAAGCTGCAGGCGGGGTTCGGGCAATATCATTGAAAATTCGCTGATGTAATTGGCACGTACACCGCCGCGTATATACAGCAGTTCGTCGGGCGAGGTATATTCGCCTTCAGCAATCAGCGCATGTGCGGTAAGCGATGTACGCAATGTTTCGGTGGAAGGTAAGTTTGTTGCCTCAAAGTTTTCTATAGAGGTACGGTTTAGCTGGTAGCCCGCATGCAGCATTATCTCGTCTGAAAGCCGCCTGTTGCCTGCAAGCCGCAAACCTAAGTCACTTACATTGTTTTCCTGTGCCAGCACGCCGTTTACATCAGCCTCGCGGTTGCTGCCTTCAAGATTATAGCGTGAAAAATAAATGCTTCCCTCAGTGCCGAAGTTTTCTTTCCACCGCGCTTTCCATGCCGCGGTGGCTCCCAGGCTTAGCTGGCTCAGGCTGCTGTTGCGTGTAGAAAATAAATTACCTTCAGTAAAATCAAGCGTATTTTTTATACCGATGAAATTAACAAAAACATCATGCTTTTCACCGATCTTTTGGTGGTATTGCCCGGTAAAGTCATAAAAGTAGAACTCTTTGTCACTACGGTACGTTACATCCTGGCTATTGTTGAGCTGCGTAACTATAGTATTCTGAAAAATACGCTTTGAATATTTGCTGTATGTAGGCAGCTCAATGAAATCGGTAAATGAGCGCCGGGCAGATATATCTATATCAGCATCTTCATTTATTTTTAAGCGTGTATAAAAATCGGCATTGATCATATTGGTGCCAATGGTTGTCCTGCTGTTTCCAATCTCATCTGAATGTGACGAAATATCCACCACGCTTGATACGCTCTCGCCATAGAACGCTGATGTGCCGTTTTTGGAAATCTTTACATTGTAAGCAAGGTTGGGATTAAGCGCTGAAATAAGCCCATAGAAATGCCCCGTCTGGAAGAGCCTTATGCCATTCCACAGGAAAAGGTTTTGGTCATGCGTGCCGCCGCGTACATTAATGTTTGAAACGGTTTCGTCAACACTGCCAATACCCGGGAGCTGCTGCATGGTTTGTAAAACATCAGGTTCCGTAAGGCCCGGTAAGATACCGAATTGTTTAGGCTTTATTACAAACGTACCATCCCTGCCCAGTGAGATACCGGCAGCAATGTATCGTTCCATCACCACCTCTTCAAGCAGGTGGTATTCGGCTTTCAATATTATCTTTTTACAGTCGCCGGTAAAGCTGTTAACGGAGTAGCTGGCATTTCTGAAGCCATCACGCGAGAGGAGCACACTGCCTTTTACAGCCGCAGGAAATTCAAAAAAGCCGTCGGGTTCAGAGGTAATTGTACCAATACTGTCTATAAGTATAGATACATTTTCTATAGGTTCTCCATATTCATCAACAAGGTATCCGCAAACAGTGGGTTCCCTAAATTTTATAGGCGTATACAGCGTAAGGTAGCCTTCACCGGTTTCTTTATATACCAGGCCTGTGCGTTTTTCTATGTAAACAAGCTTTGCCTTTAGCGGCATAAGGGGAGAAGGGGCAGGAAGTTTATGGGCAGCCACTTCATTTTCAATGTAACTGAATTTTACCTTGTGCTGTTCTTCAATGGTTTCCAGTATTTTTTTCAGCTCCACATTTTTAGCATTGCCCTGCGCTTGTAAGGCTGCGGCAAAAAAAAACACAAAGCACAGCAAAAAATGCCGGATGTTCACCATTATTCAGACGTCAGTATGATTTTCTCTCCTTTTTTTACGGGTTTTAAATGATACGGAGTTGCAAAAGCGTCAAGTGCGTTATCTAGATTATCAGTTGGCAATGTGCCTGTAAATGGTTCTGTAATATCGGCAGGCAGTTCAATTGAAATATTATATTGCCTCTCCAGTTCGTAAATCACGCTTTCAGGCTTTTCGCTTACAAATTCAGCCTGGTTATTTATCCACCCCGGCTGCGTCTTCGCATCATCGGGTATTGCCACAGGCGCATTATCCTGGTAGGCAACACCGTCACCCGGTAGTAAATATACGATTTTTCCCTTATATGCCACCTTTACTTTTCCTTCGTAGCATACCACTTCAAACCTTGACTCACGTGCCTTTACGTTAAATTGCGTGCCCACTACGGTTACGGTACCCATTGGTGTTACCACATCAAACGTTTTGCCTTTCGCCACTTTAAAGAAAGCCTCGCCTTTCAGCTTTACCTCACGCTTATCGCTCCAGCCGCTCTCGTTAAAATCAGCTTCAGAGCCTGCATTAAGCACAACTTCTGAATTATCAGGCAGCAAGAATTCTGTACGCGTTCCGTTAGCAGCCATTTGAGATACTCCATTGTCTTTGGTTAAAAACCATGTAAGGCCCAAAGCAATCACGAGCACGGCAGCTATTTGCGGAAGCCACAGGCGGCGCACTTTAGGTTCAGCGGCAGGCTTATTGCGTTTAGCAGCAATCTGTGTATAAGTACTCTCCAGGTCAGCGGCAGGCGCTGCCAGTTCGGCCGAATATTTCTTTATTTTTTCGTATGTCTCAAATTCAGGCGAAGCGGCAAACTCCTTTAGTTCGGCGTCTGTCATCTCACCGCTGAGCCATTTCGCTAATTTGTTATCCTCGTTCATCTTCTTAAGTGCTTTGGTTATATAACAGCCGTTTGTTAAAACTCCCTACCTGAAGCCTTCAATTTCTTTGCGTAATTCTGTCAGCGCTATATGGATACGCTTTTCAACAGCCTTTACACTAATGCCAAGCATCTCGGCAATCTCATGGTATTTCTTGCCATCAATGCGGTTCAGCAAAAAAGCGGTGCGCTGTGCCTCACCAAGCTTTTCAATGGCTTTCTGCAATTTTATTTTAAATTGTTCTTCTTCAAGAATATACTCGGGGCTTTCAGGTGTTGAAGATTTTACTGTTGAATTTTTAGCATATTCGAGCACCACTTTCTGGTGGGCAATTTTGTTTAGCGTGGTATTGTTGGCAACAGTGTACAAAAAAGACTTTGCTTTCTCGAGCGGCACTTTCTCACAGTTCTCCCACAACTTTATAAAAGCCTCCTGCGTGGCATCTTCAGCCTGCTCCTCATTACCATATTTATAAAACAGGTAATTGCGCAATGCCTTGGCGTGGCTTTTAAAAAAATTGGCAAATACTGCTTCGGCACAAATCCCTGTTAATGAAATCTTGGTCATTTCAAATAAAATTGGCTGTGAAATTATAAAAAAATTAAGGCGGTTAAATTATTTTATCATTAAAAGTAAAATTTAGCTTAAAAAGCTGTGTGGTTATAATGGTTTTTGATTTTTTTGCGTTCTGGAATATATAATTTAAACAGAACCTATGAAAAGATTAAAGATTTCAGCTTTTGCGCTTTTTGCAATGGCTATTATGGTGAGTTGCGGTGATGATGACAATACACCTAACAACAACAGCAACCAACTGCAAATTAACGAGATTGTAAATGTAATGAAGCAGGATACCTGGAGGATTACAACCTTTGTTGATAGTGGTGTTATAGAAACAGACCACTTTGCCGGATATACCTTTACTTTTGGCAACAATGGTACACTCACAGCCGTTAAAGGTGAAACTACTGTAACAGGGCTATGGTCTGTAACTGATGATAATGGCAGTGATGATGACCCGGGGAGTGACATTGACTTTAATATCGGGTTTACTGCCCCTGCAGATTTTGTTGACCTGACAGATGACTGGGACATTAACGAGCGCAATGCTAACCGCATAAGCCTTATTGATGTAAGCGGTGGCAATGGCGGCACCGATATTTTAGTTTTTGAAAAGGTACAATAGTTATTTTCAAAATAGCAAAAGCGGGATAGTGTGTTCATCTATCCCGCTTTTTAATTGAATCAGGTTCGGGACTTAAAAAAATCCGTACCTCTGACTCGAACTATAAACCAATAATTAACTCTTTAAAACCTGTTTGGCTGTTATTCCAGCTCTTCGCGGTTACGGCGGTCATTTTCCTGTCCGTAGCGGTTTTGCTCTTCATCACTGTACTGTCCGTGAGATGACGCATTGAATTGCTCATCATCATGCACCCCGTTAAAACGCTGGGTCTGGTCAGTAGCATCCCAATTATTGTTTTCTGTGCCGCGGTTGCTTCCGCCGTAGCCTCCGCTTCCGCCGCCACTCATGTTTCGTTCTTCATCATAAGTTTCTTCATCTTCGTTAAAGGTGCGTGATTGGGCATTCATGTCTTCATCTTCAGGCCATCCCTGGTTATTGAAGTCATCATTATCACTTCCGCTCATGCTGCGCTCTTCACTACTGTAGTTTTCATCACCACTCATTGAAGCATTATTCATACTGTTGCCGCGGCTGCCCATGCCTTGTTCCTGCTGTTGGCCACTCTCCCAGTTTTCTCCGGGGTTGTTGCCCTGCATACTTTGGCCTTCATCATTCCAGCTGCTGTTGCCTTTATTGGCTCTTTGATCGTGCTGACTGCCATGGCTGTGGCCATAACTGTCATTGTTCCTGTCGTTGCTCATGATTTCTATAGTTTGTTGTTAATAAGCTAGTTTTTTTGCGAAGGTTTTGGGTATTGTTCCTTCTTGCTTTTTTCTCCTGTTGCCCTTTCGGCAGGCGATTTTTTCTCGCTGCTTTCTTTTGGCGCCGGTGTTTGTTTTCCTGAGCTCATAATTGTTGCGTTTTGCGTTCATTACAAAGTTGCAACACGATAAGGCGATGGCGGATTGGGTTTAACGTTACTTTTTAGCGAAAACGTTACAGAAACCCTTAACAAACACCTGCGTTACCTGATTTTACAGTCGGTTCAAATAGAAGCATAATTGTGAGGCATTGAAAAATTAACAAACAATTCACGGAAAATTTTATGCCCGAAGATGATGATGTGGCTAAATTAGTGCTGCAAATATCAGGGAATACTTATGTAAATTTTGCCAAAAGCGCTTAAGTAACCCTGTTAACTTCAAAATCACAAACTATGGCAAGCAATCATTGGGTTATAGACCCGGCACATTCTGAAATACATTTTAAGATTCGCCATCTGGTAATTTCAAATATTACAGGCGCTTTTACAAAGTTTGAAGGGCGTTTTGTTACCGGTGAGCACGATAATTTTAATGATGCTTACTTTACCATTCAAATGAATGTGTACAGCATTGACACCAATAACCGCCAGCGTGATGAGCACCTGAAATCTGCCGACTTTTTTGACGCCGATAACTATCCGGTAATTGAATTTTTATCGACATCATTTACCCATATCGAAGGTGATAAGCACAAGCTTGTAGGCGACCTTACAATAAAGGGCATTACAAAAGAGGTGGTGCTTGACGTGCTTTTTGGCGGGACTGCAAAAGATGGCTTCGGGATAGATCGTGCCGGATTCGAAATTACAGGCAATATCAACAGGAATGATTTCAATATCCACGCCAATGATGTTACCGAAGCGGGAGGCCTGGTGCTTGGCGAAGTGATTAAGCTTCATGCCAATGTGCAGTTTACAAATGTGAAGGAGTAATTTTATTTCGATAACTAAAAAATAAAGCCCTGACAGTTATTATTGTCAGGACTTTATTTTTGCAAGGCCGTATTTAATCCTTTTTCTCCTCATTCGTGGTTTCACTTTCGCCGAAATTGATATTTCCGCGGCTGGTGTTGTTTTCCCGATCATTATTTTTGTAACGGTCCTCGTCAAGGTCAGAGTTGAAGTCACGATTCTCGGCTGTTTCAACCTCTTCGTCAGCGCTTGCCGTGCCGCGGCTTTTGTCTACAATCCTGCCGCTGCTTTCGGCTTTATCACTTTCGCTTACAGGTGGCTGCTGTTTTTCGTCAACATCCCGGGCGCGTTTCAATGTGTGCATCTCGCCGGTTTCATCTTTTTCAAGTTCCGTTTTCAGTTTGTTGGTTGAAGGGTCGTAATTCTTCGGCAGGTTATCTCCGCTGAAGCCTTCATTTTTTTCACTCTCTTTTTCCTGGTTAAATATTTTTTTTGAACCTAAATCTTTAGGGTCATCTGTTCCTGGTGCCATATCTTAAAATTTTGTTAATTGCTGTACTCGTGCCCTACCTGAAGTTCACGATAAAATTATAATGCGAATTCACAATAGTATTTGCCGTATTTTCTATAGACGGTTTCAGGTCGGTATAGCCTTCTTTTATATTCCCTTTGCTGTCAAAGTAATCAGGTAATGTATATTTCAGCAAAATATCATCGTTATAAATCTCAGGCACACTGAAGGTTACCGTATAAAAATCGCCGCTAAAAGAAAATCTCATCTCGTAGCGTATTTTATGCCTGTAAGTTTCGCCTTTACTCCTGTAATACAAACCCTTGTTGCGTAAAGAGCTAACAGTCATAGAGTTACCGGTAACTTCAGTTATATCTACATCATAGTTACGGTTGGCTTCCGAAGCCCATTGCCTTGTAAGTTCTATAAGCTTTTCATTTGGCGTTTGCGGGATTGATACTTTTACAGGATCAAATCCGCCCGGCGTCAGCTTTAATTCCGGGGGTTGGGCGTTTAATACGCAGGTTGTCAGTAGAATAATTATATTAACGAACCACTTCATTTTAGAAGTTTTTAAGCGCCTTTTCAAATTCCTCCTGAATGCGGCTGTTTGATACAAGAAACGGCTTTTTGTCAATTATCACATGGATGCTGTCACCCTCAATTACATATCTTCCCTCAAATCCACCGATGGGTGTGCTGCCTTCAAAACTGCCTTTGCTCTCGTCTCCTGAAAGATTTCCCTTACTGCCTACCATGTTTCTTATTTTGTTGAGCAACTGGCTTTTATCTCCCGGGTAGCTCACTGTAAACTGATTTGCCATAATGTTTGGTTTATGTTATATGTAAATATACTCAAACCTAAAACCGCAATATGTTTACCTTTTGTTAAACATTGTCAGGATTGATGATGAAGCCTTTTTTGTCTTTGTCAAAAGTAATGGAAGTGCCGTCAAACAAAGTGTCGAAAGCATTGTTTTCCATTAAGTTATCAGGTGTACTTTGCACTGTTTTGTCTACTGATATAACAATAATTTCGTCACTTACTTGCAGCGCGAGGTCGAGGTCGTGCGTTGAATAAAGTATTGATTTTCCGCTGTCAACTGCCAGTCTTTTAAGCAATTGCAGCAGGCTTACTTTATGCTTCAGGTCGAGATGGGTGGTGGGTTCGTCCAGGATTATGAGCGGCGTATCCTGAGCCAATGCACGGGCTATCAGTACTTTTTGAAGCTGCCCGTCACTCAGTTCATAATTTCTTCTATTGGCGAGGTGGTTTGTTTCAGTAAGATTAAGTGCATTATTGACGTGTTCATAGTCTTCCGGGCTCATCTTCCCGAGCCAATTGGTATAGGGCTGCCTGCCAAGCGCAACGAGCTCATAAACAGTAAGATTACTAGGCGGGAGGTTTTCGGTAAGTACAATGCTTAGTTGTTGAGAAAGAGTTTTGTTGCTGTAACTTTCAAGTGGTTTACCATTGAGTGTAACGCTTCCTGCTAACGGTTTTTGGATGCCTGTAATTGTGCGTAAAAGTGTTGACTTACCAGTGCCATTGGCTCCAATCAAGGCAGTAAGAGTACCTTCTTTTAAGTCAATATTTATGCCTGATGCAACTGCAGTAATTTGTTTCTTAGTGGCATATCCTATACTCACATTCTCCGCTGATAGTATTATTTTTTTATCCGTCATACCATCATTCTGTTTTTACGCAAAAGCAGCCAGATAACCACCGGCGCGCCGATTATTGATGTAACTGCATTGATAGGCAGAGTAAACTCCCCCGGAAGTTGTGAGATTGTGTCGCACCCCAGCAAAACAATTCCGCCCAAAAGTAGTGTCGCCCAAAACAATACAAGGTGGCTCCCCGTCCTGAAAAGTAGGCGAGCCATATGCGGTACCGCCAACCCCACAAAAGCTATAGGCCCTGCAAAAGCAGTTATACTCCCGGCTAACAAGCTGGTTGCAAGGATGATTATTAGGCGGGTACGCTTAAAGTTGATACCGAGGCTTTGCGCATAGCGTTCGCCTAAAAGCAAGGCATCGAGTGGTTTTATACACACAGCTGCCAACAACAAACCTATTAAACATGTAACAGCCAGTATTATAATGTTTTCTGCAGGAAGGCTGCCCAGGCTGCCGAGCGACCAATACGTGAATTTCTGTAGCTGTTCAGCCGAGCTGAAATACGTTAGCACACCCACAACCGCACCTGTAAAGCTGGTAAACATCAGGCCGACAATCAATATTGCCATGGTGTCCCTAAGCTTTTGTGCCACGAGTAGTACTGCCAATAAAACAACCACGCTCCCGAACACGGATGCCAGTACCATCCCATATGGCGACAGAAAAGTTACGGCAATGCTTGCAGGCAGCAACCCTGCACCCAAAATAATAAATGCCACACCAAGGCTTGCACCGGAGCTAAGCCCCAGCACATCGGGCCCGGCAAGCGGGTTGCGGAAGAGCGTCTGCATAAGCAAGCCGCTTACAGACAGACCCATTCCGGCAATGATTGCAGTGATGGCTTTTGGCAGGCGATAATTAACAACAATATATTCCCATGCTGATTTTGAAGCGCCATTGCCCGTAAGGCTCGTCACAACATCTTTTATAGGGACTGAAACTGCGCCCACACTAATATTTACCGCAAAAAGCAACAGGAAGGCTATTGCCAGAAAAATAAACAGGATGCTATGTTGCCGGGCGCTATGCAAATTATTTAAGCTTATCAAAAAACTGCAGCGTGTGGTTTGGCAGCAGCTCAGGGTGGAAAATTTTTACAAGGTCTTTCAGTACAAGGTCAGGCCTGTTGGGGGCCAGCTCATAATAAATCAATCCGCCTGTGGGGCCTTTTTTGCTGCTCCAGCTGTACACGTTCTTATTTTTGAATGCCTTAAATTCAGCATAATGCGGATTGCCTTTCTCCATTTCCGCAAACGTTGTGTACTCGCTCGGGCCAATCCAGAAATCAGCATCTTTTGCCTTTTCAAATACGGTCTCAAACGACAGATTCAGGCTGCCGGTGCCTTTACTGTCGGCCCAAAGATATTGGCTGTGCGCATCATTCAAAAAATATCCTGCCCAGCTGTTGCCCTGCGGCAGGTACCAGTGGTCCTGGTACATTGCGCCGCATAGCACTGTCGGCCTTTTCGGAGCGTTCTGAGCGAGTTTTTTCGCCTCATCGTAGTCTTGTTCAATCTTATTAAAAATCGCTTCAGCTTCGTCATTTTTATCATACAGCGCCCCAAAAAATTTTATCCATTCAGCTTTGCCAAGCGGTGTCTGCTCTGTCCAGTCGCCATTATATAAAACCTTAATACCACTCTGCATCAGGTCGTTGAATGTTTTATTATCACTGCTGATGCTGTGTGCTACCATGGCATCAGGGGCAATGTCAATCATCATTTCTATATTGATGCTTTCATTCGTGCCAATCTCTTTTACCTTGCCGGAGTCAATTAAAGCCCTTGTCTTTAAAGATGATACGTATTTGGTATTAGGGAAAGCGACAAGGGTTTTTTCGGCTCCAAGCGCCTCCAATGAAGGGATATGTGTAGTAGATGTTACTGCAATGGTTTTAATAGGCACTTGCACAGCAGTATAGTTTTTAAGGCTGTCAGGAAGCGCTGCTCCTTGCTTGTGCAACACATAAGTAAAGCTCTCTTTAGCATCAGGCCATGGCGCTGTAACTTTTACGATGCTATAACCGTCATGCCTGTATATTTCAAGGCCTTTGGCATGTTTTATTGTATTAATGCCGGTTGGGGCAACTGCCTTTTCAACAGCATCTTTTTTGCAGGAAACAGCAAAAGCAGAGATAAGTAAAACGAAAGCGATAAGGCTCTTTTTCATGAAAATTTATTGCGATGGCACAAATGTATAAATTAAAATATATCTTTGCGCCACTTAAGGTTGTTGGGGTGCGCTGCGCATTCCGGCATTAAAAGGGAACCGGGTTAAAATCCCGGGCTGTTCCCGCAACTGTAAGCTTATCCGCCGCCGCGGAGGCTGTTGCAACTTCAAAGCCACTGTTTTATAAACGGGAAGGCAGCAACAGTACGCAAGCCAGGAGACCTGCCTTAGGCCGAACTAATATCGGGCTTTCGGGAAAAAAAGCCCTGGGATTATGACTGTAAGATACCTTTTATTGCTGGTTTTAAGCTGTTTGTGCCATACCGTTATGGCACAAGAAGATACTGTTGTATCACTCAGGGAGGTTGTTGTTACCGATACCCAGCTTCGTGATTTCTCTACATCGCAGTCAGTACAGAAATTCAATGACTCTGTCATCACAAACAACCGCCCTTCGCTCACCAACCTGCTTAACTACAATTCTGTAATATATTTCAAGGAAAATGGCCCGGGCATGGTGTCATCGCCTTCGTTCCGGGGGACAACAGCACAGCAAACGGCAGTGCTTTGGAATGGCATCAACATTAATTCTCAGCTGAACGGGCAAACTGATTTTAATACTATAAACACCCGAGACTTTAACGGAATCAGCGTAAGGGCAGGGGGCGGCAGCGTGATTTACGGAAGCAGTGCGGTAGGCGGAAGCATTCATCTTGACAATGAATTGCAGTTTGGGAATAGGTTTGTAAACGAAGCACGCACTGAATACGGCAGCTTTAATACGCTGGGTATGAATTATAACATGCAAGCGGGCACAGAGAGATTTACCATGCAGGCCAGCGCAAGCAGAAACAGCAGCGATAATGATTTTGAGTACCCCAACAGCAAACTTAAAAATGACAACGGGCAATACTACAACACAAGCCTTAATGCATCGGCAGCCTATAAGCTTACAAATAGACAGACCTTAAAGTTTTACAGCTATATGTTTGATGGCGAGCGCCATTTTTCTCGTACGCTTGCAGCACCGTCACGAAGTAAGTATCACGATACTAACACCCGTAATCTTTTAGAATGGGAGGCCGTAAATTCGTCTTCCACGTCAAAAGTAAAGCTGGCACACCTAACCGAGAAATACCGCTATTTCGAAAACTACTTAAATGAAAATCACGAAACCGGAGAAGCAGAGACATGGCTGGCACGATATGATTTTACATACAGGTTTGCTCGGGGACTCACCCTTAACGCTATTGCCGACTATACTGAAAATACTGCGGAAGGGACAAGCATTCTTAAAGAGAAAAGGCAAACAGGCTCGGGCAGCTTATTACTCAAACATAAAGTAAGCGATAAGATTACTTATGAAGGCGGGTTACGTAAAGAAATCGGGAACATATATGATTCGCCGTTACTGTTCTCGTTAGGCGGAAGTTACAGCCCGTTATCATTTTATACATTAAAATTCAACGCATCAAGAAACTTCCGTGCACCGACTTTTAATGATTTGTACTGGCTCGGTAGTGGTAATCCCGACCTGAAACCCGAAACTTCTTACCAGGCAGAATTGGGTAACCAATTTAATTACAAAAATGCTACGCTTACACTTACGGGCTATTTCATAAAGCTTCGGGATATGCTTCGCTGGGTTCCAAGTGGCGCGCAATGGAGCCCTGAAAATGTAGGTCGCGTGAATACATACGGAGGTGAAGCGTTATTGAACTGGCATGAAAGCTATGGCTTTGGCAAGTTTGAAGTCAATGGTACATACGCATATACAGTATCTCATGAAGACGGTAACAGCCTGCAGCTTATGTATGTGCCGCAACATAAAGGCACAGCTTCATTCGGATACTCATTCAAAAGGATATCTCTTTTTTACAGGCAGCTGTTTACAGGCAAAGTATATACTACTACCGACCACAGCTCTAATGTTGACGCCTATAATGTAGCTGATGCAGGTATTCAGTATAGCTTCAGTTTGTTTGGTAAACTTGATGTCGGGATCCAGGTGCTTAACCTTTATGACAAAGCCTACCAAAACGTAACACTGCGCCCATTACCCGGAAGAAACTACAATGTCTATATAAACTTAAATTTTTAATACATGAAATTCGGTAAATTACTTTTTTCCATTTTTACGCTTTCCGCGATAACAGTCTCATGCAGCGATGATGATGTTATTAATGCACCGTCAGGCGCTTATGCTGACGGTCTTTTTGTGCTTAACCAGGGCAATTTTAACCAGGGTAATGCTTCGGTGTCTTTTATTTCAAACGATTTTACGATTGAAAATAATGTTTTTGCAGGCGTAAATCCCGGAATGATTTTAGGCGATACTGCACAGGATATGGCTTTCAACGGTGACCTGGCTTACATTGTGCTTAACAACTCGCACAAGATAGAAATCGTGAACCGCTATACTTTTAAACATGTTGCCACTATTGACGAAGGCCTTGACAATCCGCGATATATTGAGTTCTCTAGTGGTAAGGCTTTTGTGACAAACTGGGGAAGCGGTGGCGTTACCACAGATGACTTTATAGCAGTGATAAACCTGGAAAACAATACCGTTACATCAAAAATACCAGTACCCGAAGGGCCAGAAAGCATGGTGCAGGATAATGGTAAGCTTTACATAGCTCATAAAGGAGGTTACGGTTTCGGAAACACGATAACGGTACTGAATCCGGCTACTAATACAATCCTATCAACAATTAATGTAGGTGATGTTCCCGAAGCTATGGAAATAGAAAACGGAAAACTATATGTTATTAATGGTGGAATACCATCATGGATGGGTGCAGCCCAAACAACAGGAAGTTTAATGGTGATTAATCTTTTAGACAACAGCGTGGCATCAACTATGACTTTCACAACCATGGCACATCCTAAAAACCTTCAGGTAGAAAATGGCACGATATATTATACTGAGGCCGGAAAGGTATTTAAAATGAATGCAGGGTCTGCGTCTTTGCCGGTTACACCATTATTCACAGTTTCAGGAGTTGGTGAGTATGGTATTGATGGTTTTGCTGTAAAAGGCGACCATATTTATGCAGGCAACGGAGGGTCTTTTACTGCAGCAGGTAAAGTTTATGTATATTCTATTGCAGGCAACATGCAGCATGAATTTACAGCCGGTATAGGGCCTGTAGGCTTTTATTTCAATTAGTTCATATGTTTGGTAAACGAAAAGCTCCCGCCACGGCGGGAGCTTTTTTATTTTATCATTAATAGTTCAAGACTTCCTTCAGGGGCTTTGTCAAGGTACATTTCATTACCAAAACGCTGCATATTTTTAGAATCTTTAAAGTTACGTGCAGGTAATTCCGGCTGTGGCTGGCTAAACCTTCCGCTGCCTGTTATAATTGTTATTGCCCGTGCAAACAATCTTTCGGTAGGGCTGCCAAGTACACCAAGGTTGGCCATGTCTTCCTCCAGCCTGTTTTGCGGATTTTCAGAAACAATACCTGTACTGTAATCGCCAAAGCCATTTTTATTTACGGTCTTAAGCACAATAGGCTGCATGGCATATGTATGCTCACTGCTTCTGCCGTTTGGCCCAAAATCATCACTGTCATACAGCGTTACCGAACCTACATTTTTACCAACAGTTTTCGCGCCAATTACTACAACATCAATATACGGGTCAAGACAGTTGATAAGCAATTCACTGGCCGAAGCCGTAGCTTCAGATGTAAGAATGAACACCCTTGTAAGATTAAGGCTGTTTATAGGTGTTCCGTTACCTAATTGTGTTGCAAAAAGTTCCTGTAAAGTTTGTGGCGCAACACTTTCATAATGTGCCTGTATTTTTGAATTCCATTGTTGTTTTGAAAAAAGCTGCCCCGGAAACTGCCCCGTAATCATAC
Organism: Flavobacterium sp. J372; assembly: GCF_024699965.1. NCBI lineage: Bacteria > Pseudomonadati > Bacteroidota > Flavobacteriia > Flavobacteriales > Flavobacteriaceae > Flavobacterium > Flavobacterium sp. J372. The sequence goes on from NZ_JAJOMZ010000004.1 coordinate 1,263,528, forward strand.
TGGCAAGATAAGTAGCTGTGCGTACCGAGCCGCCACCGTTGTAGCGAAGGTCAAGCACCAGATCAGTAATTCCCTGTCCGGCCAGTTCGCCAAATGCCGAATTCAACTCAGCATTATAGTTGCTAAAGAAGCCATTGTACATAAGGTACCCAATTTTGTGAGAACCGGTCTGGTGTACACTTACTTGATATACTGGGTTTTCTGCATATTGTGATTTAGTGAGCGTTACATTTTCCCCGGTTGGAGTGAGTGTACCTCCACTATAAGTAGCAAGGTTAAGGGTATATGTTTCCTGCGACAGCAGGTTTCGGTAATTTGATATAGTAAGTTCTGTACCGTTTACAGAGCGGAAAAGGTCTCCACGCTCAATAGGTTTGCCGGAAGCGTCTGAATTTGGAAGGATATAACGCACATACCCGAATATCTCGGTATCACTGTTAGGCAGATATTTTAATCCAAACTCAACTCCATTGCTGGTTACAACGCCCTGCAAGGCATTTTCAAGCACACGATAGTCACTGAATATAACGCTCCACTTATCTACATCATCTTTTTTATAAAGCAGTGAATTGAAAAGATCTTCCGGACTTGAAAACGACTGAAGGTAATTGTTGAGGTCCCCCTGGTTTGAAAACCGGTTATCACTAAGGGCCGGTACTTGGTCTTTCCATAAATAGTAAAGATTCATACCTTTCCATACAAAATCATATACAGGCACATCTGTATCGTCAAGATCATCACAGCCCTGTATTGCAAAGGCCATAAGCATGAGGGCGCCAAGCAGCGCGAGCATCTTTTTCATCGTAGCAAATTTCTTTTAATAAACGTAAATGTAATATTTTTAGATTTATCTGTAACAAAAAATATACAGGCTCGTCTTGCTTTTATAAACCAGTAACAAACCACCAATAATAATGAACCAGCAGGAGTTTATAACAACTATTTCTCCTTTTAAAGACCGGCTTTTCCGGTTGGCAAAAAGGCTGCTTGTAAGCACTGAAGAGGCTGAAGACGCCACCCAGGAAGTGTTGGTGCGCCTTTGGAACAACAGGGAGAAGCTTGGCGGGTACAGCAGCGTGGAGGCACTGGCAGTAACCATTACCAAAAACTACTGCCTTGACCAGCTGAAGAGCAAGCGCGCCACCGAAATGCGGATTGTGCACAGCAACTATACCGACAGGCAGGCAGGATTGCAGCAGCAGGCTGAAGACAGGGACAGCCTTGACTGGGTAGAAAAAATAATGGATACCCTGCCCGAACAGCAAAAGATGATTGTACAGCTGAGGGACATTGAAGAATATGAGTTTGAGGATATCGCGAAGATATTAGATATGAATGAGACGGCCGTGAGGGTAGCCCTCTCCCGCGCCAGGAAAACGATAAGGGAAGAACTTGCAAAAAAACACAGCTATGGAATTAAAGCAAATTGAGAATTTACTGGAAAGATACTTTGACGCAGATACAAGTATAGCGGAAGAGAAGGAACTGAAAGCCTACTTTGCCGGTGCAGATGTGGCGCCACACCTGCAGCACTACAGGTCTATGTTCGGGTATTATGCCCAGGAAGCAACACAACAGTTTGATAAAGCCGTACCACTAAAACCCGGAAAACAATATGTAGCGTGGCTATCGGTGGCAGCAAGTGTTGTGGTTATGCTTGGCGTGGTAACATTTATGTACAACCAACCAGAGCAACAGCAGGATTTAGGTACTTACAGTGACCCTGAAACCGCTTTCAGGGAAACACAAAAAGCCCTTAATATGCTGAGTGAGAATGTAAATACAGGTATGGGTAGCCTTGAATACCTGAATGAGTATGAAAAATCAAAACAAACAATTTTTAAATAACAGAAAAATGAAAAAGATAATAGCACTTGTATTATTATTAATGCCGACACTATTTTTTGCGCAGACAACGGCATTTGATAAATTTGAAAAGGATGGAGTAGATGCCGTAATTGTAAACAAGAAGATGTTTGAGCTTATGGGTAACGTGAAGATGGACCCGAAAGACCATAATGCACAGCAATACCTGAAGCTGATAAAAAAGCTTGATAACCTGAAAGTATTTACTACCACCAGCGACAAGATTGAGGACGAAATGAAATCAACCGTTGATGGCTACCTAAAAAAAATCCGCTTGAAGAGCTTATGAGGATCAATGAAGGCGGCAGAACTGTTAAGATATACGTGAAATCGGGCGCTACGTCAAGCCAGGTGCGTGAGCTGCTTATGTTTATGGAAGGCGGAGGCCCAAAAAACAGCAGCGTGCTTATGTCGCTTACAGGTAACTTTGACTTAAGTGAGATATCTTTTCTTAACGATTATATGAAGATACCGGGCGGTAAAGAACTTAAAAAGGCATCAGCTAAAAAGAAATAACCATGACACGTATTTTTATAACTTTTGTAATAATGGTGCTGATGCTTGCATCTTGTGAGCAGAAGCCAACCGTACAGAAATATTTTGTTGAAAAAAGCGGCAAACCCAATTTTGCTGTGGTTGATGTAGCCCCAAGCTTTATTAAGGCAGCTGACCTGAAACTCACTGCTGAAGAAAAGGAAGCGCTGGAATCACTGAAGAAATTCAATGTGATGATCTATAAAAAAGACAGCCTTGATAGTGGGGAATATAAAGCCGAAGCTGAAAATGTAAAAGAGCTGTTAAAGCAGGATAATTATGAAGAATTGATGAAGATGAACCTGCAGGGGATGAACGCATCAATCAGTACCAAAGGCGAGGGTGAAAATATTGATGAATTCCTGGTGTATCTTAACAATAGCGATACAGGTTTTGGAGTTATTCGCGCCATTGGCGATGATATGACACCCAATAAAGTAATGACTTTAGTGAGCCTTATACAAAAAGGTGGTGTAGATGACAGTAAATTTGGCGCACTTAAGTCGCTTATGGGAAAACCGGAGACAGATAAAAAGCCGGCAGCCCAGGCGCCGGCGCCGCCCAAGCCTGAACAATAGAGAGTTAGTGGTTTGGTTTAATAGCAAAATCCCCTGTATGGCAACATGCAGGGGATTTTAGTTTGATAATTCCTTCACTCTAAATCCTGTAACCTTCTTTATCAGGTCAAGGGGCATAGGCTCAGACAACGGAAACTGCACTGAGCCTTTACCTGTTTTATAACGGCTGAACTCTTCTTTGAAAGCATCATGCCCTGTTGGAGTGGCATATAAGCCTATATGCTTTTCATATCCTGCAAAATATATGAGTGGCTTTCCGTTAAGTTTGTAAGCAGGCATTCCATAGCTTATGCTTTCCACAGCGTTGGGAGCTTCAATTTTAATAATATCCCGAATTTGAGATAGGATCTTTTGTATTTCAGGCGGAAAAGAATTTATATACTCATCAACTGACTGTGGCTTTTGCATAACTATTTGCTTTTAGGTCCGAGTTTGGTATAGCCGATATGAAGTTCGTCTTCAATCCCATTTTCATCAGGAGTGATCTTTATGTGGTATCGCTCCCGTAAATCTGGGGCAAGTATATCTTCAACTTTGTGCATATCATCAACATCAAGGCCGTATTTTTCATCAATATGAGACTCAGCCCCTTTAAAGCCGTAATGTTTGTAGAATGCTGTCTGCTTTGACTTCTTCACCACTTCGGCCATAGTCTCACCAACGGCCAGCATTTTATAATGATATTCCTCAAGGTCGTCTGGCTTATAACCGCCGAGGTTCAGGAAAAAAAGTTTATTTGACGAAGGTTTAGCTTCAGCCTTAGGAGAGATGGTAATCTTATGTCCGTCAACGTGTGTCACTTCACGCCAGCTATCAATGTGTAGCTGGCCTCCATCAGGCCAAAAAGCATACATATGGGCTTTTAGTTCCTTAACCGAAGCGGCTATACCGAAAAAAATATCATGCTGTTCTGTTAGCCTTCCTTTAGGCGTGCAGCCCAGCAAAACCATGTAAAGCTTAAGGTTTGTATCCATATCTATCCAAAGTTAGTAAATCTTTTTTCACTTAAATTTCTTATAAATTAAATTTTTGGTGCAATTTTTGGTTTTACCTTTATAACAATAAAACTTTAACAATTATGAAAAAGATATTTCTCTTCTTAGCAGTGGCCTCTACAACATTTTTTGCCTCATGTTCCAACGATGATGACAGGCCGGATAATGACACTTTCCCTGAATCATTTGACGTTAACGTTGATTTTTTAGCTGCTGATAATTACAGTGTTCTCGTACCTCTTAATCCACCTATTGTAAACAGTGATGTTGTGCTTGTTTATAGAAGGACAGTTAAAGATGGTTTCGCTGTATGGCAGCAAATACCACGAACAATTTATTTTGACGATGGAGCAGAAATTGATTATGATTTCAATTTTGATTCACAAAGTGTCGAGTTAACTATGACCCAAGAAGGCGCTGATCTAAGTGCATTACCACAATATACTCTGAACCAAACTTTCAGGATTGTATTGGTTCCGGCATTTGTTGCTCAAAATGTGGATACCGATAATATTGATGCTGTAATGAGCGCTGTTCATGAATACAACAATGGTGGTGTCCCGTCAATTGAAAAATAAATTCTATACTTACTTATAAAAGGTGAAGCCTTCCGGAAACGGGAGGCTTTTTTATTAAGTTACAGCTCCTTGCCGAAGGGCTAAAAAAAGAGGCTTCCAACCGGAAGCCTCTTTTATCCTAAAATTCCGCAATTAGAAATTCAGTGTATTTAAAGCGGCAATTTTAGCGGCTTTGTTCCTTCTGCGGAAATATGTAGTTCCCGGGTTGCCAAAGTATTTACTTATGGTAAGCCTTGCCATAAGGTAGCTCACAGTTGATTCTGCTCCCTGGTTTAGGTTTACATTGTGCTCTTCAAGTCCGTCAAAACATCCGCCTGTACACGGGTTGTAAACAACCTGGTTAAGGTGGTTATTGCCCAGGAACCAGTTAAACGCATTTTCCATTTTATTGAGGTACTCTTCATCCTTAAATATATCATGGAACTTACGCAGTGCCAGTATGGTGTAAGCCACGTCTATGGGCTGTTCACCATAACGCTCTCTTTTACCGCCTTTTACATACCAGCCGCGGTTGCTCACCACGTTTATCATATTGTCATTAAACGTTATATCAAGCAGGAAGTCAAATGATTCTTTGGCTATGGTTTTATATCTTTCATCGCCTGTGATTGCGAAGCAAAGCAGCAACGCTTCCGGTAGTACGCTGTTGGCATAGGTAAGATAGCCCTCATACCATTTCCATTCAGAATCGGCCTCGTGGCGGTACATGTTAACAAGCCTGTCGCCAAACAGTTTAATGTAAAGCAGCGTGTCGTTGTCTTTCACCTGACGGTTAAAGTAGTACAGGCCTTTTATGATGAATGCCATAGCCCTTGTAGAGTGGATATTCTTCGTAAGCGACAGTGATTTCTGGAACATTGCTTCCGCCTTTTTACCAAAACCTTCGGGAAGGATATTTGTAAGCGAAACCACATAACCAAGAGCCCACATGGCACGGCCGGCGCTGTCTTCAAGGTTTTCGTTTTTGTTCTGGGCGGTGAAGTTGGTGTTATAATCTACATAGTTCAGGAACCTGCCGTCATACAGCTGGCAATGGTCTAAGAAATTCAGGTAGATTTTAATATACTTTAATGTATCTTCCTGGCGGTATTGCTTGTAGTGCTGGCACATGGCAATTAGTGCACGGGCATTATCATCTAGCGTGTAGCCCGATGCAATATCCGGTTTATTCAGCTTAGAGAATTGCAGCATACCAAAGTCTGTTGTCATAGCCTTGATGTGTGAAAGGTTCACGTCAGGGTTCTTATAGTGTAGGTCAAGCGAACCGTTGCTCGCTTTCTCAAGAACTTTTGCATGGGCCACAGCCGAGTTTTCCCAAGCTGTATGCACAATTTTATGCAGGCCGTTTAATACCATCCTGTTGCGAAGTTCAATATCGAACAATAACGTATTGATGGCTTCACAAAGCTGTTCTGAATTGCCGAAATCAAACACAATACCGGTATCTCCTGCCAAAACTTCTTTGGCGTGAGGTATAGGTGTAGATATGATGGCACAGCCGCAGCTTAGGGCATAAGAGAATGTACCGCTTACAGCCTGGTTCGGGTCTTTGCTTGTGAACAGATAAATATCTGTCATCTGAAGATACTCGAGCAATTCACCAAGCTCTACATATTTATTTATGAAAGCAATATTATTTTCAAGTCCAAGCTCCTGAATTTTGGATTCAAGAGATTCCCTGTAAACCTCGCCTTCATTCAATACAACGGTAGGGTGGGTTTTGCCTATAATAAGGAATAACACTTCAGGACACTTGTTTACCACGTTTGGTAGCGCATCAAGGGTAGTCTCGATACTTTTACCTGAGCTAAGCAGACCGAATGTAGATAGTATCTTTCTGCCTTCAAAGCCATATTTTTTCTTAAGTGAGCCTTTGTCGGCGTGAGGCACAAGGTGTGTACCGTGAGCAATTACAGCAATCTTTTCACGGTCAACAATATAATCGCGTGTAAGAATATCTGCAGCGTTGTTAGTCATCACAATAAGTGAATCTGCCCTGTTGAGAATATGCTGAACATTACCTTTCAGTTCCTCATTAGGATTTGGCAGCACTGTATGAAATACTACCGACAACGGTTTATTAATCGAGTCAATGAAATTATTGAATTGGGCCACGCTTTCATGTACAAGGCCAAACTCATGCTGCATCAATATAATCTTTACATTCTCGTCCTCATTTATCTGCTGCGCCAGGTTAAGGTAAGATTGCGGTTCGCTCACATTCAGCACATACTTCACCATAGGGTCGGTATACGTGTGTTGTTCATTAGCGTTTTCAAGAGCACAAACCTTAATATCAAACGTATCAGTATAATGGTCGTTTAGCGCTTTAATAAGATCCTGTGAATATGTAGCAATGCCGCACTGCCTTGGAGGGAATGTAGTTATTACAACAATTTCTGGCAATACGCCTAAATTGCTTTGCGGAATATCTGCAGCCGCAAGCTTTTCAATAAGCTGGTTGTATGACTGGAAATTTTTCCCTGAGGTTTTTCTTGTTTTCATGGCTCGGATAAGGGTGTAATGTATGTTGTTGTTTATGCAGCGCAGCTTATATGGGTTATGCGTTGGCTTTATTAACCCACTGGTTAGCGCGTTCTTTAGCTTCATTTACGGCATCAAGGGTTTCACCTTGCGCACTTTTATAATGTCTTGCAGCTTTTGTGTGAAGTTTGTCAAGCTTTCTTTTAAAGTTTTGCTTAGCTTCTTCAACCTGTGCTTCATAGTTCTTTTTCGATTTTCTTTTTTAGCAACTATAAGGCCTGCTACGGCTAGGACTGCAACCCCGGCTGCAACTCCTAATACTACTTTTTTATTTTGCATGATATTGATAGGAATAGGTTATTGATATGACGAAATTATATAATCACCATCCATTCAGCAATTTGATTATAAAATATTTAACGTAATTCTGAGTAAAGTAAGAATTTTAGATAATTTTTAACCATTGTAAGAATTTTATTGAATTATCTGTAATCCGAATTATATTTTATGATACAGTATCCATTAATATTGATATTTATAGCTATACTAAAAATAGAGGGGGTGTTATGTTCTGAATATTTACATTTTCTAAATTTAACCCTATAAAATTTAGGGGGTATTATGGATTTATCTAAAAAAATGTATATTTGCACTGTATAAAATAATATTAAATTTAAAAATAAGTTCCATGTCAACATTTCGTTTTCAGGCTTTGCGTGAAGCTTCAGGCAGAAAAGCAGTTAAAGTAGAAGAGCTGGATAAAAAATCGCTCATCTTCGGAAGTAATGTGTTCAATGACAAGGCTATGCGCCAGTTTCTTACGCCCGATGCCTACCAGGCAGTAAAAAATGCGGTGCAGCACGGAACTAAAATCGACAGGAAAATTGCTGATTATGTAGCAATGGGTATGAAAGAGTGGGCTTTGAGCAAAGGCGTAACACATTATACTCACTGGTTTCAGCCGCTTACAGGCACCACTGCTGAAAAGCACGATGCATTTTTTGAAACATCATTTGACGGCAGCGACCCTGTAGAAAAATTCGGCGGCAGCCAGCTGGCACAGCAGGAGCCTGATGCATCAAGCTTCCCGAATGGTGGTATACGTAATACTTTTGAAGCTCGCGGATATACGGCATGGGACCCAACATCTCCGGCGTTTATATTCGGCACAACACTTTGTATACCAACCGTTTTTGTGTCGTACACAGGTGAGGCCCTTGACTATAAAACACCATTGCTTCGCGCACTTCATGCTATTGATGAAGCTGCCAGCGATGTTTGCCGTTACTTTGATAAAAACGTAAAAAAAGTTACTGCAACCCTCGGCTGGGAGCAGGAATACTTCCTGATAGATTCTGCTCTTGCAGCATCAAGGCCGGATATTATGATTACTGGGCGTACCCTGCTTGGGCATACTTCAGCCAAAGGGCAGCAGCTTGAAGACCACTATTTTGGGTCTATACCAACACGTGTACTAAACTATATGCGAGACCTTGAGAATGAGTGTATGCTGCTTGGCATTCCGGTTAAAACACGCCATAATGAGGTAGCGCCAAACCAGTTTGAGCTTGCACCAATTTTTGAAGAAACAAACCTTGCGGTAGACCATAACTCACTGTTGATGGACGTGATGCAGAAAGTTGCAGAGCGCCATGACTTCAAGGTGCTTTTCCATGAAAAGCCGTTTAAAGGTGTAAACGGCAGCGGTAAGCACAACAACTGGAGCCTTGCAACAGACACAGGCGTAAACCTGCTAAGTCCGGGCAAAACGCCAATGAGCAACCTGCAGTTCCTTACATTCTTTATTAATACTATAAAGGCTGTATATAAGAACGAAGCATTGATGCGCGCGTCAATAGCTACAGCTACCAATGACCACAGGCTTGGTGCCAATGAAGCCCCGCCTGCAATTATATCTGTATTCATCGGCCAGCAGCTTACTAAAGTTCTTGAAGAACTTGAAGGAGTTTCAGCTGGTAAGCTTTCGCCACAGGAGAAGACTGACCTTAAACTTAATGTAGTAGGTAAAATTCCGGATGTATTGCTTGACAATACCGACAGGAACCGTACGTCTCCATTTGCCTTTACAGGTAACAAATTTGAGTTCAGGGCAGTAGGTTCAAGCGCTAACTGCGCCAATGCTATGACTATTGTGAACACTATTGTTGCTAAGCAGCTGAAAGACTTTAAGGCTGAGGTTGATGCCCTGGTTGAAGGTAAAGGCATGAAGAAAGATGACGCTATCTTTAACATTCTTAGAGAATACATCAAAGAAACTAAGGCTATCTTATTTGAAGGTGACGGTTACAGCGAGGCATGGGAGCAGGAAGCGGCAAAACGCGGCCTGAGCAATTTCAAGACTACGCCAAAAGCGCTTAAGGCCAAAGTGAGCGAGCAGACACTACAATTGTTTGAAGAAATGAACGTGATGAACCACGTTGAGGTGGAAGCACGTTATGAAATTGAGCTTGAAGAATATACTAAAAAGATTCAGATTGAAGGCAGAGTGCTTGGCGACATCTCTCGTAACCACGTTATACCTACAGCTATACGTTACCAGAATACTTTGATTGAGAACGTTCGCGGCCTTAAAGAAATATTCGGTAAAGAATTTGAAACTATTGGTAAAGAGCAGATTACGCTTATAAAAGAGATTTCTGAACATATCGCCGGCATCAATACAAACGTTGAGGCTATGATTGAAGAGCGCAAAAAGGCAAATGCGCTTGACAATGCTGAAGCTATGGCTGATGCGTACTGCGACAAAGTAAAACCTTATTTTGATATCATAAGGGATCATTGCGATAAGCTTGAACTTATGGTGGATGATGAGATCTGGACGCTTACTAAATACCGTGAATTATTGTTTACACGATAATTTCATACATATTAATTGAGTGTAAAGCCCCTGTAATTGCAGGGGCTTTTTTGATATAGTGATGATCTAACGGATTTCGGCATAATAATCGCTATATTCGTAAGGATTATAACGCATATGATGAAAAAACTCATTTTCGCAATAGCTTGCCTGATATCGCTAACTGCCTCAGCACAAGAGCAGTTCGCTGTGTATTTTGACAGCAATAAGCACGAACTGAAGAAAGCAGAACAAGACCGGCTTAATACCTGGATTGCGCAAAACCAAACCTCCAAAATACTGGCAATCAATGGCTATACCGATGAAGACGGTTCCATAGGCCTAAATGATACGCTGGCGCAACGCCGTGTAAATCATATTTTTAATTTGGTAAAAGGTAAAGTGAAGGCCCGGGAGGATTTTAAAACCCGCAGTTTTGGGAAGCTCCATAAACATTCACCGGTAAAAGCAGAGAACAGGAAGGTTGTAATTTACTATCTTCCTGAAAAAGAATTGCATCGTGAAAATGAAGTGCTTGGCATAAAGCCTGAACCAAAACCTGTGGTTAAATATCCGGCGGGTGTAGTGCTCACAAACCCAAACGGAACGAGGGAGGAGATAAAGTTTGATGTCGAATTCATGAAGAAAGTGGGGGATGCCAAGCCGGGTGAAAAGCTGGTTTTGCACAACATCAATTTCTTTGAAAATACCTTTGCAACAACTCCAGACTCGCGGCCAAAGATGTATGAGTTGCTGGAAATCATGAAGTTGCACAAAAACCTAAAGATAAAACTGCAAGGCCACATCTGCTGCCAGAAAGGTGACCCCCGCAAACTTTCGTATGAAAGAGCAAAAGCCATCATGCTGTTTCTTACCCGAAACGGTATCGAGAAATCACGTGTTACTTTTGAAGGGCTTGGTACTACGCAACCCATTTATCCACTGCCTGAAAAGACTGAAGAAGAGCGTGCTGAAAACCGCCGTGTAGAGATTTTGGTTATAGAAAATTAAGAAGCTTTTAAGATTGCCAAATAGAAAATGTTAATATTACGGAATTTGTAAGATTTTACACAGATAACTGCTTTACCGAGGAAGCAGGCAGTGGCTAGCTATTAACACTTCATTAAGAAAATTATTTCACCTTCTGCAAAACATATTTTGAGCCGGGGTCAGTTCCGGGTCTTGAGTCTAAAGTCAGGTGCAATTTTCCGTCAACCATTTTAAACGGAATTTCTTTTTTCACATCCTGGCCGCCTCGGTTTTTGGTGTCGGTGTAAATTACGCCGTCTTTCACAGTATAGGTGCCGGTGAAAAATGGAGCAACCGTCATCTTACCGGTCATGTAATGCTGAAAGCTGCCATCCTTCCCGAAAACGAAATGATTGCGGGAGTACATCAACCTTACATCGGCTACCCGGTTTTGCAAACCAACGGGAGATATGGCATAGAGTCTTTTCATATCATCTGAAACTGAAACCGTATCTGCCTTGGTACGGTCAATGGTGATGCCCTCGGCTTCGACCGAAACCGTTTTCCACGTGCCGATTAGTTTTTTCTTTTGGGCGTGGGTTGTGGTGAGGGTGAGGATGATGAAGAGAGTGAGGAGGTGAGTCATCGATATTGTGTTATTCGCTCTTCCATTTTTCATATAGCTTTTTTGTGTTTCGGAATCTTGAAGTGACACCAAAACAATCAGAATGATTGTCAACTACATCAAATATCACATCTCGATACTCTGTTTTCCAATCGCGATCAGATAAATATTTATGTATAATGCAATAAGAAAGTCGGTCAAGGGAATTGAGATAGTTTTCTTTTGCGACACTAATTTTGTCTTGAACAATTTCAAGCTTCTCAAGATTAAGTAACGTATTAGATATACTGATTTGATGGTTATATTCTCTCAGATCAAAACAAACGTTGTCGAAACTTTCTTTTCTTTTATTCAGCTCACTTTCTAGTTCCAATACAGTCATCAATGTATTTGTTCTCTGGTTTTCTGACATATTGCTAAGTTGCTCCTTAATTTGTCTGATTTGAAAATACGCAATTAATAATATTCCAACAGTTAGTAATGTAGTTACTGCAGATGATATAGCACTAATCCAATCTGTTGTTGTCATGACTTACTCAATTTTGCCATTAGCTTTTGTAAAATTAGGTGGGCTTTGTTTGAATTTGAAATTGAATTTCTGTGATCTTGTGAACGAGTTTCAAATTCATTTTCGTGCATTTTAAAATATGAAAGTAACTCAATTGGTGATATACCCGCTAATCTTAGAATTGGAATAACTTCCTCTAAAATCTTGTCAATTTCTTGAGGTGAATTTGCATTTTTTAATTGCTCAAAATATTTATTTATAATATCATTCTTCATATTAAGAAAATTAGATAAGTAAAACTAATAAAAAAAAGTATATTAAGTTTTTAATATAAGTTCAACTATGAATAAACGGGATAATCCTATCTTTGCACCAACAACAACACAACACATTTTATGACCAATGCTACCAGCGGGCGCTATAGCCAGAGGGGTGTTTCTGCCGCGAAGGAAGACGTACACAACGCCATCAAGAATATAGACAAAGGCCTGTTCCCGAAGGCTTTCTGCAAAATTGTACCTGACTACCTTACCGGAGATGATAACTACTGCCTCATTATGCATGCCGACGGTGCCGGCACCAAGTCGTCACTCGCATATATGTACTGGAAGGAAACCGGTGATATCTCGGTGTGGAAAGGCATTGCGCAGGATGCCCTTATCATGAATATAGACGACCTGCTTTGCGTAGGCGCCGTTGATAATATTATGCTGTCGAGTACCATCGGGCGGAACAAGAATTTAGTTCCGGGTGAAGTGATTTCTGCCATTATCAACGGGACAGAAGAACTTATCGATGAGCTGAAATCGTTCGGCGTAACCATACATTCCACCGGCGGCGAGACTGCCGATGTGGGCGACCTCGTCCGCACCATAATCGTCGACAGCACAGTTACCGCCCGTATGAAACGGAGCGATGTAATTGACAATGCCAACATACGTCCGGGCGATGTTATTGTAGGGCTGGCCTCCTTCGGGCAGGCAAGCTACGAGAAGCAATACAACGGCGGTATGGGCAGCAACGGACTCACTTCAGCGCGCCATGATGTTTTCGGCAAAGGCCTCGCACAAAAATACCCTGAAAGCTATGATGCGGCTGTCCCGGCTGAACTTGTCTATTCAGGCAATACCGGACTAACCGACACTGTTGAAGGCTCACCGCTTGATGCCGGCCAGCTGGTACTTTCGCCAACACGCACCTATGCGCCCATCATCAAAAAGATATTAGAGAAGTATACTCCACAAGATATCCACGGCATGGTACACTGCAGTGGCGGCGCCCAAACCAAAGTGCTGCATTTTGCAGATAACGTACATGTGGTGAAAGACAACCTGTTTCCCGTTCCGCCTCTTTTCAGGCTCATACAGGAGCAAAGCGGCACCGACTGGAAAGAGATGTACCAAGTGTTTAATTGCGGGCACAGGATGGAGCTGTACGTGCCTGAAGCAATATCGCAGGATATTATTGCCATCTCGCAATCATTCAATGTTGATGCGCAGGTTGTGGGCAGGGTTAGCCCCCTAACCCCCGAAGGGGGAATCACAAAAAAGCTCACGATTAAAAGTGAGTACGGGGTGTTTGAGTATTAAGCCATCGGGTTAGGTGTGTATTCTTTAATTTCTTTTGTCTTGAAACAAAAGAAACAAAAATTCAAGCCTGACTGTTTTCCACTCAAAATCTACGTCAGGATTTTGCCGCCGCAACCCGAGCCGTTCGCTGCTGCGCGCTCACTCGCGGATTGCTTTCCTTTGGCCAACGCTTAATCCTTTCCTTGATTTTTACGTGAAAAACAGTAGGGCGGGAACAGCTTCACTCGTATTCTAAAAACTTTGCAGCTTAACGCCTTTCTAGAAATTCTCTGCGTATCTTTGTGTTTCTCCGTAAATCTCTGTGAAACAACAACACATGACTTCAAAACGTACCTTCCTCAACGGCCAGTGGCGCAAGCTGGTAATGATAAATTACGCCATCGACCCGAAAATTCTGGAGCCATATGTGCCTTTCAACACCAGCATAGACTTGTGGAATGACACCTGCTACGTAAGCCTTGTCGGTTTTATGTTTGTTGATGTGAGCGTGCTTAAGCTGCGCATACCGTGGCACATCAATTTTGAGGAAGTGAACCTGCGTTTTTACGTCAAGTACGGCAATGACATTGCGTACAAGCGCGGCGTGGTGTTCATTAAAGAGATTGTACCAAGGCCGGCACTGAGTTTTGTTGCGAATACCCTTTACGGCGAAAACTACGAAACCATGCCTATGCGCCACAGTTGGGTTGAAGGCGATGATTCGCTCACCGTAGAATACGGCTGGAAGAAAGGGGAGTGGAACAGCCTTAAAGTTGTGGCAGATAAGACGCCTGTCGATATCAAGCCCTACAGCGAAGAGGAATTTATCACCGAGCATTTCTGGGGATATACAAAGCTGAGTAAATTCCGGACATCAGAGTATGAAGTGGCTCACCCGCGTTGGCAGATTTACCCCATAAAAGATTATGAAGTAGATGTAGATTTCGGAAAAGTTTACGGTAATGATTTCGCTTTCCTGAAAGATGAAAAGCCGGTATCGGTCTACCTTGCAGAAGGCAGCGAGATACAGGTAAAACAGGGAGCAAGGATAAAGTGAGTTTTGCCATGCAGATACTAATTGTTGAAATCAGGAATCTTGATATAAATAGAAAGGGCTGCATGAAAATGCAGCCCTAGAAATGAAAACAAACATAGAATTTATTTAGCAATCACCAGCTTGTGTGTTTCGGTATCCCTGTCCGTAACCACCTGCATTATGTATGTGCCGTTGGTAAATTCGCCCATACTAATTTCAGTTTCAGCATTGGCAGCATTCAACTGTTTTACCAGTTTGCCTGTACCAATTTCGTAAATTGTAACATCTGCATTATTTACTGATTGCGCCAGCTTCAGCGTAAAGTTACCGCTTACAGATGGGTTAGGGTATACAAAGCCTTTACCTGCCAGGGCAAAGTCTTCATTGCTAAGCGCACAGTTTGACTGGGCTTCAAAAGCGCCTATATCACGTGTGCCATTAAAAACAGCCAGGTTTCTTTGGTCATTGAATATATCTGCAGGGTCACCTTTGTCAGCTGCCGGGCTAGGGCAGTTAAATGCGTGAGTGAAAGTCTGCCCGCCGTTATCAGCCAGTGGAAGAAGCATGGCATCCATTGGGCTTCCTACAGTGCCGAAAACGTCACTTTCTACAGGTGTGTATTCTGCAAAATCTACTATCCCGATAAAATTATATCCGCCTGAAGGTATAGCATCAGTATTGCTAACTATATCCGGGCCGCCAAAAACGGCAGTGTTGCCTGCTACTATTGTGTTTTTAAGTGTAGGCGTTGTTGCAGAGTTGTTATAAATACCTCCGCCTGTAGACAGTAGCCCGGCCGAGTTGAGTGTAATTGTGCTGGCATTTATGTTAGTAGTCGCATTGTTGTAAATCCCGCCGCCATTAGCCACAGAACTGTTTCCTGATATGGTTGTAAGCATGATATTCGCTGTACCTGTATTCACATGTATACCGCCGCCTGTTCCTGCTGCGCCATCGCTTACGTTATTGTCAAGGGTAGAGCTGTTTACGTTAAGTGTACCGCCATTGTTAAATATAGCGCCGCCGCCGTCATCAGCCGCCGGGCCGCTTGCAGTATTCTGGCTAAGGGTAACATTGTTTACGGTCATAACGCTTCCGGTCTGGTTCCAAAGCCCGCCGCCTTCACGCCTTGCATCATTAGAAATTATTTCACCCCCATTAATTACAAACGTTGATGCGCCCGATATGTGTACCGCACCGCCGTTGCCGGGATTTGGTGTACCTGCCGTACCGTCAACATCATTATTCATCATTTCGCAGTCGTTTATTGTGTATATGCCCGCAATCACTTCAATTGCACCGCCGGCACGGTTGGCGCTATTGGCATCAAACTCCGTATTTACTATTGTGATATTTCCTGCTGTAGAGAATAATCCGCCGCCACTGCCGCTAGTACCGGTAGCAAGGTTTCCTGTAATTGAGCTGTTGTTTATCTGCATATTTCCGCCATTGTTAAAAATGCCGCCCCCTCCATCTGTAGCAGCAGCACCCTGTGCGGTATTGTCGTCAATATCAACATCATTAAGTGTCATTAATCCGGTACCATTCCAAAGTCCGCCGCCTTGTAAAGATGCAGTATTTCCTGTAACCGAACCGCCTGTAATTGTTGCATTGCCCGTACCTGTTATGTGCAGGCCGCCACCGTTGCCCGGAGGCCCGGTCACGGTATTATCACTAAGCTCAACATTTGTAAGCAGGATGGTACTCGTCTGTGAATTATCTTCGATACCGCCGCCTGCGCGTACTGCAGTATTGCCTGATATTTCGGTGTCAGTAATGGTTAGCATTGAGCCTACATCATTAAGTATGCCGCCGCCGCTTCCTGCAACACCGTTAGCTATATTATTTGTAATTTCTGAATTTATGATTGTAACTGTACCTCCGTTAAGGTTATAAATTCCGCCGCCGCCCTGGTCTGCACCTGCGCCGCTTGCAGTGTTGCCGTTTATGGTAGTACCTGTTATGGTCATGGTGCCGGTGCCATTCCACAGCCCGCCACCTTCAGCGCCTGCATTATTGCCGTTAACCGTACCTCCGGAAATTGTTACCGTACCCATCCCTGTTACGTGAAGTCCGCCGCCATTTCCGGGTGAGTTATTTGTTGTGTTATTGTTCAGTGTAACGTTTGAAAGTGATACGCTCCCTGTAGCGCCAGATACATCTTCAATCCCGCCGCCTGCACGGTTACTTGTGTTACCGGTTATTATAGCTCCGGTAATGTTCAATGTACCGCCAACATCATTTAATATACCACCGCCGCTACCCGCCGCGCCATTTGCCGTATTGTTTGTTATAGATGTGCCTGAGCTTATGGTAAGTGTACCGCTAAGGTTATAAATGCCGCCGCCGCCTTCATTTGCTGCAGCGCCGCTTGCTGTATTATTTGTTATAGTAGTGCCATTTACAAGCATGGTGCCGCTGCCATTCCATAGCCCGCCACCTTCAAGAGCTGCAGTATTGCCACTTACAGTACCGCCATTTATGGTTGTGTTTCCCGCGCCTGTAATATGCAGGCCGCCACCGTTACCGGGGTTTGAAGCTGTACTGTTGTTAATAAGGTTACTGCCTGAAAGTGTTATGGTAGTCCCGGCTCCGGTGGTGCCTTCAATACCGCCGCCCGCGCGCATTGCACTGTTGTTGCTTATTGTGGTTGAATTAATATTTACGGTTGTGCCGGTACTGGCCAGTATTCCTCCACCGCTTCCTGAAGCTCCCGGGGCGCTGTTGCCATTAATGGTAGATGCATTTACGGTAAGGCTTCCGCCTTCAGCGTAAATTGCTCCGCCGCCCTGGCCTGTAAGCGTGCCGTTTGCAACACAGTTGCTTATCGTGCAACTTGTTATATCAAGCAATGAGTTTGTTGTCCAGATGCCGCCGCCGTTTATAGCTGTATTTCCATTGGTTATTGTGAGGTTCACAATAGTTACAGCACCTGCATTAGAAAGTGTAAAAATCCTTGTGGCATTACCACCGCTTAGCGTTGTTTCCGCTGCGCCGTTGCCCACAATTGTTAAAGACTTAATGATAGTGATGTCTGACAAAAGGTTGACATTGTTACCATTTGTGGAAGCATCAAAAACAATTATGTCACCCGGCATTGCATCAATAACTGCCTGCCTTAATGAACCCGGGCCTGAATCGTTTGAGTTTGTTACGGTAATTGTCTGTGCATTTGCCGAAAAACCGACAAGCAGCATTAAAAAAAATACCGCTCTTAAAAATGTAAATTTTTTGTCCATAATTTGTAGATTTATGTTAATGGTACTTAAAGCTACGTACTAAAAATTGCAATAGTTTGTTTTACAATTAGTTAATTAAATCACAATTTATTTCTTAAAAATGGCTTAGCCTTAATGTTTATTGGGAAGTGCAAAGATTATAGTACTTTTGCATTAACAAAAGTTTAGTACATGTTGAACATCAAACTTAAGTCAGGCATTGATAAGCTCCTTTTCGGGATGAAAGAAAAGGACGTAAGAGCCCTTTACGGCGAACCAGACAAGACATACAAAGACGAAGATAAGAACATCATCTGGCTGTATAATGCTCAAATGTTGCGGCTAACTTTTTATGCGGATGAAGACTTCCGCCTGGGGTATATTATCGCTTCACACCCTGAACTGGAATTGTTCGGACAAAAAGTAATAGGGCAGGACTGGAAGACTGCTGAGAAGATTGCAGGTGACAACAAAATAAAAGCTTTCGAAAAAGAAAGCTTTGATACGGTTGATAATTACTTCAACGAAACAAACTGGGTCATCTTCCAGGTAGAATTTGGAAGGGTTGTAAAGGTTGAACTCGGCGCTATCATTAATGTAAAGGACGATGAATTCGACTGGAAGTTTAAGGCCTAAGCCGTTTTATTGAGCCAGTCCAACAGGTCATAAAAATTTTGCGGGGCAACGCCATGGCCTACCGGGTACTCATGGTATTCAGCCATTATCCCGAAATTTTTTAAAGCTTCCGGAGCCTTACGCGCCCATTCAATAGGAATTACCTGGTCAACGCTACCGTGGGAAATAAAGAACTGAAGTTTCGCAGCCTTTTCCTTATCTACACTGTCAATAATATCAGGATTGAAGTAGCCGCTTAGTGCAGCAACGCGTGCAATCTTATCAGGGTAGGTAAGCGCTGCGGCATAGCTAAGTATTGCGCCCTGGCTAAAGCCTATAAGTGTAACTTTATCTTTATCAACAGGATAGTTGGTAACCACTTCATCAATAAATTTTGCAATAAGGTCGCGTGAGGCTGCTGCCTGTACATCATCGCTGAATTTGTTCATGTCTGCATCAAAATTGATGGCGTACCATGCATTGCCATACGGCGGAATTGCATGTGGTGCGCGTGCAGAGATTATCAGGTACTCATCAGGAAGTTGCGTTGCGAAAGAAAACAGGTCTTCCTCATTGCTGCCATAGCCGTGAAGCAGCAGCAACAGCGGGTTTTTATCAAGCTTGTTTTTCGGTTCGCGATCCAGGTGGTAAAGTGAAAGGTTGTTCATTACAGGTTTTTAAACAGGTTTTGGAAAAGCCCGCCCAGTAGCGGAATTTTGTTCATCTGGCCTTGCAGTGCGCCAATAAAGCCGTACATCCACAAGATGAAAAAGAAGATGTAAAACGCTGACGATATCGCCCAACTGTCAAACCCGCTTACAGGGTATCCAAGCGCAAAAAGAACAGCATCAATCCCAGCGCCTGCCGTATATGGAACGATGCAAACGGGTTCTTCGGTTCGCTGTTCTGCACCATCGCGATGATAGTTCCAATGATGGTAAGATAGGCTATAATGGCATTTGTCTTACCGCTTTCAACAGAATTATCCATTACTCAATTTTAATTGTGCTACGTACTTCAATATCGGTGCGCGGGTCAAAAACCACATCCTGGTAAACCGCATCTCCGGCCTTCATGTCTACCGCTATTTTTTTACGGCCGGTCTCTGTACCTTTTTTATTGATAGCCTTAAACGTAATGTCCTGCTTAATAGGCTTATCGGCAATAAGGTAGATTACAAGCTTGTTATCATTGTTCGTGATGCTGTCTTCCTCTACATAAAATTTGCCTGTAGAAAGGCCCTTTGCTTTCAGCTCTTCCGACAGTTCAATTTTTGAATCAAACGTACGCTCCACACCTTCGCTTATGCCTTCAGCCACTTCAGTAGCAGCTTCACCAACGCGCTCTCCTGTTTTGTTCAATGTATCTTTTGCCTTGTCATGAACTTTATCGCATGCGGCAAATACTATTGCCGAGCACGCCAAAATCATTAGCTTTTTCATCTTATTTATTGTTTAAAACGAGTTTTCCGTTATTGTAAATACCATACACTTTGCCTTTCACCGGCTGACCCAGAAATGCAGAATTCTTCGATTTTGAAAGGATGTTTTCCTTGGTGAAAGTGCTTTCACCTTCAGTGGAGAATAATGTAAAGGATACCGTTGCACCTTCTGCAATTTTATTCGTTTCAACCCTAAATATAGCCTTGCCTGCTGTCAGCTTTTCTACAATAACATCAACCGGCAGTACCGTCATCAATGCCCCGAAAGCACTCTCCAGCCCGATGGTGCCGTCTTTAGCCAGGTCAAACTCCAGCTTTTTATTTTCGATGTCAATAGGGTTGTGATCGCTCGTGATGATATCTATTGTACCGTCTTTCACAGCAGCAATCAGCGCCTGTCTGTCACTTTCCGGGCGCAACGGCGGGGCAATCTTGTAACGGCTGTCAAACCCTGTAAGTACTTCATGGGTCAATATCAAATGATGTACAGCAACACTGCAGGTCACATTTAACCCCTTAGCTTTAGCCTCCTTTATCAATTTCACCGACCCTGCCGTAGATATAGTAGGGATGTGCATTTTGCCGCCGGTGTATTCCAGTACCGAAAGGTTTCGGGCTACCATCAATTCTTCGGCAAGTGCAGGAATTCCCTTTAGCCCAAGCCTGGTGCTCACTGCACCTTCATGCACCACACCTTTGCCTTTAATCTTTTCATCCTGGCAGTAGGCTATAACAAGCCCGTCAAAATCCTGCACATATTGCAGCGCGATTTTCATCAGGCCCGCGTCCTGTTGCGATTTATTATAGTCACCGAAAGCAACCGCCCCGGCATTGGCCATGTCATACATTTCAGCAATGTCCTTTCCTTCGCTGCCTTTTGTCAAAGCGCCTATTGGGTGAAGGTTTGCAGCGTGTCCCCCTCCTTTAGCTTTCAGGAAAGAAATATGGCTCTGGCTGTCGGCTATGGGGTTGGCATTAGGCTGTAAAGCGATATCTGTAAATCCGCTCATTGCCGCCACATTTAATCCGTTTGCGATGGTCTCCCTGTCTTCATAACCCGGCTCGCCCAGGCTTACCGAACTGTCAAACCATCCCTGGGAGATATGCAGGCCATTTAGTTCCACTACTTCAAAGCCATCACCTGCCGTCAGCTTTTGGCCTATTTGTTTGATGATGCCATCCGCAACGATGATATCGGCCTGTTTGTTGTGAAACGTACTCTCTTTATCAATTATAACAGCATTTTTAAAGATCAGGTTCATTTTACAAATTTTTGTATGAATAGTTCAAGCAGTAAAAACAGCAGCGTACCCATCACAAACCATTTCCACAGTTCGCTGGCGGTGCGGTGTGACGTAATATCATTAAACACCGTCTCTACAGATGATGCCTTTGTGAATTCACCCAGCACCCCCGGGTTAGATGCACTCAGGTCGCTTTCTGTGCGCGGGTAATTAAAGCTGATATTCTTTATGCTTTCATCATTTTTAGTGATGCTGTAATTGCCCGCCGTTTCAGGATAATCGCCGAAAGACAGCTTTACTTTATTATCAAGCAGCTGCTGCATCGGTATGAAACTTGCATCTGTGCCTTTCACCGACAGCGACTCATCTTTGCCCAGCTGTGCATCAACCACAAGGCTCTGGCTGCGGCCTATTGTTATGGCGCTTATGCCTGTCTTACCGTTGTTCTGCGCCATATTGTAAAAGGTCGGTACAATAAGCGGTGAGTTTTGGAAGTTGCTGTTTTCTTTATTTATCGCTGCCGAAAATATATATACATTGCCCAGCTTGTTAGTAACTGATGCCAGGAACGGCGTGTTATCGTCATACGTTAAAACCTGACTGCCATTTCCAAGTACAAACCCGGTATTGGTTTTCGGGTACTGAAAGTTGTTCACTTTTTTCTCAAATACACCGCTGTACAACGGGTGGCTGAAGGCTATTTTCGTAATTTGCCTTTCGCCTGTTGCACTTCCCCGGAAGGTAATGTTTCCGAATGATGCAAGGGCAGTGTTGAGGTTTTGCGTGGTAGCTGTCTGTGCAGGAATGATTACCACATTACCGCCTTTCGCATAAAAATCTTTCAGCGTAGTGACAAGCGATTGCGGAATCTCAGCAAGTTCGTTCAGGATAACGGCATCCTGTTTTTCTATGCTGTTGTAATCAAGGGCGCGTAACTCCTGAGCAGTATAGTTGAATTCATCTTCGGTATAAATTCTCGAAAGGAAATTATTCTTCGCAGCATCGCCTATTGCCAATACATTGGACTTTTGCGGTTTTGAGATGCTGAAGTAGTAGGTGTTGTCATACGCCAGGCTATTATCGGAAACCGACACATACCCATGGAAATCCTTTTTGGGGATGGTAAATGGGCTGGTTTTCTTCGGTGTGTCAAACTTCACCACCGTTTTTGCAATCAGGTTTTTGCCATTGTAAAGAGCGACCGGAATGTCATTCTCAAACTCACCATACGCCTGCAAGCTTACGTTTATCTCATAGAAGTTATCAAGCGTTTGGGCAATATATACGCTATCGACGGCGACGTTATTTTTGTTCTGCGCTTCAGGGGTTATTGCGTAGGCGGTGCTGCCTTCCGGCAATTTGCTTACCATTTTATCGTCAAGTCCTACAGCATCGGTAATTACAACATAATCTTTACCTGTAGCCGGATTTTTAGCATTTGCCTTCGCCATTAAAAAGTCAGGGCGGAAAGGCACCGGGCTGTACGGCATCGCCATCAGGTCGGCGCGTATGGATTTTACATCGGTATCATAAAAAGCTCCCGTGGTTGTAAGCAGTGATATTTTTTGTGTTTCAGGCGTATTCTCAAGGACGTCCTGTACGGCACGCTTCAGCAGCTCACCACGGCTGCCCTTGGCCTGCATAGAAAAAGAGTTGTCAAGCAGTATTACCATTTCGTTGCCGGACTTGTTGCTTTCGCTCGCTTTGAAGAACGGCTGCGCAAAGGCTATGATAAGGCAGGCGAGGAGGAGCAAACGCACAGCAAGCAGCAGCCATTTCTTGATGACCGAGCTTTTCCGTGTCTGCATACTCAGCTCTCGCAGGAAGCGTACGTTGGTAAAATACTCTTTCTTGAAGCGGCGAAGCTGGAATAAATGTACAAGTACGGGAATTACAAGTAAAAATAAGAAGTAAAGAATTTCAGGATTTTTAAATTGCATCCGCTTGAAAGTTTGTCAAAAATACTAATTTTTACAATAACGCAGGAACGATTGCCTCGGTATAAATTTCACATAATATTTAAATCATTTACTTTTGTTGTGCTTAACTTGCTTTACCATGAAATTATTTCGCCTGGCCCTATTCCTGCTGATTATGACTAACGCTGCTGCACAGGACACATTTAACCTAGTTGTTGGCACTTATACCGATAAGTGCAGGAGCGAGGGTATATATGTTTATGAATATAATGCAAACACAGCTGAGGTGAAACCTAAAAGCGTTACTAAGGGGGTGATAAGCCCAAGCTTTTTGGCAGTTTCGCCGGATAAGAAATTCATTTACAGCGTAAATGAGAATGGTGAGAAGAGTACGATTAGTTCGTTTAAGTATAACAAGGCCAACGGTAAGATTGACTTCATCAATAAAAAGGACAGCGAGGGTGACAGCCCGTGTTATATCATTGCCGATGAAAAGAATGTGATTACGGCTAACTATGGCGGGGGTTCACTAGTGGTGTATCATAGGCGTAACGATGGCGGACTCACAGAAGCGAAACAGGTGGTACAGCATACCGGCAACAGCATAAACAAAGAGCGCCAGGAGAAAGCACATGTACACATGGTGTATTTTAGCCCGGATAAGAAGTACGTATTTTGTAATGACTTAGGTACAGATAAAATCTATATTTATGCCTACAACCCTGACGGAGGCAGCAAAACCCTGACTTTAAAAGAAACTATTGATGCCAAGCCGGGAAGTGGTCCGCGCCACTTAGTATTCAACCCTAACGGAATTTTCTTTTATGTGTTGCATGAGTTGGATGCCAGCCTTGTGGCGTATAGCTACATTAACCAGAAAGTTGAGAAGATACAGGAAACGAGTCTGGTAATGCCGGGAGCAACCGGTAAGAATGGCGGTGCCGACATTAAATTTACGCGTGACGGAAAGTATCTCTACGCCACCAACAGGGGCGATGCCAATACAATTTCAGTTTTTAAAGTGCACAGCAACGGGATGATAAAGATGGTACAGCAACTACCTACGGATGGCGACAGCCCGCGGAACCTGGCCATTGACCCGAAAGATAACCATGTGCTTGTAGGCCACCAAAACAGTAGCAGTATCAGTATCTTCAAACGCAATAAGACCACCGGTATGCTTGAAGACAACTGCAAGCGGATTGATTTGTGTTCGCCGGTTTGTTTGGTGTTTACTGAGGCGAAGTAGAATTATTAGCAATACCTTTTTTTATTTCCCTAAATTCATCTCTGACTAAGGCATAGTCAATACAATTGTGTATAAAATCTGATATTTGTTTTTGAGATGAAAGTAAATCGTTACTAAAATCCAATTCACCAAGAAAAACTTTTCCATCAACTATCAAATGTGGAGCTTTAGATTTGACGAAATCTATTAATTCCGACCTCTTTGATGCACCTAATTTCCCAACTGTAATAGTCCCGTCATGTGTTATGGTGGCTTGATTTTCTTTTAGTGAAATATATTTGTCAACCCGTAGTTCAAGTGATAAATGATATTTTCCTAAAGTGTCAACACCTAACATCAATGAAGTGTTTACCGGATATCCGTCGCCTCGGGTCATTGATGATATTGAAAAAACTTACTATAGATTTTTCATTGACTAGAAATGATCTGTAGTTTCCATAAAATGTACCACTTCCGGCATTTCCATATTTAATGGCTTTAAGCCCAATATCTTTAATTTTATCCAATTTCATCCTGTCATCTTCTTCCATGAAAAAATTGTACAGATTTATAAGAAAAGGATAATATTTATCTTCAGTATTTTCACCTATTATACCGTCATAGATCAAATCATCGATATCAGTTTGCTTAATTTTTCGAAATGGAATTCTCTTAAATTCCTCAGCTTTATTATCAGAATAACAAATATCCTTTGCATCAAGTTCCTTATAAGTAGGAAATTCAGTAGCTAAAACAGCGCATTCGTTTAATTCATTATATGTAAAGAAATAACATAATTTTCCAAGTACTATACAAATTGTTTCAGCCTGTAAGATATCATCATATCTTTTAACCTGCTCTAAAATATTATCCGTTATAGGTTCACCTGGTCTTTTACATTCTATCACACAAAGAATGTCTCGTTGATTATTGTAGATAATTATATCAGCTCTGCCTGACGCACCTTCAGCAAATCTTGACATCGGAACTTCAATTTCAATATTTTGCTTTGGATAACCTTTTTCTTTCACAAGAAAGGATACAATGGCCTGACGTATATTTTCTTCAGGAGTATGTGATATAATGCGTCCCCTAATATTACATATAAGAGTTAAATCACCAATAACCTTTGGATAATGCTTGTTTAATTTGAGTTCAAACATAGAGCAAATCTTTACTTCTTTTTCTTCTTCGCGGCTCTCTTCGCTTCAACAGCCCGGTTACGCGGCGCGGTTTTTCGGGGTTTGGTTTTGCCTGGCCCGCCAAGGTTTACTTTTTTATTCTTGTCTTTCTTTTCGTGGAAAGCCTCGCCGCCTTCCTGCTTGGGGCGTTTCAGCAGCTGTTTTACTTTGTGGCGTACTTTTTCAAACTCAAACAGTTTGTCGCTTATCTCCACATCTTCCGGTATTGGCTGGATGTCGATTTCCTTTTCCATCAAAAGTTCGGCAGAAAGTTGGAATTCCTCTTCTCTCGGAACAATGAA
The DNA here is from genome assembly GCF_024699965.1 of Flavobacterium sp. J372. Classification (NCBI taxonomy): domain Bacteria; kingdom Pseudomonadati; phylum Bacteroidota; class Flavobacteriia; order Flavobacteriales; family Flavobacteriaceae; genus Flavobacterium; species Flavobacterium sp. J372. The sequence continues at coordinate 1,289,274 of NZ_JAJOMZ010000004.1, forward strand.
ACTTAGCGCTATACCTTCCTTATCGGCACGGCCGGTACGCCCAATACGGTGAATGTACTGTTCAGGCACTTCCGGGAACTCCATGTTTACCACATGCGTCACATCAGCAATATCAAGTCCGCGCGCCATAACATCGGTAGTCACGATACCGCGCAGTTCACCACGCTGAAAAGCCGCCATGGTGTTGAGCCTGTAATTTTGTGATTTGTTGCTGTGTATCACGCCAAACTGGTCAGGGAAGACCTCGTCAAGCTGCGCCATCACGATATCGGCGGTCGGTTTATTGTTCACGAAGACAAGCACACGGTCCATGCCTTCGCCGTTCAAAAGTTTCGTCAGTAAATTCAATTTGGTACGGAAGTTCGGCACATGGTAACCCTGTTGCATGATCTTCTCCAGCGGCGTACCCGATGGCGCCAGTGATACCTCTTCCGGGAAATCAAAAAAATCATTCAGCATGTCATCTACATCATCCGTCATTGTAGCCGAAAACAGTATATTCTGCCTCTTAGCCTTCATCATGCTAAGTATTGATGTCACTTGGAAACGGAACCCGAGGTTCAGTATCTCGTCAAACTCGTCTATCACTAGCTTTTTAGTCTCATCAAAACGCACCACATTATCAAGCGCGAGATCCATCATACGGCCGGGTGTACCAACCAGTACGTCTATACCTTCATACACCTGTTTCTTCTGCGTATTGATGTTTACGCCACCGTAAACACCTACAGTACGAACTGACATATACTTTGTAAGTTTCTCAACCTCTTCAACCACCTGCACAACTAGTTCGCGGGTCGGTACCATTATCACCACACGTGGCGTATGTGTAGGGGCGAACTTCCACTGCTTCAATATCGGTAGAAGATAGGCAAATGTCTTACCCGTACCTGTCTGTGCAATACCCATCATGTCGCGGCCCGAAAGTATCACGGGCATAGCCTTCTCCTGAATTGGCGTGGCGTTTTCAAAGCCAAGTTCATCAAGGGCTTTCTGTAAAGATTTGGGCAGGTCAAGGTCGTGGAAAGTAGCCATGGGCAGAAGTATTTCCGGCAAAGATAGCACTTTTAAAATCAACCGTTTTCAGGAAGCTGTAAGGGAATCCCTGTAAATTAACATAACCTTGAGAAAAAATAAAAACAAGCGTATTAAATTAGCAATAACAAAAGCACTGAAAAATGTCTGAGCACGTAACATTAGGGAATATATCTGTAGCGGCAATCCGTGATTATCTTTTTGCTAAAAGGATTGACAAGGGTGATTCGCTTGTGCTGAACCCGGCTGACTACTCGCACATCCTTGACGAGATTAGAGAATCCGGCGAACCGATTGACATTCCGCTTAATGTACTGGGCGTGCTACTGGTGAAGGACCCCGGAACCGACATACCTGCAGGCAAAGTGCAGATAGTTAAAAACGAACAATTGTAATTCATTACTTACTATATATAATTGGTTTTAAAAAAGCTTCGAAGCATTGCCCGGGGCTTTTTTTGTAAGCCGCTGTTAGAACATAAAAAGACCAGGCCATGAAAGAAGAATTTAAAATTATACGCGATGCCTTTCACGAAGCAGGCGTTGAAATACATACCGCCGAGTACAGCATCACGCCGTATTCGCTAAATACCAAGCTAAGCTTCAAGTTCAGTAATCTTATCGAATTGTTGGAATTCCTGGGGCTTAACGAGTCGCAAACCGACCCGAAGGCGGAAGCGGTAAGGGCAACTTTCGCAAAAGAAGGCCTTGACCCTAACAATTTTTTCTATGTAAACTTCTACAAGCCTAAAGTGGCTGAACTGTAAATGATAAAGCAATGGATGTAGGTTTTCTCAAGATAAAGATAGACATAAAGACTGAGCACGACGAGTACCTTAAAAAGTATGAGTACAAGCGTAAGGAAATGAAGCGTGCCGAGATAAAGAACCTGTTTGAAAGCTTCAAGGAGTTCTTCAAAACAGACGGGCATTTCAAATTCAAAGAGAATGAGCACAGTGTTACTGCCGAATATAAAGACCACGGCATAACGCTTGATATCGACATTTATAAAAATACCGACGCGCCGGGTTTTGATGTGGAAGGCAACATAAAAACTTTTGAGAAAGACTGTTTTGAGTTTATTGCCGAAGGTGTGGCCAGTAAAGAACTTACCTTACCATCGCCGGATGCTGATGCTCATGACCGTATGGTACACGATACCCGCTTTTATAAAGACTTTTTAGAGGGTGACCTGGAATATTCTTACCAATACCGAATTAAAGGCCGTGATGAGGTATATATAAGCTTTGGCGAACTGCTGCAGGCCCTCTAAACAATAAACAACGCAAACCTGCATTAAACCCGCAGGTTTTTTTATTTTTGAACTTTAAAGTTATGATGAAGAAACTAACATTATTTCTGGTACTGGCGTTCTCACTAAGTGCCTTTGCACAACAGTATCGCGAAGAGCTTACCGAAAAGAAACTCCACTGCCTGTCTTTCGCTTCGGGACAGTACATCCATTTCGAAGATGTTTTGCCGGGACTGTATAAATTTTACGTGAAAAGCAATGACTGCAGTAAGGCAGGTGAGCCTATAGCATCTGCTGCGACGCATGACTTTGGTGATGCGAAGATTATAATGCAAAACAAGCTGAACTTCTACAAGCTTCCGCTGAAAAAAGATTACAGCCTTTCAATGCCAACAGGCTACTACCTGCCGTTTATCGAGTCGAAAACACTGGTGCTTACATTCAGCCGCCCGGGCGGTTATGACTATATTGTGCTGGAATTCACTCCGGAACACATTCTTGTTTTTGAAACAGAGTCTAAAGAAAAAGGCGCTGAAGCCAAAGCATTGAAAAGTTTTGATACTGCCACCATGACATCGCTTTTGCCCCGTGCTGAAAAGATTAATCCCATAGCCAAACCTACCGATAAATAATGAACACCCGCCAGCAACAGCTTGATGCTTTTAACCGCCTGCTCGATATCATGGATGACCTGCGGGAAAAATGCCCTTGGGACAGGAAGCAGACCCTCGAAAGCCTGCGCCACCTTACCATTGAGGAGACGTATGAACTAGGCGATGCTATCCTCGACAATAACCTTAATGAGGTGAAGAAAGAGCTGGGCGACCTGCTCCTTCACATCGTTTTTTACGCGAAGATTGGCAGTGAGACGGGCGACTTCGATATGGCGGATGTGGCTAATGAAATCTGCGATAAACTCATACACCGCCACCCTCATATATATGGCGATGTGCAGGTTGAAAACGAAGAGCAGGTAAAACAAAACTGGGAAAAGCTCAAGCTCAAAGAAGGCAAAAAATCGGTGTTGGAGGGTGTGCCCAAAAGTCTGCCTGCATTGGTAAAAGCCAGCCGCATTCAGGATAAGGCAAAAGGAGTGGGCTTCGACTGGGAAGAGCCGCACCAAGTATGGGATAAGGTTCAGGAAGAGCTGGCCGAGTTTCAGGAGGAGGTTAAGGCCGGTGATAAAGAAAAAATTGAGTCGGAATTTGGCGATGTGCTTTTCTCGATGATAAATTATGCACGGTTTTTGGATATCAACCCCGAAGATGCGCTTGAGCGTACCAACAAAAAGTTTATAAAACGTTTTCAATACCTTGAATCAAAAGCAACTGAGCTTGGCAAGCCGTTGGCGGATATGACCCTGGCCGAGATGGATGTTTTCTGGAACGAGGCTAAAAAGTTATGATGAGACAGGTTCTATTGGCGATATTATTCTTTACCGCCGCTATCGCAAACGCACAAAAAATAATGGTTACCGAGCAGCAGATAAAAGTGCTTCCCGGGAAAACCTATGAGCTGCTTTATGGCTTTGCGTCGGGCGACAGGATAATCTTCACAGCCGAGGTTCAGGAGGGTTTCCTAAGTGAAATTGCTGTGGCAGAATATCCTGAGACATATAAGTTCCGCGGGTACACTATAAAGAAAGAGAAGAACCGTGAGTTTACCGTAACGCAAAAAGCGGTGTACAGGTTTACGTTCAATAATGCATCTGATACTGAGAAAATCTGTGAGGTGAAAATTCAGCGTGTGCCGGCTTCTAAAGAATTGCGCGATTTTAACACCGCGGTGAAGATGCGCACCGTGCAGGACACCATCTGGAACAGTATTGTCAAAGATGCCGTTGTGGGTTATGACACGTTGCTGGTACAGAAAACCCGTAAGGTTCCGGCATCGGTAAAGCGCTATGAAGAGATTGTACTCGACAAAAACCAGCGCGTGAGCAGTATGGCCAACATGGGCGATAACCGTGCATCGGTGGTGTTTGACCTTCCTGCGAATGTGCAGGGCAGCAACGAGTCAAAAAAAGTAATTGCCTGGGCATACTGGGTGGGCGTAGGTGAGGAGTCAAACGAGTTCTGGAAGCAGAACCGAAAGATGATTGTGGGCGCTGTACAGGGCGCGACTACACTGTTTACTTCTCCATTGGGTGGTATAGCAGCCGGCGCCGCTACAAACCTAATACTTCCCACAAATGGCGAGGACGTGCAATACGCACTTGCCAATGATGCCAACCGTAAGCTTTTCGAACAGAAAAAGCCCTACAAAACTATCGATGGGGGCAAGGGCATAGCGGGCTACAAACGCTTTACCGAACCCAACATGCTGCAGGGCAGGTATTACATGCTGCTGGAAAACGACAATTATGTGCAGCCGCTTGATGTTGCCGTGAAGGTGTCGGCCATTATTGAGCACACCGTTTACAAAGACGAAAAATATACCGACCAGACCATAACCCCGCGCTATGAGAAAAAGATAGTACGCGAGCCGCAGATTGTGTCAAGAACTATACCAGTAACGGCGGATTATAGGTAATGATTTTAGCGTTTATCATATTTGTATGTATTGTCCAAATCGGACTGTACTACTTATGCGACAAAAATAAAAAGCCGGGATTGAAATGGGTGGTGACGCTGATTATCTTATCTTGTAATTTTTTTGTATTTCCATCCCTGTTCTTTCCTGATGCACAGCCTGAACCAAGATGCGGGATGCCTCAAATGGCAATAACATTTGGTTTTTGGATATTTGGTTCCATCGCTTTTGGCCTCACAGCATTGTTGTATAAAATAAGGCGATTCTTAATTACATGATTTACTATTTCGGGCTTGAGCGAAGGTGTCAAACTGCCCCCTTAGCTATCGGGAATCGAGGTAGGTTAACTGGGCTTCGACAAGCTCAGCCTGACTGACCTCTTATTATTTCGATTCTAACTGTTCTCTACAATTTCTATTTCTTCCGGTGTGAGGCCATAGAGTTCATATACCATCCGGTCTATTTCTTTATCGGTGGCATCAATAGCGGATTTTAGCTCCAGCGCCTTTTTTGCTCAGTCAAAAAATATTCTTCCCACTCGGCTTCTTCTGCCAAAGATAGTTTCACCTTTTTCTTCGCCAGCTCTTTTATAACCTCACCGTATGGTAATTTGTACCAGTCCTGCAATTTCTTCGGCAAATCGTCAAGATTAAATTTGCGCTGAATGGTGCGTTGGAATTTTTGGGAGTGGTCAAATAAACCTTTAGTTAAAGTTATAATACTATCAACTTTCTCAGAAAATTTAGTTTGATTTCGAATCGGAATATTTTTTATAGGAAATGATTTTGCATTAGCTATTAGAACCTTTTGAAATAATTGTTTTTCAATATCAAGAAATTTATACTTATGATAGAAATTAATCAAGCTTGAATTTAAGATTGCCAGTAGATATTTATTCTCGAACTTTTTAGTACTTTTAGAGATTACCCCAAATCCTATTTGAGTATAGTATAAGGACTCTTCAGTATAGGCACAATAAAGTCTCAGAGGATTACCTGAAACTATTTGCCTAATTAAAATCCGGGGTTCAGTAAAAAATCTCTCTTCTCTTTTAGCACCTAACCATTCACCGTAATTAATAAATTCATTACAACTCGGATCAATTATATATCTGTGTATGTTTTCACCTGTAATTAATGGCTTGTAATTTTCATTAATTTTTACTTTCGAATGAAAGGTCCGGTTTTTAATAGTCTCTTCATCGTGACCTTTATATTTATCGTATGGGGTTATACCTAAAGTAAAGTCAGCAATATCTTTCAGCTTGACAATATTTCTTTTCTCAATTTTACTTACAACAGTATTTATAGATGATGTGTTGTAGAGAGAAAATGTTTCAGAACTGATCCAGTCTTTTTTATTTAATAGAAATATTTTATTATTGTCTATAAATGAAATAATTTCAGACTTTTGATAATTAATAACCTCTACAAACTGGTTTTGAGAATCTTTTTGAAGTTCAAATATTATTGTTTCAACCTTTGCATCTTGGAAAATGTTATCAGGAAGTTTAATTACTTTTTTGTATGCGGAAGTATAAGTTTCCTCAATTTGGAGTATGATGAGTTAACGAGCATTGAGTTAGGATTGATATAAGATAGTATTCCTTTTTCTCTAATGATACCTAAGCCCGCCTCAATAAAAATTGAATATAGGTTAATTCTATTTTCTGTTGTTTTGTATTTTTCAAAAAAAGTATCTAATGTCAATATTTTTCAATTGTTTAATGTCTACATAAGGCGGATTCCCAATTACCACATCAAAGCCGCCCTTTTCAAAAATATGCGAGAATTCCTGCTGCCAGTTAAAGGCTTTTTCGCCGGCCACGTCGGGGTCGTCTATCAATGAGTTGCCGCATTTAATGTTGTTGCTCAGGTCATTCAGCTTCCGGTGGGGCTGTGCGGTACGCAGCCATAGGGAGAGCTTTGCAATCTCCACGCTTTCCTCGTTAAGGTCGACGCCAAAAAGGTTGTTCTCCAATATGCTTCCCTCAACATCACTCAGCACCAGCGAGTCGTTGTTATACGTCGCCGAAAGCTCATCAATATAGCGGTGCTCAGCAATCAAAAACTCAAGCGCCTGGTTCAGGAACGCACCGCTGCCACAGGCCGGGTCGCATATGGTTAACTCCAGCAGCCACTTGCGGTACTGCTGCAGGGCATCAAGGCGCTTACGGCTACGCTGCTTTGCAGGCTGGTAATTATCATCGGTAATGTCAAGTTCCTTCTTTTTATCAGTACATAGCTTGCCAACGGTATTGTCAACAATATACTTGGTGATGTATTTGGGCGTGTAAAAAACACCGTCTTTCTTGCGCTTCGTTTTGCTTTTATCGATAGCTGTACCCTCAAGCTGCGCCTTAATCTCATCAAGCTCATTAAGCGAATTTTCGAAAATATGGCCGAGGATATTCACGTCAACCTCGCTTGCAAAATCATAATGGCTCAGTATTTCCGTATGCTTATATAATACATCATCATCAATTTTAATGGCATTAAGCACTACATCTTCACGGAACAGCCCGCCGTTGTAGGCGAATATCTGGTGTTCTTCTTTTTGGGTCGCAGCGGTTTCACTAAAGGCGGGCAATGAAACTTTTGCGCCGGTATTCAGGTCATTGAAATAGATTTTATAACGGTCATATAGCGATACTTCAATACGCATTTCCCGAAGTTGTTTCCACTCTTTATTTATCCTGAAAATAAGATTGGTGGGCAGCAGGTTGCGGTCTTCGGCAAAAAAGATGAACAGGAAACGGTCAAGCAGTTTTTGCGAAATCTTGAAAAGCTCAAGCGGGTCGTAGTCCGGATTCAGCTCTACAAGGTTTTGATATAGTGTGCGCTTAAACAGCGAATAATCTTTATATAGTTTTTTAGTGATGGCATCTTCCTGGCTTACCGATTCGTCTTTTAGTTTTTTGGCAACGCCGTTTGCCAGGTTATCTTTTGCAAGGAGCAGGTACAACAGCGCGAAATCTTTTTCGGAAAGGCTGAAGAGGTTAAACTCAACATGCTCAACCGCATTGTCAATATACAGCCGTAGCTTCTCAAAGTTTGATGTAATGACGTAAATACAGTCAGGCTGATTATTCTTGTAACCGAAAGCTTGTACTTCTATTTTACCAAGGTCTACGGTATTGGTTCCTTTCAGCTCAATCACCGCGCGTACTTTACCGTCAAATAATATGGCGCCGTCAGCCTTTTTACTGTCCTTTACATTTTTGTATTCTGTTGTCAGGTTAAAGTCGGCCGCCGGGTTTTTGGTGTAGCCCAACACGTGCACAAACAGGTCTATGAGGAACTCCCCCTGATATTGCTCTTCTTTACTGTTGCGTATATTTTGCTGGATAGCCGGGTTAAGGAAATGAGCCTTAAAGGTTTCCCATTTTTGTTTCAGCAGTGTTTTATTAGCCTGGCCCAAATATTTGTTCAGGACAGCATTTTGGAATAATGGCATTGATGTGGGTTTGTGTAAAAATAGGAAAATTTTGCTATATTTGCATCGCGATAGGGTGTTACGCCCAATCGTTTACTTAAAGCCGTCAGCTTCCAATTGACGGCTTTTTGCTTTTAAAGCCCCCTAACCCGCGAAGGGGAATTTAGCTTCACTCGTCACCAAACTTTGCGGCTTGACGACTTTGCGAGATTTATGTACGAATAATATGCTTACTACAAGCCTATGTACCTATGTGGTTAAATATGATTCCAGTATTTCAAAGAACGCTTTAGCAAAACTTGAAATACAAAAATATAAGTGTTTCAATACCCAACACCCAACCCAATTACCCGACTGCAAAGTTACGATGGCATTTTCGGAAGCGCATTACAAAACCCTTTCAAAAAGTTACCGTTCGTCGATTATTTTGTTAGGAAGAAAAATCTTTCAGATTTTAAATGTAAAAGTGATGAAAATGAATGCTGTTAAAGAAGTGTTAATCGCTGTACATTACCCTCCTGAGAGAAAAGCAAAATCCGCACACTTTTCAGCCTGCGGATTCTGTTATTGTAAGAATTTATGAAATAATTTATAGGAAATTATTCTCCCTCGTTCTGCTCATTTTGTTTCTTAACATTACGAATTTGACGAAGTTTATCTGTCCATGTTTTGAGCTCCTCTTTGTGGCGTTCGATGTTCTTATTTACCTCTTTCACCAACGGGTTTTCACCCTTCCCTTTCGAGTTTGAAAAGAACAGGATGTTATTCTCTAGCTGCCTGATTTCGGCTTTCAACTCATCAATTTTTCGCGTGATGAAAATCTGCTCGTTCTCCAGCCCGCGCGGGTTTTCTCCACCTGACAGCTGCTCAAGCCTGTTGCTGAACTTCGCCATGTCGGCATCTTTTTTACTAAGGCTCAGCTTATCAAAAAGCGCGTCAAGCACCTTGTTGAACTTGCCCTCAATATGTCGTCTTGCCTGAGGCACTCGCCCAAAGTTTTTCCAGTTTTCAATATGCTTTTTGATAGCGTCGAGGTCAGCCCTGTGTTCGCCTGTAAGCTCAAAGTCTTTCAGGCTTTCCAGATATTCTTTTTTCTTTTCAAAAGCCTCAAGTTCCTCGTTGCTGGCCTCATTTCGCTTGGCATGAAGCCTGTCAAAATAATGGTTGCATGCGGCCTTAAAGTCCTTCCAAACACTGTCAGAAAACTTACGCGGCACATGGCCTATGGTTTTCCATTCCTCCTGAATTTGCTTCATCACAGGCGTTGTAGCCTCAAAGTCATCACTGTCCTGCAGAGACTTAGCTTTTTCGACAAGCGCCAGTTTGCGGTTAAGGTTTTCCTGCTGGTCTTTTTTAATGTCCTTGTAGAATGAGTTCTTTTGCGAATTAAAATTACGTACAGCCTCCTTAAACGCCGCCCATGTTTCTTCATTTACATCAGCCGGTACTTTACCCGCTTTAAAGAATTGCTCGCGAAGCGCCTCTACCTTATTTATCTGGCCCTGCCAGCCGCTGTGGGCTTCCACTTTTTCAGCAGCAACAGCATTGATCTGGGCTATAATTTCTTTCTTTTTGCAAGGTTCTCTTCCTCACGGCCACGGGCTTCAGCCTGTTGTGCTTCGCGCCTGTCATGCAGCTGTTTTGTAAGCTCACTGAAGCGCTCCCAGATGCTTTCGCGGTGTTCGCGCGATACCGGCCCAATCTCTTCTTTCCACATCTTGTGAAGGCCCTGCAGCTCACGGAATGCTTTATTTATATCCGGCTCATTTACAAGCTCTTCCACGCGCGCTATTATGCCCTGCTTCTTTTCCAGGTTGTGTTTAAAATCCATATCACGAGCCTCGCGGTCAAGGTGAAGATGGTCGTAAAAACGCTCGATATGGAAATGGAAATTGTTCCACACGTGGTTGTACTTATCACGCGGAATAGGTCCTGCGTTTTTCCAGCGTTCGCGTAAGTCATTTACATGCTTCAGCGCATCGTTAATACTTTCGCCCGAATCAATTATATTCTTTAATTCATCAATGATCGCAACCCTTTTTTCAAGGTTGCCCTGCAGGTCATTCTGTAGTTTTTTGAAGTGGCTGTTCTTCCTGTCACGGAATTTATTGTAGGCCGCATCAAACTTAGCTTTCAGCGGAAAATGGTATTCAAAGCCTGATGTATCACCATTGTTTTCATGGCTGTATTCATCTTTCTTTTCCTCTATGAGGTGGTTATATTTAGAATAAAATTCTTTACGTATTTCTTCAATATGGTTTTTTACCTGAGTAATATTATCATTTGCTGCAAGCGTTTCAAGTTCAGCTGCAAGCTGTTCCATGCTAAGTTCCTCATAATTTTGCATGGGAATGTCATGATGTTCTTCTTCTTCTTCACCGGCCTCGGCATTACTGCTCTCAATGGCTTCCACTGCATTTTGCGCTGTATCATCGCTTCTTGACGGAGCTTCTTCAGCCTCTGCAATCATTGCGCTTTCAATTGAATCTACAGCTACCGGAGCAGCAGCCTCTTGGTGCGCTTCTGCAGAAGGTTCCTCTACAACATCATCTTCTCTATATTGGAAAATCTGTCCTTCGGTTTCTCTTACGGCAGATATATCTTCCTGTTCATCAGTGCTTTCAGGTACTTCAGGGTTAAGCCCCGGTACTAAAGGCTGCGATGCATTAATACCTTCATTTTCACTTCCGTCTGCATTATGCAGGTTATCATTCTTTTCTTCTAACATTGTTTAAATGCTTAAGTTTATACTGTTTAATGCCGAAAGATAGTAAAGCCTGCCAACAATTCAAAGAAAAACATGAACGATGGCATATTTTAAAATGTTTGGCAAATAATTACTGTTATTTTTTATTCCAGATTTTCCAGGCTTTTTCGGCTTGGTACACCAGCATTTCATAACCGTTTTTAGTGGAGGCGCCATATTGTGCGGCACGCTTCATAAATTCGGTTTCAGACGGGTTGTATGTAAGGTCAAACGCGATATGGTTTCTTGTAAAAAGGCTGTAATCTATTGGCGGATATTCAACTACGTTTGGATACGTGCCGATAGGGGTAGAGTTGATTATAATCTGGTATTCATCAAAAACTTCCTTATTCAGGCATTCGTATGAGAAAATCACATCTGTAGCCGTACGTGATACAAAATCATATTCGATCCTTAGTTTACGAAGTGCATAGGCTACTGCTTTTGCTGCACCGCCGGTTCCTAAAATCAATGCCTTTTTATGATGAATATCAAGCATTGGTTTTAATGCTTTACGAAAACCATACTGGTCTGTATTATAGCCCTTAAGCCCTTTTTTGGAGATTACAATAGTATTGACTGCCCCAATTGCATTTGCCGTTTTTGATAAGGAGTCCAGCAACGGAATAACTTCTTCTTTATACGGAATAGTTACATTAAGTCCGCGCAGGCCTTCAGTGTTTTCAATAATTTCAGGCAATTCGCGAATGTCATCAATGTCAAAATTGTGGTACCGGCAGTTGGCAAGTCCCTCTTCAGCAAATTTTTTAGCAAAATATCCTTCAGAAAAAGAATAGCCTATATTCCTGCCCACCAGGCCGTAAACTTTCTTTTTCATTTTAATTGTGTCGTATTAAGATAGGTAAGGAGTATAGTGTTCTTACCGGATAGTTTTTGATAAAGCCCGGTATCCATTTGGCTTTAATTGATTGTATAATTCTTTCTGCAATAATTACAATTTCACTTTTGTTACCATAGTGACCAATTTTTACGCCTGAAATTGTGCCATTACGTTCTATCACAAAACTTGTGTATAATCTGTGAGGTGTGTTTTTGTTTAACTTATATTGTTTGTGAAGTTTTGAGATAAATTCTTCACGAAAATTATCAATCCCACTTGTAACTATTGGTAAACGGTCAACGTCATTTGGATTGTATATCGTTATGCTGTCAGGGATTATGTTTTTATTAGGCTCGTCAATTGTCAGTACGCACTGTGCATTGGACGAAATGGCAGCCAGTGAAAAGAGAATCAAAAATTTCATAATTAAAAGCGTTTCACAATAATAACAATTATTACAACTTAAAACGTTACTTTATTGTTATGATTGGTGTCAATTTCAATGAAATAACTATAAGGTCAACAAATGTTAGGTCTTAATATTTATCGTGACGGGCACGCTTATATAATCTTTCATTCCCTGTCTTCGTGTTCTCAACTTTTCAATTAAATCAGGATAGGCTTTCGGCATTGAGAGCACAATTTTTTCTATATGTTTTTTGAGACCATAGCCAGGATCATTTTTAATGCTGACATTGCTAATTACTTTATTTTCTATTTCAAAAGAAACGACAATTCTGTAAGTACCTGCTGGCATATCTTCTGGTGCAACAAAGCGGTGATCAAATACGTATGATTGAAACATAGAAATTGTTTCAGTTGATATCTTGTTTTCAGGATTTTGATTTACCTTTTGCTGCCCAAAAACAACGGAAGATATCAAAAAACTTCCGAGATATAATAAGATTTTCATATAGATAAAAAGCCTGATGGCTAAACATCAGGCTCAAATGAGTTATTTCTTTTTCCTTTGTTTATCTATAGCTTCCTGCACAATCCGCAAATCCCATATTACAGGAAATTGCTCTTCAAGAATCGTGTGGTTCTTAAAGTTGTGCCTTAAGCCATTGCTCAGGTGGAAAATTCCTTTGTCATGCTCATTTTGCATGAAATAAAGCCCGGCAAGGCGGTACTCAATTTCATATTCTTCAGGGAAATATTCACTCGCCTGAAGCAACGTATTGATTGCAGTATCAAACTCACCCAGAAATTGTAGCGTATCAGTCCAGAACAGCCATGTATCTAGCTGGTAATCGCCAAACTCTACAGCTTTGCGGTAGCCTTCTTCAGCCTCTTCGTGGAAGCCAAGCGCTTTGTTGATTACGGCGTAGCGCTTCCAGTACAGCTTATTCTCGTTGTCTATACCCAAAGCTTTATTTACGTAATACAAAGCCTTCTGGTGATTTTTGCGGCGGATGTAGAAATCTGTAATCGCAATCCACGCCTTGTCCAGCAATGGGTCTTCATGTACTGTCTTTAAGTAAAACTTCAGCGCCTTCTCATGTTCACCCAGCTTTTCATGGCATTTGCCCACGCGCAGCAAAGCGTATGATGTTGGGTCGTCAAGTTCCATAGTCATGTTATAGCATGCAATGGCTTCTTCATAACGTTTTAGCCTTTCCAAACACTTCGCTTTTTCAAGGAATGCTCCAAGAAAATGCTCATCAATAAGTGTAGCATAATCAAATGCACGCAAGGCGCCTTCATAATCTTTTATGGCGTAATACTGGCGGCCCAGCTGGTGCCATGCTACTTCGCTATACGGATTCCTGTCTATAAAGCTGTTTAGAAAGTCTATGGCCTCAAGGTTCTGGTCAAGAAAATCAAAACAGTACACTACATTATACAGTGCTGAATGGTCTTCGGTATCTTCCTCAAGGCACTTTATGAAATTCTCCTTAGCAAGCTCAAGATTATCCATAAAAAGATATTCCATTCCGATGAGTGAATATACATCGGCATAATCATCAGTATATTTCAGGGCAATCTTCAGCAGGTCAACTGCTTTTTGGTGCTCATCTCTTTTACTGTAAATATTTGCTTTCTGAATGTATATCTCCTCGTTGGTAGGCTCCAGGGCATAAAGCTCGTTAAGAAGCCTCTCTGCCAGGTCAAGTTTATCGTCAAATACTAATAATTCTACCTGAACTAATTTTAAGCCTGTTGACCTGGGATGTTGTTCCAGGCCGAGTTTTAAGGCCTTTTTCGCAAGGTTGATTTTTCCGGTGTCGAGGTAATGAAGTATGATGTCTTCAAACTCTTCAGAATCGAAGAAAAGAACTTTGTTGGTCTTCAGCATCGATTCAAACTTTGATAAGGATAAACTGTTTTCTTCTTCTTCGTGACTCAAATTCATACTCCTTATGTTTAAAATTATCCTTCTTAAAGTTACTAAATGTTAATGCTAAAAAGAATTAATTTATAATTGTTTTAAACAAAATAATTAACAACTATATTATTTGTTTTCTCTATAGCTCTCTAAGAACTTCATTCATAACTTCAATAATGATGCCACAGCCCTCGCGTATTTCTTCTTCAGAAATTGTAAGTGGCGGGGTAATTCTTATAGCGCATCCTTCAAACAAAAGCCAGAACAATATCAGCCCGCGTTCGTGGCATCGCAGTATCACTTTATCAGTAATATCAGGCCTTTCCGTCATAGCGGCAAGCATCAGTCCTTTACCGCGTACTTCTTTTATAAGCGGATGTACAAGCAGTTCCCTGAACAGCTTTTCCTTCTCCAGAGCCTGCGCCATTATGTCAGTCTCTGTTATTTCCCGCAGCGTTGCCAAACACGCCGCAGCAATTACCGGATGTCCGCCAAAGGTGGTTATATGTCCCAGCTTAGGGTCGTGGCTCAGCAAATCCATCATTTCTGCCGATGCTGTAAAAGCACCAACCGGCATACCGCCACCCATGCCTTTACCCATTATAACTACGTCAGGTACAACATTATAGTTTTCAAAACCAAATAGTTTTCCTGTGCGCCCGAAGCCCGGCTGAATCTCGTCAAGTATCATTACCGCGCCCACTTCATCACAGCGCTGGCGAACTTTCTTCAGGAAGTCGTTTTCAGGCTGAATGAAGCCTGCACCACCCTGTATGGTTTCCAAGATAATGCCTGCAGTTTTTGTCGTTATTTTTTTAAGGTCCTCTTCGTTGTTAAATGTTATAAAATCTACATCCGGCACCAGCGGCCGGAATATTTGCTTACGCTCTTCATGGCCCATCACGCTCATAGAGCCCATGGTATTACCGTGGTAGGCATGCTTGCATGAAATAAGCTGGCTGCGGCCTGTAACACGGCGGGCTAATTTTAATGCACCTTCTGTAGCTTCCGTGCCGGAGTTGGTCAGGTAGGTTTTGTTAAGCTTTGGTGGCATATGTTCAGCCAAAAGCCTGCACAATTCCGTAGCCGGGTGCTGTGCGTATTCGCCATACACCATTACATGCGAATAGGTGTTAAGCTGGTGTATAATCGCCTGGTTTACCCGTGGGTGCTTATGCCCAAGGCTGGTTGCGGAAACACCCGCTACAAAATCAAGATGTGGTTTTCCGTTGGTGTCGTATATATAAGAACCTTCAGCGCGGGATACTTCCATTGCCAGAGGGTGCGGCGATGTCTGCGCCTGGTATTTATAAAAATCGTTGATCATTTTAATTGAATCAGTTGTGACTGAAAAATTGCAACTGCGATTGGAAACTACTCTGCAGGTGGAGGTGGTGTTACAGCAGTTTTTGGTTTCGGGTTCTTTTTATCGTAATCCAGAGTTTGCTGCAGCGGATCCATAGGCTTGTCGACTTTTTTCGCGTCTTTTTGCTGGCATTCATCATTTTATCATGCAATTCCTGCTCTTCAGGTGGGAAAATGTCATCCTTGCTTTTTATCATTTCATCACCACGCCAGGTAAAGCCGCGTAGCTTCCGTACGTTTTGAGGCAATTCCTTGTCAGGGTAAATCTGGCTCTCTATTTTTTTGATAAGTGTAGCAGTAGTTATCTTGTTATCTTCAATTTCCAGATGAATTTTACTGCCAACGCCTTTATCTATTCCGAAAAGCTCAGTCTTATCATACATGTAGATAATTTTTTCAGCATTGCCTACCATATCTACTTCATACAGCTTGTTATCCCGGAATTTGCCATATAGGTTTTTGCCTTTAATCTGGTTATACCCTGTGCCGATTGTATCGGGCTGTATGATGAATGCATTACCCATAACCTTAAGCGAATCAATCTTCTCTGTTTTGGTATTGGCTATAATATGGATGATGTCGCCCGTCATCTGGTTTTGGCCCTGCCATACTACGGGTTTTTTTATAAGCTGCGTAAGCCCGCGCTTCTCGTCGCTATGGATGGAATCACATTTGCCATTCATATCACTTTTATAGAACCTTGCATTGTTATACCCCCGCATTATCCTGCTTCCGGGTTTGCCTGTTACCACAAGACGTTTAGCATGTGTATACAAAGTGTCCTGCTCCACTAATGTTGCTGCCAGCGCGCGCTTGGTTATCATTAGCGAGTCTTTATTGCGGTAAACTTCTGCATAGTGTCCCGTAACCTTGAACTTGTTGACGGTATCTGTAACCCGCACATTTCGGGTTGCAGACGAAAATTGCTTTACCCTGTCATAATATAAACTATCACCCCGGATTATTTGGGTATCATATTTTATATACGAATTCGTGAGTAAATGCGCCTTGTTCTTTTTGGTGTCATAAAAGCCTTTCTCAGTGTAGATGTAATCCGTTTTACTGGTGATTGTTGATGGCCCAAAAACATACGCGTGCCCTGAATTGGTGTAATAATCAAGGTGATTCGATTTCAGTACATACTTAGGGTTTGTAAGCGTTACCGCGGTTGTGAACTGGTATTTTTTCTGGTTGAGAAAAGACCTACCCGACTTACTCCTAAGCGTGTTTTCGCCATTTACAATCGTCCCGTAACTATTATAATATGCCTGCTGTATATTCCTGTCGAAGTTGATAGTGTCTGTAGTCAGCGTCATGTCTGTCGAACGCATCATAACATTACCGGTGGCATAAGCAAACTTCTTGTTACCGTTGTATTCTGCATAGCGGCTGTTCATATACAGCGTATCGCCCTGATTCATCTGCACATTACCAAACAGCTTGGCGTAGTTCTCGTCCTTAAAGTGATAGGCTTTGTTGCACTTTATGCGAACGCCGTCATGTAGTATCGTAACATTTCCGGTAAACACAATAGCTCCCGGAATCTCGGTCTGGTTCATGTCAATAAAATCCGAATGCTCTATGAGTATAGGCTTTTTCTGCTGGGCAAAGGCGCTCAGCGTCATGAAACTCAGTATAATGAAAAATAGTTTTTTCAATGCTCAAAAATTAAGTGGCAAATTTACGGCAATTTGCATTACAATAACCGCGCCGTTACTATTTAATAACGTACGCAAATTATTAATAGTATCTTGCTTCTACAAGCTCAGTCTGACTGTCTTAGCAAGTTATAGCATAAAAAAAAACAGTCACACTGAGCTTGTCAAAGTGGACTGTTTTTTGAAAGTGAACTTAAAATCTATTTCAGTATAGTCTGTGTCCTGTCAGGACCCAACCGAAATTACTTTAATAGGTACTTCAAGCTCTTTTTCTATAAACTCAATGTACTCTTTAAGTTCTTTTGGAAGTTCATCATATGTGGTCATACTGGTTAAATCTGCCGCCCAGCCCTTTTTCTCTACAAAAACCGGAGTTACATTTTCAGGCTCTATGTTATAAGGCAGGTGATCAAGTTTTTCACCTTTATATTCATACGCCGTACAAACTTTTAACGTATCAAAACCAGAGAGTACATCGCCCTTCATCATGTACAGTTGTGTAACACCATTTACCTGTACCGCATATTTAAGCGCTACAAGGTCAAGCCAGCCGCAGCGCCTTGCACGGCCTGTAACCGACCCGAATTCGTTGCCTACCCTGGCCATAGTCTCTCCGTCTTTATCAAAAAGCTCGGTAGGGAAGGGGCCACTGCCAACACGGGTAGTATATGCCTTAAATATCCCGAACACATCTTTCACCCTGTTTGGTGCTATACCAAGGCCGGTACATGCCCCGGCTGCAGTGGTATTTGATGATGTTACAAATGGGTATGTGCCAAAATCAATATCCAAAAGCGAACCCTGTGCGCCTTCCGCAAGGATTGATTTACCTTCTTTCATGGCTTTATTTAGGTACTCTTCGCTATCGATGAATTTAAGGGTTTTTAATACTTCTACTGCCGCAAAGAATTCTGCCTCAAGCTCCTCAAGATCATACTCAAGTTCAACCCCGTAAAAATCTATCATTGCCTGGTGCTTGTCTGCCAGCGTACGATAACGCTCTTTAAAGTCATCAAGCTCAATATCACCCACACGGATACCATTCCTGCCGGTTTTGTCCATATATGTAGGGCCAATGCCTTTTAAGGTAGAGCCTATTTTAGCTTTGCCTTTTGATGTTTCAGAAGCGGCATCAAGCAGGCGGTGGGTTGGGAGGATAAGATGTGCTTTTCGCGAAATAAAAAGTCGCGATTGTATATCAATATCGAATTTTTCAAGGCCTTCCAGCTCTTTCTGGAAGACAACAGGGTCTATTACCACTCCGTTGCCTATAATGTTTACCGAATTTTTGTGGAAAATACCTGAAGGGATGGTGCGCAATACATGCTTTATGCCATCAAACTCAAGTGTGTGGCCTGCGTTTGGCCCGCCCTGAAAACGGGCAATAATGTCGTACTTCGAAGTGAGGACGTCAACAATTTTTCCTTTGCCTTCGTCACCCCACTGCAAGCCTAATAAAAGATCTACGGTCATTCGTTGTTTGTGTTGTTGTGTGTAGTTATGTAAAAATCAGTGTGTTTCATGTTGTGGCATGTCGGTGGCAGGGGTTTCAGCAACTGCTGCTTTCCTGTGACCGTACAAATAGAGTGAATGGTTATGTATTTCAATACCGAAAATTTCCTCTATGGTCTTTTTGATGGATTGAATGCGCGGGTCGCAGAACTCGATAACCTCACCGGTGTCAGTCATGATAATATGGTCATGCTGCTTATCAAAGTATGATTTTTCGTAATGGCTTTGGTTTTGCCCAAACTGGTGCCTGCGCACAAGGCCGCACTCCAACAGTAATTCAATGGTGTTGTAAAGCGTGGCACGGCTTACGCGGTAATTTTTGTTCTTCATTTTGATATACAGCGACTCAATGTCAAAATGTTCCTGGCTGTTATATATCTCCTGAAGTATGGCGTAGCGTTCCGGAGTCTTGCGGTGGCCTTTATCTTCAAGGAATTTTGTAAAGACATTCTTTACAATATCCTGATTTTTATTATTTTCCATGACGGGTGGGTATCAATACCCGCAAAGATAATTCAAAATTTCTGAAGTGGAAATGTTTAGCTCTTGTTAATCCGCGTCACTTTTTCAACCCCGTCAATCTGCTTAATCTTTTCAATCAGCTTCTTCAGGATGGAATTATTTTGAACAATAACGGTAAGCTGCCCGTTAAATATCCCGGCATCACCACTAAGCGATATACTTTGTATGTTCACATTCATGTTATTTGAAATAACCTTAGTTAGTTCATTGGTAAGGCCTAATGAGTCCATACCTGTAATTTTCAGCGTGGCCTTAAATTCTTCCTGAGATGAATCTATCCATTTGGCTTTAATGATACGATAGGCATAGTTGCTCTGCAGCCTTATAGCATTAGGGCAGTCTTTTTTATGGACTTTTATACCCTCATTGATAGTAATAAACCCAAAAACATCATCGCCCGGAATAGGGTTACAGCAGTTTGCAAGTTTGTAGTCAAGTTTTTCCTGCTCTTTACCGAAAACCAATAGGTCATAATTATGGCTTATTTCTTCACGCTGGACCTGTTCTGCCGGCAGGTTTGGCGTACGCTTTATCCTGTTCTTGAAGAAGTTCATAAACGTATTGCTCTTCAGTGCGGCGTAGTCTTTAAGCTGTTGGTTTTCAATAGATCCTGTGCCCACACGATAGAACAAGTCAAGGCTTGTTTTGAGTTTAAAGTAGTTAACCAGTTCGTTTACAGTAGCTTCATTCAATGTAATCTTAAGGTGGCGAAGCTTACGGGTAAGCAGTTCTTTACCTTCCTCCGCAATGCGTTTGGTGCTCTCGTTTAATACGTTTTTAATTTTATTTTTGGCGCGTGATGTGGTAACATAATCAAGCCAGTGGCTGTTCGGTTTTTGATTGGGAGAGGTTATTACCTCTACCTGGTCACCGCTGTTAAGTACATGGTTGAGCGGAACTAGCTTGCCATTTACCCTTGTTCCCCGGGTGCGCATGCCAATCTCGGAGTGTATACTGAAAGCAAAATCCAGTGACGTGGCGCCTTTTGGCAGCGACTTTATCTCACCTTTAGGGGTAAAAACATATATCTCCTTTGCATAAAGGTTTAGCTTGAAGTCTTCTACAAAATCTACAGCATTACCCGATGTGTTTTCCAAAGCTTCCTTCAGTAAGTTAAGCCAGGTTTCAAGGCCATGTTCTTCATTGTTGGCGCCTTGCTTGTATTTGTAATGAGCCGCATAACCCTTTTCGGCAATTTCATCCATACGTTCGCTGCGTACCTGGATTTCTACCCAACGGCCTTTCGGGCCCATTACAGTAATGTGCAGAGCCTCATAACCCGTTGACTTTGGTGATGATATCCAATCGCGCAGCCTGCTTGGACTGGGGCGGTAGTGGTCGGTTACAATAGAGTATATTTTCCAGGCAAGGAATTTTTCTTCCGAAGGTTTCGCCTTATAAATAATGCGAAGCGCGAACTTGTCATATACTTCCTCAAACGTTACATTCTGTGCAAGCATCTTACGTCTAATGGAATAAATGCTCTTCGGACGTCCTTTTATTGTATATTCAATGCCTTCTGCATCAAGCGACTCTTTGAGCACATCGGAAATTGACTTTATATAAGCATCCTGCTCTTCCTTTGTCTCTTTTATCTTGCTTACGATATTTTCATAAACAGCCGGTTCAGTGTATTTCAGTCCAAGGTCTTCCAGCTCATTTTTAATGTTGTATAATCCCAGCCTATGGGCTAGCGGAGCGTAGATATATAGAGTTTCAGACGCTATTTTAGCCTGCTTGTAATCGGCCATTGAGCCCATGGTTTGCATGTTGTGCAGCCTGTCAGCGATTTTTATGAGGATAACACGCACATCATCATTCAGGGTAAGCAGCATCTTGCGGAAATTTTCCGCCTGCATTGATATTTCCTGGTCGGTCTTTACCTGCGCGATTTTAGTAAGCCCCTCAACAATCTTTGCAATCTTAGGGTTGAACATCCTCTCGATATCCTCAACAGTGATGTCGGTGTCTTCAACCACATCATGCATCAGTGCCGATGCAATAGACGTTGCACCCAGCCCGATTTCACTTGCCACGATCTTTGCAACAGCAATGGGGTGGAAGATGTAGGCTTCTCCACTTTTACGGCGTTGGTCCTTATGGGCATCAACAGCAACATCAAAAGCTTTGCGTATCAGCTTTTTATCATCTTCGCTAAGCGTTTGGTAGCTTATGCGCAGTAGTTCTTTATATTCTTTGGCAATTGCCTTGTTTTCCTGCTCAATATCGATTTCGGTCATATCCTGTAACAATAGCCCTAAATTTAGTGAAATTGTTTTGCATTTGCAATAGAATGTGTAGAATACAAAAAGGCAGGGAAATAACCCTGCCTCGCCTCAATTTAAATCAAAAAATTAACGCAATCCGCCTGCAGCGTTGATGCGCTCACCGGTTATCCAGCCTGCATCATCACTTGCTAAAAATGCTACAGCACCTGCAATATCTTCAGGCTGGCCTACACGCCCTAGCGGGGTATTAGCCACAATGCTTTTTTCAAGTTCACTGCCGCGAATGCCGGCCGTATCGCCACCCTCGGTTGCTGTCAACCCAGGTGACACCGTGTTTACGCGTATGTTTTTAGGCGCAAGTTCTGCCGCCAGTTGCCTTGTTAGTGTATCAAGCGCACCTTTGGTTGATGAGTATACCGCAGTACCCGCACTGGGGCTTTCTGATATTACAGAACTTATGTTTACCACGCTGCCGCCCTGGGCAGGAAAGTACTTCAACGCTTCTTTTGTGGTGAGGATAGGGCCCAGCACGTTAATGCCAAATTGCCTGTTGTACTCATCGATTGTTACGTCCTCAAGCGCCTGGAAGCCATACACGCCGGCATTATTAACTAATATGTCGATTTTACCAAAAGCTGCGGCGGTTTCATTGAAAATACGTGCCACATCTTCAACATTTGCCACACTTCCCTGTACTGCAATTGCCCTGCCGCCGTCAGCTTCAATCTGGCTTACTGTTTTGTCTGCACCGGCTTTATCGGAAGCATAATTTACGGCTACTGCTGCGCCTTCTGCTGCTAATTTCTTTGCGATGGCAACACCTATACCTTTTGATGCGCCTGTTACTAATGCTATTTTTCCTTTAAGTTTCATTGTATTAATATATTTAAATTATTCGATATTTTTAATTGTAACCAGTTCCGGATGATTTACGGAGCAAAGATAATAATTAATTTAATATATCGAAATATTTCTATATATTATTTTAAAGCGGAAAGGTAAGTGATGTAATTATCTAATATTTCGCGGTCCAACCTGTACTTGATATTGCGCCCTTCTTTTTCAGGAATAATTAAGCCGGCATCAACTAATTGCTTGAGATGGTGTGATATAGAGGGCTGTGACAGCTGGATAATATTGGTGACACATGCACACTTCAACTCTCCGGCCTGCTTCATTTCATTGAGTATGCGCAGCCTGTGTGGGTCTCCCAATGCTTTTGCTATACGTTCTGCTTCTTTGTGTGTCATGATAAATTGAAAAATGCAAATGTATCAATTTATTGCCTAAAAAAACTAAAACCCTCTTTGCCTTTTGGCTTCAAATATAAGTATTGCCGCGGCTACAGATACATTCATAGAATCTATTTCGCCGCTCATGGGTATGATGATGTTTTTGTTTGATGCCTCGCGCCAGGCGGCACTTAAGCCGGTAGCTTCAGTACCTACAACCAAAGCTGTTGGCATAGTGAAATTTTGTGTATGGTAAGATGTGGAATCCTGTAGTGTGGCACAATAAATATTAATATGGCTCTCTTTAAGAAAAGCAATTACTTCATCTGTAGTACCGGTTGCAATATTGTTGGTAAATAAGCATCCTACACTTGAACGTACAATGTTAGGATTATAAAGGTCACCTTTTGGGTCGGCTATAATTACGGCATCAACGCCTGCTGCATCTGCAGTACGGAGTAAGGCTCCAATATTTCCCGGTTTTTCAGGAGATTCTGCAACCAAAATAAGTGGATTGTCAGTAAGTTGTAAATCACCCAGTTCAAGTCTTTTACTTTTTGCTACTGCAATAATGCCTTCTGTTGTATCACGGTAGGCTAGTTTCTGATATACATCCCGAGATATCTCAATCAGTTCGGTATGTCTCCCTGCTAGGTTTTTTACATCTGCTTCAGTAATCATTTCAGGAACAAACAAAACTGATACAATTTCATAACCGCCCTTTCGCGCCAGCTGAATCTCACGCTGGCCTTCAATAAGGAAAGTACTGCTTTGCCTGCGCGCTTTCGCTTTTTCCTGTAGTTGGAGTAACGATTTTATATATGAGTTTTGCGGACTGGTAATTTGTTTCATGTTCGGGTTGCGCGTTGCAGGTTGCTCGTTGTGTGTGCAAAAATAATGAATATGTTCTTTTACTGTGAGTATGTTACGGCAACTCCCAACCTGCTAAATCATCCCCCTCGATTTTATCTCAAGGTATTTGTTTATCGTATCAATCGTAAGGTTTTCGGGCTGGGTAAGTATAGGGTGTATACCATATTTGCTGAGTTCACTCACAATCAGCCTCTTTTCATAAGCAAACTTTTCAGCTACGGCTTTGTCATAAATTTCCTGTACGGTTGCAGCTTTTTGCTTAATAAATGTATTCAGTTCTGTGTTGTCAAAGAATATCACTACCAGCAGATGGCTTTTGGCAATGCCTTTCAGGTAGGGCAGCTGCCTGTGCAGCCCGTCAAGTGTCTCAAAATTGGTGTAAAGCAAAATAAGGCTGCGCTGGGTAATGTTTCGTTTAATGTCAGCATACAATCGCCCGTAATCACTTTCAAAATAGTCAGTGCTGACGTTGTAAAGCGATTCCATAATTTTCTGCATTTGTGCCTGCCTGCGTTCTGCTGCCACGCGGTTTGTAATCTGCTTCGAGAAAGCAAATAATCCCGCTTTATCACCTTTCTTCAGTACGATATCACTCAGCACCAGCGATGCATTTATGGCATAGTCGAGAAGGCTCAGCCCGCCAAATGGCATCTTCATCATACGCCCTTTGTCAATAGCCATATAAATATTCTGTGATCGCTCATCCTGAAACTGGTTTACCATAAGCTTGTTGCGCC
The DNA here is from genome assembly GCF_024699965.1 of Flavobacterium sp. J372. Lineage (NCBI taxonomy): Bacteria > Pseudomonadati > Bacteroidota > Flavobacteriia > Flavobacteriales > Flavobacteriaceae > Flavobacterium > Flavobacterium sp. J372. The sequence goes on from NZ_JAJOMZ010000004.1 coordinate 1,313,570, forward strand.
TGGCGGTGGCATTCCAGTTTATGGTACGGAGGTCATCTCCCCGTGTATAATCTTTTATCTGCTCAAATTCCATGGTATGGCCAAGCCTTCTTATTTTCTTAAGCCCGTGCTTGAAAAGCCTGTTGGAAAAAGCTATAAGTCCGTATTTCTTTAGCTGTAGATAAGAAGGATAGGTTGGCACCATTCGGCCTTCATCAAAAACAAATCTCCGCGAAACAAGCCGTAGCGGAGAGGTCGCATAAACATTAAGCTTCCCGAAATGATATCCACCGCGCTCTACAGGCCGTAGTGTATATTCTGTTGCGATAGTTTTGCCGGCATCAAGTGTTCTGTCAATAGTAAAGTCGCGCAACTGGAACTGGAACGGAACTTCATCAATAATCCTGATTCTTATATTAAAAGAATAGTTATTATTTACAGTGACAATCATTGCATTTTCATCACCATTACTGAATTTTTCGGGTGTGGTACGGTTTGCGTTAATATTACCGGTCGCAAAAACAAGCAGTATATCTATTAATGCAAAGGCCATATAAATGTAGAGCAAAAACCACATGGCGTTGTACATTGCAGGGAATATAAAGGCAAGCACAAAGCCGCCTACAATACCTGCAAGTATGTAGAAAAAGAAATTGGTAAGGTATATCTTATGAAACCATTTCATTAGCGCGGAACTTCAACACCATCAATTATCTGCCTGATAATTTCAGGGCTTGTAAGGCCTTCCATTTCACGCTCGGGCGCTACAACAACCCTGTGCTGTAAAACAGGCACGGCAGCCTCTCGAACATCATCAGGTGTTACAAAGTCGCGACCGTTTAGTGCCGCAAAGCCTTTGCTGGCGTTTAATATCGCAATAGATGCCCTTGGCGAAGCACCAAGATACAGGAAGGCATTATCGCGAGTACCTGTTACAATTTTTGCGATATATTCCAGCAATTGCGGTTCAGCAACAACCTGTTTCACGAGTGACTGGTATTGCAATATAGCCTCGCGCGTAAGCACAGGTTTAACATTGCCCAGCTTATCCCTGTCCTGCAAGGCATTCTCACGCTGAAGTATTACAATCTCTTCGTTGAGTGTAGGGTAGTCAATGTTTATCTTGAAAAGGAAACGGTCAAGTTGGGCCTCCGGCAGGCGGTAGGTGCCCTCCTGCTCAATAGGGTTTTGCGTTGCTATCACGATAAAAGGCGCGTCCATGCTGCGTGTCTCGCCGTCAATGGTTATCTGTCGTTCTTCCATCACTTCAAACAAGGCGGCCTGTGTTTTAGCCGGTGCACGGTTAATCTCATCAATTAATATGAAGTTTGAGAAGATAGGCCCATGCTTAAACTCAAATTCCGACTTTGAAAGGTCAAATACCGATGTTCCCAAAATATCACCAGGCATCAGGTCAGGGGTAAATTGTATCCTGCCAAACCCAAGCGACAAGGTTTTGGCCAGCAGTTTTGCTGTGATGGTTTTTGCTACGCCCGGTACGCCTTCAATCAGTACGTGTCCGCCGCATAACAGCGCCACCAGCAGCCTGTCAGCCATTTTTTCCTGCCCAACGATTACTGACCGTATTTCGGTACGCACATCTGCCAGGCTTTGCTGCAGCGCACTAAGGTCTATCCGTGAACTGAAGTTTACACTTTCATTTTCAACAGGAATATTCTCATTGTTATTCTCAAATTCTGTCATAACATTATATTTTCAATTGCTTTACTTATGTCTATCACATCTGCTTCGGTACTTTGTGTACGTACACGATGTTTTTTTATAGCCGATACCAGTTTAACGGCATCTTCTCTTGGTTTATCTGTTTTTTGCGCAAGCTTATCAATGAATGCCTCATCAAGCACAGTGGTATCTATTTTCAGTTCGTTACGCACCCGTTCAAAAAAGTACACAAGCATCCTGTCAATAGTATTATGGTGGTCACCTGAATTATAGTACAGATTGCCTATAGTCTTTGTAAAATCTATAGTTGTGTTGCGTAATGGTGATATAACAGGCACAATACGCTGCCGGCGTTTTGCATTGAAGAACATGAACACCAGTAACCCAAGCAGTGCTATCCAAAAAGCAGATTTAAGTGCGGGCTGGCCCATAATGTATCGTAAAGACGAGCCTGATATTCTTTTTTCATGTCCTGAAGAAAACAAATAGATATCTCCTTCAGGTATATAAGAAAGTACACTCGCCGCATAGGCATTGTAATTGTCTTTCAAAAGATAATAATTACTAAAAGCCGCCGGTTGGGTATGCAGGAGGAAACGGCCATTGCCGTAAGTGACAGCTATAAAGTTTGGCTGTAGTTCCTGTTTTTGGCCTATGCGCTGGTAGCCAAGAATACTGCCGGTACTATCCGCATTTTTAAAGTAGCTGATGCCGCTGCCTTCATTTAAAATAAATTCTTCTGAAGTATTGGTTTTCACCACAACAGAATCTTTGATATTAAACGCCTGAGGCATTTCTACCCCAAGTGAATCGAGCAGAACATCAGGGAAATATTTAGCACTAATGAAGATGGTATTGCCGTGTTGGGCAAAATACAGTAATTCCTGCGCTGATTCACCATCCAGCATAGCACCCTCATTTATATGTATAAAAGTGCCTTTAGCCCTGTATTCGCTTTTTTTGTAGTCATATTTTGGCTCGAGGTACTCATATGGTGTTACGTTCAGCTCATGGATACTGTCGCCTTCAAAAAGGCTTGCCATTTCCTGCCTGAAGACATACAGCCCTAGAGGATTTTTATGTTCAGTCCCGTAGGTAGGCCGCCAATCTACAGGCTTTGGCTGCTGCGAATCAGCATAAAACATCAGCCCTACTATACAGACTATAAGCGCACCGCATATTACTAATGTCCTGTTCATCGCTTCAGCCTGTTTATTGTTTCTGTAAATGCCTTTGCAGCTTTGGCGTAATCAGCTTCATTTACCGCGAATTCACCATACCAGCTATAGTCATAAATGTATGACAGGTATCGGAACTTCGAACGCAGTGCTTCATCTTTAATTTCATATAGATAATCACTGTTCGTTTTATCACTATGCCACTTTATGATGTTATTGTATGCCAGAATTTTGAGAAGCCATAGGTAATAATACCTGATGCCCATCCTGTAATCACCGGCCTGCTGGGTATTGCTGATAAGTGACTGGAAATCGGCTGTTTCAATGTTTTCAATACCAATATCTTTGGCGGCAATGTTTTTACGCGCTTTGCCAAATATCCAGTAACCTTCTTTTTTCAACAAAGCCCGGGCTATAATGTAAACTACAACCAGAATAATAATTCCGGCAGCAATAGCCTTTACTATTTGCCCAATTGAAAAGCCTTTACCATCACCACTCCCTTCAAAAGAAAACAAATCTGACAACCACCTGAGAAATTGCTGAAGTTTTGAAAGCTGTTTGTTGTTTTCTTTTCGCTTGTAATCAAATTCAGGAGCTTTATACTTTTCCTTGTACGCGGGTGAAAAATTTCGCGAAACTGGTGTTATTGATGCAGTATCTGTATGTTGCTGCACGATTGTTTCAGCAAGCGTATCCCGGACTGCAGCCCTTGCGGGTAAGGCAAGGATAAGTAAAATAAAAAGGCTAAATAGTTTATTCATGCAGCCCCATTATTTTTTTGTTGACCTGGAAAGGATATATCAGGAAATACCAGGATATGGCAGAAAGCGTGCCCAGAATTATCACAAGGTTGAGTACAATTGGCATATCAGGTGAATACCTTGTAACAAAGCCTTCTAATAGTCCTGCCGCAACAGTAAAAGGCATAGTGGCAAGCACTATTTTAAGCCCGTCTTTAAAGCCTCTTTTTAATGATTCTGTACGTGAATATGTTTTTGGGAAAAGTATTGATGCGCCGAGTATTAGGCCCGCACCGGCTTCTATTACCATTGCAAAAATTTCCATAGCCCCATGTATCCATATGCCACGCACACTGGCCCAGAATACTTTTTGCTCATAAAAGAAATATTGAAATGCGCCCAGCATTATTGAATTTTGAAATAGTGACCACACCGTACCTATACCCCCTGTAAACCCAAGTACAAAAGACATTAGCCCAACTTTAAGGTTGTTAAGCGTGATGCCGATAGCTGACCCCCAGTTTGAACCGCTTTTATAAACTGCGACAGGATTGCCTTTGCGAATGTTTTCAAGGGTCATGTTTACATATTCATCTCCCAGTATAAGCCTTACAAAATCAGCGTCATTTGCCGCTGATAATGTGCCTGTTGCCACAAATATTATGAAGAAAATGAATGCATACAGTATATACTTTCTGTAGCTATAAACGATAAGCGGTACCTCTGTTATAAAAAAATGCTTTAGCCTGTTGGTGTCTTCTCTTTTGGTACGGTAAATCTGTTGATAGGTGAGTGATGCAATGTGATTAAGGTAGGTAACTGTTTTGCTGCGCGGATAATAGGTTTGCGCAAAAGCGAGGTCATTTACCAGGTGAATATACAGCGAAGCAAGCTCATCAGGATTTTTTTGTATTTTGCCAAAGATTGCCTGCTCAAATTCGAGCCATTTTTCTTTATTTTGTTTGATGAAGGCAACTTCTCTCATATAGGCTAAAATATAAAATATGTCAGAACTTTCAATAACCACTACCCAAAATGTGAATATAAATTTCAATGCTGCGGGCGTGGGTGAAAGGGTGCTTGCATACATATTTGACGCTGTTATAAAAACAGCCTATTCTCTTATCATCTATTTGGTTGTATATGAGTATTTTGGGTTGGAAAAATTTGTTGCACCTATGGATTTTTGGTCGCAGGCAGCCATCATGATTATTCTATACCTGCCCTGTATTTTTTATACATTGGTTCTTGAAAGTGTTTTTCAGGGTCAGACCATAGGCAAGCGGCTTATGCGTATACGCGTTATTAAAATTGACGGCTATGAGGCCGGATTTGGAGATCACCTTATGCGTTGGCTTTGCAGGCTTGTCGATATTTTTTTATTGCTGAATACGGGTATTGTCGGTTTAGGATTTATGCTGGCGACCGATAAAACGCAGCGCCTAGGAGACCTTGCTGCCGGTACGGCTGTAATTTCGCTCAAAAATGATATAAGCATAGACCATACTATTTTACGTGAGGTTGAAAGCGATTACAGGCCAATCTATCCGTTGGTTATCAAGCTGACCGATAATGATATACGTATTATAAAGGAGACATATGAGCATGCTTTAAAGGCTGCTGATTTTGAGCAGATGCAAAAACTTCAGGATAAGGTGATTCAGGTAACAGGTATAAAATCTGTATCGCAAAATGCCACAGCTTTTATAGATACGCTGCTGAATGACTATAACTACTATACCCAAAAAATGTAATTCATGATTGAAGTTATAAAAGCTGATTTAGCTGATTTTGAAACCGTAAATAGCCTGGCAAGGCGGGTATGGGGGCCAACTTATAAGCATATTCTCTCTGAACCACAGCTGGAATATATGTTTGATATGATGTACAGCAGCAAATCTTATAATGAGCAGATTACCATTAAAAATCATCATTTTTTGCTCGTAAAAGATGGCGAAGAATTTCTCGGGTTTGCATCATATGAACTTAATTACCGTTTTGAAACTACCAAAGTTCATAAATTATATATTTTGCCCGAAGCACAGGGTAAAGGCGTAGGTAGAATTCTTATGAACCGAATAATAATGCTGGCTAAGAAACACCAAAACGATAAAATCACGCTCAATGTAAATCGTTACAATACAGCTGTTAAGTTCTACGAAGGGCTAGGTTTTGTAAAAATTGGCGAGGAAGATATTGATATCGGGAACGGTTATCTTATGGAAGATTTCATCATGCAGCTGGTTTTTTAATATTAAGTTTTCTTTTGTTAATTATTGTGATATCAATAACATACGTTGAATATCATATAGGGTAATTTTGATTGTATAACAAAATACAACCAATCATGATAACCCAGATAACAGACTTACCCCAAAATATGGTCGGCTTCCGTTCGGAAGGTGAAGTGACAAAAGAAGATTTTGAAATGGTGCAGGCTAAAGTTGCATCGCTTGTCGAAAAAACAGGTAAGCTTAACTACCTTCTATTTCTTGACAATTCACCTAAAGATTTCACATTTGGCGCGTGGTTGCAGGATGCCTTACTCGGCATAAAAAACCTCACAAAGTGGAATCGTGCTGCTATAGTTACTGATATTGATGGCGTTATCACTTTTACAGATGCCTTCAGTAAAGTTATGCCGGGCGAGTTCCGCGGATATAAAAAATCAGAATACGATGAAGCAGTTGCCTGGGTGAGCGAGGGTGCAGAAACAATTTAAGGCTTAACATAATTTTATGAACTATGAGCGACGCACTTTCAAAAGATAATTTTAAGGATTTATACAATCAGGAAGCCATTGCCAAACTGAAAGAACTGGCTGAAGATATAAAGACATGCATGTTTTGCACTGAACTTTCACAAAGGCCGTTTCCTACCCGTCCTATGGTCTTGCAGGAAGTTGACGACAATGGTAATCTCTGGTTTTTGAGTTCAGCAAAAAGCAACAAAAATTTTGAGATAAAAGAAGATAATGAGGTACAGCTCATTTTTGCCAAGAATGAAGATATTCATTTCCTTTCAATTTATGGGCAGGCCACTATTTATAAAGATAAAGCCCACATAGATCAGGTCTGGAATACTGTTGCAAAAGCCTGGTTTGAAGAAGGCAAAGACGACCCGGAGATAACAGTAATAAAAGTTACCCCGACAGATGCATACTACTGGGACACAAAGTATGGCAAAATGGTATCTTACGTAAAAATGATTGCCGGCATGATAACCGGCAGCATGAAAAGTGATGGCGGTGTAGAGGGCCGTCTTAATGTATAGCCCCTTTTAATATCTGTATATAAAAGAAAAAGCTCCGACATTTCTAAAGGAGCTTTTTCTGTTACAGCTACCATTGCTGCTGATGTTATAATTTTTTACCAAAGGATAGCAGAATATCAAAATAATGCGATATAAGCTTTTCTTCCTCTGCATCCGTACTCGAAGATTTTGAAACTTTTCCCTTTGTGATGACATAATTTGCAGACTGGCTATTATGTAGTTCGGGCTTATCGTAATCAGATATCTCAATCTCAAATCCGCAGATGCAATATCTGCATTTGGCTAACAAATCGGTCAGGAGATTTTTATGTACACTGATATCTTCTTCAGGATAAAAACCAAACCAGGCCTCCGCACTTCCAGACCGGAGTTCACTAATTAAGAACCTGAATGGCTCAAGTTTATAATAGGTAGTGAGTGACGCAAAGGCTCCATTCGTTTTAAGAGTAATATATTCACCATCACTTATGGCTAAAGAATGGTCTTTTACAATATCGCTGATTTCAAATTTTGATACCAGTTTATATAAATAAGCTCGGTGCTGACTATTAAATACAAAGTGAAAACCTAAAAGTCCGTGCTTTTTAATTTCTCCCATGATGAAGGACAGTTTTAATGTACGCGGTTTTAAGTTTGGTTATGTTATATTCAAAAAGTAAAAAAAGCTCCGACATTTCTGAAGGAGCTTTCTCTGTTTATTTATACAACAATTTATTTTGCTGAAGGTGTCATTTCAAGTTCAAAAATGATGTTGGCGTTTGGAGGGATAACTCCGCCTGCGCCGCGTTCACCATAGCCAAGGTGTGAAGGGATAAAAATCACTGCTTTATCACCAACGTTCATCTGCTCAATACCTTCAATGAAGCCCGGTATTAGTCCATCTTTAGTTCCTATTTTAAAAGGAATTGGGGTATATGCATTTGCCGCAGCCCTGGCCGGGTCGTGCTTGCCGTACTGCTTAGCTACCGCTTCAATGCTGCTGTCGAAAAGCATACCATTTTCCAGATAACCTGCATAGTGTACGCCTACTTCGCTGCCATCTAAAGGTTTGCCGCCATTACCTTTTTTCACGATTTTGTACTGCAGCCCTGAAGGAAGTTTTGTAGCGCCTGCTTTCACATCAGCCAGGTAAGCTACTTTATCTGCCATTACTTTTGCGTTGGCTGCTTCCTGTTTTTTAACTTCTGCAGCAGCTTTCTCATAATATTCCCGGAAAACTTTAGGGGCGTCAAATTTCTTGGCTTCAGCGCCTATGCGCACAATCTTCACGCTTTTCATTTCATCACCCTGAACTATGGTGTTTACCACATCCTGGCCTTGTACAACATGCCCGAATACTGTATGCTTGCCGTCAAGGTGCGGGGTAGGTACATGGGTAATAAAGAACTGGCTTCCGTTTGTGCCTTTTCCTGCATTAGCCATAGATAATATCCCCGGCTTGTCATGCTTCAGGTCGGTAATCTCGTCGGCAAATTTATAGCCCGGCCCGCCTGAACCGTCGCCCTTAGGATCGCCCGTTTGTATCATAAACTGCTGAATCACGCGGTGGAATTTAAGCCCGTCATAGTAGGGTTTGCCCTTTTTGTCGGCTATGGTAACCATATCATTTTTACCTTCGGCAAGCGTTACAAAGTTTGCCACGGTAAGCGGCGTCTTCTTATATTCAAGCTGAAGTACAATTTTACCTTTATTTGTTTCAATTTCGGCGTAGAGCCCATCGCCAAGCTTCACATCTTCTGCGGCAGCTTTGCTTGTTACGGGGTTGCACGAAAAAAATATGGCAACCAGGCTTAAAAATAAACTTGTCATCGGTTTCATTTATAGTTTTAAATTAATCTTTCACTTCGCCTTCAGGCTTAATATCGTTTAGCGTTACGGTGCATATAAGCGGTTCGTTCACGCCAATTTTTTTATTATCACCATGATACCCGTACCCCATGTGGCTCGGGAACAGGAATGTTACAGTCTCGCCCTCGTTCATCAGTTTTATGCCATAGCGAAGCCCCATCATTATATTTTCTTTGTCAACATAATATTTCTGCGGGCGCAGCTCAACTTCGCTGTAAATCACATTGCCTTTCAGGTCTTTTACTTCGTAATCAAAAAAAGCAACATCACCGCGCTTAGGCGTAACTGTATCATTGGTTTTCTCAACCTCATAGTGGTACCAATAGCCCTTATCGCTTGCAATGTACTTTATTTGCGGATTGCTTTTTATGATAGAGTCTATCATACCTTCTTCGCTGGCAACAAGCTTTTTATTACGCTCAACAGATTCCTTCATAAAAGTGCCCCCGCTTTCACTTATGGGCCTGCGCGCCTGTGGCTGGCTGCACCCTATAATAAGTGCACCAATGCAAAGCGCTGTCACAACTATCCTCTTCTTCATGATCTTATGCAATTTTTGTGCTGGCTAATGTAGCAATAAATTTTTGTATGGTAGCATCCAGCGACTCTGTTGATTTACCCCCGGCAGCGTTAATATGCCCGCCGCCGCTGAAATGCTCCCGTGCATACTTGTTCACATCAAAATCGCCTTTGGAGCGGAATGATATCTTGATGATGCCTTCTTCTTTATTTTCCGTAAAAAATGCTGTAAACGCTATCCCTTTCATGCTCAGGCCATAATTTACAATGCCTTCAGTATCACCTTTACTATGGTTCATGCTGTTTAATTCTTCCTGCGTGAGCCACATGTATGATGTGTTGTGCTGCGGCAATACCCTCATGTTCTGCAAAGCCCTTGCCAAAATTTGTATGCGGTTGTGGCTGTGGTTGTCAAAAAGGTTACTGTGTATCGCGCTGTTGTCAATTCCTTTGTCAATAAACTCAGCTACAATGCGGTGTGTAGTACCTGTTGTGGAAGGATATCTGAAAGAGCCGGAATCTGTCACAATGCCTGTGTATAAACAGGTTGCAATAGTGCTGTCTATCAGGTTATTTTCGCCTAAAGCATTTATAAAATGGTACACCATTTCGCAGGTAGAGCCGTAAGATGTATCGCTGAAAGTCACCACAGCATAATCGTCCGGACTCTGGTGATGGTCTATCATTACAAAAGGAACATCAAGCTTACGCAGTTCAGGCTCCATTGCATCGCCCACCCGGTTCAGGAAATTGAAGTCGAGCGTAAAAACAAGTTCAGCCTGTTCCATAACTGCAACGGCAGCATCACGCTCGCGCTCAAAAACTTTTACAGTATCGCTGGCAGGAAGCCATGCCAGGAAATCAGGGAATTCGTTGGGAGAGATAACTGTTGGAGTATGGCCTTTTTTAGCAGGTAATGGTATAATCCTAAAGTTGAACCCATGGCATCACCATCGGGGTTGCGGTGTGGTATTATCACTATTTTTTTAGGTGAAGCCAAGAGGCTTTGCACCTTCTCAATATCAGCATTTGTCATTTTGCGAAGGTAAGGTATTTTCAATTTAAGAAGAAGATTTAAGATTTAAGATTGGCTTCACTCGTTGCCGCAAGTCAATCTTAAATCTTATCTCATAAATCTTAAATCCAAACTATTGCTTCTTCAAAAATTCAGTTTTAAGCACCATTACGGTTTTTTCTACTTTGCCTTCAATTTCTTTTGCATCACCAGTAAGGCGGATGTTCTTCACCACAGTCCCTCTTTTAATAACTGATGATGAACCTTTTACTTTCAGGTCTTTTATTACGGTTACGCTGTCACCTTCGTTTAATAGTGTCCCATTGCTGTCTTTTACGTCCATTTTGTAATTAGGTTTTTGTTTTGGTAAAAATACCATAATCTTTCAATCCATTAAATTTTAATAGTCAATCAACAAAAAGTTAACCTTCTTCCATCCCGTATTAATCCTTAGTAACTTTAAACAAACCATAAAATTATAAGATTATGAGTGATGACAAAAACAACCGCGGCCCACAGGGACCGTTCCCGCATCAATACCAGTGAAGATTATGAATTTGACTACTGGACAGCTAAATTCGGAGTGTCAAGGGATGAACTTCGCAACGCCGTGGACCAGGTAGGCAGCAGCGCTGACGCTGTAGAAGAATACCTCAAAAATAACAGATAAGAGCCGAAAGGCTCTTTTTTAGTTCTTGGCCTTATAGTTTAAAAAATCTGCAATTATCCACTCAATCAGTGTCATCACCGCCTGTACCATTCGGGCAGGCGCGTTCCATATCATCCGGTCAAATAATCGAAAATTCTAAAATTCTAAAATTCTTTGATTATTTTTGCCCATGCAACACAACGTACTTATTTTAGACTTCGGGTCGCAATACACACAACTTATTGCGCGAAGGGTTAGGGAGCTCAATATCTTCTGCGAGATTTTCCCGTACAACAACCCGCCAAAAGATTTATCAACCTATAAAGCCGTTATTCTATCAGGAAGCCCGTTTTCAGTTCGTGCCGAAGATGCCCCGCACCCTGACCTTAGCGAAATTCGCGGGAAACTACCTCTGCTTGCCGTATGTTATGGTGCGCAATACCTGGCGCATTTCCACGGGGGTGAAGTGGCGCCAAGCAACATCCGCGAGTATGGCCGGGCTAACCTCTCTTATATTAAAGAAGATGAGCCTTTTCTAAACGGAGTAAGTGAAGACAGCCAGGTATGGATGAGCCACAGCGATACCATAAAGCAGCTGCCAACAGGCGCTGTAAGGCTTGCCAGCACAAAAGATGTGGAGAACGCAGCGTATAAAATTGAAGGTGAAACCACATATGCAATACAGTTTCACCCGGAAGTTTACCATAGTACAGACGGCGCTAAGATGCTTGCCAACTTTTTGGTTGGTATAGCCCAGGTACCACAAAACTTCACGCCAAACTCTTTTGTGGAAGACATCGTGGCCGAATTGAAAACAAAAATTCAGGATGACAAGGTAGTGCTCGGGCTTTCGGGTGGGGTAGATTCTACCGTGGCTGCAGTGCTTTTAAATAAAGCCATCGGCAAAAACCTGTACTGCATTTTTGTTAACAACGGGCTGTTGCGCAAAGATGAGTTTGAGAATGTACTGCACCAGTATAAAGATATGGGGCTCAACGTAAAAGGTGTAGATGCAGGTGAGAGATTCCTTTCTCAACTTGCAGGCATAGACGACCCTGAAACAAAGCGTAAGACTATAGGCCGGGTATTCATTGAGGTTTTTGATGATGAAGCCCACCAGCTTACCGATGTAAAATGGCTGGCACAGGGTACAATATACCCGGATGTTATTGAGTCGGTTTCCGTAAAAGGGCCGTCAGCAACCATAAAGTCGCACCACAATGTTGGCGGATTGCCCGATTTTATGAAGCTGCAGGTGGTAGAACCTTTACGTATGCTTTTTAAAGATGAGGTAAGAAGGGTAGGGGCAACGCTGGGTATCGACCCTGAATTACTGGGACGCCACCCATTCCCGGGGCCGGGACTTTCTATCAGGATTTTGGGCGACATAACACCTGAGAAAGTTCGCATTTTGCAAGAGGTTGACCATATTTTCATACAAGGGTTAAAAGACCATGGGCTGTATAACAAAGTATGGCAAGCGGGCGCAATATTGCTGCCGGTAAACAGCGTAGGTGTTATGGGCGATGAGCGTACTTATGAAAAAGTAGTGGCGCTGAGGGCGGTAGAGTCAACAGACGGTATGACAGCCGATTGGGTACACCTGCCATATGATTTCCTTATGAAAATATCAAATGAAATAATTAATAAAGTGAAAGGTGTGAACAGGGTTGTGTATGACATTAGCTCTAAACCGCCGGCCACGATTGAATGGGAATAAATTTATAACGAAAAGAGCCTGGAAAGGCTCTTTTTTATTGCTAAAAGTTAAAGTTATGCTGCTAATCGGTTTTTTGATGCTGTTGGTCGATTACAAAACTTACGAATTAATCTACTTGCTACTTTTATGAAAAGTTTAACGCGAAAAAAGAGATGAGGATGAGGACACAACTACTATTGGCAGGATTTCTTTTGATGGCTTGTGCAAATATTTCTCTTGCACAGATGCAGCAGCAGCAGCAGCAACAAGTAAATGAGCAGGTAGCTGTACACCGGGTTAAAACCGGTGAAACTGTAGTGCTCGTTGCCAAAAAATATATGGTGACCCCACACGATATTTATGAATTGAACCCTGATGCGGTAAATGGCATTGCAGCAGGCCAGGGGCTAAGGATACCGGTAAGCCGTAAAGTAAAAGAAGAAATAGAGGCCAAAAACCTGAATTACGAATTAGTCTCTATTGATGAAATACGCAAGCCTGCTGAAAAGAAACAGGAAGCTGAAAAGACATACACGGCTTCGGTTATTAATGCGCCTTCAGCAACGGCGTCAACTTTAAAAAGCGAAAGGCAGGTTACAGCAACTGAAGCATCTTCTGCGATGGCAGTAACTACTGCAACATCACATAAAGTAGGGGCGGGAGAAACCCTTACGGGACTTGCCCGTAAGTACAATACTACCGTAGAAGCTATAACGGCCGCAAACCAGTCAAAGCTGAAAAAAGGGCTTCAGGCTGGTCAGGAGCTTACAATACCGGCATCACGCGAACTTTTTGCTACTACCATTCCTGATGTAAGAGAAGAACCTGTGCCGGCAAAAACAAGAGAGGCAATTACTGAAAATGCAACTGAAACTGTAAACACCGGTACGCATAAAGTTGTACCCGGCGAAACGCTGATTGGGCTTTCAAGAAAGTATAACACCACTGTTGAGGCAATTACCGAAGCTAACCAGAAGACGCTTCGCCGCGGACTACAGGCTGGGCAAACACTGGTTATTCCCGGTGCAAATGATATTGCCACGGCTGAACCTGCGATACCATCGGAAAATGGAGCAACAGTATATAATGCAGGCGAAACTATTGAACATCGTGTAGCTTCAGGCGAAACCCTTACAGGCCTTGCTCGTAAATACAACACTACCATTGATGCAATTACTGAAAACAACAAAAATAAGCTGAAGAGAGGCTTGCAGGCAGGCCAGGTATTGAGCATCACAGCACACGCATCCAACTAAAAATTATATTAATAACCATTAATAAGTCGTTACAAAGGTTAACTTTGTAGCGGCTTATTTTTTTAAAGTATATCTATTATGAAATATCGGTTATTGCTGGTTTTTTTAGTGATGCTCATGTCGGTTTCGGCAATGGCACAGGGTTACAGGAAGCATAAAGTAGCTAAAGGCGAGACGGTTGCCGACATCGCCAAAAAATATAAGGTTACGCCTTATGACATTTACAGGCTGAACCCTGACTCAAAAAACGGCGTGAAGGAGAACAGCATCATCCTTGTGCCTAATGAGTCAAAACCTGCAACAACTGCCCCTGTTGCTGAAAAACCTACAAAAGTTGTAAATACCGAACATGTTGTTGCAGCCAAAGAAAGCCTGTACAGCCTCTCTAAAAAATATGGCGTAACTGTAGATGAGATAAAAAAAGCCAACGGTACGAGTGTTGACAATGGCTTGCAGATAGGACAGAAGGTAATCATCCCTATAAAAGGCAGCGCTGTTGCCGCCGAGGTAAAAGAAGCAGCAAAGGCCGAAAAGAAAGCTACGCCGCCATCTTATTTCTTCCATACCGTTGCCGCTGGTGAAACCAAATATTCTATCGCAAAACAATATGGCATGAGCCTGCAGCTGCTTGAGGCGCTTAACCCTGAAGCCAAAGATACCCTTGCCATAGGACAGAAACTAAAGCTGGACCCGTAATGCAGTTATCGAAAAAGAAACACAGCCGGCACCACAGGTAACAGCACCTAAACCTGCCGAACCTGCAATGCAGAAAGTTTATTCAGAATATACCATTCAGCCAAAAGAAACACTTTTCAGCCTTTCACGCCGTGCAGGTATTTCAGAAGAAGAGTTCATAGCTCTTAATCCGCAATTGAAAGATGGCGTTAAAGAAGGTATGGTGATAAAATGGCCGGTAAATGTGCCTGTGCCGCCAAAAGGCATTGCAGCAAACCTTGCCACTTCCTTAAATAAATCGACACCGAAAGAGCTTGCTATACTTATCCCGTTCAACCTTACAAAAACAGAGTCCGATACAGTTCGCAAACAGCGCCTTCGTTCAGAGAAATTCCTGAACATGACGCTTGATTTCTACTCCGGTGCACTAATGGCGATAGATTCTGCTAAAGCTATGGGGCTTCCCTTAAAGGTGAGAATACTAGACTCTAAAGAAAGCCGTAACACCAGTGATGTTGCAAACTTTAAAACTAACCTTACAGGAGCCAATACTATCATAGGGCCTTTCTTCCAGAGCAACGTAGAAACCACTGCATCACTGTTCCCAAATACGCCGGTAATTTCACCGCTATCAAAAGAAACCGGTACGGCATACGGCAACCTGTATAACTCTGTACCATCACCCGATATGGTAAAGATTGGGATGCTGAACTGGCTGAAAGTGAAAGGCGGCAATGTGCTGGCAATTGTAGATTCAAAAAAGCAAGCTCAAGGCAGCTAATAAAAAACACATCGCCTGAAGTCAAATTTATAGAAGGTGGTGTGACGGATGCTTCCGTACGTGCCCAACTATCTAAAGACGTGATGAACTATGTTATCATGGAAACTGAAAGTACCAATATGGTGCTAAATGTAACCAAAGTGCTTGCTACATTACAATCAGAATACCAAATTCAGCTTGTGGTGCTGGAGCGGACAGATACGCTTGACTTTGATGAAATTCCGCTTGAAAGGCTTACAGCGCTTAAAATGCTGTACCCATCTGTAAACAATGAGGCTGAAACGCCCGGTTCACAGCTTTTTAACAGGCTTTATCGCGAAAAGAATAATATTGCACCGAGCCAGTTTGCTACACGTGGATTCGATGTGACGTTTGATGCGATTATGAGGCTTTTCCAGAATGAAGAGTTTTCAGACGTGATGACTAGTGCGGCGACAGAGTATGTGGAGAACAAATTCATCTACACAAAATCTGACGAGGGCAACAACAACACAGGCGTGTATATATTACAGTATAACCCTGACCTTTCAGTAACACAGGCACAATAAGCTATGACATCAAAAGTAACCTACCTTGGCGAACTTCGCACATCGTCAATACACATTGCATCAAATGCGGAGATAATTTCAGATGCGCCGCTTGACAATCATGGCAAAGGCGAGGCATTTTCTCCAACAGATACTGTTGCCAATGCATTGGCCAGCTGCATGTTCACCGTAATGGGCATTAAAGCCAGGGACATGGGTGTTGACTTCAGTGGCAGTACAGCCGAAGTAACAAAGATTATGCAGGCTGAACCGCGCAGAATTGCAAAAATCATCATTGTAATGAACATGAAGGCAGATGCCGATGAAAAAACGCGCACCATCCTGGAACGTACCGCAATGACCTGCCCTGTTTTCCTCAGCCTCAACCCTGATATTGAGAAAGACGTTACTTTTAACTGGTAGTTTTTTTTGGACGAGCAGCAAAAACTCCTGATAAAACTGGCGCATACTAAAATGCCTTTCGGTAAATATGAAGGCCGTTATCTTATAGACCTGCCTGAATATTATGTAGTATGGTACCACAACAAAGGCTTCCCGAAAGGCCAATTGGGCGACCAGCTCCGGCTTGTGTATGAACTTAAGCTAAACGGCCTGGAGCATATCATCAGGAATATAAAGGCGCAGTACCCAAAGCAGTAGATCGCATGATTTCATATTATTTCTTATTTTTACAAAAATATTTCCGTGATGGACAATGCGGCACTTAAATTGGAATTATTAGACTGGCTCATCCATCTTAATGATGAGTCGAAAATACGAGCGATTGAATCTATCAAGAATCAATCAAATGATGTAGTGGCATATACTGTCTTTGGTGAGCCGCTTACCGAAGCGCAATATCAGAAGGAAATAGATAAGGGTGTTGCTGATGTACAAGCTGGTCGTGTGAAACCCTTATCAGAGATTAAAAAAAATATAGCAGGAATGAATAAACCTGAAGTATTTTTAAGTAGTGAAGCCGAATATGATTTAGATGCGATTTATGAATATTATTTTGGAAAGTCTCCACAGGCTGCAAATAATATAATTAACAATATAATAGTTCAGATTGAAACGCTTGTTTTTAATGAACAATTCCAAAAAGAGCCTTCCAGGCTAGAATTGAGAAGAATTATCAGGAAATTACAAGATACTTTATCAGGTTAGAGAAAATTCAGCTTATATAATCCGTATTTTCGACAGCCGTCGTGATTCCTCACACCTCTAAAACTTTCTTCTCCAAACCCCAATATTCAGTTAAGACAGATAATTAATTTTCCGTACTTTTGCCTCGTTTTTTACAACAACAGCAACAACAACACAACTTGCCCGCTTCAACACCGGGCGCAACACAACAGGCATGAATCAGGTTAAGTACATTTTTGTTACAGGCGGCGTTACGTCTTCCCTCGGGAAGGGCATTATCGCGGCTTCACTGGCAAAACTATTGCAGGCGCGCGGCTACCGCACCACCATACAAAAGTTCGACCCTTATATTAACGTTGACCCCGGTACGCTAAACCCGTACGAGCACGGAGAATGTTATGTAACGGATGATGGTGCAGAGACCGACCTTGACCTTGGGCATTATGAGAGGTTTTTGAATGTGCCTACATCTCAGGCGAATAACGTAACAACCGGGCGTGTATACCTATCGGTAATTGAAAAAGAACGCAGGGGCGAGTTTTTAGGAAAGACAGTACAGGTAGTGCCGCACATCACCAACGAGATTAAAGAGCGCATGCAGCTGCTTGGCAACTCAGGTGATTATGATATAATTATTACAGAAATTGGCGGAACGGTAGGTGATATCGAGTCGCTGCCGTATATAGAATCAGTTAGGCAGCTTGTATGGGATTTAGGTGAGAACAACGCCATCGTGGTGCATCTTACGTTGGTACCGTACCTTGCCGCAGCAGGAGAGTTGAAAACTAAGCCAACGCAGCACTCAGTAAAAACATTGATGGAAAGCGGTATAAAAGCCGATATTCTTGTTTGCCGTACAGAGCATGAGCTTTCGGCTGACCTGAAGCAGAAGCTGGCGCTGTTCTGTAATGTGAAGACAGAAGCGGTAATACAATCTATTGATGCATCAACAATATACGATGTTCCGAACCTGATGCTAGAAGAAGGTCTTGACAGGGTGGCACTGAAGAAGCTTGACCTGCCGGAGAAGAACACGCCGGACCTTAGCCAGTGGAATGAATTCCTCTTCAGGCTGAAGAACCCGAAACACACGGTTAACATTGGTCTTGTGGGTAAATATGTTGAGTTGCAGGATTCGTACAAGTCAATACTTGAAGCGTTCATACACGCCGGGTCAGCCAACGAAACCAAGGTGAACGTAATTAGCGTACACTCAGAGTATCTGGATGAAGAAAGCGCGCATGATAAGCTTGCCGGGCTTGACGGTATACTTGTAGCACCGGGCTTTGGTGGCAGAGGAATTGAAGGAAAGATAGAAACGGTACGCTATGCAAGGGAGAATAACATTCCGTTTTTCGGGATATGCCTCGGTATGCAAATGGCTGTGATAGAATATGCACGCAATGTGTTGGGCTGGAAAGATGCCAACTCAACCGAGATGAATGACAGCACAGCATACCCTGTCATCAACATCATGGAAGAGCAAAAGACGATTACAGATAAAGGTGGTACGATGCGGCTTGGCGCGTGGAAGTGCAGCCTGAAAGAAGGTTCGCTCGCTAAAAATATTTACGGCACGGCAGCTATTGAAGAGCGCCACCGCCACAGGTATGAGTTTAATAGTGAATACCTGCACGAACTTGAGAATGCAGGGCTTACAGCTTCGGGTATTAATCCCGACACCGGCCTTGTTGAGGTGATTGAGATTAAAAGTCATCCATTTTTCATAGGTGTGCAGTATCACCCTGAGTATAAGAGCACAGTGGCAAACCCGCACCCGTTGTTTGTGAGTTTTGTAAAAGCAGCCGTAGCCAGGAAGGGTTAGGGCTTTAAAATAAACAGGCGAAAAGCCTGAGGTAACAATAAATATAAATGGAAGAAAAGAAGTTAGACGTTAAGTCGATTATCGGTTTTGTGATCATTGCCCTTTTGATGGTGTATATGATTTATAATCAGTCACCATCACAGGAAGAAGTAAACAAAGAAAAAGCCAAGAAAGAGCAGATAGAGAAAGCCAAAGCTACGCAGATACCTGAGCAGCAGTCGGCAGCGGCAATGCCTGCAGATTCTACAGTTGCTGATTCTGTAAAACTGCAGCAGCTAAGAGGCTCTTTGGGCGCCTTTGCTTACAGCGCTACCCTGCCATCAGCAAAAGGTAACGTTACAGAACTTAAGAACCCGTTATTAACCCTTCGCATCTCCAATAAAGGCGGTTATATTGCAGAGGCCAACATCAACAGTTTTGAGCAGTTTGAAAAGGGCTCAAAGCAGCGTGTCGAGCTTATCAAAAAGAATAACGCCGACCTGAATATCCAGATAAAGACTAAGGATAACCGCATACTTAATACACGTGACATGTATTTTGAGCCTGTGGTTACCAAAGAAGGTGAAAACCAGGTGCTGACCATGCGGCTTAAAGCAGGGGCAAACCAGTTCCTTGAGTACCGCTACGTGATGAAGCCAAATGATTATATGCTTGACTTCTCAATCCGTACACAGGGATTGTCGCAGGTACTGAATACATCTGCCCCGGCTGACCTTGAGTGGCAGCTGAAGGCCTTCCGCAATGAAAAGAGTGTAAGCTATGAAAATCGCTATACAGAGCTTGTGTTTGAATATGAAGATGGTAAAGACAACTATCTTGGCCAGGGGAAAGATGAGGCTGACAAGGCTGAGGATGTTACCTATGTGGCTTTTAAGCAGCATTTCTTCACATCAATATTATTGACTGATACTCCGTTCAAAACAGCTGACCTGACATCGGAAAATCTTGTGAAAGATGAAAAGCTGGATACCACTTACACTAAGAACTTTACCGCTAAAATGCCGCTTGAGTTTAAAGGCGGTGAACTTAGCTACAATATGAACATGTACTACGGCCCGGCCGACTTCAAAATACTTGATAGTTATAACAAGAACCTTGATGAGGTAATGCCGCTTGGCTGGGGTATTTTCGGGTGGATCAATAAATGGTTGTTCATACCGTTCTTTACCATGCTGCTCAACTTCATGCCACACGGTATAGCAATTATCTTCTTTACGATTATCGTGAGGCTGGCTATGTCGCCGGTTACGTATAAATCATATGTATCTCAGGCTAAAATGAAGGTGCTTCGCCCGGAAATAGCTGAACTTAACGCGAAGTATTCTAAAGACCCGATGAAGAAACAGCAGGAAACAATGAAGCTGTACAACAAGGCAGGCGTAAATCCTATGGCAGGATGTTTACCGGCGCTTATGCAGATCCCGATTTTCTATGCGTTATTCCAGTTCTTCCCGTCGTTCTTCGACCTTAGGCAAAAAAACTTCCTTTGGGCAGACGACCTTTCATCGTATGACTCGATCGCGCACCTGCCATTCTATATTCCATTCTACGGCAACCACGTGAGCTTATTCCCAATATTGGCATCAGTAGCTATATTCTTCTACATGAAGATGACCACAGGAGACCAGGCCATGTCTGCACCGCCGCAAGACGGTATGCCGGATATGAGCAAGATCATGAAGATAATGATATACATATCGCCGATTATGATGCTAATCTTCTTCAATAACTATGCATCAGGACTCAGCTTGTACTACTTCATTTCAAACCTCATTACAATTGGGATTATGCTTGTTATCAAGAAATACATTGTGAGTGAAGAGAAAATACACGCCCGCATAGAGGAGAACAAAAGCAAGCCGAAAAAGCAGAGCAGGTTTGCCCAGAAAATGCAGGAAATGATGGAGCAGGCGCAGGAACAGCAAAACCAGCGCAACCAAAACAGGAAATAACTAAAAGCACTCTACGGAGTGCTTTTTTGATACTAAACATGAAGTTTTTAAGTTTGTACAACAGATAATTTAAGTATGAAAAGCATAATAGTTACCTTATTACTATTTTTTATAAGCCTTGTTGGAAGGGCACAGGATATTAATAAAATGGATGCTGAAGGTAAGCGCCACGGTTTGTGGAAAGGTATATATGAAGACACAAAGCTTCCACGCTACGAAGGCACTTTTGAACATGGTAAAGAAACGGGAGTATTCCGGTTTTTCGAGAATTCAAAAAAATCACCGCTGGCAGCCACACGAGAGTTTTCAGCAAAAGATAACTCATGCTACACTATTTTTTACGGAGAGAAAGAAAAGAAAACAGGCGAAGGGCGAGAAGTGAATAAGATACGCCAGGGCGAATGGAAATTTTATCATCCTGACGGAAAAACAATCATGTCTGTTGAGAATTACAAAGACGGAAAAATTATCGGCACCCGTAAAGTTTATTTCCCTGACGGAAAGATTGCAGAAGAAACGGTCTACACAGATGGTATAAAAAACGGCCCCTATAAAAAGTACACCGAAAAAGGGCTTGTGCTTGAAGAAGCGGTGTATGTAAAAGACCAGTTTCACGGCCCCGCAACTTACCGTAATGACGCAGGACAGGTGGTAAGTACAGGCCAGTACAAAAATGGCAAGAAAGCCGGCCTTTGGAAGTTTTATAAAGACAGAAAGCTGGAAAAGGAAGTTGATATGAGTGCTTCCAGAAAACGGCCGTAAACACTTTACCTGTTTTTGTTTTACCTTTGCAAAAATAAATGAAGTAAGATGAAACGTGTTGTTGTAGGGCTTTCGGGTGGTGTAGATTCAAGTGTGGCGGCATACCTGCTGAAAGAGCAGGGTTATGAAGTTATTGGCTTGTTCATGAAGAACTGGCATGATGATTCGGTTACCATATCAAATGAATGTCCGTGGCTTGAGGACAGCAATGACGCACTTCTTGTAGCCGAAAAACTCGGCATCCCTTTCCAGACGGTTGACCTTAGCGAAGAGTATAAAGAGCGTATTGTGGACTATATGTTCAATGAATACGAGAAAGGCCGCACGCCAAATCCGGACGTGCTTTGCAACCGCGAAATCAAGTTTGATGTTTTCATGAAGATTGCCTTGAGCCTCGGCGCTGACTATGTTGCCACAGGCCACTATTGCCGTAAAGGAACAATAGAAAAAGACGGGCAGGAAATATACCAGTTGCTTGCAGGAGTTGATGGTAATAAAGACCAGTCCTACTTTTTGTGCCAGCTTTCGCAAGAACAGCTCAGCAAAGCTTTATTCCCTATCGGCGAACTAACAAAGCCACAGGTTCGCGAAATAGCGGCCAGGATGGGGCTTGCCACAGCCGAGAAGAAAGATTCACAAGGCCTTTGCTTTATTGGTAAAGTAAGATTGCCTGAATTTCTTCAGCAGCAGCTGCAGCCGAAAGAAGGGCTTATTTATGAGGTAGATGCTGATGTGGAGACTTTCAAGGCTGAACGTCCTCAATTCTCGTCGGTAAAAGAAAGGCTTGCCTACGAAGCCAGGAATATCGACTACAAACCCGAAATGGGTAAAGTGGTAGGGAAGCACCAGGGCGCCCATTATTATACCATAGGCCAGCGTAAAGGGCTGAATGTTGGCGGAACTAAAGAGGCACTGTTTATCATTGCGACCGATGTTGAAACTAATAGTATATACACAGGACAAGGGCACAACCACCCTGGACTGTTCCGTAAAGCATTATTCATCCAGGAAAGCGAAATCCATTGGATACGTGAAGACCTTGCTCTGAAAGATGGCGAGACAATGGATGTTATGGTGCGCATACGCTACCGTCAGCCGTTGCAGAAAGCTACCCTGCATAAGTTTGATGACGGTATGTACATTTCTTTTGAACAACCGCAAAGCGCTATTACCGAAGGCCAGTTTGCCGCATGGCATATTGGTGAGGAGTTGGTGGGTAGTGGAGTGATATCTTAATCTTATGAATTTCAATTTTCAATCTTCACTTCCAGGAAATTATGTCGACACTCCAATTGTTATTTCCGGCGAAAAGTCTTTGCAATTAAAAGGTGTCGAATATCTCGTAATTGATGATGTTGAAGAAGTATATGAAATACGCTATGAAGCTCATACAGGACCTTTTCGAGATGCTATAATTCATGAAAATGTTCTGGCTGTTGGTCATGAAGAGCATTTTTATTTATTTGATATTGTAGCAAAAAGGTGCTTACTAACTATACATCTATCAGGTTACTTTGGAAATCTCTTCATGCACCAACATGAATTTTATATATGTGACGCTAATGGAATTCGATGCGTCGATCTTTCAGGTTCAGTGATTTGGAACAATGATAGATTAGCAATAGATGGCATTTTCATTACAGAATTTACATCAAATCAAATACTGGGAGAAGCAGAAATTGATCCACCTGGAGGCTGGAAGGACTTTGTGCTAAGTCTACAGGTAAATTAATAAGGATAGATTAATGCTCCACAACCTCCACACACATAATTACACCGCAAATCCCGGCATCCTTCAGATAGTCAACCGCTATCCTGATGATGAAATTGATGTGCCGTATTTCTCAACCGGCATTCATCCGTGGTACATTGATGAAAGCAAATTAGATGAGCATCTGCATATAATTGAGCAGCGTTTACAGTTTGAAAATTGCCTGGCACTTGGTGAATGCGGACTCGATAAACGCATTGAAACCCCGCTCTACATTCAGTTAAATGTTTTTGAAAAGCAGCTTGTACTTGCGGTGAAATACAATAAACCTGTAATTTTGCATTGTGTGGCTGCCTATGAAGAGGTTATGGCCATAAAGAAAAAGCTGAAAATTGAAGTTCCGATGATCATTCACGGGTTCTCAAAGAATAACCAGGTAGCAAAACAATTGCTTGATAATGGCTTTTATCTTTCGTTTGGTAAGTATCTGTTGCGAAATCTGGAGTTGTCAGGTGTATTAGCGCAAGTGCCTTCCGACAGGTTTTTCCTTGAGACTGATACGATTGAAGAGGGGATAGCACAGGTGTACGAAAAGGCAGCACAGGCACGAAATATTTCTATAGAACAAGTGCAACAGCTTGTTGCACAAAATTTTAAAACTGTTTTCAATAATGGCTGAATGGACAGAGCGCGCCCAACTTCTATTTAAGAAAGAAGGCTTAGATAAATTAAAGAATTCTCATGTAATGGTTGTGGGCCTTGGTGGCGTAGGCTCTTTCGCAGCCGAATTTCTTGCCCGTGCGGGTGTGGGTACTATGACCATTGTAGATGGTGATGTGGTGGATATTACAAACATAAATCGCCAGCTACCTGCATTGCATTCTACGATAGGCATGCCTAAGGTTGATGTGGTAGGCGACAGGCTGATGGATATTAACCCTGAGATTAATCTTATCCGTGTTAAAGAATTTCTTTCGCCGGAGCGTGCCTATGAGCTTGTAACGCCCCAATATGATTATGTGCTTGATTGTATTGACAGCATCACGCCAAAATTGAATCTTATCATTTCTGCCCGCAGGCAGAAAGTTAAAATAATCAGCAACATGGGTGCAGGTGGTAAATATGAAGCAGGCAAGGTAAAGGTGGCTGATATTTCTAAAACCGATGTTTGCCCTCTTGCTAAAACAGTTCGTAAAAGGCTCCGTAAAGAGGGTGTATCTAAAGGCGTAAAAGTGGTTTTCTCAACAGAAGCGCCTGACGAAACGAGCCTTAAAATGACCGACGGCACTAACTTCAAAAAATCATTCTTTGGTACAAACAGCTGGATTCCGGCAGTATTCGGACTTCATTCTGCCGAGACAGTAGTAAAGTATATTATCAAAAAATAAGCACAGATATAGCGATTACTTATTAGTAACAGGCGTAGGTGTCGTTTTTGCAGGTTGTGCCTGAGCAGGAGTGCTGTTAGTTGCAGGCGTACGCCTTGGGGTAGCGGTTGTGCCTGCAGGCCTTGACTGGGTAGACGGCAATGCTGTGTTAGCCGCAGGTTTTGAAGGTACAGGTTCACGCTGCGTCCCTTCCTGCCTTCTTTCTACCGGTGTTTGCTGAACAGTATCCCTTACAATCCCGGTATTTGGCCCTAATGGAGTATAAATATCCGTTATCCAGCCTGAAGGTTTTTTAGTTTGCTGTACGTTGCGGGTGTAAACCTCAATGTACTGGCCACCGGTGTTTTCCTGTAATGCTTTTGTCCTGACTTCTTTCGCCGAAGCATCCCAGGCTTTTTTAAGATGCGAGTAGTCTCCGTGAAGTGTAGTTTTAAGCGCCTGGAAGCCTTCCAGCCTCCCGCCTTCATACTCACTGCCCGGCATTGTGAAAATCTCTTCTTTAATAGGAATGCACACTGCAAACTGCATTTCGGCACCCTGCCTGCCGGTATTTGTATAAATCACAAATGGCGCACCATTCAGGGCTATTTTATTTGTCTTGGCAAAATCTGTAAGCTTAGCCGTAATTTCATTGATGCGGGTAGTGGCATCTTTAGCCGGAACTTTTACAGCCTGCTGCAGGTAATAGGTGCCGGTTTTACTCACAACACCAATAACATCTACCTTATAAGTTCCAAGTTCATGCACAAGGAATTTGTTAAGATTTTCTAGTCCCTTGTCAAGAGTAGATTCCAAACGCTCCTGCACACCGCCCTGTAAAACAGCATAGGCTTTATCTTTAAAGCTCAGCTCACCCTTAATGCGAACAGAAACTTTTGTAGCGCTGCCCGCCTTTTTAAAGGCCCATGCTATATCACTGGGATATCCATTTATAACGGCCTTTTGTATGATAGAGTCGTTTTCTGCAACGCGTACAGTCTCAACGCTGCCATCACTTCCGTCAAGTTTCCATGAAGTTTTTGCACCCTGCCCAAATGCCACATCAGAAAATGAATAAACCGCTGTGGTATCATTGTTTGTAAGTATTCCTACATTTTCCCAATTACGGTAATCATTGATGTAGTTGAAGATAACAGGCGCCTGAACACTGATGGTTTTTTCTTTCCTGATGTCATATTTTCCTTCCTGGGTGGCAATAAACACTGTAAGCGCTATTGCAACCAAAAGCAGTAAAAGGAAAATATATTTAAGGATTCTCATCCGGGTGGTTTGGGTGTTGAGTTTGCCTGTAAAATTAGGAATAAACTGTAAGAAACCAAAACTTTGTTTCAGGCAGCTTAGGCTTATTTTCCATCACATTCCACAAAATTTTCAGGATATGGCGTCATACTTACTTTATCTGCCAATATATAGATATCCTGACTTTTGGTGTATAAATCAATTTCTTCGCTTACCTGCCCCTGATGTAGCGCTTTACGGTGTGTTGTTGTTGTGTATTTACCCACCTTATCTGTGACATGGTAATTAAAAGAAATAATATTGTCATAATCATTCCTGAATTGTATTTTCCAGCGGTATTGCTCACCATGTTTGCCCAGCTCAAGCAGGCGATACGAAATATTGCTGTAGCAGCTGGTTTTCTGCCATTCATCCCACTGCGGTTCCTGTGCAGAGGCACAAAGTCCGAATAGAAGCAAAAGTAAGGCGGCTATTTTTTTCATGATTATTTTGGTTGTGGTTGGGTTTGTTGCATATGGTTGACAGAAGCAGGCTGCGTTTTAGTATCAGGTATGATTTGTGTCCTGCCCAGGTCATAAAAGTTTACCAACTGCAGTCCCGGTCTGAAAGGAATAGTTATTTGCTCAGTATCAATTACACCATCCTGGCCATATTTCCTGATTACGAAATTATTATAGCTCTCTTTCAGTGAAACACGTGTATAACAAATTGTTGATGGTAACGTTTGCCAGTTGCGCGTGTCTGCCTTTTCGGTAGATGCCCCTGCAATATCAGCCCCTGCCTGTATTACATCACCCCAGCCTTTGCCCAGTGTTTGGTCGGCAATGGCACCCAATCCCGCACCGGTAGCTTTTTTTGCTGCAAAACGCACCGCAATGTCAATAGCCTCCCGCAGCATACGGTCTTTAAGGCATTGCTTGGCAATAGGGTAAAAATCCTGCCCAAGCTCCAGTGGCTGTTCATTTCCATTTACAACTACGGTTGCCTTAGTATAATATGTTGGCCTAACCCTGTATTTAGGAATGGCAATTGCATTAATAACACCAAGATTTGCATCAGGAGGAATTGGTATAATGATAGGTTCAGAAACTTCGCCGTCATTATAAGTGCCTACAAAAGCACCACCGGCACCCGAAGCAGTTATTACAACCTGGTCTTTCGCAGCGATAAGCCCATTTTCCCAAAAAATGATGGCTTCGCCTGCAGGCCTCTGCTGCGGAAGGTTTGGTTCGCCATATTTCTTTACATACTTTTCGTATTCCTCACGGAAGCCCATAATCCTTGCAGTCCGCATCAGGTCGGTTTTAAGCTGCTGCGGCATGGGTGTGCCAAAGAATTTGCCTTCGTTTTTAGCATAAATTTCCTCGGCATTACGATAGGCGATGAAGGCATTGTTCACATCGCCGGTAGACTCATAAATTATTCCCTGAAGTATCTGTGAAAAGGCATCTTCGCTATATTTATTCTTATTCTCCTTGTACTTTTCATTAAGCTCATACAGCTTAATATTGATGCGTTTTGCCTCGACCAATGCATCTGCAGGTCTGCCTAAATGAAAGTAATTCAGGGCCTTGTAATAATGTATAGATACTTTTTCAAAGTCCTCACCTTTGTAAGGTTCGGCCATTGGGTTAGTAAACTTAGCCGCAACATATTGGCCCGCATTGGTTTTAATCTTATCATCAACCATTATATAGGCCTGCTCAAGATAATTATTGCTGGCTTCATAATTACCAAGAAGATGCTCAACTTTACCTTTTTCTAAAAGATATAATAGTTTATTTCGCTCTTTTTGCAAAAGGCGGTTACCGTCAAGGCCTGCGCTGGCTTCTTTAAAATTACCATTGTATAGGTTTACTTCAATGTCGGCGGTCTTTGAATTATAGGTGCTGCATGAAGCTGCGGCAGCAAGCAAAACAGTAAGTGCCAGGCTGCGTGCTGCCCTGTAAATGCTCCCGGCTGGTATCATATTACTTTGATATTACCTTCTTAATCTTCCTGTCGCCAATCCATACTTTATCGTTGGTCTGGATATTAGTAAGTTCAAGGTCAATCTGGTAGAAAACAGTTTTTTGTTTGCCCGCCTGGTCAACAATAGAGTTGAGGGTACCCTGAAGCATAAAATCAGCACCGTTTTCAAGACCGAATTTTTTCATGGTAGATTGAGATGCAAAATTCTGTTGGTCAGCTCTTTCAGCGCGTATTTCTTCACGCATTGCACCCGCCTGTACAAGTTTCATGCGGCCTGAATTGATTATTTGCTTCTCAATATCTTTCGAGAAAGTTTCGGCAGGAATATGTTCGTGCGATTTATTAGTGATCATCCCCACAATTATAACGGGCTTCTTACCATTATTTTCTGCGGCATAAGTGCTGTACCAAGAGTGTGACATAAGCTCTGCGGTGATTTCTTCAGCGGTAATGCGTGAGTCGGTTTCGTTCCAGCGGCCGCTAAGGTCGGTTACAGAATTTTCATCTACGCGCTGAACAGCTGGAGTTGATTTGCAGCTGTTTAAAGTTAAAACAGTGGCTGCCATAATTGCGATTGAAGTAATGATGCGTTTCATTTTACTGACTGATGTTTTTTTGTTTTACAAAGGTACAGAATTTAAGAGACTCTTAACATTCTATGTTTTAATTGGCATAAACATATACCGTGCCAAAAATTAACAGGAAAGCACTTTGTAAAAAAAAATATTTTAATGCTTAAGATATGTTTTGATAAAAAATAATGCGAGTATAAAAATAATGAAGCCAATCAGAATCCAGTAGCTGCCCTTATAATATTTTTTATGCAGAATGGCATCCTGGCGATATACGTATACCATAACCCCGATGAAAACAATGATAAAAAGTACTGCAAAAACAAGCTGTCCTGTTGTAAACATGTTGAAATCTTTTTGGGGCGAAGTTACGGCTTAACTTCCTGTTTTACTACATTTATCACCTAAATATGTAGTTATGAAAAACCAGTTGGAAGCCGTACAGCTTTTTCACGAATCGTTTGGATTGGGGGGTGGGGCAGGCGCCGAAAGCAAGCCTTGGCGAAGCAGTGAACATGCTTCGCTATAACCTGATGAAAGAAGAGAATGAAGAATATCTTGAAGCTGTGCAAAATAATGACCTCACCGAAGTTGCCGATGCGCTGGGAGATATGCTTTATATTTTATGTGGAACAATCATATCGCATGGGCTGCAGCATAAAATAACAGAAGTGTTTGAAGAAATACAGCGAAGCAACATGAGCAAGCTGGGCCATGACGGCAAGCCTATATATCGTGAAGACGGTAAAGTGATGAAAGGGCCGAATTATTTCAAGCCTGATTTCAGGGTTATTTTAGAATTATAGCCAAAAGGCATAAGCCACTAGCTGCTGACTCGGGATGAGTGAGAACTAGTGGCTTATGGCTAAATTCTTTTGGCTGAAGCTATATTTTTACTGTCCACCCAAAGGTATCATCAGCCAGCTTATATTGTATGTTGGTGAGTTTTTCTTTTATTTCAAGTGCTACAGGCTTTTCCAACTT
Organism: Flavobacterium sp. J372; assembly: GCF_024699965.1. Taxonomy (NCBI): domain Bacteria; kingdom Pseudomonadati; phylum Bacteroidota; class Flavobacteriia; order Flavobacteriales; family Flavobacteriaceae; genus Flavobacterium; species Flavobacterium sp. J372. Next base: position 1,342,945 of record NZ_JAJOMZ010000004.1, read on the forward strand.
CGGCAATTCGTAGTATTTGTCTTTGTACGAGAAGCCCACAATAGGGTTCACTACAGCTGCCGTACCTGCCCCGAAAATCTCCTGTAGTATTCCGTTTTCGGCGGCAGCAATAAGCTCATCAACCAGAACCGGACGTACTTCAACTTTAATATTTTCACGCTCTGCAAGCTCAATGATGCTCTTGCGTGTCACACCGTCAAGAATCCTTTCACTGGTTGGCGCAGTGTATAATGTGTCTCCAATACGGAAAAATACATTCATTGTTCCAGCCTCCTCAAGCTTGGTATGTGTAGCATCATCCGTCCATATTATCTGCTGGAAGCCCTGCTCATTGGCAAGCTTTGTAGGGTAAAACTGTGCCGAATAATTTCCCGCAGCCTTGGCCGCACCAATACCACCGTTTGCCGCACGGCTGTAGTGCTCGGCAATGATAACTTTCACTTCGCCGCTATAATAAGCCCGGGCAGGGGAGAGGATTATCATAAACCGGTATTGTGTAGAAGGCGCTGCGATAACGCCAGGGCCAATAGCAATCATGAAAGGGCGTATGTACAACGAGTTACCTTTGCCTTTTTTACCCATGCACGCTCCATATCAAGCAGCCTCTGCATACCTCCCAGAAAGATTTCTTCAGGAACTTCAGGCATGGCAAGGCGCGTGGCCGACATGTTGAAACGCTCATGGTTCTGGTCGGGGCGGAAAAGCCATACATCATCATGCTCATCTTTATACGCTTTCATTCCTTCAAAAATGGCCTGCCCGTAATGGAAAACCTTTGCTGAAGGATCTATAAGGAAGGGTTCATATGGTTTTATTACAGGCGTTTCCCACTCATCGTTGCGGTAATCGCATACCAGCATGTGGTCAGTAAACGTATTGCCGAAGGTGAGGTTTTCAAAATCTACATCGCCTATTTTTGTATTTTCAGCGCGTTGGATACTAATATTGAGAGGAGAATTATTAATCATCTCGGGTAGGTTGTGTTAGTTTAAGTTGTACTGGCAAAATTACTAAAAAATGATGCCGCGGTTTCCTGAATGTTAAAAAAATAGTTTTCAGTTGCAGTCTCAGTTTCATACCACCGCGTTTCAAGGGCCGTTATTTAAAGTTATTCTCGTGATTTACTGTAAACTGTGACTGCGAGTGCTCACTAAAATTTTGCTGTTTCGTTTTTCTATTTACCTTTGTCCTTTAACCGTTTAATCATCTCATGAAAAAAATAGCAATTGCGGCTGCTGCACTTATTACACTTGCGGCCTGCCAGAATAAAGAATCTAAAGAGACTACTGTTACAACTGAAGAGACTGTTATTGAGGGTAAAGCTGATACTACAATAGTAGATACGGATACCGTAGTGTCAACAGAAACTGGTATTGAAGAAGGTGCTGTGCCTGCTGTAGAAGCTGACGCTAAAAAAGCTGATGAAAAGCCTTCAGATAAAAAAGTAACCGCTGTAAAGCCCGCTGCAGAAGTTAAGGTAGAATATGCATCGTTCGGTGATAAAATTGCGGCTGTAAATGCGCTTTCTAAAGATGAGATGCTGAAGAAATACAGGACAATGAAGCCGGGTGATACCATCGCGGTGAAATTTAAATCGAAAGTAAAAGATGTTTGCCAGAAGAAAGGCTGCTGGATGGCAATGGAACTACCGGGTGGTAAAGAATCTTTCGTAAAGTTTAAAGATTATGCATTTTTTGTACCGCTTAACGCTGCCGAAAGTGAAGCAATTGTAAGCGGAAAGGCTTTTGTAAGCGAAACATCGGTAGCGGCGCTAAGGCACTATGCCAAGGATGGCGGCCAGAGCGATGCTGAAATTGCAAAAATCACTGAGCCAAAAGTGGAATATAAATTCATGGCTGACGGCGTACTGATAAGCAAATAATGAAGAAGCTGATAACCGCTGCTTTGTGCTGCACATTTCTTTTTGCCTGTGATAAAAAGGCAGATGTAGCTGAAAAACTTATTACAGATACGATAGCCAAAGCTCCTAAAGCCAAAAAGGAATTTAAGATGTATGAGATGAGCGAAATGGCAGCGCTTATGGAGCAGATGTATGTGGATAACCAGCGCCTGAAAGAGCGTATTATCTCGGGCGATACGATTGGGACTTTCCCGGAGCATATTTTGAAAATGCACTCGTCTGCAATGACCGACCCGAGTGAGAATGACGCATTTTTCAAAGAACAGGCGGCTAAGTTCATCGCGGCACAGCGAAAGATTTATGCGGACCCGAAGAACGCAAAACAGCATTTCAACGATGCGGTCCAGTCTTGCGTAGCCTGCCATGAGCAAAAGTGTGAAGGCCCAATACCGAGGATAAAGAAATTGTATATAAAGTAAACAAAGGCCTGTCTGTTAAGATGGGCTTTCTGGTTTATGAGTGAAGTTCCATTTCGACCGGAGCGCAAGGCAGTGAAGCGAAGTGGAGAAATCTCTAGCCCATTAAAGAATTCACGGCTACGCAAGCTCCGCTCGAAATGGAAACACAGTATAGAGAAAAACAGTAGCCAAATGTTTCAGACAAAAGGTACACACAACTACTATGTTTATATAATTACAAACAAAGCTAAAACGGTACTGTATATTGGATTTACCAATGATTTAAAAGAGAGGTTGTACTACCATCAAAATCCCGAAGCACATTCAAAGGCTTTTTCAGCCAAATATAACTGTAGATATTTATTGTATTGGGAGAAGTACGCAGATGTACAAACTTCAATTGACAGAGAAACACAGTTAAAAAAGTGGAATAGGGAGAAGAAGGAAGCATTAATTACAGACTTTAATCCTGAATGGAAATTTTTAAACGATGATATTTGAGTGGTGAGCCAAAGTGAAGTGGATTTCGACCGAAGTGGAGAAATTTCTGAATTAAAACTGAGATTTCTCGGCTCCGCAAGCTCCGCTCGAAATGGAAAAGCGTAATTTTGACTTAGATGAAAAGAGAAATAATAAAAACCGCTGACGGCTCTGTTACCATCCACATCCCGGAGATGAAGGAAAGCTATCACTCCAAATTTGGGGCGATACAGGAAGCACAGCATGTTTATATACAGAATGGGCTGGCGATGTTTGAAGGTAAAGATATAGATATACTGGAATGTGGTTTTGGCACCGGGTTAAACGCCTTTATGACATTTCTTGAAGCGCAGAAATCAGGGCAGCAAATTAAATATACAGGTGTAGAGGCTTACCCGGTTTCCGAAGAAGAAATTGCACAACTGAATTATGTAAACGAACTGCAAGCTCATAATTGCAAAGATTTTTTCGTTAAAATGCATACCGCACCATGGGGAGATGAAGTTAAAGTTTCCGCAAATTTTACGTTAACAAAGCGGCAGCAGCATTTTCAGGAAATAGAAGATGTAAATTTGTATGATTTGGTATATTATGATGCTTTCGGATACCATGCCCAGCCCGAGCTCTGGGGTGAAGATATATTCAGGCTCATGTATACAGCTCTGAAACCGAATGGTGTACTCATAACTTATGCCTGCCGTACTGTTATCAAAAACGCAATGACAGCAGCGGGCTTTACTGTAAAAAAGTTAGCGGGGCCACCCGGCAAGCGTGAAATTCTGCAAGCAATTAAGTATTAAATTTTAGTTAATAAATTAAGTAATTGTGAATGTTAAATAAAAATATATGAATAATTTGTTTTACGAAAACGTTTTATGAGTATATTTGTTGAAACGTTCTTATCACCTATAACTTTAATTATTCACTTAGAAAGAATGCCAAGACCTATGTTTAGCTACACTAAAAAGATTCTGGAAAGCGTAAGCTTCGACCCGAAACTTTTTAGTAAGGAACTGGAAAAAGCAATAAAAGTTTTATTGCCTTATGAGATAGAGCAACTGATAGACTGGCTTCACGGTTTTGTTACAGAAAAGCCGGAATTAAAAGATTGCCTTATCTACGTTGAACAATAAAAAAGGAGCCCTGACCGGGCTCCTTTCTTTTTTATAGATGTGAAAATTATTTTTTCTGCATCGGGCTGGTTATATCCACGTTATGGAAGGCGATGGCGCCTTTAACTACGCCGGCAATGGTGCTGCGCAGTGCTTCAATAATATGAAGCTTCAGTTCTTTCTTACCGTATATAAGGCTCACTTCGCGTGATGGCTTCGGCTCTTTAAAATGGCGTAGTTTTGCGGCCGATTTTGGCGGCATATCCATAGTATGCAGGTAGGGCAGCATGGTCATTCCCAAGCCTTCATCTGCAAGCTTTACCATAGTTTCAAAGCTTCCGCTCTCAATCTGGAAATGGTTATCATTCATCAGCGCTGTGTTTCGGCAAACGTTCAGCACATTATTTCGGAAACAGTGTCCGTCCTGCAACAATAATATGTTATCAAGGTTTTCTTCAAGGTCTTGCACCTCAAACTCTTTCTTTTAAAAGAAGGATTGTTTTCGGGTACATAGGCAACAAACGGCTCATAGTACAATACCACCTCCTTAATGCTTTCTTCGCCAAGCGGTGTAGCGGCTATGGCGGCATCAAGCTGGTCGTTCTTAAGCATGTAAATAATTTCAGATGTAGTGCGCTCCTCAATTATAAGGTTAACCTTAGGGTATTTCTTTATAAAGTTATTCATGAACATCGGCAACAGCGTAGGCATGATAGTAGGAATGATGCCAACCTTAAAATCACCGCCAATAAAGCCTTTTTGCTGGTCAACAATGTCTTTAATGCGGCCTGATTCATTCACTATATTTTTGGCCTGAACTACAATCATCTGCCCCACTTCGGTAAGCTGTATGGGTTTTTTGCTGCGGTCAAAAATCTGGATGCCAAGTTCTTCTTCAAGTTTTTGTATCTGCATGCTAAGTGTTGGCTGTGTTACAAAGCATTTTTCGGCAGCAAGGGTAAAGTTCTTATGTTCGGCAACGGCCAGCACATAATGTAACTGGGTAATGGTCATAAAATAGATTTTGACTATAAAAATATAAAAAGGTTTCATAAAATGTATGGAAGCACGGGTTAATTTTGATTAATTTTGAAATTCAACTAACCTATAAAAACATAAAACATGGCAAATAAAAATCAACAGCCGGAGACGAATATACTGGGCTTACCTACCAAAGAATCTGAAGTTATTGCAGCAGAATTGAACATACTGCTTTCAAATTTCCAGATATATTACCAAAACCTTCGCGGTGTGCACTGGAATATTCGCGGTAAACGTTTTTTTCAGCTTCACGTGAAGTTTGAGGAGCTTTATAACGATGCCCAGGAAAAAATTGACATGATTGCAGAGCGTGTGCTTACACTTGGTAAAACACCGTTGCATACATTTGAAGATTACATAAAAAATAACCGCCTTGAAGTAGGCCGTGATGTAAGCCGCGATACAGAAGCTGTACACCTTGTGATGAACTCACTTGCAGACCTGCTAAAGATTGAGCGCGTGATACTTGACGAATCGGGCAAGATAGGAGATGAAGGTACAAACAGCATGATGAGCGACTTTATCAAAGAGCAGGAAAAGACTATCTGGATGCTTAAGGCCTGGTGTGAGGAAGAAATATAACACTTACTTTAACCGGATCGGTTCTATTTTTGCGTATATTCGCACAAATGAAAATTCTGGTAAACATAGTTTTAATAATGTTTCTGTCATTCCTGGCGGCTCCTACAGTTGTGAGCCTGATAGATAATGATGATGCAGACATATCTATGGTTTACAGCCTTACTGAAGAAGAAATACAGAAAGAGATAAAAGAAGTAAAGGCATACGCAGAATATGAATACCAGCCGGTATTTTTTGAGACAGCAAAGCAATCTTCAGAAATAAAATCAGAAAATCTTCAAAGGCATGGCAATGTCTTTGAAGAAATTTTCTCTCCCCCACCCGAAACAGTATAGTACTTAAATGAGCCTATCTGGCAGCCGCAGGCAATTTTACCTGCACAATTTATCGTATTATATTTTATCGGGTTTATGACAAAAAACACAAACATTTTTGCAAACCTCAGGTCAGATTTTCCTTCAGGCCTTGTGGTTTTCCTTGTGGCTTTACCGCTATGTCTCGGTATTGCCCTGGCGTCTGGTGCGCCGCCGCTTTCAGGTATTATTGCAGGTGTAATAGGCGGTATCGTTATAGGCAGCCTCAGCCGTTCGCATATCAGCGTATCTGGCCCTGCTGCGGGCCTTACATCAATTGTACTTGCAGCAATAACCTCATTCGGCTCTTTTGAGCTTTTCCTTCTTGCTGTGGTGCTTGCCGGTTTTTTCCAGGTAATCCTGGGCTTTTTAAAGGCGGGCAGCATATCTAATTATTTTCCTGCCAATGTTATTGAAGGCATGCTTGCGGGCATTGGGGTGATCATCATCATCACTCAGTTGGAGCATGCGGTGGGATATGATAAAGATTATGAGGGAGATGAACAATTCTTCAGGCTTGACGGGACCAATCCGTTTTCAGACATACCAGTGATTTTAGAACGTTTTGAAACAGGTGCAATTATAATATCACTTGTGTCGCTTGCCATACTCATAGCCTGGGATAAAATACCTGCGCTTAAAAGGCTCAGGCTTATACCAGGTGCACTTGTAGCCGTTGCAGCAGGTATTGCGATAAACCAGATATTTATTGCTACAGGCAGTTTTGCTCTCGGGATTGAACATCTTGTTAAGCTGCCTCAGCTAAGGTCGTTTCAAGATTTCAGCAATGTACTTGTTATGCCCGACTTTACAGGTATAGGCAATACACAGGTATGGATTACAGCCCTTACAATCGCTGTGGTGGCTTCTATTGAAACATTACTATGTATTGAGGCCAGTGACCGCATGGATGTGCAAAAGCGTTATACTGACACTAATATTGAACTTAAGGCGCAGGGTATAGGCAATATATTGAGCGGATTTATAGGCGGCCTGCCCATGACATCGGTTGTGGTACGGTCTTCGGCTAATGCTGCAGCCGGCGCGCGAAGCAAAATGTCAACCATCATACATGGTTTCCTGCTCTTAATTTGTGTTCTGGCAATCCCTATGATACTAAATATGATACCGCTTGCTACGCTGGCTGCCGTACTTTTAATGGTTGGCTATAAACTGGCAAGCCCTTCAAAACTTAAGTATTTCTGGGCTAAGGGTAAATACCAGTTCATACCGTTCATAGCCACACTGGTAGTTGTAGTGGCCTTCGGGTTACTGTATGGTGTTGCCATTGGTATGTTTATAAGTATTATATTTATCATGCGCGGCAATATGAAACGGGCTTATAATTTCCGCAGAGATGAATATTCAGCCGGTGATGTGATACATATAGATTTGGCGCAGGAGGTTTCTTTCCTGAACAAAGCAGCAATTAAATCAACACTTAATGAAATACCTGAAAATTCTAAGGTTATCATCAATGCATCAGATACTGTGTATATAGCTCATGATGTTCTTGAGCTTATTGAAGAGTTTCGGGATGTGAAGGCTAAAGAAGAAAATATTGAAGTAATACTGCTTGGCTTTAAAGAAGCGTATGAACTTGAAAATACCGGTGATTATGTTTCTATAGAACATCCGGACAATAAAAAATAATCAGTTATAATAAACAACATAAACCCATAAAAGCAAATCTAACCTATGAGTACAGACTTTTATAAAAAGATTTTAGACAATAACAGGATCTGGAGCGAAACGAAACTTAAAGACGACCCGGAATATTTTGAGCGCCTTTCAAAAGGGCAGTCGCCACCATTGCTTTGGATAGGCTGCAGCGACAGCCGTGTGCCCGCCAATGAAGTAATTGGCGCGCAGCCGGGCGAGGTATTTGTACACCGCAATATTGCCAATATGGTAATACACAGTGATATGAATATGCTTAGCGTTCTTGACTATGCAGTAAACGTATTGAAAGTAAAGCATGTAATTGTTTGCGGACACTACGGTTGTGGTGGGGTTAAAGCTGCAATGGGCAGTGACCATATAGGACTTATAGATAACTGGATAAGGCACATAAAAGATGTGTACAGGCTTAACAGCCAAGAACTTGACGCCATTGAAGATGAAACCGCACGCTTTAATGCCTTTGTTGAAATAAATGTGAAGGAGCAGGTTACAGACCTTGCCAAAACATCTATTGTACAAAATGCATGGCGCAACGGCCAGGAACTTTGCCTTCATGGGTGGGTTTACGGCCTTGATACAGGCATAGTAAAAGACCTGCAGGTAAACTTTTGCGGAAATGAAGATCTTGATAAAACTGACCGTTTAAAATTTTAGTTTGGTAAATAGAATTTAAATGTGTGTAAAAGGCTCCTCTATGAGGGGCTTTTTTTATTATTCATTTTCAAGGTTTTCATTAAAAGCCGATGGCAAGAGCTGTGGTATAAATTTTATAAGCAATGGCAGCAGCAGGCTTCCGCCGGGCAGCAGGAATATGGTTAGCGATGGTACTGTTTTGCATATTTCGAGCAGCTGTTTGCGTACTTTTTTCTTTTCTTTGGGGCTTAAGCTGCGGTGGGTAGAATGGGTGAGCAGTACCATAAGCTCGCCATTGTTGGCAAGCTCTTTAACCAGGCGTTTTTTATTCCTGTTTATAAGTGTGATAACAAATTGTGACGTGTGGTCATAAAAATGCTTTACCGGGTTTGAGTATTTAAAGTAGGCAATGTTTTTTTGTGCAGCTTTATAAACACATCAAAAGCGGCAATACTGTCGGCGGTGGCTTCTTCATCTATGCCCAGCCATTCCGCCAGGCGGTATACAAATTCAAGGTCGGCATTTTCAACACTGCCTTCTTTCCATATAGCCATAACTGCCATATCAAGCAAGTACGCTTTTTCAAGGTATGTATTAAAATAATCAGTATCGATTATACTTATATCGGCCGGGCCGGTTTGGGAAAGCCTTGTGTAACGTACCGATGCTTCAAAGAGCTTTTCAAGCAATGTGTCATATTCTGTCGTGTTAGGCTTTGCTTTAAGTGCAAGCATTGCTGTACCTACTACAGTTTCTTCAAGCTTACGGATATGTACAGCAGGGTCATTATTCCCTTCAAGGAATTTGGCGAAAGCAGGCACGTCCATATACAATAGCGCATTCGTAATTACGTGCGAGAAATTCCGTGTTAGTATGTTATCGTTCGTGTGTACACGTTCATCTATAAAGCCTTCAAGTTCATGGCTTTGCTGAGATGATGGCAATACTTTTTTGAGGAGGCCAAACCCCTGAGGAGTGATTTGCCTGTAAAACTTAAGCGCAGCATCTAAAAAAAACTGTTTATCAAGCTGGCCTGTTTTATTGCAACACGTGCAATATAGTGCACCAAGCAGTGCTACCTTGGCCTTCTCTTCATCTGTCCAGCCACTAATCTCACTTGATTCAAAACCTTGCGGGGCTATTATATGCCCATATATGAGGCCTGTATTACGTATTTTTAGGTATAGTGCATCCTCTGCGGCATCGTTGATTGCTGCAGCTTTTTGTGCAAAATACTTGTCTATCCAGCCGTGGGCTGACGGGTTGATCATCTCTTTAAGAATGTAATGCAAAGCTACGGATTGATTTAAATTCAACAAGCGTTAAAAATGCAATATCTATATGTTAAGTATAGATGATGAAGATGTAGAAGAAAATACTTTTGTAAGTAAACTCAACGGTTATGACACTAAAATCAGGCTATCCTTTTTGGTTGGTTAAAAACGGCCTTCCATTTACTTTTCCAAAACTTGACCATGACATCACTACAGATGTTGTTATTATAGGGGCAGGCATATCAGGTGCGCTGGTACGCTACTACCTTGTAAATGAGGGAATAGATTGTGTAACTCTCGATGCCCGTACTATAGGCCTGGGCAGTACCAGCGCAAGCACATCTTTGCTTCAGTATGAAATAGACAGGCCGCTGTGTAAACTTATTGATACTGTTGGTAAAGAAAAAGCGGAACGCGCCTACCAGCTTTGTGGCGAAGCCATCACCAAGATAGGAAAGATATCAAAGGAGCTTGGGCTGGATGATTTTGAATATAAGCAAAGCATCTACTATGCAGCTTTTAAAAAGGATGTGCCAATGCTGAAGAAAGAATTTGAGGCACGAAAGGCAGCAGGGTTTGAAGTGGAATATCTTGAGCCGGATGAATTATTGAAGCAATACGGTTTTAAGGGCCATGGCGCCATACGCTCAAAACTTGCTGCACAAACAAACGCCTACATGTTTACGCACTGCCTGCTGCAGCACCGGAGGAATAAAAAAGATAACGTCAATATTTATGACAGGACTGAGGTTACAACGATAAAACATAATAAAAACGGTGTTACACTTAAAACGGAATCAGGTTACACTGTAAAGTGCAATAAGCTTGTATACGCAACGGGATATGAAGTTGTAAACTTTATAGATAAAAAGATTGTTGACCTGCAATCTACTTATGCAGTAATAAGCGAGCAGTATAATGAGCGCCCATTCTGGAAAGATGAAGCGCTTATATGGAACACGGCAAATCCTTACTTATACCTGCGCACAACGCCGGATAACCGTGTGCTGATAGGCGGGAGGGATGTATGGTTTCATGATCCTGCCAAAAGAGATAAATTAATGAAATATAAGGCTAAGCACCTGGTTGAAGATGCAAACAAGCTGTTTCCTCATCTCAACTTTAAACCTGAATTTACCTGGTGCGGCACATTTGGCTCTACAAAAGATATGCTGCCCTACATTGGTGAGTACAAACCTTTGCCTAACAGTTATTTTTCACTCGGGTTCGGCGGCAACGGAATTACCTTCAGCCTCATTGGGGCTGAGATTATAAGAGATTTAATACTTGGCCGTGATAATAAAGACGCTGAAATCTTTAAATTTGACAGGTAAACTGCAATGACATATGAAAATCAGGAAGGGTGCAACAAAAACCTGGAAAGTCTTAAAGAAAACCGCAGCTGAATTTAATGAAGACAATGCTATTAAGCTAAGCGCATCTTTAGCCTATTACACTATATTTTCCATAGCGCCGCTGTCTATAATCATCTTGTCTTTGTGCGGCGTATTTTTTGGTGAAGATGCCGTAAACGGGCAATTTTACGGCCAGATAAAAAACCTTGTGGGCAATCAGGCTGCCATCCAGATACAGGAGACCATAAAAAATATGGAGCTAAACCATAACAATGTATTTGCCATGACAGTAGGTATTGTAATACTGCTTGTAGGGGCTTCAGGTGTTTTTGCCGAGATACAAAGCTCAATAAATTACATCTGGGGGCTGCGTGCAAAGCCAAAACGCGGCCTTTCAAAATTCCTGCTTAACAGGCTTATGTCTTTTTCTATGATAGGTGTAATGGGGTTTATTTTACTGGTAAGCCTGGTAGCCAATACCATACTTGACCTGATTAGCGATGAGCTTATAGGGTTTCTTCCCAATGCAACTGTATATCTGTTATATGGTCTAAATTTAGGGGTGGTGCTGGCAATAATTACTTTATTGTTTGCGGTAATCTTTAAAACACTGCCCGATGGGAAGCTCGCCTGGAAAGATACGCTGATAGGCTCGGGCGTTACAGCCGTGTTGTTTATGATAGGTAAATTCGGCATCAGCTTTTATCTCGGCACTTCAACTGTGGCTACGGCTTATGGGGCAGCAGGCTCAGTAGTTATAATTTTAGTGTGGGTTTATTATTCAGCCATCATACTATACTTTGGTGCAGAGTTTACAAAAGTATATGCTACCATGTATGGAAAGAGTATAGTGCCGAACGGTTACGCCGTGACAATACAAAAAGAAGTGTTTGAAATAGAAGAGGATGTAAAATCCTGATTTTAAGATTTCTGTAACACTTATTGTGATAATGGTAACATAGCGGTAAGCATTTCCGCGTTAAATTCGTATTTCCAAACAATATAAATTTAAACACTAACCATTATGAAAAAAGTATCAATTTTCGCGAAAATGCTTTTGGGTGCCGCAGTATTTGCTATGGCGCTTGGTACAGTATCATGTAAAGACGAAAACAAAGCTGAAGACCCTAAAGAAGTTGCTGAAGACCAGAACGAAGCAAAATTTGACGATGCTAATGACGAGATGGAGGATGACTCACAATATCTTGTTGATGCTGCAGAAACTGACATGAAAGAAATTGAACTGGGTAAACTGGCACTTTCAAAAAGTACAAATGCAGATATAAAAGGCCTTGCCCAGATGATGATTGATGAGCATACAAAAGCATCAGAAGAAACTAAAGCGCTTGCTACTAAGAAAAATATCACCTTGCCAGCTGCGGTTACTGAAAAAGTGCAGGAGAAATATGCTGACATGAATGACAAAACCGGAACTGATTTTGACAAAGCGTATGCTGACAAGATGGTTGACGGCCACGAGAAGATGATTGACAAAATGGAAAAAGCTTCTGAAAAAGCTGCCGATGCTGATATAAGGGCATGGGCTGCAAAAATGCTTCCTACACTTCGTAAGCATCTTGACCATTCAAAAATGGTAAAAGAGAAAGTTGATGCAATGAAATAATTGTAATTGCATATGAGAAACGCACTTTACATACTGGCTGTTATACTTATAATAATCTGGGCGGTGGGCAGCTTTGCCTATCATGTAGGCAGCGCACTTATACATCTTTTACTGGTGGTTGCCTTTATAGCAATACTTGTAAACCTGTTTAAACGCCGAAGGAGATTATAGTATTAATGCCATTTATATAAAAACCCGCTGTGATATATCGCAGCGGGTTTTTATTTATACTTATTTGGCATTCTTCTTTAAATGCATTACTAAATCAATTAATCTCGATGAATACCCAATCTCATTATCATACCAGCCTACAACTTTCACCATCCTGCCGATAACTGATGTAAGCTGAGCATCAAAAAGGCAGGAGTGCCGGTTGCCAAGCACATCTACCGAAACTATTGGGTCTTCTGTGTACGCTAAGATGCCTTTAAGCTCATTTTCAGAAGCAGCTTTAAAAGCGGCATTAATCTCTTCAATAGACGCTTCACGCTTTACATAGCAGGTAATATCGGTAAGCGAACCATCAGGTACGGGTACGCGTATGCCGCCGCCGCCTATTTTCCCTTCAAACTCTGGGAAAACTTTTGTAAGGGCTTTAGCTGCGCCGGTAGTTGTCGGCACTATAGATTGTGATGCCGCACGGGCACGGCGCAGGTCTTTATGCGGCTGGTCATGCAGGCTTTGGTCGGTTGTGTAAGAGTGTACTGTCGTAATATATGCCTGCTCAATTCCGCAAAGCTCATTAATGATCTTCATCATTGGGGCGGCGTTATTTGTAGTACAGCTTGCATTAGATATTACAACCTCTGTACCGTCAAGCATTTGCTCGTTTACGCCGAGCACAATGGTTTTAATCCTGTCATCTTCAGGCGGGGCAGACAGGATAACCTTTTTAGCGCCGGAGTCGATATGCTTCTGCGCCTCTTCAAGCTTTTTTATCCTTCCGGTAGATTCTATAACTACATCAATGTTAAGCGATGCCCAGTCCAGGCTTTCAATATTTTTTTCAGAAAGGTATGCATATGATATACCATCAACAATCAGGCTGTCAAAGGTGTGCTTTACTTCAAAAGGAAGGATACCGTGTATACTGTCATACTTCAGCAAGTGTGCCATCGTAGCGGCATCAGCAATATCGTTTATGGCGACAACTTCTATTTGCTGGTGATTTATAAGCAGCCTGAAAAGGTTACGGCCTATACGCCCAAAGCCATTAATGGCAATTCGTGTTTTAGTCATTCAACTTGAAACTTTAAACCTGAAACCAATTAAAGTATATGCTTTTGCGCTTTGTATGATGAACGCACCAGTGCACCGCTTTCCACATGGCGGAAACCAAGGTCAAGGCCTATCTGCTCATATTTCTGGAATTGTTCCGGCGTTATGAACTCTTTCACCGGCAAGTGCTTTTTGCTTGGCTGCAGGTATTGTCCTATGGTTAGTACGTCAAGGTTTACAGCACGAAGGTCGTGCATTGTCTGTATTACTTCTTCCTCAGTTTCGCCAAGCCCAAGCATGATGCCTGATTTAGTGCGGTTAATGCCTGTATCTTTCAGGTAGCGCAATACCTCGAGGCTGCGCTCATATTTTGCCTGGATGCGTACTTCGCGGGTAAGGCGTTTTACAGTTTCCATGTTGTGTGAAACCACTTCAGGTGCTACTGCAACAATCCGGTCTATGTTACGCTCAATACCCTGGAAATCCGGGATAAGTGTTTCAAGGGTGGTTGTAGGGTTCATCCTGCGGATTGCCTTTACAGTCTCTGCCCAGATGATAGAGCCTCCATCCTTAAGGTCGTCACGGTCAACGCTGGTTATTACCGCGTGCTTTATATTCATCAGCTTTATAGAACGGGCTACTTTTTCAGGTTCATCCCAGTCCACAGTCTCAGGCCTGCCGGTTTTTACCCCGCAAAAGCCGCATGATCGGGTGCAGATGTTTCCGAGTATCATGAAGGTTGCAGTACCTTCGCCCCAGCATTCACCCATATTTGGGCAGCTGCCCGATGTACATATGGTATGCAGCTTGTATTTATCTACAAGTCCGCGCAGTTCAGTATATTTTTGGCCCGTTGGCAGCTTTACGCGCAGCCATTTGGGCTTTGGCGTAAGCAATCCGCCTTGTGCTACCGGGCGTGCAGTGTCAAGTACAGTCTCCATCCAACATTCACTTTAAGTGCTACAAAGATAACGTAAATTTCAATTGAATGTGTTTTTGTGGCGATTACTGTAACGGCACTGCTTATGCAGAATTACTTAGTTAACTATCAGCTTTTGGTAAAATGATTTGTTGCCTATTGTACTCTTCAGGATATATACGCCTTGAGATAAATCAAGCCGGAGTTGATTTTCTCCTGCGGTGAGCATGCATTCACGTAATAATTGCCCTGAAATGCTGTAAATCGTAACAGAGCCATCTTTTACAGTTTCTATATTCAACACGCCATTTGTAGGATTAGGATACAAGATAGGTTGAGCAATTGCAAAGTCTACCGTACCAAGTGTACACCCATAAGGGGTGTAATTTACCAGTCCTTTTGAAGCGTCATCCGCCTGGTGGTATATAACAGCTTCAACCTGTGCAGGGGTGGGCTCGGTTCCTTCAATCCAGCAATTGTTCATGGCTGATACAGCCTGGGTGGTATTGTTGTAGAGGGCATAGGTAACCCCGCCATTGCCGTTGTCTGAAAATATATTCCCACCGGGTGACGCATCTGAGCCGTCGCCGAGATTGATATGGCCTTCAGTAACCAGGGTTATCCCCCAAAGGTTACCCCTAATTTCGTTATTCGAGGCAATAATGTTCATGCCTACACCTGCTGCTGAAAGCGAAATGCCACTGCCGCCAAGCGCAGGATTATTTTGCGTATTGTTGTTGTATAATATATTTCCACGGATGTATCCTGATGATGTGGTTCCTGCCACTGTGATGCCGTACCTGTTATCAAACACGGTATTATTATCAATTATCACCTTGCTTGGGTTGCCCAGCAATGCAGCGACTGCAATACCGCCAACCATGGTGTTTGCAGGATTCCCCTTTACGATATTTCCAATAATGCGTATCGTGTCGTTCCCTCCTGGCCCCATATTTATTTGCGGGCGGTTCCCGTTTGACTGGCTGTTCCATTCCAGGTAGTTATTTTCGATTAACGCTGCAACCTCCTGGTTTGCCCCAGAGGCGAGTGCCGGCATTTTATTGAATTTAAATGTTGAGTTCTTTACCACGGGGCTTCCCTTTGAAAATGAAATAGCGGCCGAGGTTGAAATTAAATCAGTATGATAAGATACCGTACAATTGTCCATTGTAAAGTTGGCCGTAAGCACCCTTATGCCGCCACCATATGTAATCGTGGTATTTTTAAAACTGCCAACAGAATTATCCTCAAGCCTAATCCCCTGAAAGTAGGATTGCGGATTTGCGGGTGTAGCTGTTATTGTTATATTCTGTGCATTTGTGACTAAACTGCCAAAAACAGTTATGAGTACACCTGCATTAACATATACCGTTGTATTGTCGGCCTCAATACGCAAAGCATCTGTTGCAGCGATTGTAATGTCTTGTGATATAGTATAAATCCCGCCGTTTAGCGATACTGATGCAGGCGCATTTGTTATCAGGTCATCAAGAGTCCAGTTTACGCCTGTGCCGGGAGTTGTATATTGTGAAAAGGCAATTGTTTGTACAAAAAGTAAAAGAACTGCAAAGAGTAATTGTTTACGCATAACTGTGTTTTTTAGGATGTACCATAAAGTTATCTAATTGTAAAAATGCCCTCGTTAACCAAAAGTTAATACTTTCGCATGCATGCTCAATAAAAAAATCCCCTTTCGGGGAGATTGTTATTTTATGTTGACTAAAATTGGCAGGCTGTAAGCTGTACGAACTGCCTTGCCTTTTTTCTTACCGGGTTTCCACTTGGTTTTAATGGATTTTAGTACACGCTCCGCTTCAGCGGCAAGATTATAGCCAGGATCGCGGCCAACTTTTATATTTGTCATGGTTCCGTCGGGCTCTACCACAAACGATACATATACCCGCACCTGCATCACACGGTTTACCTCAGGTATCCTGAATTTATTGCCTACGGTTTTCAGGAAATTGTCAACGCCACCCGGGAATTCAGGCATTTCATCAACAAAGGTTTCTATAGTTTCCGGTCCTGTCCCGGTAGTTGGTTTTTCAGATGTGCCTGTGCCTTCCGGCGTACCTGTAGGTGATGATGGCCCTATTACTATTTCACGGCCTTCACCTTCATCGGTGACATTACTTATTTCTGTTTCCTGAACTTGCTTTGTTGTAGGTACATCAACCGAAGTTGGGTCAGATGTAGCCATCGGCTTAACGAACCGTATTGTTTTATTAGGATTTTTTGTGCCGGTGCTTCAGGTTCAGCTTTAGGCGGCTCCAATGGTTTTGGTGGTTCAAGAGGTAATATTTCCGGGCTCACCTCTATTACCGTCCCCGGGTCTTTGGCAGTTTCAGGCGCCGGTTTAAACGAATTCATTACAACAGGTATCGCTACCAGTAAACTCATAAAACCAACACCTGAAAAAAGGCTTTCATCGTGGTTTTTCCGTCATCCTTGCGCAGCTGATACGCGCCGTACGCTTTGTTGCGGCCTTCAAACACGAGGTCTATCCAGCCCCGCTCAAACACACTTACTTTTGGCATAACATTAAAGTTTTAAGGTTGGTATTAAAATATATCAACTATAATGTTATAGTATATGCGAATATTGCAGTGTGTAAGTGGAGTGGCTGAAGAATCAGCAATTGTTTTTTTGTATGATTTCAGCAAGTAACTTTTTTGCGCGAAGAAGCTTGACCTTTACATTGTTTAAGGGTTCATGTACGGTGTCGGCAATTTCCTGGTAGCTAAGTTCCTGGAAATAGCGCAGCTGTATCATTTCCTGGTATTGAGGCTTAAGCTGCTTTACGCAAGACAGCAAAGAGGAGAGGTTTTGGTCTTTAATCAACTGGTCTTCGGCTGTAAGGCTGGTGTCTGCTACATTGTAAGCCTTATCATCTTCTTCATCTGTTATTTCAATAAAAAGTGACGATTTCTTTTTGCGAAGAAGGTCAATATGTACATTCTTGGCGATTGCGATAAGCCATGTATTAAAGGCATATTCCGGATTGTAAGTACTTATCCTGTCAAAAGCCTTAGCAAAAGTTTCAATTACAATATCTTCAGTATCTGTTTCATTTTCCGTGCGTTTCAGCATAAAGCCATATACCTCATTCCAGAAAAAATCAAGCAAAAAAGTAAATGCCACCTGGTCACCCTCCCGGGCTTTACTAATATTTTGCTGAATGAGTTCGGATGTTACTTCCAATGTGCAGATTTTGAAAACAGGTTGCTTATAAATACATTAAGTTGAGTGAAGGTAACAATTATTTCGATAATCGGATAGAAGTACACCGTGTCTTTTTCTTTTAGTTTACCGGCGCTGTAGCCCATCACAATCCAGGTAATGATATACCTGAACACGATCACCGGTACCAAAAACATCCAGTTATATTGCAAAGCTCCAAGCACAATTGCCATGATAATGAAAGCAAGCTGGGTAAAAGCAAATAGCTTAAGTTGCAGCTTATCCTCAATTTTAAAGAATGATGCTGTGTAAGCGCCACGCCTTTTGTGGGTGAACCATTCTTTAAAACTATGTTTAGGTTCGCTGTAAGTAAAGCTTTCGGGAACATCACAAACAGTTGTATTCTTCTTATTTGCTGATTGGTTAATAAAAAGCGCGTCTTCCCCTGTGCGTATATTCATATGGTCTATGAATCCGTTAACTTTAAAGAATTCCTCTTTTTTGTATGCCAGGTTACGCCCTTCCCCCGAAAATGGCATACCTGCCTTTGCCCAGGAAAATTGCTGTGTGGCAGTAAGCATGGCATCAAAACGTATAATTTTATTAAGAAATGAGCCTTTTATCTTTTCATACGCTCCGTAGCCAAGAATGATTGTTTTGCTCATAGTAAATTGCGAGCTCATTGTCTTTATCCACTGGTCAGAGTCAGGGTAGCAGTCGGCATCGGTAAAAAGCAGGTATTCTTTTTTAGCAGCTTTGATGCCAAGTGTTAGTGCGAATTTTTTATTACCCCAAAACGCTTCGTTATTCTCAACTTTTACAAGACGAATGTTGCTATACTGCTTTTCAAATTCTTCGAAAATGTCCAAGGTTTCATCTGATGAAGCATCATCAATTAAGACAATTTCATAGTCCGGATAATCCTGCGTAGCCAGTAGCGGCACAAATTGCTTTACTTTCTCTGCTTCATTTTTTGCACAAACTATTACCGAAATGGGGATACGTTTTGGCGTTACCTGCTGCGGTTTCGAGAAGGCGAATTTCGAGAATATCCCCAGGTAATACACAAGCTGTATAAGTACTATCGCGACAAAAATGTAGAAAATAATGTTCAGCATATAGGCGGTGGTTTTGCTGTTGCAAATTTACATTCAATTATTAAATTGGCTTGTAAAAAACACTAAATAATATTTACTTCAGCTTCAATACTAATCCCGAATTTTTCTTTTACCGTCGACTGAATTTTTCTTGATAAATCGAGTAATTCCTGGCCCGTAGCATTACCGTAATTTACCAGCACCAATGCCTGTTTTGCATGTACTCCCGCATCGCCGAAGCGGCTGCCCTTAAATCCGGCCTGCTCAATAAGCCAGCCCGCAGGCACTTTTACCTCAGTATCGCTAACCGTATAGTGCGGCATCTGCGGATGTTGTAGAAACGCTTTTTCGAATTCTTCGCTAGTAATGATTGGGTTTTTGAAGAAACTGCCACTGTTACCCAGTTCTTTTGGGTCGGGTAGTTTGCTGCGGCGTATAGCTGTTACAGCATTACTCACATCTTTTATGGTTGGAACCACAATGCCATTTTTAGTCAGTTCGGCAGCTATGTCACCGTAGGAAGTATTGATTTTATGGTTCTCTGTAGTAAGCCTGAAGGTTACTGAAGTAATGATGTATTTACCTTTCAGTTCGCCTTTAAAAATACTTTCGCGGTAAGCAAATTCACACTCTTCTTTAGTGAACGTGCGCAGCTGCTGTGTCGTTATTTCCATTGCTTCGCAAGAAACAAAAGTGTCCTTTATCTCAGTGCCATATGCGCCTATATTTTGTATAGGAGTAGTCCCTACATTACCCGGAATCAACGACAGGTTCTCAAGTCCGCCAAGATTATTGTCAATACAATACAATACAAACTCATGCCAGTTTTCGCCCGCCATTGCCATAACATCTGCCGTACCATTAGCATTGTTTGTAATAGTTTTACCCTTTATATCTACATGGATAACCAACGCGTCAATATCCTTAGTTAAAAGCATGTTGCTGCCGCCACCAAGTATAAAAAGTTCTTTGCCGGCAGTTTCACGAAGCACTTCGGTAAGTTCGTCAACACTGTGTACAGCTACAAATTCTTTTGCAAAAGCGCTAAGGCCGAAGGTGTTGTGTTGTTTTAACGGATAATTTTTAAGGATTTCCATGCAGTAGATATGCAGTTGATTTGCTGCCGTAAAAGTAATTTTTTGCCACGAATTACACTAATTTCCACCAATTTTAAAACCACAATATATTTTGTGCAATTCGTGAAATTCGTGGCAAAAATGATGCAAAAGAATTATTCCGTAGTCAGCGCCCGGTTTATAAACTCAACCAGTGGCTGCAAAACCAACAGTTTCTCTGATGTTGCCTTAACGAAATCTTTCGCCTGCACTTCTTTGTCTGTAAGCTTTGCCGTAGCTGTAAAACTTTTCAGGCGTAAGAATTGAATTGCAGGATGGTCTTTGTCGAAATCTTTGGGTGCCGATTTCAGCGTATTGTTTTCATCGCTGTCAAGCGCACCATATATCTTTTTAAATTGAGGTTCAGCCACTATTTCTTCAAGGTCTTCGTAAAACCCTTTAATTTCGCGTCGTATTTTCCTGAGGTCGGCCGCGTCAGGATAGTGTATACCTGCCGCGATAAAACTTGCTCCCGGTTCAATATGCACGTAATAACCCGCGAGGTTAGTGTTTTTGGTACCTTCGCTCAGCCATATCGCCATATTGGTTTTGTACGGAGTCTTATCTTTGCTGAAGCGTATATCGCGGTTTATACGAAACGAGACGTCCTTAAAATCAAGCTGACTAAGCGATTCGTCGACCTTGCTCATTTCGGCTATGAAAGCCTCCCCGAGCTGCCTGTAGTTTTTCTTGTACTCTTCATAGCACTTCGCCTGCGAAATAAACCATTCGCGATTATTGTTTTGTTTTAAGTCTTTAAGGAATTGAAAGCTTTCGGGTTGCAGCATTGGTTTAATTATTTATCTTGTATTCCAGTCTTTTGGATTTAATGATGTATGGAAAATGCCAACGATAACTATGTTTTCAGCATCTGTATCAATATAAAAATGTATCATATAGGGAAAAACTGTAACTACCGCTGTTCTGATGTTTTTATATCTAAATGAAGTTTGTTGGGGATTTTGTGATATGATTTTAAGTTCTCTTCGTATAGTAGAAGTAAACCTTTTACCAAGGCCTTTTTGCTGATTTTCATACCACTCAGCGGCAGTTTTTAAATCTAATTTTGCTTCGGCAGATAACTGAACCTTCATTACAGGTCCCTTTCAATTTCGTCGATAGTTTCATCAGCGTCAAAAAGTTTAGATTTTCCGCTTTCAATCATTTCAACCCTTCTGTCAATTTCGTCTTTATGTGTTTGCGGAATTTCAGAGGTGTCTAAATCAGTATCTTTAAACTTTTTCTTAAAAGAAAGCCACTCCTGAATAGGAATAAATACACCAGTTGTTTTTCCGTTATTATCTAATATATATTGTAAATTCATGATGCTATTCTTTCTACGAAATTAAAAAATATGCATGATTTTTACAAATTAAACATCTTATAACTCTGGTGCATTTCCTTGATGATATTCTCAGTGCGTTCGGCGTGGGTATCGGTAATGAAAATCTGCCCGAAAACCTCATGGTCTATCATGCTTACAATACGCGCTACACGGGTTTCATCAAGCTTATCAAAAATATCATCAAACAGCAATATTGGCAACACGCCACTTTTTTGTTTGATGAATTCAAACTGCGCAAGCTTAAGGGCTATCAGGTACGACTTCTGTTGTCCCTGGCTGCCGAATTTCTTAATAGGGTGCCCGCCAATTGTAAAAGCAAGGTCGTCTTTATGTATTCCTACAGAGGTGTATTGCAGCACACGGTCGCGCTGAAGGTTTTCATCGAGCAGGGTAGACAGCGGCTGGTCAAACAAACGGCTTTCGTAGGTTAACGATACATCTTCTGCCGACTCGGTAATGGTGTGGTGGTGCTTATTGAAAATCGGTATGAAGTCTTCTAAAAACTTCTTTCGTGTTTCAAAAATGGGCTGCCCTAAATTATCCAGCTGCTCATTATATATTGTTAGCGTTTCGCTATCAAAAGTATGGTTCAGGGCAAAATACTTAAGCAGTGCATTCCGTTGCGCCAGCACTTTCTGGTAGGCAATAAGCTGTTGCAGATAAGCAGCATCAGATACTGAAATCACACTGTCAATAAAACTGCGGCGGGTTTCACTGCCTTCAGTAATAAGGTCGCTGTCATACGGGCTTATTATTACTAAAGGAATAAACCCAACATGTTCCGAAAACTTATCATAAGGTTTACCATTTCGCTTAAGGGCTTTTTTTTGTCCTTTCTTCAGGCTGCAGACAATTTGCTCGTTACGCCCAGCTTTTTCAAACTCTCCCTCAATTACAAAAAATTCCTCTCCATGCCTTATATTTTGCACTGCCATCGGGTTAAAATAGCTTTTGCCATAGGCCAGGTGATAAATAGCATCGAGTACATTGGTTTTGCCAACACCGTTGCGGCCGGTAAAGCAGTTTATCTTCGGGTCAAACTCATAGTCTGCCGACGCTATATTCTTGTAATTTAATAGGGATAAGTGCTTGAGGTACATTAGTATTTAAAACTCCGCACAATGCGGCTGCCATAATTTACGGCTTTTTCTGAAACATCGTGCAAATTATTGAAAAATTATAAGAGAAAAGATATTTTATTATTCAATAAAAATTTTATTTTTGCGGCTCACTAAAATACAATAGATGGCAACGTACAATAAAAGAGGATATAAAGCGCCGAAACCTGCTGAGGTAAATGAAGTTGAACCTGTAGAGGAAGTTATTGATGATAATAACAGCACCACCGCTGAAGTTTTCAATAGCCTTGACGAAGGTGCATCTAAAACCGAAGAGTGGGTTGCCGGTAACCAAAAGATAATTTATATCATTGTTGCTGTAGTAGCTTTGGCTACTGTAGGATACCTGGCCTATAATAAATGGGTTGATGCTCCTGCAGAGGAAACAGCATCAAACGATATGTTCCAGGCACAACAGTATTTTAATGAAGCTGTAGATGCTACTGAAAAGCAGGATTCACTTTTTAACCTTGCGCTTAAAGGTGGTGAGGGTAAACAAGGCCTTCTTGATATTGTAGAGAACCATAAAGGTACTGATGCTGCTAACCTTGCACATTACTATGCGGGCATGGCTTACCTAAATACAGGTAAATACAAAGAGGCGGTAACACACCTTGAAGAATTTAAAACCGATGATGAAGTGCTTAAGGCAGTGACGCTTGGCGCTATTGGCGATGCATTTGCCCAGCTTAAGCAAAATGATGATGCGCTTGAGTATTATGACAAGGCTGTAAAGGCTGCCGATAATGACCTTACAGCACCTCGTTACCTTTTCAAGGCTGCACAGCTTTCGCTGGCTATGAACAAGAAAGACCAGGCACTTAAGAACTTTACTGAGATAAAAGAAAAATATGAAACTTCGGCTGAAGGCGCAAACATTGACGCTTACATAGCCAGGACAGAATAATATGGCAACAGCAAATAAAGATTTATCTGCTTACGACAAAAATGCAATCCCAAACACGAATGGCCTTCGGTTTGGGATTGTTGTTTCTGAGTGGAATGAGAATATAACTTCAGGCCTATATAACGGCGCTGTTGAGGCATTGGCTGATAATGGTGTTAAACCGGAAGATATCATAACCTGGAATGTGCCGGGCAGCTTTGAGCTTATATATGGCTGTAAGAAAATGATACAATCACAAAATGTTGATGCCGTTATAGCGATTGGCAGCGTAATACAAGGTGAGACCAAACATTTTGATTTTGTATGCGAAGCGGTAGCACAGGGTATAAAAGACCTTAATGTGCAAACAGATACACCGGTGGTGTTTTGTGTGCTTACAGATAATACCTTGCAACAGGCAATAGACAGAAGCGGGGGTATACATGGCAATAAGGGTACTGAAGCAGCAATAGTTGCTATTCGTATGGCTGATTTACGCAGAAGTTTTTAAAGTGTTTTTAGATATAAACATAAAATAGGCTTTCCAATTTCGGAAGGCCTATTTTGTTATAAAATGATGCAGTTCGTCGATTAAAAGTGATTTTTAACGATTTATTAGCGTTTTATTAACGTTTTTAGTAATTTATGTAGGAAAATTACTATAGATGATTTAAGTTGTAGTGTGTCAATACTTTAAATAATTGTTAACACAAACGTAAATAAGGGTCTTCTTTTGAATATAACACTATATCTACACCGTTTTAGCAGATAAATTGATAATTTGACATAGATAAGGTTAACCTATTATTAATAAAGCTACTTTTAGCTGCTATTTAAAAATGTAACTATGTCGCAAAATTACAATTTGTCTTTTGGCCTGAAAAGGCTTATTGGCTATGCAGGAGGATTAGTGAACAATTTTCACAAAAAGAGAAAAGCCAATGGCTTACTGTTAATCTTAAATGTGCGTTTTTATTATTGGTAATTATGCCAATAATGACAGTAAAGGCACAGATTAGTTCTCGATATACTTTTGCTACAGAAACAACAACTTACACTCCAATTACGGGTGGTACAAATGTCGCGTCAACATCAGCTTCAACCCTAGATGATAACGTAGCGGGAAATCTGCCTATTGGATTCAGCTTTAGTTACAATGGTACTTCATATACTAATTTTGGTTATAATGCAAATGGTTGGATTGCGCTTGGTACAGCTACGCCGTCATCAAGTTATGTTCCTATATCCGGAGGAACAAGCAACAATGTTATTTCAGCATTTGGGGTAGATCTTATTGCAAGACAACACCTCGTAGCAACAAGAACTAGCGGAAGCCCCACGCTTACTATTACTGCGGGTAACACAAATAATATTGCAGTGGGTTCTTCACTTACAGGCTCTACAGGAATCCCCTCGGGAGTTACAGTACTTTCTAAGACTGCTACAACGATAACAATGTCTGCAAATGCAACATCATCAGGAACTGGTACTCATATAAGAATCTGGACCAATAATACCGGTATAAGGTATGAAACAACCGGATCGGCACCAAACAGAAAGCTAGTAGTACAGTTTACAGAATTCTCAAGATATTCTACTACAGCGTCAAATGGAGATCAGCTAAATTTTCAAATAATATTAAGTGAAACCACCAACAATATTGAAATAATATACAATGTGGTTCAGCCGAATTTGTCTGGTGATATAACTACTCAAGTTGGCTTGCGCGGTTCGAGTTCAAGTGATTATTTTAACCGTTCAAGTACAACTAACTGGAGCGCTACTACAAATGGTACGGCAAACACCAGCAGTGTTACTTTTAGCAGTACAGTTTATCCGGCTTCAGGATTAAAACTTGCTTATACTCCTGCAGCAACACCTTTTCTTAGTACAGGCACACTTACGGCATTTGGCAGCCAATGTATCAATGGCACCTACGGCCCTAATAGCTTTACGCTAACGGGTACAAACCTTACAAGTGCCGATGTTACTGTTGGCGCATCATCAGGCTATACCTATTCTACAACGTCAGGAGGCACGTATACATCAACGCTTACGCTTACACCATCCGGTGGCTCGCTAAACCAAACGATTTTTGTGAAATTTAACCCTACTGCTGTTGCAACATATAACACCAATATATCAATATCGGGCGGGGGTGCATCAGCAGTAACAGTTACGCCAAGCGGTTCAGGTGTAAATACAACTCCAACCGAAAGTGTTTCAAGTGCAACAGCGGGTTCAATCACGCTTACGAGCGCAACAATATCGGGCGCTGCAATCAGCGCATTAGGATGTAGCAACGTTACGGCTTACGGTATTGAATACAGTACAACATCAGGTTTCACCGGCGGCACAGGTACACAAGTTGCCGGTACAGGCTTTAGTGGCCTTGCAGGTGGCACATTTAGTGCTGCACTTTCGGGACTTACCAGCGGCACAACATATTATTACAGGGCTTATGCCACAAATGCCGGCGGAACATCTTATAGCTCTACAGGAAGCTTTAGTACCCTTACTGCAAACCAGATAGGTACCGGAACATCTACAAGCTCTTATTATCCAATATATTCAAACTTTGGATATAGCTATTCTCAGCAAATATATCTTGCAAGTGAAATAAATGCAGTAGTTACCGCAGGGCAGAGATATATTACCAAAATACGTTTCAGGCATGTAAGTGCAGGCACAGTCTCTACATACAATAACTGGACTGTATTTATGGGTAATACCTCTAAGAATGAATTTACAACAACCAGTGACTGGGTGCCTTATGCAGATTTGACTCAGGTATATACAGGAACTGTGACTCCGGTTTCATCAACATGGATGGAGATTACACTTGCAACCCCGTTTTTATGGGACGGTACAAATAACCTTGTAGTTGCAGTAGATGAAAATGCAGCAAGCTTTTCGAGCTCTACATGGCAGTCGTACACAGCATCATCAAACCGTGCAATACAATTTTACAGCGATAGTACAAATCCAGATCCGGCTTCACCGCCAACATCAGGAAGTTCTTTCCAGTCACTCACTACAAACATGTCTCAAATACAGTTTGTGACAACAGTGCCGCCTAACTGTTTGCCAGTTACGGGAATATCTGCCTCGGCTACATCATATAATACAGGTACAGCTTCATGGACGGCCCCAACAAGCGGTGATGCGGCAACAGGCTATGAATGGGAAGTGCGTACCACCGGCGCTGCGGGAAGCGGAAGTCCAACGGCAAGCGGCACAACAACCGGAACAACAGCAACTATTACAGGTTTAACGCCTAATACAACTTATAGTTTCTATGTTCGTACCAATTGCGGCGGTACATACAGCACATGGTCTTCTGCGCAGACATTTACCACGCAGCCAATCACTGCAATTGCATCAGGAGATTTTGCGACCGGTGCAAACTGGAATAACGGTACAGGGCCTGTGTGTGGCCAGCTTGCCGTGATACCAAACGGAATGGCTATGACAGTAACAAGCGGTACAGCTAATACCGGCAGCCTTACAATTAACTCCGGCGGATCATTAACAGTGAGCGGCGGTACTTTAACTGTTGGCTGTACCGGCAATAACAATGCCCTGTCAAATTCAGGTACACTCACAGTATCCGGAGGTACACTTGCAGTTAACGGTAATATTGCAAATGCCAATGGCTCAACTTTTGCACAGAGCAACGGCAGTATTACTATAGATGGTAACGATAATTTTAATACATCAACTTCTGTAGCATCAGGAACCCCATTACTTGGTTTTGGTACAAGCAGCGTAACATTTTCTACAGGTGCTATAAACCTTACAGGTGGTACACTTACCATTATTGACCCTCACACAGCGGGGACAAATACAAGCGCCTATGCATTATATGCTAATATAGCAAGCTCTGTAAGTGCAAATGCTGCAACAGCACATACCCTGAGGTTTGGTGATGGCACATCATCGCAGCAAGGAGGTAACAGCAGCGGGTTTTACTGGAACGGATATGTTGGGTTTGGAAGGCTCAACCTGGGTAATGTTATAGTAAATAACCCATCAGGAACAAACCGTGCCGTAACACAAACCGGGGCAAATGTCATAAACGGTAATCTTACTGTAACAGCAGGTACATTCTCTCAAGGTACATCTACCACTAATATAGGAGGTAATGTACTGGTTGAAAATGCCGGTATTTTCCTTACAGGTGGTACAGTAGTGTTTGCCACTACAACGGGTACAACAACAGGAACCCAGACTTCGGCGCAATCTGTATCTGTTACAGGTGGTGGTTTAATACAAAACTTTTCATCAAGCCCAACAGCAAACTTTACAAACCTTACAACAAATAACACATCAGCAACAGGTGTTACAATAAATTCGCTTAACCAGATTATTGCAAATAGCAGCATTGTTGCCAACGTACTTACTACACTTACATTTAACGGTAAGATAAGTACACCGGCAGGTAAAGGCCTTTTGGGTGGTACAGCTGCAACACCAGCAACAACCATTACAATAAATTCAGGAGGTATGGCGCCGGGCAGTGGTTTTGCACGTGGCTGGAATGCAAATGCAGGTGGCACAGCAATTAATGCAGGCTCACAGCCAAACCTTACGGCTAACAATTTCCATCCGCTTATGGATGCAAATGGAAATGCCCGCTATGTATGGATTGAAAGGGTTACACCTAGCGCCGCGGGTATATTGATGGTTACTTATAATGATGTTGCAGCGGGTGATATTGATCCGGGAATAACAGAGTCTTCTTATACAGTAAACAAACGTTCGGCAGGTAAATGGACAGTTAGTGCAGTAGGAACTACCATTGGTGCTGCTACTTATAAAATAGCAATGACCGCACCTGCAATTTTTGGAGCAACGCCTACCAGCACTGAAGTAAGGGTAATAACAGAAAATGCCTTTGTAGGTACACACCAGGCAGGTTTGGCAACGCCACATGCACAACGTGCAGGATTAACGCTTGCACAGCTAACTGCACAAGATTTTTACATGGGTCTGAACAGTAACGATATTCCTTTCTATTCAGTACAAACAGGTAATTGGGAAAACGGAACTACCTGGAATAAAGGCACCGTGCCATCAGCAACAGATAGTGTTACAATTTCTACCGGTACTACAGTTACAGTAAACGCGGCTTCGGCAGCATCAGCAATTACAGTAAATGCAAACGGTACATTACAGGCAGGTTCAAATACACTTACCGTAACAAATGCCGTTACCAACAACGGCACAGTAAATATTGCCGGAGGCACTGTAGCAGTTGGTGCAACAATAACAAATAACAGCGGAGCAAACATAAATGTTACTTCAGGTACGCTTAGTGCAACAGGTGGTGTAGGTACAGGTATTGCTAATGCCGGTACATTTACACAAAATGGAGGTACAGTTAATGTAGGTATAACTGATAACAGTGTTGCAAACAGGAGGTTTACAAATACAGGTACACTTACAGTAAGCAATGGTAATCTTAACATCTATGGTAACTTTGCCCATTCAGGCACATCATTTACACAAAGCGGGGGTACAATAAGGATAGATGGTAACGCAGGCGGGCTGCTGGCAAATTCAGTAGCATCCGGCACGCCATTATTCAACATTACTTCAACCAACATCAATCTTACAGGGGGTACATTGTTGATTGTTGACCCACACGCGGCAACAACAAACACGAGCGCTTATGCTGTATATATGTATAATACTTCGGCATCTGCAACTTCTTTGGGAGCCACCTCTTCACACACATTAAGGCTTGGTGACGGTATATCTACAGATGCAGGCGGTAACACAAGCGGTTTCTATATAGAGCCGTGGGCAGATACAGCTTATTTGTCTTTCGGCAACATTATTGTTAACGCCGGCAGTGGTACAAACCGTGGTATATCTGCAGACAACCCATTAACGGCTACGGGAGACGTTACAGTAAATACTAACGGCAGGCTTACTGTAGGCGCTTTACTTATAGGTAAGGATCTTGTAGTTAACACAGGAGGTACAATAATAAATACTGTCGGAATCACGAATACGCTCGTGTCAAGCAATGATTATGACAATGTGTATTTCAGCCCGGTTACTGTAGCGCAATCAATTACAAACAACGGTACAATATCAAACAGCGCTACAACAGTAACAGCAAACCTTGCAGGCTATAACATAAACAACACCAGCACAGGCGGTGTTACGCTAAACAGCCCATTATCTGTAAGCGGAACATTAACACTTACTGCCGGTATAATAAACACAACAAGTGTAAACCTGCTTTCACTCGGTACTGCTACAGCAGCCGGTACATTATCAGGCGGTTCTGCCACGGCTTATATAAACGGGCCTTTTGCAAGGACTTTTGCAGCTTCAAGAACAGCCAGCGGGACATATAGCGTTGCAACATTATTGCCGGTAGGTAAGGGTACAAAATATCTTCCGGCATATATAGATCCTACAACAACAGCTTCAGGCCCAGTAGTCTTTAAAGGTGAGGCATTTACAACAAATCCGGGCACACAGGGAGCAGGTGTTACAAGCCTGTCATCAAGCAGGTGGGAAATAATTCCGGTTTCAAATACAAACCTAACAAGTGCATTTGTAAGGCTTGGTGACGCTTCTCTAACATCTACAAGTAAAATTATACAGGCGCCTGCCGCCAACGGCGAATACAGCGGCATATCTTCGGCAGTTACATATACATCGGGCACACCTAATGTAATTACCACATCAAATGCATTACCTGTAGCAGAATATACAGGTTACTTTGCCTATGGGGATTTGAATTCATGTATAGCCCCGGTTGCGCAGTCAGCATCATTTACGGCAAGTAACAAAACAACTTCTGGGTTTACAGCTACTTTTGCAGCAGTAGCTTCGGCTAGCCATTACCTGGTAGTGAGGTATTCAGGAACATTTACCCCTGTAGCTCCAACAGACTATACAACTTATTCCGGCAGTGCACTTGGTGGTACTGTAGTTTATAACGGGCCATTATTAACGTTTAACCAGACTGGTTTAACCCCGGCAGGTACAACATATACTTATTACGTATATACGTATAATAATTCAGGCTGTTATGGACCGGTGTACAACACGGTTTCGCCTCTTATACAGGCGGTGACCACTTGTAGCACTACTATAGGCACGCCTGGAACACCAACTGCAACAGCCACTTCAACTTCAATCACCCCTAGCTGGACAGCGTCTTCAACATCAGGAGTTGATTATGTACTTGAAGTAGCTACCAACTCAGGCTTTACATCATATGTATCTGGTTATAATAATGTGAATATTGGCCCTGTATTAACTACTACAGTATCAGGCCTGGCAGCTAATACCACATATTATGTAAGGGTAAGGGCATTGCAGGGCGACTGTGTAAGTACAGTATCATCAACACTAACAATTAAGACCCTTTGTAATGCTGTGAGTTCTTTCCCGTGGACAGAGAACTTTGACAGCATGGCTTCAATTGGGTCAGGAGTATTACCGTCTTGCTGGAGCAATACTACAACAGGCACGACCTATTTTTCCTCGCAAAATGCCGGTACACAATCATACAATGACCCAAGGTCAGCACCATATTACCTCGCAGTATATTACCCTACAACAGCATCTTTGTTATGGACACCGCCTATGCAGCTTACAGCAGGCAAAAGCTATGACTTCAGCTTCTGGTTTGTGGGAGATGCCACGTCAGGATGGGTGGGTGATGTGCTTCAAAACACTGTTGCAGATGCTGCAGGGGCAACCGCTTTAGGCAGTTCATTTGTTGTTGCAGCAGATGTTACCCTGAATGGTACTAACTATACAAAAGTGACAAGGACATTTGTGCCTTCTGTATCAGGTACTTATTATTTTGGTGTAAAAGCTTATGCAAGTAGTACAGCACCGTTTTATATGGGGTTTGATGACTTCAGTGTTGAAGAGTCACCTGCTACTATAACAAGCTTTACCCCGGCTGCAGTATGCTCGTCAGGCGGGGAAACCATTACCATAACAGGTACCAATTTTACAGGTGCAACAGGCGTTAAATTTAACGGTGTAAATGCAGCTTCATTTACTGTTGTTAATGCTACAACTATCACAGCTGTAACTCCGGCAGGAGTTACAACAGGTAATGTAAGTGTGGTTGGTCATGTAAATACTGTAACAAGCACTACTGCCTTAACTGTTACAGCCACACCGGTTGTACAGGATATTACAGGCGGCAATACAGCTTTATGTTCAGGCAGTTCAGTACAGCTTGTAAGCTCTGCAAGTGCAGGAACAGGTGTATGGACATCATCAAACGAAACAGTTGCCCATGTTGATATCAATTCTGGCCTTGTAACCGCTATAAGCGCAGGTACAGCCACTATTACGTATACTGCAACAAACGGAAGCTGTAGTGCATTTAAAACTACAAGCATTACCGTAAATGATATAATCAATATCACATCATTTACCAGCGGGCAAACAATTACCCCCGGTGACAGTACACAGTTTAGCGTTACAGCAACAGGTACCGGCCTTACTTACCAATGGTATGTTTCTGTAAACGGCGGCACAAGTTATACACCGCTTTCTAACGGGGGCGCTTACAGTGGCGTGACTACATCAGTGCTTAGTGTAAATAATGTAGATGAAACTTTTAACGGGTATTTTTACCATGTTGTGATTACAGGTACAGCGCCATGCTTGCCTGCAACATCTGACGATGCCATACTCGGTGTGAGCGATATCGGCATTACAACACAGCCTCAAAGTGTGACTATATGTGGCTCGGGTAACGTTGAATTTACAGTGGTTGCTGAAGGTTCAGGCCTTACTTATAAGTGGTATGGAAACCAGGGCAGCGGCCCACAACTGATAACCAACGGAACTGTTGGCGGAGTTACTTACAGTGGCGCTAACACAGCAACTCTAAGCATAGCTAATGCCGGGGTTGCAAATAACGGCTGGACATATTATGTGGTGGTGAGTGACGCTGCAATGGCGGAAGCAATTTCGGGTGTTGTAACACTTACTGTAAATACACTTCCGCAGGTAAACACTAATCCTGCTAATAGCGAGGTGTGTTACACTGGTGGAACAGCATCTTACACAGTTGTAGCTGCGGGAACGGGGCTTACCTATCAGTGGCAATATGCCACGTCAGATTCTGGCCCATGGAGCAATGTAACTGATGCTACACCGGCAGGTATAGCTTACAGCGGTGCAGTAACACCAACGCTTACAGTTACAACAACAGCCGCAACACCAATTAGTACATATTACTACCGTGCTGTGGTTACTGGTACTGCGCCATGTACAACAGCTGCATCAGCCGCGGCTACTCTTACATTCTTTACACCGCAAATAACCGGGCAGCCGGCAGCTGTAGGTGTAACAGTGGGGCAGAGTGCTGCATTTACTGTTGCAACATCTGCACCATCACCAACATACCAATGGCAGTATGCAACATCAGCATCAGGCCCGTGGAGTAATGTTACTGCAGCAACACCTGCAGGTACAACATATAGTGGAGACACCTCTGCAACCCTGACTGTAAATGCCAATACTACTGCAGGTGGCAGCAGCTATTACTACAGGGCTGTAGTAACATCAGGCGGATGTAGCGTAAACTCAAATAGCGCACAGATGACAGTTACAGATTACTGTATGCCAACATTTACAAATGTTGCTGTTAGTGACTATGTTAGCGTTATGAGTATTGCGACTACTACATTTAATGCTGCTCCGGCTCAGGTTACCACTGCACCATACTATAGCTTCCTTACAGGCGGTGCAAATACCGGCACACTTTATATTGGCAATACATACACTGCAAATGTAACAGTTGGTACCAGCGGAACATCGCATGGCGTTGGTGTATGGATTGACCTGAACAGTGACGGTGATTTTGCAGATACTGGAGAATTTGTAGGATCAGGCACAATTACTTCTGGCTCATCAGGCAATATATCATTAGTGATCCCGTCTGGTGTTACACCGGGTAACAAACGCATGAGGATAAGAAGCTTGCGTGGCAATGCCGTTACATCAGGTGTTTCCTGTTCAACAATAGCACGTGGTAACACAGTTGATTTTGTAGTTACTATAGCCACTGCACCAGATTGTACAGGTACGCCGGCTACAGCAGCTGTAACTGCAAACACAAGTACTTTCTGCCTTTCAGGCTCAGCTACGCTTACTGCTGCAAACCTTCCTGTGTATGTGTCTGGCACCAGCATACAGTGGTATAACAGTTCGGGTGCAATAAGCGGTGCAACATCAGCATCATATACAACGCCAACATTAACTGCTTCAGAAACCTATTATTTAAGGGTTACATGTAGTGCAAGCGGCCAGTTTAGCGACAGTAATAATGTTACCATTACTATAAACTCACCTTCAGTTACAGGAACTACTCCGGGTGAGCGTTGCGGCCCAGGTACGGTTACACTTGCCGCTACAGGCTCAGAAGGTACTACTTTATCATGGTATGCTGCTTCAACGGGCGGTACAGCTCTTGGCACAGGTACATCATTTACAACCCCGTCTATAAGCACCACTACGCCATATTATGTTGAAGCGAATTTAGGAGGTGGGTCTTCCTTTGTAGGTAAGGCAGCCCCTTCGGGTACAACGGGATACCTTGATGCGACTATAGGGCTTGTAATTACTACAACCGCACCTGTTACAATTGCATCAACTGTTGTTTATCCGGTAGGTACAGGTACTTTAACCGTAGGCTTATATACATCCGGAGGTACTGAGATTGCTGCAACAGATGCAATACCGCTTACAGGAACAGGCGCTACAACTCCGGTAACCATACCTCTTAACTTCAATGTACCTACTGGTACTGGTTATATACTAAGGGTGAAGGCATACACGGGTATTACAAGCCTTATACGCGACCAGTCAGGAAACTCATTCCCGTATACTGGCAATAACATTACTGTGACAGGAGGATATTTCGGAGGATCTAGTGCCAACTATTATGCTTTCTATAATCTTACTGTAGGTTCTGGTTGTTCATCAGCCAGAACGCTGGTAAATGCAACAGTAAACAGCGGGCCGGCTTTAACACTAAGCAATTCGTCAGTTACAATTTGTAACGGCACATCATCAGCTGCAGTAACCCTGACAGCAGGTGCGGCTGACTATGATGCATACCAATGGTCGCCATCTTTAGGAGTATCAGGAAATGCCAATACAGGTTGGTCATTCAACCCATCAGTCACTACTGCCTATACACTTACCGCATCACAATCAGGCGGGTCACAGTGTAACAGGACAGCTGCTGTAACAGTAACAGTAAATGCTGCACCAACTGCACTAACAGTTACTCCTGAAACAGCAGCGGTATGTAGTGGCGAGGCGGCAGTTCAATTAAGTGCAAACGGAGGCATGGTTGCAAATACCTACACATTGGGTACTCAAACCAACACATCATCAACAGCCGGTGTTACACCTTTCACCAGCAACTGGGAAGGTGCCCGCATACAATATCTTGTTAGGGCTTCTGAGCTTACTGCTATGGGTGTTACAGCCGGAGAAATAAGGTCTATAGCGTTTAACGTAACAGCATCGGGCGCAGGGACTACCCCGCAAACAAATTATACTATAAAAATTGGTAAAACCAATGCTGCAACAATAGGGTCTGGTTACGCTGCTCTGGTAGGTTCATTTACCACTGTATTTACAGCAGCATCTGTTCCGGCACCTTCGGTAGGAGATCGCTTATTCACGTTCTCAACGCCTTATACATGGGACGGAACATCAAACATTGTTATAGATATCTGCCATGATAATGATACGACAGGCACGTGTGCTTCTTGTTTCAGTTCTAACTCAACTGTTGGAGTTATGACAACAAGCTTTAATTCGGTATACTCAACTTATGCTGATAATGCGCAGGGTTGCGGATCTACATCGGGCGGAAGCTTTACATCGTATACTACAAGGCCTATTATGAAATTTGGAGCTGATGCCCAGAGTGTAACTTGGTCACCAACTACAGGGCTTTATACAAACGCAGCTGCTACCATAGCTTATACTGGTGGTAATGCTTCTACAGTTTATGCAAAACCGATTACGACTACTACATACACCGCTACATCAACTGCGGGTAGTGGTTGTACAGTAACTGACACTGCAACGGTAACTATAAGCAGTAAAACATGGACAGGAGCGGTAAGTAAAGACTGGAACACTGCAGGCAACTGGTGCGGAAATACAGTACCTACCATCAATGATAATGTTGTAATACCTACGAGCTTTAATACCCCTGAAATATCAGGCAATACTATAGCCCTGGCAAACACTGTTAGTATTGAGAACGGCGGGCATCTTAGGGTTAAAGAAGGAAATTCTTTAAGAGTTAAAGGCGCAATAAATATTGCTGACGCAAACAGTCTTGTTATTGAAAACTATGCAAGCCTCAGGCAGGAAGATAATGTGGCCAATACCGGCGCAGGTACAGCTTTGGTTTTAAGAAACAGCTCTATACTGTACAGAAATGACTTTACACTTTGGTCATCTCCTGTAGCAAACCAGAAATTGTTCCAGTTCTCGCCAAACACACTTACAACGCGCTTCTATAGCTATTATGAAGGCAGTGATGATTATGTGGCTGTGCCTAACTTAGGCCCTGCAAGCGCAACAACTTTTGCAACGGCTGCATCATACCTTATCCGTATGCCAGATGCACAGAAGGTTGGCGGTGTGCCTACAGGTACATTTGTACCGGCAGTTCTTGGTATTCCTGGACAGGATTACAATGCAGGAGTACAACGCATGATTTTTCATGGTATTTACAATGGTATGCCAAACAATGGTAACATTACTTATAATGCGGCAACATCTTTCAATGGTTATAATGCTATTGGTAACCCTTATCCGTCGCCGATAAGCATTTCAGCATTCTTTGCTGCGAATGCAAATAATACTGATGGTACCATCTATGTCTGGAGAAAGAAGAATGGCGCAGCCGCTTCTGCATACTGCACTATGACTGCCGACGGCGAATTTACGAGCAACCTGCAGCCTGAAGCGGAAAATCCGAATGGCGTACTACAGGTAGGGCAGGGCTTTATTGTGAAAGCATCAGGCCCGATAGTATTCAACAATACAATGAGGCAAACTGTAACGGCGGTTGATTCGTCATTCTTCAGGTCGCCATCTGCCGAAGTACACCGGATAAGGCTTAACCTTTATAAAGGCAGCCAGCCTATGGCACAAATGCTTGTGTCTTACAAGACCAATGCAACTATGGGTGCAGACCCTGGTATCGACGCACTATTTATTAATGATGCTTCTACAGCGCTTAACTCTGTTATTGGTACAACTGCTTATGCTATCCAGGGGCGCGCACTTCCGTTCAGCAACCAGGATATTGTTCCGTTGCAGTTTAAAGCGGGAGCGGCAGGCAGCTATACTATATCGCTTGCACAGTTTGATGGACTGTTTGCCGGTGATCAGAATATATTCCTGAAGGATAAATTGCTGAACGTTACTCACAATATTAAAGTTGGTGCTTATACTTTCAGCAGTGAGCAAGGTGTTTTTGATAACCGTTTTGAACTGTTGTATACTGATGCTGCACTTGGTACTGATAATCCGGTACTTGACCCGAACAGCATTGTTATCTGGAAAAATGAAAACAAACTGAACATTGACAGTGGTGTTGCCATTATGAAAGACATCAGGATATTTGATATACGCGGCAGGCTGGTTTATGAAAAGGCAGGCGTAAATGCTTCGACAGCCGAAGTTGCAGGCCTGAGCGTACAGGAAGAAATGCTGATAGTACAGGTAACAACTGTTGATAATGCAAAAGTGAGCAAGAAGGTTATATACTAAACTTATGCCCAATAAAAAGCCCTTCCGGATTACGGAAGGGCTTTTTATTTATTTAATAATTTTAATCAGGATTTGTATAAATCGAAAGGTAGACGCAAACACGGTAAAAGAATACTTAATCATTTAATATTCAGGGTTAAAATAAAAACTTTTCAACACGAAAACGTTTTCGGTACAATGTTAATTTTAAGTTAAGTAACTCATTTATAAAATAGATGTAATTTTACTTAAGGATGCAAAATGTTCGGGATGAAAAGAAAATTACTCTTACTATGTTTAACGATAATTGCTACAGGATTTCAGCTAATTGCACAGCAAAATGTTTTTAGCCGTGATAATTCGGGTACAGATTTGTGGTGGAATGACACCAACAAGCCATGGTACTACCAAACCTGGAACAGCACCGAAGTAAGGCCTGACATTTGGCCTGTAGGTACACGCAATTATGTTTTTATAGGGCATAATGCCAACACTACCATGAGGGTAAACGGTACTTATTTTTCTATGCAAAGCCTTACTATACAGGCATCTGCAAGTAGCGCACGCACTTACAATACAATAGATAACGGGGGTATGGGCCTTACACTTGGCATTTTCAACAATTCTTCAGCGTTACAAACCTTTAATGTACCTATACGTGTTGATGCTGAAAACATGCAGCTTTCGGCTGTAAGCGGGCCTATGATCTTCAACAACCCAATTTATACTGAAGGAAGGGCTATGGAATTTACTGATGCAAACAATATAACAGTAAATGGTGTGATACAGCAGGGTGGCTCAGTTACAAAAAAAGGAACAGGCACGCTAACCTACAAAGCACAGAACACTTATACAGGGCTCACCACAGTTGAAGGCGGTATACTTGTACTCGATGCTACGGGCGGTGCTTTACCTGTAACAAACAACGTAACAGTAAAAAATTCAGGTACATTAAGAATTTCAAAAGACCAAACCCTGAATAACCTTTCTGTTGAAAATACAGCTGCTGTTATTGTAGATGCCGGCATAAACCTTACTATAAACGGCACACTTACATTATCACTCGCTAACAGCATCACGCTGGGCACCGGGGCATCATTACGGTATGGAAGCGGCGGAACACTTGTATATAATACCGGCAGCAGCATCACAACAAGCACAGCAGAATTTCCTGCAACAAACGGGCCTTCATCGGTAACAATTAGCTCAGGTACGGTAACGCTCTCGGCAAACAGAACCCTTACCGGAACTCTTACTATCAATGGCGGAACGCTTGATTTATCGGTATACACTATTAACAGGGCAGCCACCGGTGGTACACTCACCATTGCAAACGGAGCAACATTGAAGATTGGAGGTACAAATGCACTACCTTTAAATTATGCATCGGTAACAATGGGTGCAGCATCAACTACCGAATATTGTGGCGGGGCACAAATTATCACCGTACTGCCGTCATCAGCAAAATACGGGCATATAGTTTTATCCGGTTCAGGAAATAAAGAATTGGCAGGTAATGTTACAGCCGCCGGCAATCTTACTGTTAGTGGTGTAACGCTAAGTGTAAATTCAGGTCAAAACCTTACGGTTGAAGGAAATCTTGTTAACAATGGCGGCACTGTTACTTTTGCAAATAATGCCAACCTTCTGCAAGGCACGGCTACTACAATAAATGCCAATAGCGGCAACGTGGTTATTAATCGCGACAGCTCGCCGATATACCGCAGTGATTCTACCATGTGGTCATCTCCGGTTGCAGGGCAAAAGCTTTTCAGTTTTTCGCCAAATACATTGCCCAACCGTTTTTACATATATAATACTGCCACCAACCAATATAATACTGTCCCCGGGCTTGGCCCTGCATCAGCTACAACTTTTGATGCAGGTAAAGGTTATCTTATAAGAATGCCCAACGCCGGTATGGTTGACGATATGCTTACCGGAACGACGGCCAGCGCCAACGGCTATAATGCAGGTACTACCGTAATGACGTTTAACGGTAAGTTTACAGGTGTGCCCAACAACGGCACTATTACAATACCGCTAAATACAGCAAGTACAGGCTATAACTTTGTTGGGAACCCGTACCCTTCACCTATAAGCATAGCGGCTTTTCAGGCGGGCAATACCAATGCCATCAGCGGGAGTATATGGATATGGCGTAAGAAAAGCCAGCCGGCCAGTGAAAACTCTGCCTATGTAACTATAAACAGCGCAGGGATATATACAGGAAACGGACAGCCCGAGCAGGAAGACCCGAATGGAATTTTACGCACGGGGCAAGGCTTTATAGTGCAGCTGAAAAGCGGCTATACCACAAATAACCTTGTATTTACAAATGCTATGCGAAGCGGCAACACGGCCAACCAGTTTTTCCGGCAGGTGCAGCATGATACTGCTTATATTATGCCTGAAGCACATGGTATATGGCTGAACCTGACTAATGCAGCAGGTGTTTATTCACAGATGTATACGGGTTACATTGGCGGCGCTACAAATGGCGAAGACGACGGCCTCGACGCTAAATACATTGGTGACAGCCCTACGGTTCTAGCCGCGCTGATAAATAATAATGAATATACCATACAGGCCAAATCACTGCCATTTACACCGCAGGATGTTGTTCCGTTGGTTTTAAAGGCAGCCGCAGCAGGCAATTATACTATTGCCATTGACCATGTTGACGGCTTATTTGCTGAAGGGCAGGACATTTACCTGCATGATAAATTTACAA
The DNA here is from genome assembly GCF_024699965.1 of Flavobacterium sp. J372. NCBI lineage: Bacteria > Pseudomonadati > Bacteroidota > Flavobacteriia > Flavobacteriales > Flavobacteriaceae > Flavobacterium > Flavobacterium sp. J372. Next base: position 1,382,801 of record NZ_JAJOMZ010000004.1, read on the forward strand.
ACCAGCTGCACAACCTGGGGCAGGGGGGGTATAACTTCACTACCGGGGCAGGTACCTTCAGCGACAGGTTTGAAGTAGTATATACTGCAGATAGTGCGTTGGGAACTTCTGTACATGGAGCTAATGGCAATAACGTAATGGTATATCCTGGTAATAACACCCTGAATATTACAAGCGCCCAAAACCTAAAAGCAGTTGAAGTTTATGATGTACAGGGCAGGCTGCTATATGCCAACACGCAGCCTGATGGTAAAAATATTGCCATTACAAACATTGCGCAGCAGCACCAGTTGCTCATTTTTAATGTAGTTACATACGCCGGCAGGGTAGTTAAAAAGGTTGTGTATTAACAGATTATGCACCTGCACTAAACCTGTTTTAATAAAGCTTTCTTTTTTTAAGAAAATTGCGCAGAAAAGTAAAACCTTTTATATATTTGCTGCGTAAATATTCAAACGGTACATAAGGCTATAGCCTTTAAAATAAAAAACTGCCGGTCAAATTAAGGTAAGGTGTGGTTTACCGGCGTTTTTGAGCCCCGATTTATCGGGGCTTTTTTATTAATTACCGTATATATGAGAATGTTAAAAAAACGTTTATTTACGTTATAAATATTATATAAAATACTGCTAATATATTCTTAATTAACGATTCGCTAATATTCACTTTATCAAGTATTAACAAAACGTTGCATTTCAGTTCCAAAATTCGCATACCTTTGTCCCGAAATCTAACACGTAAATTTATTTACGTATTAATTTATAAATCACCGATGCTAAAAAAACTACTTACTACGAAAAAGCTTTTATTCGCAGCCATAATGCTTGTGGCTGGAGTAAATACATGGGGACAGTTAACGCTACCTGCAGGTACAACCTACACACAAAATTTTGATGCTATTGGAAGCGGCCTGCCAACAGGATGGACTACAAGGACTGGTGCAACTGCTACCGCCAGAGGTAACTCTCAAACATTTTCTACAGGAACAATTGCTTGGGGCGACACTAGCGGTGCATTTAAAAACTTTGCAGCATCTGATGGTTCGCTAGGGTCATCCGCATCAACTGCTAACCAGGCAGCAGCTACTGACAGGGCACTAGGGGTTAGGCCAAGCGGAAGCTTTGCTGATATAGGTGGAGCTTTTGAATTAGAGATTGCTAATACAACTGGTAAAACAGCTTTTTCATTGACGCTTAAGCATCAATTGTTAGATCCTCAATCGCGTACACAAATTTATCAGTTGCAATATTCAACTAACGGAGGGGGTGCGTGGACTACACTAGGTACTGATTTTATAACATCTGGTTCGTTTGGCAGTACAAGTTTAAACTATAATTTTGGTACTGCATTAGATAATAAGGCTACAACTGTTCTAATACGCGTTGCCAGTTTAGCAGCGTCAACAGGTAGCGGTAGCCGTGACTCATATGGCATTGATGATTTCGTATTAACATGGACGAACACTCCTACTCCCTCAGTTGTAACCAATGCAGTTGGTACTGTCACAGCTACTACAGCAGTACTAAACGGTACCGGTAATGCCGCTAACGGTTCTAACCTTGCACTTTACTTTGATTATGGCCTTACAACAGGGTACGGCTTACAGCAAACAACTGTTACACCATCATCAATAACCGGTAATACTGATACTCCTTTTACAGGTACAATTTCGGGCCTAACTCCAAATACAACATATAACTACAGAGCTTCAGGTGATAACGGAACTGTTTACAACGGTAGCAATGCAACGTTTATTACACTGGCCAATGTACCGGGAGCACCTGCAATAGGCGGCGCTACCACAACATCTTTAAGTGTTACGCTAAACTCTACCACGCAAAATACTAACCCAGCAACAACTACTTATGCCATACAGGTTACCAATACCAACCAGTATGTTCAGACAAATGGTAGTTTAGGGGCCACTGCAGTGTGGGCTACTGCTGCAACATGGGGTACTAAAGTGGTAACAGGCCTTACTAGCAACACCCAATATACTTTCCAGGTTAAGGCAAGAAATAGTGCAACTACTCCTGTAGAAACAGCATTTGGTGCAACAGCATCTGGCACAACGCTTGCTGCCACAGCTCCGCTTCTTAGCGCAGGTACAATTACAACATTCGGTTCGGTATGTATCAATACAACCGCTACTCCTGATAAGAGCTTTATACTTGACGGTGACAACCTAACAGGCGATGTAACAGTTGGGCCATTGGCAGGTTTTACCTTCTCTACAACAAGTAATGGCACTTTTACATCTTCACTTACACTTACACCTGTTGCAGGAGAAGTGCTTACAGATATCTTTGTAAGGTTTACACCAACTGCAGTGCAATCATATGATGGTAATATTGTATTATCTGGTGGCGGTGCATCTTCTATTAATGTGGCGGCGGCAGGATCAGGTATAAACACATCAGCTACAGTTACCACAGCTGCTGCAACCAGTGTTACAAGTGCAACAGCTACACTTGGCGGTAATGTTACTGTACAAGGGTGTGGCACTGTTACGCGTGGTGTTGTTTATGCAACAACTACAAACCCTGCAGTAGGAGGTACAGGTGTTACTAACCTTTCAGGAGGTACAGGTACAGGAGCATATACAGCAAATGCTACTGGCCTGACTACAGGTATTACTTATTATGCGAGGGCATATGCCACAAATAATGCCGGTACAGTGTATGGAAGCCAGGTTTCATTTACAACTACTCCTGCAAATGACCTTTGCGCGGATGCTGTTACACTAACTGTGAATACAGCAGCAACCAATGGCACACTTGCAGGCGCTACTTATACAACTTTTACCAACGGAAACAACCAAAAAGATGTGTGGTATAAATTTACAGCAGCATGCAGCGGTAATCATAGCATAACGCTTGCAGGATTTAGCGGTGACGCAGACATATATTTATTTAGCGGCTCTACATGCCCTACAAACAATAACAATGCCGTGGCATTTTCTGCAACTGCAAATACTCCTGAAGTTGTTACCTATACGGTTACATCGGGTGTTAACTATTACATCAGGGTAGCAGCGTGGGATGCTACTGCAGAAAGCAGTGCTTTCACTATCCGTGTTCAGTCAACAGATGCTGTACCTACAGTAACTACCAGTACAGCTTCAGCAGTTACTTATCAAAGTGCAACTGTGCCTGGTACTGCGGTTGTTGCAGGCTGTAGCTCGGCAGTTGGCACAACCTATGGTATATACTACAGCACAACCAATGGATTTGCTGACGGAGATGGAACTCAGGTTCCCGGTACTAACCTTTCCGGCACAACTTTCTCTGTAAACCTTAGTGGCCTTACACCTCTTACTACATATTATTATAAAGCTTATGCTGCAAATGCTGCCGGTACAGGATATAGTACACAAGGGAGCTTTACAACTGCAGCATTTGTACTAAGCGCTCCTGTAGCTACTGCACCAACAAATATTACCACAACAGGTTTTACAGCCAACTGGGAGCCGGTATCAGGAGCTACAAGCTACAGGCTTGATGTAAGTACAAATTCTTTATTCGGAAACTTTTTAAATGCTTCAAACCTGATAATATCTGAGTATGGCGAGGGGACAAGTAACAGAAAATATATTGAAATATATAATGGTACTGGTGCTGCCGTTAATCTCGCCAATTATAGGATTTGGCTTATATCAAACGGCGGATCATGGCCTGAATCTACAATAAGTTTATCAGGTACGTTAAATAATAATGGAACTTATGTTATAGCAAATAACTCAACAGATGTTACAGGTGCTAACCTTTATTCAGGTGCATTATCTTTTAACGGCAATGATGCAGTAGGTCTTGCATGGAATGGAGGAAGCGGATCAACATATACATTAATTGACGCCGTAGGAACTGATGGAGCAGACCCTGGAACAGGATGGGCTGTAGCCGGAACTAACAACGCAACAGTAGATAAAATACTAATCAGGAAATCTACTATTACAAGCCCTACAACAAACTGGAGTACATCGGCCGGTACAAATGAATCAAATTCGCAGTGGATTGTTTCAACATTCACATATAATGATAATGGGCAGACAACAGATTTAGGCTCTCATACTTATGGCGGTATGCAGGATGACCTTTTACCGAGCTATGCCAACTTAACTGTTAACGGTCTTTCACATGATGTTACCGGGCTTGAGCCTAATACTACATACTATTACCGTGTTCGCGCTTTTGGCAACAGCACCACCTCTATAAACTCAAACCCGATAAGTGTACTTACAGGTTTCCGCAAAATATGGCTTGACGGCGCATGGAATGGTAACGGTTTTGCACCAACGCTTATAGACGATGCTGAAATAAAAAGCGACTACCACACAGTGGCAAACGGTACGTTTAACGCTGCCCAGCTTACAATAAGCAGCGGTACGCTAACTGTTGGTTCGGGTACATCTATCACTATCAACAGCGGAATCAACATTGCAGGCGGAGCGATGGTAGTGCAAAACAATGCCAACGTAAAACAAAACGAAGATGACTCTGTGAACAGCGGTAGCGTTACTGTATACCGCCAGACACCGCTGCTTAAGAGGCTTGACTACAAAATGTGGTCATCGCCGGTGGCAGGCCAGGAGTTAGGGTCTTTTTCTCCTGCAACACAGGAAAATCGTTTTTATATTTACAATACGGAAACAAACCAATACAACGGTATTAGCAATACAAACAGTTTTGGCGCGGGTACAGGTTACCTTATACGCATGCCAAACGGCCTTCCTACAACCGGGTATAATGATGGTTTAACAGCTGTAAGCTGGCAGGGTTCATTTGTGGGTGCTCCGCATAATGGCATCATACAGGTTCCGGTATCTTACTATGAGGCCAATCCTGGCGCTACACCTCAACCTCTGCCGGTACGCGGATACAATGCCATTGGTAACCCATACATGAGTACCATAAGTGCAGGAGAGTTCTATGCGGCAAATGCCGACAGGATAGATGGAGCCTTCTATTTCTGGTCTAAAACCAACGGATCTGAGGAAACAGCTTATGTAGCTTATACACCGGGCCTTGGCGGCAACGGCACCGGCTCAGATGCCATTCAGGTAGGGCAGGGCTTTATCATCAACGTGACTATGCCATCAGCATCACATGTAACATTTAATAATGAAATGCGTGTGCTTAATAACAGCAACATGACGTACAGGCAGAGTGTTGGTGAAAATTCAGCGCCACAGGTAACAGAAAAACACAGGTATTGGCTGAAGCTGGGTAACGCGACAGGTGTAAATAGCAAAGCATTAGTAGGCTATGTTGCCAACGCTACAAATGGTATTGATGGCGGTATTGACGCGAAGCTGCTTGCTGATAATTCGGCAGTGCTGTATACCCTGGCTGATGCTGCACAGCTTATGATACAGGGCCGCCCGGTTCCGTTCACCAATACAGATGTGGTGCCGGTGGGATATAAAGCCCTTGCTGCCGGAACTTACACCATTTCACTTGAGAATTTCGACGGGCTATTTGCCAACGGGCAGAATATCTACCTGAAAGATAAAGTTTCAAACACAGTACATAACCTTAATTCAGGTGCCTATTCATTTGCATCAAATGCCGGAACTTTTGACGGAAGGTTTGAGATAGTTTATGTTGAAGATGGGGCGTTGGGTACAGATAACCCGGCTGTGACTGCAGATAATATTGTAGTATTTAAAGATGGCAGCGCACTTGGCATAGCCGCCGGCACAACAGAAATTGCTTCAGTAGCAATATATGACATCCGCGGCAGGCTGCTTTATCAAAACAATGCAGTAAATGCCACCGAAACATCTATAACAACTTTGCAGGCTGCACAACAGGTTTTGGTTGTACAGGTTACAACAGCGCAAAATGTGAAAATCAGCAAAAAGGTTGTTTACTAAAACAGCAATGTTTATATAAAAAGTCCCTCTCATTTGCAGAGGGATTTTTTTTTAATTTCAGCGATTAATAAGTATTGTTAAAAATGTGTTAATCACTTCACTTCAACTTTAAGTTTGTGCAATAATAATTTTGTGGGTAACTTGGCATGAATAAATTATAGAGCTATGACATTGCCAAATATATCGCTGTGCCTTGCTTTGCTTGTCGTTGCGCTTATGGCAGGCCTATTCTACGGGTATTCATGTTCGGTAAATCCGGGCTTAGGCAAGCTTGCTGATGCTGAATATCTTCAGGCAATGCGAGCTATAAATAAGGCCATATTAAATCCGGGTTTCTTTGCGGCGTTTTTTGGCGCATTAATTTTGCTGCCAATGGCAGCTTATTTTAATTACTATCCGCAAAGCTGGCGTTTCAAACTCTTGGTTGCTGCTAGTGTAGTATATGCTGCAGGGCTTTTTGGTGTTACGGTTTTCGGAAATGTCCCTCTAAATGAAATGCTTGATAAATTTGATACTGCAAATGCGTTGTCTACAGAAATTACTACCATGCGTCAACGCTTTGAGCAGCCTTGGAACCATTACCATGCAATAAGGACTGTTGCTGTTTTTGTTTCTTTGCTGTTAACTATTATTTCCACTTTTTGCAATACTCAGCAAGCAGATTAAGTTATTGATATGAAAAAGATAAATGAGATGATTGTCCGCAAAGACAGCAGTATACACAAGGTACAGTTTGATAAAGACTGGTTTTATTCCATCGAAGATATGGAGGACTTTCTCAAAGAGGATTTAAGCGCTGTAGAGGCGATATCTCTCCCGATGGTGGTATACGGAGAAGAAATGGTTGTAAAGTGCGCCACGTGGGAGGATATTGAGCGTGTGCGTATAAAACCATTGGATGAGTTGAAGGGAAGTGTACTTCGAAATAAATCTTCAAGAAAATAAAAAACCACAACTACATAGTAATTGCGGTTTAAGTGACCTCGATGGGATTCGAACCCATACGCCTTGCAGCACCACCCCCTCAAGATGGCGAGTCTACCAGTTTCTCCACGAGGCCTTATTCCAATAAAAAAAGTTAAGCGTTTTGCTTAACTTTTAGTGACCCGGCTGGGATTCGAACCCAGGACCCCATCATTAAAAGTGATGTGCTCTACCGGCTGAGCTACCGAGTCTGAACATTCAGTGAATACAAGGTTTTTTTAGTGACCCGGCTGGGATTCGAACCCAGGACCCCATCATTAAAAGTGATGTGCTCTACCGGCTGAGCTACCGAGTCTTGTTATTCCTCTGAATGCGGGTGCAAATATACGGATGTATTATTTATATATCAAACTCATTTTATTATAAATTTGACTTTTTTTATGATAAAGCATTTAACCACTTATACCATAAGGTTTTATTAAATGAATAAGATTGTACTTACAGGCTATATGGCCTCGGGCAAAACAACAATTGGTAAATTGCTATCTCAGTCGTCAGGCCTCAAGTATGTTGATTTAGATGAAGTTATTGAGCAAACTGCGGCTACAGATATAAAAACGATCTTTAAGGAAAAGGGCGAAGTATATTTCAGGAAACTTGAACACCAGGTTTTAAAGGATGTACTTGCTAAAGATGAAGAATGTATACTCGCCTTAGGGGGCGGCACGCCATGCTATACCAACAACCACCTACTGCTGCAGGATGACAATGTTATATCTGTATATTTAAAAGCATCAATTGCAGAGCTGGTATTACGCCTTGAAAACAATAAGCATGAAAGGCCTTTGCTTGCAGATGTTACCGATGATGAGCTGGAAGAATTTGTAGCCAAGCATTTGTTTGACAGGGCTTATTATTACAATCACGCTAAGCATATTATTGCCGTTGACGGTAAGTTGCCTGAGACAATTGTAAATGAGATTATGAGCATCTTTTAGCTCAGGTAAGCATACTCTTCACCTTCATTAAATACTACATGGATATGTTCTTTTAATGATGTGGAAAGCGAAATCCCTTTAAAATCTGCTTTTACAGGGAATTGTTTGTGGTTGCGGTCTACCAGTACGGCAGTTTTAAACTTTTTCAACGGTACTTCAAGAAAATGTTTCACACCGTAAATAAGGGTAGAGCCGCTGTTGAGGACATCGTCTGCCAAAACAAGGCATTGACCTGAGTACTCACTTGCAGGCATTGATGTTTTTATGGGTTCAAGAGGGTTTGTTTTATTTATTTTCACTTCGCAAAGCTTTACCTCAACATCAGAAATCTGCGTTAGCATATCGGCAAGCTTTTCAGCAAATATGAAACCGTTGCCGGCAATTCCTGCAATCACTACTTCCTGCTCATCAGCATAAGTTTCATAAATCTGGTACGCAATACGCCGTACTTTATGTGTTATTTCTTCCTGAGTAAGTATTACCTGTTTCATTGTTATTTAATTTTAATCAATGTCATTGTCATCAAAGTCCAACCCATAGTCATCCAGTTCCCGGCGGTCTTTTTTAGTCGGCCTGCCTGTGCCTTTTGCACGGTAATGTTCTTTAGACAACCTTAAAAGTTCAAGATGTTCAAAAGCTTCAGGCGGGGTTTCATCTTTACGGTAGATATCTACCAGCTTGGGCCCAACCCTGTTGGCCGGAATATCCAGTACTGTCAGCATATAGTTGATTTGGTCGCGCCTCACAGTAATCTTATCACCTGCAAAAACATCGCGCGATGGCTTTACCTGCTGGCCATTAATTGTTATATGCCCCTTTTGGCAAGCCTGGGTAGCAATACTGCGGGTTTTATAATAACGCACACACCATAAATATTTGTCAATCCTCATACTAAGCCTTAAAAAACGCTGTTATACCTTACTACAAAAATAAATGAAAATTGTATCTTGCGCCCAGTAAAAAAAAATTATAATGAAAAGATTATTAAGTTGCCTTTTTCTTGTAACCGCTGCATTAGCCGCAACCGTTTCCTGTAAAAAGGATGACAATAGTGTAGATATTGCCCCGCCACGTGATTATGCAACACAATATGAGACTGAGAAAGCAAATATTGAAGAGTTCCTGAAAACCCACTATATAAAACCTGGTAGTGTAGAGGATAATTATAACATTGTTTTTGATTCAGTACCCAATCCTGCGACACAAAAATCAATTTGGGAGCAGATTGATTATCCGCTACAAAACAAAGATGTTGTTTTTGCTGGTGTTACTTATAAAATATACTACCTTGTCCTAAATCAAGGTGTGGGTGACGCGCCTAACAGAGGAGATGATATTCTTGCTGCTTACAGAGGTACTCTTATTAATAAAGAGCAAACTCAATTTGATGCCCAGCCTTACCCGCAAAGTTTGCTATCTTTAGGGCAGACTATATTAGGCTGGCAGGAGATATTGCCTTTATTTAAGGAAGGAGTTTATGTAGATGCTGACCCTAGCGGCCCAGCCCAATTTGAAAATTATGGTGCTGGCGTAATGTTCCTGCCTTCGGCACTGGCATATTATAATAATGCTTCAGGTAACGCACCTGCCTACTCAACAATGGTTTTCAGTTTTAAGTTGTATCGCGTAGAAGATGCTGATTTTGATGGTGATGGTCTATTGAATAAATATGAATTAAACGGTACTGACCCGGACCCGGCAAATTTTGACAGTGATGGTGACGGAATCCCTAATTATCGTGATACCGATGATGATAATGATGGTACGCCTACCTTGCTTGAAGTTACAAATCCTGCGACAGGCGAAGTTTATGAAAATTACGACGACATACCAAGTTGTGTTCCCGGGGGAGTAAAAAGGCACCTGGATCCAAGTTGTGATGATTTAGGTTAAAAGCATATTTCGATATAAAAATCCCGCTTCAGATATGAAGCGGGATTTTTTATTGCTTGTGCCAAATTTATTCTGCAGTTATGTGTTCTGCGCCGATAACATCCATTTTTAGTATTGTTTCTGTCATTTCTACTGTAGTGTTCTCCATAATGCTGTTGTTTTTAATTATTAAAATGGTACGTCATCGTCATTGTTACTGTTGTTGGCGCTGCTGCCAAATGCATCATTTGCCGAAGGTAGGTTTTTGGTAATAAAGGCATGGCTGTCATTCATACTTGAAGGCAGCTCATCAAACGGTGACCCGAAATCATCGAGGTTATCAAACTTACCAAGGCTTCCCACAAACTTAAGCCTGATGTTATCAAGCCCGCCGTTACGGTGCTTGGCTACGATAAATTCGGCCTGGCCCTGTGTTGGTGAGCGCTCTTCATCATCCCACTCGTCAATTTTGTAATATTCAGGGCGGTAAATAAATGATACAATATCTGCATCCTGCTCAATAGCACCTGATTCCCTAAGGTCAGAAAGTAATGGCCTTTTACTGGAACCCCTGGTCTCTACAGCACGTGATAACTGCGACAGCGCAATCACCGGTACGTTAAGCTCTTTTGCCAATGCCTTAAGGTTTCGTGATATGGTTGAAATTTCCTGCTCGCGGTTACCGCCATTCTTGCCATTCCCTCCGGCAGTCATAAGCTGGAGGTAGTCAATCACAATAAGTTTAATACCATATTGTGAGGCAAGCCTCCTGGCTTTAGCACGTAAATCAAATATCGATAGGGAAGGGGTGTCATCAATATAAAGCGGAGCTTTTTCAAGGTCTTTTACTTTGATACTCAATTGTTCCCATTCATGCTTTTCAAGCTTTCCGGTACGAAGTTTTTCAGATGACAAACCTGTTTCACTTGAAATAAGCCTTGTAATAAGCTGTACAGACGACATCTCGAGTGAAAATAACGCAACGGGATGCTGGAAGTCAATAGCAATATTACGCGCCATTGATAGTACAAATGCTGTTTTACCCATACCCGGCCTCGCCGCAATGATGATAAGGTCACTGGGCTGCCAGCCTGATGTGAGCTTGTCGAGGTCATTAAAACCTGTGGCAATACCGCTGAGGCCTTCTTTATTGGCAATTTCTTCTATACGTTTTTTAGCCTGTATAACAAGGCTCTGCGCGGTTTCGCTGCTTCTCTTTATGTTGCCCTGCGTAACTTCATAAAGGCGTGATTCGGCTTTATCAAGAAGGTCAAAAACATCAGTAGTCTCATCATACGATTCTTCAATAATCTCGCTTGAAATACGGATAAGGCTTCGCTGTATAAACTTTTGCAGGATAATGCGCGAGTGAAATTCAATATGCGCTGAAGATGAGATTTTTTGGGTAAGCTGTATCAGGTAAAAATCGCCACCGGCCAATTCAAGCTTAGCGTTCTTTTTAAGCTGCGATGAGACCGTTAATAAGTCAATAGGCTGCGTATCGTTGAAAAGCTGTACAATCGCCTCAAAAATGTATTTATGGGCATCTTTATAAAAAGCATCAGGCTGCAGGATGTCAATTACTTCATCAACCCCCTTTTTATCAATCATCATCGCACCAAGTACAGCCTCCTCAAGGTCGATGGCCTGTGGCGGGAGCTTGCCTTTTTCGAGGTTGATAATGGTGGTTTTATCAACGCGTACTGGGTTTATGTTCCTGATATTTTCCATATTGCGAATGTAAATAAAATCGGTCTCGCCGGGTTAAGGAATTGTTAAGGTGCTGCACTCAAAACTTGTTCATATCGTGTTGACAAACAAGTATATTTTGTTGAAAAGTCAAAAAAAATCCGAGGCTGCAAGGCCCCGGACAATTTTTGCCGTATATGCCTTATTATTCTTTGAATTCGCCCATTTTACTGTACTTATCCATCCTTTTGGCTACAAGTTCATCTGTTGATAAATCTTTAAGCTCATTAAATCCTTTCAATATGTATTCTTCCACTTTCTTAAAGGCTGCCTCCCTGTCAAAATGAGCGCCGCCAAGCGGTTCCGGGATGATGTCATCAACAAGGTTTTGTTTTTTCATGTCGTATGATGTCAGCTTCAATGCTTCAGCTGCCTGCTCTTTATATTCCCAGCTTCTCCAAAGTATTGATGAGCAAGATTCAGGAGATATTACCGAATACCATGTATTTTCCATCATGTAAACCTTGTCGCCCACACCTATACCTAATGCGCCGCCAGATGCACCTTCACCAACAATTACGGTGATAATAGGTGTTTTAAGGCGAACCATCTCCAGTATATTACGTGCAATAGCTTCACCCTGCCCGCGCTCTTCAGCTTCAAGTCCGGGATACGCACCCGGGGTATCAACAAGCGTTACAACCGGTATGTTAAACTTCTCGGCCATTTTCATAAGCCTCAATGCTTTGCGGTAACCTTCAGGGTTGGCCATACCAAAGTTGCGGTATTGCCTTGTCTTTGTATTATAGCCTTTTTGTTGGCCTATGATCATGAACGACTGCCCGCCAATTTTGCCAAGGCCGCCTATCATGGCTTTGTCATCTTTAAACGCACGGTCACCAAAAAGCTCAAGGAAAGAGCCGTTTGTAAGCGCATTTACATGATCCATTGTGTAAGGCCTGTTAGGATGGCGGCTAAGCTGTACACGCTGCCAGGCTGTAAGGTTCTTATATATTTTCGTCTTGGTTTCTTCCAGTTTTTTCTCAATCTGCTTGCAGGTGTTAGTTACATCCACATCTGATTCCTGGCCAATGATAGTACACTTATCAAGCTGGTCTTCAAGCTCTTTGATTGGGAGTTCAAAATCTAAATATTCCATAATAAAAGGCGATTTTTATTCGGTTGAAGCTACAAAGATAAAATTTTCGGGTGAGAAGTAAAGCGGATAATTTTAATTACTTTCTTTAGATGTATAATTCTTGAGTATGCCATTGATAACCACCGTGATAATAATTATAGCGGCGCCTATGTAAAAAGGCATGCCCATCTTTTCCTTATCTTTAAAGACCAGAACTGCAAGGATAATACCATATACCGGCTCGAGGTTTATCGTTAACATCACCGTATACGGGCTTAGGAATTTCATAACCTGTACCGATGCTATAAAAGCATAGGCAGTACAAAATGAGCCCAATATAAAGAGCCAAAGCCAGTCATTGGCCGACAGTATGAAAAATTCTGGCGTGAAACTACCACTGAAAAGAAGAAATATCGAGAAAAAGCCTACACCTCCGGCGAGTTCGTAAAATGATATGGTGGAGGGGTTATATTCTTTTGCGAAGCGTGCATTAATTATAGCAAATGTTGCAGAAAGAAACGCCGATGTAAGCGCAAGCAGTATACCCCAGTATTGTGTAGGCTGGCCCGGAGAAACAGCTGCTATAGCATCACCAATTTCTAACGGGTTGGTAAATAATTCGCTTAAAATATGTAAGGCATACTCTCCATAAATTATTATGCATAGGGCTATAATCACTACAAAACCCATAAGCAGCTCATACCATACCACACGTTTACCATAAAGTAAACTCTCAAGCAGTGAGGCGAAGAAAGCGCCCGTACTAAGGCATGCAAGGGTTAAAGATACGTTTGATACCTTTATGGCTTCGAAAAATGTAAACCAGTGCAGCGCTATCACAAGTCCTGAAAAAATAAAGACACCAAACATCTTACGAGGTACTTCTAAAGGTATCTTACGTATTTTGATGTAGATGAATATCAATGCAGAAGCAATGCACATCCTGAACCATACCAGCGGAAAAGCCTCAAGCGAAATAAGCGCTCCCAAAACAGCCGTAAAGCCCCAGACAAAAACTATAAAATGGAGGTGCAGGTAGCTTTTAAGGTTATCGCCTTGCATTGCGCAACAAATAAATGGCAAGTATGCCAAATGATACATTAGGGAACCATACAGCCACAATAGGCGGAATACTCGATTTTTCGGCCATGGTTCCAAAAACTTTATCGAAGAAAACAAAAGTAAAGGCAAGGCCTATGCCCATAGCAAGATTCATACCCATGCCGCCCCGGCGTTTCATGGCCGATACAGCCACAGCAATAATGGTAAGTATGAATGCAGATATAGGTATACTATATTTTTTATACAATACCACCAGATAGGCATTGATGTTTGATGATCCACGCTCGCGTTCCTTATCAATAAATTCATTCAGCTCACCGAGGCTCATAGTTTCGGCAGCATATATGGTAGGTGTAAGGTCATCAGGCATGAAGTTAAACTTCATCCTTTTAGATGGCAGGGAGACAAGCTTGTCTTCCATTTGGCCAACGGTGCGTTTGCTATATCCTTTTAGTACGTAAGTACTGTCGCGTTCACGCCACTTGATTGTATTAGCTTTAATCTTATATTCAAGCCTGTTACCGTCAAATTTTTCAAGGGTAAAATCATACCCTGATTTTGTCTGGTAATTAAAGCTGCTGACATAAATAAACTCATTATCACTTATCTGTTTATAAACATGGGTGGTCTGCCGGGTTTCAGGATTGTTTTTAAGATAAGTATACCTGAAATCGTTAAATCCTTTACTGGCTGCCGGCACAAGGAAGACACCCATTATCAATGCTATCAGCGACACAATTGTTGCACCTATGATATATGGCCTTAAAAACCTGGTGAATGAAATACCCGAACTTAGTATGGCAATAATCTCTGTATTGTTAGCAAGCTTTGAGGTAAACCATATTACAGACAGGAACAGGAATATAGGAAACAGCAGGTTGGCGAAATAGATTGTGAAGTCGCCGTAATACTTCATCACTTCTATAAAAGGTACTTTCTTAGCCAGTATCTTGTTGATCTTCTCTGAAATGTCAATCACGATACCAATAGGTATAAACATCAGCAGCATCACAAAAAATGTTGCCAGGTAACGCTTTAAAATGTACCAGTCTATTATCTTCATTAATTTTGTTAGTATTGAGATGTTAGAATTGAGTATTGAGACATGCCGTTCAATCACAACCCTAAATCTACGTTCAAAAATCTCAATTCTCTATACTCAATTCTAAAATCTAATTAAAGCCTTTGACTCATTTGCTTCACCATTTTTTCTTTCCATTCGCGGAAATCGCCTGCTATAATCCTTTCTCTTGCTTCACGCACCAGCCACATATAGAAACCGAGGTTATGAATTGTAGCAATCTGCTTGCCAAGAAATTCATTTGCAGCAAATAAATGGCGCAGGTAAGCTTTGGTGTATTCGGTGTCTACAAACGTTATTCCCATTTCATCAAGTGGTGAAAAATCTGCTTCCCACTTTTTATTTTTTATATTTATTGTGCCATTAGCCGTGAAGAGCATACCATTTCGGGCGTTGCGTGTTGGCATAACACAGTCAAACATATCAATACCTAACGCAATATTCTCTAAAATATTTATCGGTGTGCCCACACCCATAAGGTAGCGTGGCTTATCTTCCGGAAGTATGGCTGTAACCACCTCAGTCATCGCGTACATTTCTTCAGCAGGCTCACCAACAGACAATCCGCCAATGGCATTACCCTGGGCTCCTGCATTGGCAATGTATTCAGCCGATTCAGCTCTTAAATCTTTATACGTACTTCCCTGCACGATAGGGAAAAATGTTTGCTCATACCCGTATTTAAAAGGAAGCTTATCAAGGTGTGCAATGCAGCGGTCAAGCCAGCGGTGCGTCATATGCATAGAGCGCTTAGCATACCGGTAATCACATGGGTAGGGGGTACACTCATCAAATGCCATGATAATGTCGGCGCCGATTGTACGCTGTATTTCCATTACGCTTTCCGGAGAAAAAAGTGGTACGAGCCGTCAATATGGCTTTTAAATTTTACGCCTTCTTCTTTAATTTTTCTGTTTGCCGAAAGCGAATAAACCTGGTATCCGCCACTGTCTGTCAATATGTTGCGGTCCCAGTTCATGAACTTGTGTAGGCCGCCTGCCTGCTCCAGAATCTCCGTTTGAGGACGAAGGTACAGGTGGTAGGTATTGCCCAGGATAATATCAGGATTAATATCGTTTTTAAGCTCGCGCTGGTGCACGCCTTTTACAGATGCCACGGTGCCCACAGGCATGAAAATCGGGGTTTGTATGGTGCCGTGGTCGGTGGTTATAGTTCCGGCACGGGCTTTAGACAGAGGGTCTTTAGTGACTAAATCAAATTTCATGTTTCTCTTTTACAGCGTGCAAAGATAATCCATTTATGATTTTAGATTTGAGAATTGGAATATAATTTAAGGCTCATAATCGTCTAAAAATCGAATTATCTAAAAATCGAACAATCCAAATTACCTATCTTTGCGCCAGTTTAATTTTTACAGCTACAAATGAAGCCTAACACACAACAACTTAACGATTTAACAATTCAGGTAAGGCGCGATATCCTGCGTATGGTACATGCCGTAAATTCGGGCCACCCGGGCGGCTCACTTGGCTGTACCGAATTTTTAGTAGCGCTGTACCAGGTGCTTATGGACCGTAAGGAAGGCTGGGATATGGACGGTATCAATGAAGATATCTTCTTCCTTTCTAATGGGCACATATCGCCGGTATTCTACAGCGTACTTGCCCGCAGCGGGTATTTCCCCGTAAGCGAGCTTGCCACTTTCCGTCTTATCAATTCAAGGCTTCAGGGCCACCCAACAACACATGAGGGACTTCCGGGCGTACGTATCGCTTCGGGTTCGCTGGGGCAGGGTATGAGCGTTGCCATTGGCGCTGCTCAGGCTAAAAAGCTTAACAATGACTCTCATCTGGTCTATTCACTTCACGGTGACGGCGAGCTACAAGAGGGCCAGAATTGGGAAGCTATCATGTATGCTTCAGCCTATAAAGTTGATAACCTTATTGCGACTATTGACGTAAACGGCAAACAAATAGACGGCCCTACTGATGAGGTACTCAACATGGGCAGCCTTCGTGCTAAATTTGAAGCTTTTGACTGGGATGTGCTTGAGATTGCTCAGGGTAACAACATAGAAGCGATAATTGAAGGAATGACCCAAGCCAAAGCCCGTACAGGCAAAGGCAAACCGGTTTGCGTACTGCTGCATACCGAAATGGGCAACGGTGTTGACTATATGATGAACACCCACGCATGGCACGGAAAAGCGCCTAACGATGAGCAGCTGGCGCTGGCCTTTACGCAAAATGTTATAACACTGGGAGACTACTAAAGCCCCCTAACCCCCAACGGGGGGATTGTGACCATTATAAATAATAAAACCCTGTTACCCCTACAGGAGTTCCCCCTTAGGGGGCTAGGGGGCTTCAATGAAAAAAATACATAAATACAGGAAATAAAGATACACGCTCCGGTTTTGGGGCAGGCCTTACCGAACTTGGCCAAAAGAATGAAAATGTTGTGGCATTGTGCGCCGACCTTATCGGCTCCCTTAAAATGGACGACTTCAAGAAAAACCACCCTGAGCGTTTCTTCCAGGTAGGTATTGCCGAGGCAAACATGATCGGCATGGCTGCGGGCCTTACTATCGGAGGAAAGATTCCGTTTACAGGAACATTTGCCAACTTTTCTACCGGAAGGGTTTATGACCAGATTCGCCAGAGTGTTGCTTATTCAGACAAAAACGTAAAAATATGTGCATCACACGCCGGGCTTACCCTGGGTGAAGATGGTGCGACGCACCAGATACTTGAAGATATCGGACTGATGAAAATGCTTCCGGGTATGACGGTTATAAACACTTGCGATTATAACCAGACCAAGGCTGCAACTATTGCCATAGCTGAGCACCATGGTCCGGTGTACCTGCGTTTCGGGCGCCCGTCTGTGCCGAATTTTACGCCTGAAAATGGTGAGTTCATAATTGGCAAGGCTGATATTTTGAGCGAAGGCACTGACGTTACCATAATTGCTACAGGCCACCTGGTTTGGGAAGCGCTTGTTGCTGCTGAAGCGCTTGAGGCTAAAGGCATCGTTGCTGAAGTGATCAACATTCATACAATCAAGCCGCTTGATGAGGGAGCTATCCTTAAATCAATAAAGAAAACGGGCTGTGTCGTTACTGCTGAAGAACACAACATTTTGGGCGGACTTGGAGAAAGCGTTGCCCGTGTGCTGTCATTAAACCACCCTGCACCACAAGAGTTTGTGGCTGTACGCGATAGCTTTGGTGAAAGTGGAACGCCTGCACAGCTTATGGATAAGTACAAGTTGAACAACCAGGCAATTGTTGAAGCTGCTGAAAAGGTGATGAAGAGGAAGTAATCCCCTTATGTAAATATGAAAAAGTCCCGCAATTGCGGGACTTTTTTTTAACCTTTATTTATTCCAATGTATTTTACTACTCTTTAACAAATCCTTTAATATAGAATACAGTAAATGGTGGTTCTGTATTTGTTCTAAGTACAATAGAGTTTTTAATATCTCCTGTTTTTTCTTTTCTCGCAATAAATTCTACCCTTACTTGCGCAGAATTATTAGGACGAACTACAGAATCTGAAATTACTGCTGCAGTACATCCACAGCTTGTTCCTACTTTAGAAATTATTAAGTCTTCATCAGATATATTTTTTACATCAAAAACATGGGTCATTGTATCGTTTATAGAGATAGTGTCAAATACAAAGTCTTTCACGGGTTTTACTCTGGCGGTACCTTTTTCTTTTTTTGAACAAGAGCAAATTAAAAATATAATCAGTGAAAGGCTTACTAAAATATTATTTTTCATGTATGTCATTTATCAGCTTATAAAAATTATTGTAAAAAACATTAGGTTCAGTATAAAGGCCTCCTATATAAGCGATATTTTGATTTTTATCAACTATGAGGTATTGGGGTACTGCAGTAATGTTTAGGGCCTTTGAAGCATTCATGTCTGCATAAAGTTTCGAAAAACTGTATTTATCAGTAAACTTTTTTACTCTATCTTTTTCATCAACCTTACGAATTGGGATGTTCAGAGAATAAAATTCTATAGTAGTATCATTTTTAAATTCGTGTGCTAACGCTTCAAATTTTGGAAACGCTTTGATACATGAACCGCATGACGAATTCCATAAATCCAAAACAATGATTTTTCCTGCCTTATCTCTTAAGTTAAAACTTTTTCCTGCTTCGTCATAAAGAGTTAATTCCGGAACAGGTTTAGAGATAACATCGTTCGGCTTATTACGAATATATACATAATAATTAGGTAATAAGTATGCCAGTATTCCTATCATTAATGTGAATACCACTGCCGTTTTTTTAAAAGATAAAGTTGATTTATGTTTAAGAATGGCTGTAAATATTGCTATTATAGAAACTACCAAAAGTGGTGTCCCTAAAAAGAGCTCATTAGTATAAATGAAAATCGCTGCCAAAAAAGTACCTGCAATTGTAAAAAACCAAAGGCCATAAATTAATAATAATGAAATATACAAATTTTTATAAGGGCTTCTATTTAAAAGAAAAGAGCCGCAAAAATATAGTAATAATCCTGTTAATAAGAATTTAATACTGAAGCTTAAGGGAGTTAAAAAAAATACTGCACAATTTAAAATTATGCAGTATAAAATGAATTTTGATTTAGTAAGCATAAACTAGTTAAAAGATTGTATGGAACTATTTAATTAACGAAAATTTTTTAGAATATTGTATAATATTTCATTCAAAGAACGGGATATCGATAATTGTGGTTAATGTATTATGAATAATAGTTTGTCAAGCTACTCGATGACTCAATAAAAAGTATTGTTGTATTAAAAAGAAAACCGCCTTGATACAATCGCAGCGGTTTAAAACAAACTAAACTAAAAATTAAGTTTAAAAGATGATAGACAAAAGATAACAGTAGGGTTAGTTAGAAAATCTGTTATCTCTCATCTATTTCAAGTCTTAGTACGCATATGCATTTTCGTCAATCAGCTTCTTGGCAATAGTTTCCCGAAGCGCTACAACGTTAGGCATATTAGTATATTTCGTATAGCGGCGAAGTCCCATCAGCATCATTCGCTGTTCATCGCCTTCAGCAAAAGAGGCAATGCCTTCCTTACCTTTCTGGCTCACAATATCTACAGCTTTGTAAAGATATAACTGTGCCATGGCAATCTGTTCTTTTACATTAGCTTCACCTTTATTTTTCGCAAGCTTTTCTGTACGAAGTATAACCGACTCTGCCATATATATTTCAATAAGAATGTCCGCTGCCGCCATCAGCAATTGCTGGTGTTCGTCTAGTGCAGGGCCGTACTTTTGCACTGCACTTCCGGCGACCATAAGGAATGCTTTCTTCAGCTTAGCTATCATTTCCTTTTCTTCTGTGAAAAGCACAGAATAGTCAGGCGTGTCAAAGTCAGGAATGCCCATCAGCTCTTCTGCAACCTTCATTGCCGGGCCTAGCAGGTCTACATGGCCTTTCATAGCCTTCTTGATAAGCATACCTACCGAAAGCATACGGTTTATCTCGTTTGTACCTTCATAAATACGTGCAATACGGGCATCCCTCCAGGCACTTTCCATAGGGGTGTCTTCGCTAAAGCCCATACCGCCGAATATCTGGATGCCCTCGTCAGAGCAATTCTGAATGTCTTCAGATACTGCCACTTTCAGGATTGAGCATTCAATGGCAAATTCCTCCACGCCTTTAAGTTCAGCATCTTGGTGTGATTCTCCTTTGGCTACACGTGCTGCAATACGGTCCTCGATGTTTTTAGCGGCCCTGTAACAAGCGCTTTCACCAGCGTAACAGCTGGCAGCCATTTCGGCTATTTTTGCTCTTATAGCGCCAAAATTTGCAATAGGAGTATTGAATTGTACACGCTCATTGGCATATTTCACCGAACCTGCAATCGTTCTGCGTTGTGCATCAAGACAGGCAGCCGCAAGTTTAATACGGCCTACGTTCAACGCATTCATAGCGATTTTAAAGCCGTTACCTCTTTCAGAAAGCATGTTTTCAACAGGGACTTTCGTCTCATTGAAGAAAACCTGGCGGGTAGAAGACGCGCGTATACCAAGCTTGTGCTCTTCTTCGCCGAGCGAAATGCCATTTGATGGGTCATTCTCTACAATGAAGCCGGTGATATTCTTATCATCTTCAATACGGGCAAATACAATGAACAGGCTGCAGAACCCCGCATTGCTTATCCACATTTTCTGCCCGGTGATTTTATAATGCGTACCGTCTTCGCTCAAAACCGCTTTCGTCTTTCCTGAGTTAGCGTCAGACCCCGCGCCTGGCTCTGTAAGGCAGTATGCGCCAAACCACTCGCCTGAAGCCAGCTTCGGTACATATTTTTTCTTTTGCTCTTCAGTTCCGTATAATGTTATTGGCATGGTGCCAATACCTGTATGTGCGCCAAATGCCGTAGAGAACGAACCCGTTGCGCCGGAGATATAGTCGCATACCAGCATAGTTGATACAAAGCCCATCCCCAGTCCGCCGTACTCCTCCGGCACGGCTACGCCCAAGAAACCAAGCTCGCCTGCTTTGCGCATGCATTCTTCTGTAAACGCATAGTCTTTCTTCTCGAAACGCTCTTTATTCGGCCATATTTCCCGGTCAATGAATTCCTTCACTGAGTCACGCATCATCAACTGTTCTTCCGAAAAATCTTCCGGAGTAAATATGTCTTCGCTTTTGGTTTCAGTGACAAGAAATTGTCCGCCTCGCGCTAGTTGTTTATCAATGGTATCCATGATTTTATTTTAAATTTTAAATTATAAATTTTAAATTGGTGTTACCGGAGCCTGAGTTGTCTTAATGATTTTTGTGATGATGTTGATTATATGCTCAACCTCAATTAAATAATTACTTACAGGAATTTGAGTCAAAGTTGATTTATCAAGAAGCCGCAACCAATATTTTGTTTCCCATGCTTCTTTAGATGCAATAGACATTTTATTGATGAAACCTTTACGCGATTGAGCAGCAATTGCTTCTTCGACATTAGCGCCTATACTTGTACCCGACCTCAGCAATTGCTTTGAAATAATGAATTCATTTTCTTTCTTTTAAACTCACGTAAAGGCTAATTATGCTAAGTGAAAATTCAAAGGTTTTTACAGCAATGATATTCTCTTTCACGTCATTTAAAATTTAAAATTCATCATTTAAAATAAATTAAATTATCTCAAAGATACCTGCAGCACCCTGGCCGGTTCCCACGCACATTGTAACCATTCCATACTTCTCGCCGCGGCGTTTGGCTTCGTCAAATAACTGCACCGATAGTTTCGCTCCCGTACACCCCAGCGGGTGGCCTAACGCGATAGCGCCGCCATTTACGTTAAGTATCTCTTGGTTGATATCAAGCTCCCTTATAACGGCAAGTGATTGTGATGCAAACGCCTCGTTCATCTCTATCAGGCCAATGTCTTTAAGGCGCATATCTGCCATTTTTAGCGCCTTTGGTATTGCTTTCACTGGGCCTATACCCATAATCCTCGGTTCAACGCCTGCGGCAGCGTAGCTTACCAGTCGCGCAATTGGTTCAAGATTCAGTTCTTTCACCATATCTTCACTCATAACCAGTACAAACGCCGCACCGTCACTCATTTGAGATGATGAACCTGCCGTAACACTGCCGTCTGCTGCGAATACAGGTTTCAGCTTTGCCAATGCTTCCATCGAAGTGTCTGCACGCGGCCCTTCATCTTTGGTTACTGTGTAAGTTTTTGTAGCACGCTTACCATTATCATCAAGCATTACCTGCTCAACAGTAATAGGTACTATCTGCCTGTCAAACTTTCCTTCTGCGATAGCTTTAACCGCTTTTTGGTGCGAGTTGTAGGCAAATGCATCCTGATCTTCACGGCTAACGTTAAACTTTTTAGCAACCGCTTCAGCTGTTAAGCCCATGCCCCAATAATAATCTTCACGACCTTCTTTTGCAATTTTGTAGTCAGGCACCGGCTTGTAACCACCCATCGGGATGTAGCTCATGCTTTCAGCCCCTCCTGCAATGATACATTCGGCCATACCGCTTTGTATTTTACTGGTAGCCATTGCAATAGTCTCCAATCCTGAGGCACAATAACGGTTTACCGTTACGCCGGGCACATCTTCGGTACCCAGGCCCATTAGAGAAATAAAGCGTGCAAAATTGAGTCCCTGCTCGGCTTCGGGCATAGCGTTACCCACAATCACGTCGTCAATGCGCGTCTTGTCAAATTCTGGCAACTCATTCATCATGAACTGAATCACTTCTGCGGCCAGCTCGTCAGGCCTTTTAAAGCGGAATACACCTTTGGGCGCTTTACCGACGGCTGTGCGATATGCTTTTACTATATATGCTGTTTTCATTTTATAGATATTAGATTTGAGTATTGAGAATTGAGACGTCCTGAAGAGATTTTTGGAATGAATAACTCATTTTTTGTATTTCAGTAATCAGTCGTAATAATTCATCAACTTTACTTTTTTCAATCAAATTTAGTTCTGTTGTTAGTATTAATTGCGTGTGAAGTTCATAACTTGATCCATTTGCCATGCTCAGGAAATTTCGAAACTCTTTGTTTGAATTTCTTCCCGCTCCTTCAGCGATATTTGACGCAATTGAAACTGCACATCTTTTTATTTGAGAAGTAAGTCCATACTTCTCATCTGCAGGTAAATCGGCAACAATGGTATAAACCTGCTTTGCAAGTTCTATTGATTTCTGCCAAATCTTTAAATCTTCTACTTTATTCATACTGTCTCACTTCTCAATACTAACATCTCAATACTAATTTCTCAGTGGTTTACCTTTAGTCAACATAAACTGTATCCTTTCAAGTGTCTTTCTTTCACCTGTAAGCGACAAGAAAGCTTCACGCTCAAGATCAAGCAAGTATTGCTCGGTTACAAGTGTGGGTTCACTTAAATCACCGCCCGCCATTACGTACGCTAGTTTGTTGGCGATTTTCTTGTCGTGTTCGCTAATGTAATGGCCTGCTTCCATGCTGTCGGTACCAACCAAAAACATACCAAGCGCCTGCTTGCCCAGTACTTTAACATCCTTGCGGCGTATCGGTGCCGTGTAGCCAGCTTCAGCCAGTAGTTTAGCATGTTTCTTAGCCTCAGCAATCTGTCTGTCTTTATTCACTACCACAATATCTTTTCCTTTCTGAAGTATGCCAAGATCGTAAGCCTCATAGGCTGATGTTGATACTTTAGCCATTCCGATGGTAAGGAAATATTCCTGTAAGACATTAAGTTCAACATCATTCTTACGGAAGGTGTCAGAGGCCCTTAGTGCCATTTCTTTAGATCCGCCACCACCGGGAATAACCCCTACACCAAACTCCACAAGTCCTATATAAGTTTCTGCCGCAGCCACTACTTTATCGGCATGCATGCTCATTTCACAGCCCCCGCCGAGTGTCATGCCATGCGGTGCAACGACAACAGGGATTGAGGAGTAGCGCACGCGCATCATTGTGTCCTGGAACATCTTGATAGCCATATTCAGCTCATCGTATTCCTGTTCAACAGCCATCATAAAGATCATGCCGATGTTGGCGCCCACTGAAAAAATTAGCTGCCTGGTTTCCAATCACAAGGCCGTCATATTCTTTCTCTGCAAGGTCAATGGCTTTGTTAATACCCTGAAGCACACCGCCGCCAATGGTGTTCATCTTACTTTGGAACTCCAGGTTAATGATACCGTCACCCAAATCCTGGATAATAGCCTCACTGTTGCTCCATATTTTCTTGCTTTCGCGGATGTTGTTCAGAATGATAAATGCATCCTGTCCGGGTATTTTTTCTGTGATTTTGAAGTTATGTCATAATAATGCGTAACACCTTCTTTTACAGTATAGAAGCTGTTATTGCCGTTGCTCAACATATCATTCACCCATGCCGCCGGCTCGAGGCCTTCTGCACGTATTAATTCAATTCCGTGCTCAACCCCGATGGCATCCCATATTTCAAAAGGACCATTTTCCCAGCCAAAGCCGGCTTTCATGGCATCGTCAATCTTGTAAAGGTCGTCTGTGATTTCTGGGATTCTGTTCGACACATATGCAAACATTCCTGCAAAGTTTTTACGGTAAAATTCACCTGCCTTGTCTGTACCCTTCACTAAAACTTTAAAGCGGTTTATAGGCTTATCTATGGTTTTGGTAAGTTCAAGTGTTGCAAAAGAGGCTTTCTTTTGCGCCCGATATTCCATCGTATTGAGGTCAAGTGATAATATATCCTTGCCTTCTTTTTTATAAAAACCCTGTCCAGATTTACTGCCCAGCCACTTGTTTTCCATCATTTTTTTGATGAAATCGGGAAGTTTGAAAAGCTCATGCGCTTCGTCTTGCGGACAGTTCTCGTAGATGCCGTTGGCTACGTGCACCAATGTGTCAAGCCCAACAACATCAACTGTTCGGAAAGTTGCCGACTTTGGCCTGCCGATAACAGGGCTGGTAAGTTTGTCAACTTCCTCAATGGTAAGACCCATTTCCTTTACCTGATGGAAAAGACTCATAATGCCGTAAATACCGATACGGTTGCCTATGAAAGCCGGAGTGTCTTTGGCAACAACAGATGTTTTACCAAGGAATTTCTCGCCGTAGTTATTCAGGAAATCAAGAACCTCCGGAGAAGTTTTTGGACCTGGAATAATTTCAAAAAGTTTTAAGTAACGTGGAGGGTTAAAGAAGTGCGTACCGCAAAAATGCTTCTGGAAATCCTCACTGCGCCCCTCACTCATAAAATGGATTGGGATGCCCGATGTATTTGACGTGATAAGCGTGCCAGGTTTGCGGTATTTTTCAACCTGTTCAAATACTTTTTGTTTAATGTCAAGCCTTTCCACAACCACCTCAATAATCCAGTCCACGCCTGCAATCTTGTGCATGTCATCTTCCGTATTGCCTGTAGTTATCCTGTCAGCAAACTTTTGGTGATAGATAGGTGAAGGCTTGGATTTAAGTGAATTGGCAAGGTGCTCATTTACAATCCTGTTGCGTACAGCTTTATCCTGCAGGGTAAGTCCCTTCTTTTGTTCAGCATCGGTAAGCTCACGCGGAACAATGTCCAGCAAAAGCACCTCAACACCAATATTGGCAAAATGGGCAGCAATAGCCGAACCCATAATGCCGGAGCCAATTACGGCTGCCTTTTTAATAGTGCGCTTCATTATATATTGTCTTGTTTATTTGTTTTTGTCGTCTGTAAATATTTGTTTGTCAGATATCAATTGGTTTATCACATCTGCCACTTCAGCAAAATGCTCCAACTTTTCAGGGCTTAGTTTCGCTTTTACAACTTCATTGAACTTTAGCACGGTTTCTTTCGAAAGCTCGCGTTTTTCGCGGCCCAGCTTCGTCAGGTGGATAATAACGCCCCTGCCGTCAACCGGGTTTTTCTTCCTCACGATCAAGCCTTTTTCTTCCATCGATTTCAGTGTCCGTGTCAGGCTCGTAGGCTCCATTCCCATTTGAGGGCCAAGTGCAGTACTCGAGATTCCGTTCTCTTTGTCAATGGATAGCAACGCAAAACCAATCGACATAGTTGCACCGTATTTACCGGCTTCTTCATTATACATTCTCGAAACTGCCTGCCATGTGGCCCGCAATATGTAATCAATCGTCTTATCTTTCATATAGTCAGCAATTCAAATATACGAATAAATTATTATGCATGCATATTAAATTAAATAATTTTTTTATTCCAAAAAAAACTCCCTAAAAAAGGGAGTTATTAAAGTTACGTATTTTTCCGTAATATATAAATCAGCTTTTCGGCATCTTTGCAGCATCCATGTATATGACATTCCAACGGTGATTGTCCGGGTCTGCAAAGCCACAACCGTACATATAGCCCTGGCTGTCAGTTGGTTTCAGAAACACAGTACCTCCGGCATCTGCTGCTTTCTTTGCCAGCCCATCAACTTCTTCACGGCTTTCGGCATCAACCGAAATCATCATTTCAGCATCCATCAAAGCGTCAGACGGCTCAGCCTGCACGACCGACTTAAATACCTGCTCCTGGAAAAGCATCATCACAAATCCGCCTGTACCTATCTGGAAGCCAGCCGAATGCTCGCTTTGCCCGTGAGGCGTATGAGTGAAGCCCAAAGCTTTGTAAAATGCCACGCTCGTGCTTATATTTTTTACAGGAAGATTGATCCAGACAGATTTGATCATCTTTTGATTTAAGTATTGAAAATTTAAGATTAAAAATGCTTTTACCCCAGGAAAGCAGTGTACAACATTTAATATTTCTTTAACAATTGGGTTTAAACTGGGTCGCTTTGTTAAATTAACGAATTACCAAAATCATCAAATCAACTTTTATAAATCCTATCGTACAATTCCTGGTATTTTTCTTTTACAGCCTTACGTTTCAGTTTAAGAGTAGGGGTCATTTCACCGCCGTCAACGCTCCAGATGTCAGGAGTGATTTCAAACTTCTTGATCTGCTCGTAGTTACCAAATTTTTTGTTTATCTCATCAACTTCCTGCTGAATGCGTTCTTTTACTTCCTTGCTATCAGCTACCTGCTTGTTATCACTCAGGCTGAGGCCTTTACGTGAGGCCCATTGCTTAACAAATTCAAAATCAGGCTGTATAAAGGCTGCCGGCATTTTCTCGCCATCGCCAATAACCATAATCTGTTCAATAAAGCGTGACTGCTTCATGGCATTTTCAATAAGCTGCGGCGCAATATATTTACCGCCCGAAGTCTTGAACATCTCCTTCTTCCTGTCGGTAATTTTCAGGAAACCATCACTGTCAATAACCCCGATATCACCGGTATGAAAGTAGCCATCCTTAATAACTTCGTTGGTCTTCTCCTCATCTTTCAGGTAACCCATCATTACGTTAGGGCCTTTGCAAAGTATCTCGCCATCTTCGGCAATTTTCACTTCAACACCTTTTAGTGGACGGCCCACTGTGCCAATCCTGAAACCGCCGTTACGCTCATCGTTCACAGCAATAACAGGAGAAGTTTCCGTCAAGCCGTAACCTTCCATAACCGGAATTTCCGCTGCGGCAAAAACCCGTGCAAGGCGTGGCTGTATAGCTGCAGAACCGCTTACCATAAGCCCTAAATTACCGCCAAGGCCCGCTTTCCATTTGCTGAAGATGAGCTTGCGCGCCAGCCAAAGCTTAAAGCCGTACCAGGCGCCGTTTTTGCCATAAGGCTCATATTCAAGGCCGACTTCAACCGCCCAAAAGAATAGTTTCTTTTTGATGCCCTCAAGGTCGCTGCCTTTTGCAATGATTTTGTCATATACTTTTTCAAGAAGGCGCGGCACAGCTGTAATTACATGCGGCTGAACCTCTTTGATATTATCGCTTACTTTTTCAATCGACTCTGCAAAGTAAATGGACACGCCATAATACTGGTAGAGGTACAAAATCATCCTTTCATAAATATGGCAAACAGGAAGGAAGCTCAAAGCTTTGTTTTTACCTGCCTCAAACGGAACGCGGTCGGCGCTCATGAGTACATCGCTAACAATGTTTTTGTGTGAAAGCATTACGCCTTTTGGCCTGCCTGTGGTACCCGACGTATATATCACGGTGGCAAGGTCATCTTCAGTTATCGAAGCCTTAATACGGTCTACCTCTTCAAGGTTGCTGTCGTCAGCGCCAAGTTCAAGTACTTCCGTCCAATTTTTACAGCCCGGGATGGTATCGAAAGAATAAATTTCCTTCAGCATCGGGATATTGCTTTTAAGTGCCGACACCTTGTCATAAAGCCCCTGGTCGCTCACAAAGCAGTAGGTACTTTCACTGTGGTTTAGTATATATTCGGTGTCTTCATCACTGATGGTAGGGTATACCGGTACGTTTTGTGCCCCGGTTTGAAGAATGCCTATGTCAATAATGTTCCACTCAGTGCGGTTGGCTGATGATATCACAGCAATTTTATCACCTTTCTGTACACCCAGGCGCAACAGCCCCCGGGAGAAGGCATTAGCTTTGCTTATGTATTCCGCAGTTGAGGTCTTTACCCATTTGTCGCCATACTTGGTAACCAGCGCATCATCAAGTTTATATTTATCGTGTTCGTGGTAAGGGAAATCGAACAATCTTTTAATGTCAGCCATAATTTCATATTTTTCTTACTGCAAAATAAGAAATTTTCTGAGATGGCGCAATTTTTTGTTGGGTGGGTGAAAATGCCGTGAAAATATCTTTTCATTAATGTTAGTCCGTCAGCTTCAGTTTAAAATATTCATTTCCGTTTTCGCCGACGTGTTCAATATAAGAGTACTTATCTTTGAAGTAACTGCGCATAATTGTAAAAAGTCCGCATTCGGCAAGACTTCTGCTTTTCACTTTCGTTATTGACTTACGCTTAATTTCCCAAAGCTCTATATAAACTGGGCTGTCAGTATGCTCATCTTCGATGACAAGTATATAGTTGCCATATTGGTGAGGCTTGCCCGGCATATCATATATTGTTCCCGATTTAGGATTAATTACATAATACTGATTTTGGTTATAGTCCTGTTGCAACACTATATACAAGTTTTTATGTAACCGTCCTAAAGGATAATACATTACATACCCTGTTTCGGTAGTGTCATCTTCAAACACATATCTTTCATTCGGCACTTTCAACGTGTTTCCGGTTTTACGCCAGTTTTTGTCAGATACGGCAGTATCACCCACAATATAGCCCGATTCGAATTCTGACTTATTTATTTTTATAAGGTCAGTGCATTTAGCTACACTATGTTTTTGAAAAGCGGTGCTTGAATTATTGTCATATTCTGCATTTTTGCATTTAAAAAAAAAGAACCGCGAGTAATAACAAACAAAATCTATCCATTTCTCTTACCTGTTTTTATTCTTCCCGCAATCCCTCCCACATAATAATACCCCACCGAGATTATCCCCAACACAAACGGAATCATGGTAAATACCGCAGGCTGTCGTCATGGTTCAACATCCCAAAGTTAAACTTTTCTAAAAATTCTCTTGTTAAAAAAACCATGATTGAGGTCTTGGCGTAATTGCCTTTATAAACTTTAATAAAACAATCTTTATGAAAACTTCAAAAATTTTATCGGTTGCCATATTGGCTTTTTCAATGTTTGTTGGCACGGCATCATTCGCTCAAAAAACTAAAATGGTAGGCGGCGCCGAAATGTACCCTGACAAAAACATTGTAGAAAATGCTGTAAACTCTAAAGACCACACTACGCTTGTTGCAGCTGTTAAGGCGGCAGGGCTTGTAGAAACGCTTCAGGGCGCGGGGCCATTCACAGTATTTGCACCAACGAATGCAGCTTTCAACAAGCTGCCAAAAGGTACCGTAGATACACTGCTGAAGCCTGAAAACAAAAAGATGCTTCAGGATGTGCTTAAATATCACGTTGTTGCCGGCAAATGGAGCGCTGCTGATGTGGCCAGGGCAATCAAAGCAGGTAACGGCAAAGCAGAAGTAAAAACCGTACAGGGCGGTAAACTATGGTTGATGATGGAAGGTAAAAATGTAGTGATTAAAGACGAAAAAGGCGGCATGGCAACAGTTACAATCGCGGATGTAAACCAGTCGAACGGAGTTATACACGTAATTGATACTGTGTTAATGCATAAATAATAGGTGTTGTTTTTGGATGTGAAAAAGCCGCTGAAATAGCGGCTTTTGTTTTAATATTAATTTGGTCAACTCAACTCACCAACTCCACAACTTACCCCTTTATCCTTATCTCAAACATCTTGTCCCAGTTCTTTCCGGTTACAAAAAAGGTTTTGGTTTTAGGGTTGTAGGCAATGCCGTTAAGCACATCAAGGTCAATATGCTGGTTTACTTTAGCTTTCAGTGCACTTAGGTCAAGTACGCTCTCAACCTCGCCGGTTTTTGGGTTAATAATTGCAATGGCATCTTTTTGATAAATATTGCCGTATATCTTACCGTCAACCCATTCCAGCTCATTTACAGCCCCAATCTTTGAGCCGCGGGTATATACATTTACATAGTCAATCTGCTTAAAGGTCTCGGGGTCAATTGTATAAATCTTCTCAGAACCGTCAGTCATATACAGGTTTTTACCATCATTGGTAAGGCCCCAGCCTTCCATGGCTTTGTAATATGGTACAGTCTTTAGTTTCTTTAGCGTGTTGGCATCATACACATAGCCTTCATTGCGTTGGTAGGTAAGCTGGTAAATTTTGCCATTTAGAACTGTAGCGCCCTCACCAAAGTTCTCAGGGTCTAGCGGTGTTTTCTTATACACTTCTCCGGTTTTTGGGTTCACCTTCCGTATATCAGATACAGCCCGTTTACCTGAACGGCCTGCACCGCTACCGGTACTTTCAATCAGCGTATCGCGGTAAAACTCGAGTCCCTGCGTATAAGCTGTCATATCGTGAGGATATGTATTTACAATATCGTAGCTTAAAACTTTAGGGTCAATGCTGCTCATCAGCTCCACTCGTAAATCCGTATTTGTGCCGTGCCCGCCACTGTATACCTGCGCCTGTATATCCTGGTAGCCCAGTTTTCGCCCGGCAAAATCAAGCGTAAATTTTGCATTCCCTTTCACACTGCCCGCACGTTTGCCGTTTACAAGATATACCACAGAGTCTATTTCTTTATTTGCCGGATTTGCGATTGAGAGTTCTGCTTTTTCGGTAGCGTTGTATTGCTGCTTAAGGTTGGTAGTATCTATAGAAAACGCATTTTCTTTTTTGGTATCATCACCACACGACACTGCTGCCATTGCCAAAAACATGGCTGCCAGCACATTATATTTTTTCATTTTTATTTGGTTAAAAAAGGCAATTTACAATTAATTGATATTGGCATAAACCTTTGCGAAAATACAAAAAGATTGTATATTTGCAGCGGCAAGTCCTACACGACCAGCTCCTGCAAACTCCTCCAGGGTGGGAACACAGCAAAGGTATGTGGTTGTAGCGGTGCGATGTAGATCGCTTGCCATTTTTTTTATTACACCGGCAATCTCCTTAAGGGAGATTTTTTTATACCCGATTTTTTACTTAAATTGTTTCAGGTTTCAAGTTCATCCAACTGTTCATAATGTTTGATTTACGCCAACTTTAAACTTGAAGCTTTAAACCTGAAACAAAATGCCTCGCATCCTCGCAATAGACTACGGACAAAAACGCACGGGTATAGCTGTGACTGATGAAATGCAGATTATTGCATCGGGACTAACCACTATACCGTCTGAGACCGCGATTGATTTTCTCAAAGATTATTTTGCCAAGGAAAAGGTTGAGCGCATTTTGATAGGCGAGCCAAAACAGATGAGCGGTGAACCCTCTGAAAGTACTGCTGTTATTGAAGCATTTGTACGAAGGTTTACTGAGGTGTTTCCTGATATGCCCGTTGCCAGGGTTGATGAGCGCTTTACCAGCAAGATGGCATTTCAAACGATGATAAGCAGCGGCCTTGGCAAAAAGCAGCGACAGAACAAAGGGCTTATTGATGAGATTTCTGCAACCATAATGCTTCAGGATTATCTTTCTGCGCGTAATAAATTTTAGGCGAAAACTCCTGTATTGCCGGCTTTTTAGAAATGCTTTACATAGTATTATAACTACTTTATGATAACGCATAGTTAATCATCTGGCATAAAGATGACGGCGGTGGTATCTTTACATAAAAATACACTCGACCATGAAAAAGATGCTACCATTACTGCTTTTGATGCTGGGATTCAGCACATATGCGCAGACCGAATCTGAAACCGAAATGCTTAAAAAACTTAAGCTGATGCACTACCTGGATGATGCTGCTATGCAAAGCTATGCCACAGGCTCTATAATAGGTTTTTACAAGAATGTTTTCAACGATAATCCTGTACCCGAAATAAGCGTTAACGAATATCTGGGTGTGACTGAGCCGCCACAAAATGCCGGTCAGTTTGTTTATACTGTAAATTATCGGAACGCTGAGGCGCTCATGAAAATAATACAGGAAAACGGTTATCCATCATTTGACAGGATACGTGCCCTTACGGGACAAAAAAATGTTTGCAGTGCCGCTGTTTTTATGCACCGCGCCACACCTGAACAAAAGAAACAATTCCGGAAAATTGCCAAAGATGAATTTAAAAAAGGGAATATGAGCGAGCAGGAGTACAACCTTTGCATGAAATTTATAAAGACAGATAATGTACTTACCGCATCGCAGGTATTAAAGTTTAATGCAGAAATGCAGGAACTTGCAATGAAAACGAATTAATTATGAATCTAGCGAAATAAAAAAAGCGGCACTGTATTTACCAGCGCCGCTTTTTTTATCAATAGGTTGATTTTTAAGCCTAATAAATTATCCAAATACCTCCAGATCATTCCCGTCAAACTTCGCATACACCATGCACACGTGTGAGTCTTTATGATAGAAATTGCCGTCTTTATCAATGGCGATCACTCCTGCAAAACCTTCAATCGCCTTAAGCTCTGTAAAAGTTTTTTCAACAGCATCTTTTATAGGCATGCCATCGGTAACGCGGGTTACTATCTTGGCAGCGGTGGCGTTGCTCACAATGTCTTCGCCAACGCCTGTGCAGCTCACACCGCAAAATGCATTAGCATAATTACCTGCAACAGTGGCTGAATCACTAATGCGTCCGGGTATCTCAAAGCCTTTTCCGCCTGTTGATGTACCGGCTGCAATATTACCGTCTTTATCAACAGCTACACAGCCCACAGTGCCTAAGCCATGACTTGCCAATTTTGCTTCATGCTCTTTACGGCGTTGTGGTATTTCAGTTGAAAATGCCTCAAAACCATTCATACGGGCAAAATTGGTTGCACCCTCACCGCCCAGAATACGGTCTTCAAACGGCAGAAGTTTGAAGGCTACCTGTATAGGGTTTTTGGTTTCCTCAATATTTATCACGCCGCTCATTTTCTGGGTTTTACCATCCATGATACTGGCGCTCATGCGTATTTTACCGTCGCTTTGTATCTGTGAACCTATCCCTGCATTAAACAACGGGTCATCTTCAAGTTGTGTCACGGCATGCATTACAGCCTCTAATGCGGTATGTGTCTTAAGGTATTCGTAAGACTCTTTTACAATTGCAATAAGCGCATCCTGCTTCTTCTTTTTTGTCACAGGGTCAGTATGCGATTCGCCGAAAAAGCCGCCGTGTATGATGATTTTCATTTAGGGATCAGGTCTTAGGTGTTGGATATTGAGATTGAAACTGCGACTGGAAACTGTGACTGTGACTAAAAACTACTCCAAATCTGCAGAATCCGGCTGCTCATCGTCATCAACCTCAACAGGTATTATGAGTTCTTCTGCATATTGTGAGTTATGTATCTCGAGTGTATGCGTTTTCAGGTCATAAATATCATACATGCTCATTACATGCACTGTAAGATTATTTATAGAAATTGGCCTGCCCATTTCAACCTGCGTAAGGTTGGTATCAGCAATGCTGCGTCCGTCAACCAGTATTACAAGCCCGGAGCCTATAGCTTCCATTTTCCCATCATTAGTGATAAGCAGCCCGGTATCTTCTCCAAGGCCTATACCTAAAACACGTGGGTTGCCTACCACAGCCTGGAAAAGGCGGCCTATGCGCCCACGCTGTACAAAGTGGGTATCAATAATTACATTTTGTATAAGGCTGAGTCCGCTTGTTATCTTCACCTCACCTTTAAGCAGCGCCTCATGGCTGCTGCCCTGGTAAATCATATTATTTGATGCAGCTGCTGCTCCGGCTGATGTGCCTGCGTAAATAAAATCTTCATTATTGAACTTATCAAGAATAATATCGTGCAGCTTAGTACCGCCAAGTATAGATGTAAGCCTTAGCTGGTCGCCACCTGTAAACATCACTACATCTGCAGCTTTTATCCTTGCAAGCACTTCAGGGTCATTGGTTTGCTCGCGGCGCTCTATATTAAGCAGGCCTACGTTATTGGCTTTCAGGTATTCAAAAGCCTTAACGTACTGCGGACCTACCTGCTTAGGTATTACAGATGCTGTAGTGATTACTTCAATTCTCGAATCCTGGTTGTGTTTAGATTCGTTTATTATCCTGCGTAAAATTCCTTTTTCAAAAAAGTTCAGGTTATTGGCCGGGTTGGCATCAAATGCAGCTTCGGTAAAGCTTCCTTTGTCAACTGCGCCGCCTATAATTACAAGTTTTCCTCGTGCATTCATTCCGCAAAGGTAGTTAAAGTGATAAATAATGCAATTTACAATAAATTATTTGTAACAAAATCTGTGTTAAGTTCAATATCTTTAAAAAAATAAAAGAGTCTTGTTTGATAACTATTTTTTTAAGTAATTTTCTAACGATTAAAGTATATCTTCATTGTATATATTTTAAGATATTCAAAAATTAAACCAAAACTGAACCTAACACCAAATCAATTAACCTTTTAGCCTAACCGATTTTATGAAAATACTGAAAATTCAGGCCTTGCGCGGACCGAACATCTGGAGTGTATACCGCAAGAAAGTGATCCAGATGCGCTTAGACCTTGAAGAAGCTGAACAAACCCCCACCAATAAAATTCCGGGATTCCGCGAGCGGATTGAGGCCTTAATCCCATCTCTTATTACCCATCGCTGCTCAGAAGGAGTGCGCGGAGGGCTTTTTAAGCGTATAGAAGACGGTACCTGGATGGGGCATGTTATAGAGCACATAGCGCTTGAAATACAAACCCTGGCAGGAATGGACACAGGCTATGGCCGTACACGGGAAACAAAAACACCGGGTGTATACAACGTAGTCTTCAGCTATATCGAAGAAAATGTAGGGATGTTTGCCGCTGAAGCTTCAGTAAGCATTGCTGAAGCGCTAATTGCAGGCACAGACTATGATATAGAAGCTGATATACAGAGAATGCGCGAAATTAGAGAGCGTGTACGCCTGGGGCCAAGTACAGGAAGCATTGTAGAAGAAGCTGTGGCTCGCGATATACCATGGATAAGGCTGGGCAGTAATTCACTTGTGCAGCTGGGTTATGGCGTAAACCAGGTACGTTTTCAGGCTACTATTACCAACCAGACCAGTCACATAGCTGTAGACATTGCGTGCAATAAAGAAGAAACCAAGCGCATGCTCCAGGCGGCATCTGTCCCGGTAGCATCAGGAGATATATGCAGTGATGAAGAAGGCCTGAAAGCTATTATTGATAAAATAGGTTTTCCTATAGTGACAAAACCGCTTGACGGTAACCATGGGAAAGGCGCATCTATAAACCTAAAAACGTTTGAGCAGGCTGTTGAAGGGCTGGAGTTTGCCAAAAAATACAGCCGTCGTGTAATTGTTGAAAAATTTATTACCGGTTATGATTTCAGGGTACTTGTCATTAATAATAAGGTTGTGGCTGCCGCCCAGCGCGTGCCGGCAAACGTTAAAGGCAACGGACGCGATACAATACAACAGCTTATAGATACTGAAAACCAAGACCCACGTCGCGGCTACGGTCATGAGAAAGTACTTACGGAAATAAATGTGGACCGCGATACCACGGACTTACTTGAAAAGAAAGGATACACATTAAATACTGTTCCTGCCGATGGTGAGATTGTTTACCTTAAATCAACTGCCAACCTAAGTACCGGTGGAACTTCTGTTGATGTGACGGATATGATGCACCCTGAAAACATCTTCCTTGCCGAACGTATTTCAAGGGTAATAGGGCTTGATATCTGCGGAATTGATATTATGGCTGAAAACCTTACCCAACCACTTAAAGAGAACGGGGGAGTCATCATTGAAGTAAATGCAGCTCCGGGTTTCCGTATGCACCTTGCGCCTGCTGAAGGGCTGCCACGTAATGTAGCGGCACCGGTGATAGATATGCTTTACCCACCGGGCAAGCCAAGTCGCATCCCGATTTTTGCAGTTACCGGCACCAACGGTAAAACCACTACAACAAGGCTGTTGGCACATATAGTTAAAAACAACGGCTACCAGGTAGGTTTCACAACATCTGATGGTATATACGTGCAGAACCACATGATGGAGAAAGGCGATACAACTGGCCCGCTTTCTGCAGAATATATATTAAAAGACCCTACTGTAGAATTTGCCGTGCTTGAAACTGCACGCGGCGGCATCCTACGCTCGGGGCTTGGCTTTAGCCGGTGCGACATAGGTATTATCACAAATATCCAGGAAGATCATCTTGGCCTTAATGACATACATACGCTTGATGATTTGCGTAAGGTGAAGAGTGTTGTGCCGCGCTCTGTAAAAAAAGACGGCTGGGCTGTGCTTAATGCCGACGATAAAGAATCAGTACGCCTTGCACGCGATCTTGACTGCAACGTAGCTTTTTTCAGTATGGATGAGAGTAACCCTGTAATACAGGAGCAGGCACGGGAAGGGCGTATTGCTGCAGTGTATGAAGAAGGGTATATTACCATTAAAAAAGGGGAATGGAAAATACGTATCGAGAAAGCATCACGTGTACCGCTAACCATGGGTGGCAAAGCTAAATTTATGATTGCCAATGTACTTGCAGCAACCCTTGCCAGCTACTTGTGGGGTTTTAAGACCGAAGATATAAGCCAGTCGCTTAAAACATTTATACCGGGCGCTGCACAAACCCCTGGACGTATGAATATATTCAGGTTCAGGAAGTTTAGTGTGCTTATTGACTTTGCTCATAACCCTGCCGGATATCTTGCGGTTGAAGATTTTATGAGCAATGTTGAGGCTACACAAAAAATAGGCATTATTGCCGGGGTAGGAGACAGGCGCGACCAGGATATTACTGAATGTGCCATGATAGCAGCCCGTATGTTTGACCATATCATTATCCGGCAGGAAAAGCACCTGCGGGGCAGGACAGATTCAAATATAAACGAGCTTATACTACAGGGCTTTTCACAGAGCGGGCGAAAGCCTACCTATGAAATGATCCCGAAAGAAACTGAAGCTTTACAACATGCTATGGATAATGCTAAAGAGGGTAGCTACATTGTTGCCCTAAGCGATGTAGTGACAAATGCCATTGAAGTTGTTCAGGGCTATCTTGATAAAGAAAATGAGGAAATTATAACCTCTTAATTAATGAAAGACTCCCTGCCTTAAAAGGTGGGGATTTTTTTTGAATGCGGTAGTAAAATTATTTTGCAGTTATTGCATAGGATACGTAAGCTGTAGCTAAAAGTAAAATGATTTGTACTGCCAGGAGTACTGCTAAATCTTTTATTTTGAACATACGGGTAGAAACATTATATTTCTTAAACAGGTAGTAAATTACAGCTAACGTAATAACTGAACCTAGAAGGAATAATGCATAAACTGCTGCGCTAAGGATTATGATATCGCGTACCAGCTGGGGGTAAGGGGCTTCTGCACCATATTCAAGCACGATAATTCGGGCTGCCATTGCGGTAAATGCTATTCCGCCGAAAATAATGGTAATCTTTAATGCAGATCTGCAGAATCTAACAGCACGCATAGTATCTCTATGGCGTTTCCTTATTGCCCTCATTCTCTTAAGTTTATAGCGAATATAATAAAAAAGCCCGAAGTGTTAACATTTCGGGACTCTTTTACAAAATTCATAACCAGCAATTATTTCTTTTGCACAACTTCTATATTACGGCTATAGTAGTTTTTAGCCTCATCGTCACCTGAAGCTATACTCAATTCTTTCAAAGCTAAAAGGTGTGCTTCTTTGAGGGCATTACCGGCAGGCACGGCAATATCAGGTTTTACTCCTGTACCTTCCCAGTTGGTTTTTGTAATAGGGTTTATTGCGCGTCCGCCGGGTATGAAAGCTGTGAAGCCTTCGGGCAGTTCAACTTCATCACCGGGGTTAGCACCGCCACCCGTTGTTTCGCCAATTAGTGTTGCCCTTTTCTGTGTCTGCAGGTCATAAGCAAGCTCTTCACCGCCTGAAAATGTATGGCTTGATGTAAGCACATACACCGGTTTGTCAAGGTATTTCTTTCCGGGTACAGGTATTGTCCAAAATTCTGTAGTCTGATTTCCATTCCTGAAGTAAAGGTCGTTGAGGTGTACGGGTTCATCACCAAAAAAGTAACTCGCAAGATAGCGCACCATGTCGGGCTCGCCCCCATGATTATCACGAAGGTCGATAATGAGTGCATCAGTGTTTGACAAAAACATCATGGCACCACTGCAGGTTTCACCTACCTTATCAACAGGGCCAAATCCGTCAACTTTAAGGTAACCAACATTGCCTTCAAGTAAGTCAGCTTTGGCAAAACCAAGGTTCATGCGCCTCATATGCTTCATAAATGCTTCTTCCTGCTTTTTAGCTTCTTCGGCCTTTGGCGCATTTGTGTAGAGTGGTGGGCGGAAACGCACGCCCAGATGCTTGTCTTTAACTATTTCCCGAAGATCGTCTGTAAGCGCTTTTGCGAATTCCCTGCTATCTGTTATAGCGGCATATTTGCCTTTTTTTTGCAGCGCTGTAAGCTGCTTACCTGCATTCATGGCAACTTCAGGAAAAATGTAGCCGTCATTCATTTTTTGCACCAATGCTTTAATGACTACTGCCTGTTGCTTTTTGCTTATGGGCTTTGAAGGAGGTTGCTGCTGTGCATTACAAGTTGTAAAATAGAGAGTGAGGGCGGCAATTTTTATTGCCAGTAAAAAAATCTGTTTCATGTTACGTTTTTTGATTGATGATTGATGATGATTTATTGATGATTGAAACTTTGCTGATTAATTATTTGGTGACATTTTTTATGATTTTTGAAAGTATCTTATTTATCTCGGTTAATTCCTCCGGGCTAATCCCTTCTAAAGCTTTACTCCTGTTGTTTTTTATATAAGGTTGCATCTTCTTCAATGTTTCATTTCCCTTTTTTGTCAGCAGCAGTTTAAACCTGCGCCTGTCACTAGTATGAAATTCACGCGATAAATACTCCTTTTGTACCAGCAACTCTATTATCCTGGTTATTGAGGCAACATCTTTAAATGCTTTTTCTGCGATGTCCTGCTGCTTGGCTTCGCTGTCTTCCTCTATTGACTTCAGCACCAGCCATTGGTCTATTGTCAGTTCAAAACCAGCCGCTTTTAGCTGCTTTTGTGCATACTGCCTGTAGCTTTTTATTGATTTATCAATTGTGTAGAATACTATACTGCTTAAATTCTCCATTGCTAATATTTGATGCAAATATAATTGATATATCAATTAATACAAATTTATTTTTATTTCTTTGCATAAAAAAATCCGGCGCAGTGGCCGGACTTGATTTATCATTACAGAATGCTTTATGATCTTTTCATCACAAGCTCCATACTTTTATACTCTTTAGCATTGCCTTTCGTGTCAAACATTTCCATTTTGCGGGTATTGTCATCAACTACGGTATATACCTCACGGGTTTTGCAAACGCCTTTTGTAAGAGGGTCGGTCATTTCACCATGAAGTGTCATACTTTTGCCGTCTGCATTCATTTTGCCTTTCATCACCATCATACCGGTACCCATATTGTCAATCCAGCTTGAGGTGAATTCATTTGACGCGTTGTTATAAGCCATTGTGCTCTTGCCTTCAAAGTCCATTCCCATCATTTTGCCTTTATAATCGCCAACCTGGTAGCGCCCTCCCATAGCCATTTTTACATCGGCAGTGCAGGTAGATTTTTGGGGTTCAGCGCCTTCATTTTCCCAAAATGTCATTTCGCAATTCCATTTACCGGTTTCTGTTGCCATCATTTTGTGCATTTCGCCGGGTGTGGCATAAGCCATCCACTCCTGTGCTGCGGCGGCGCTGTCCATTGGCTTGGCTGCATTGGCAGACTCATTTGCTACCGCTGTAGTATCGGTTGTTGTGGTGTCATTTTCTACTTTCACTTCTTTTTTACATGAAGCAAAACAAAGTGAAAGCACAGCTAAATAGAGATAAATTTTCTTCATAATTGTTTGGTTTAAAGGTTTATACCAGTAAAATTATAAAAAATTTTGTCAGAATGATAAAATTATAAGAGTTTAATTTTGATATTCATAAGCCCCGGCATCCGGGCTGGCATCCCGTACGTTTCCGTTGAGGTCAACAGTTCCCTGTGTCACGTTTAGTCCTATCCCTATTGCACCGGAATCTGCCTCAAGCGTCAGCATATTTTTCTGAGGGTCAGTAAAGTTTGCCCTTGGCTCACCTGTTGATGTACTTTTAGCTCTTTTGGTGTTTACATACTGTAATTGGTCTTCAAACTGATACAAAGGGTTGCTTGTATATTGATTAGAATAATCATAGAACTTTATCAGGCTGTTATTGAACTTGAAGTTATATTCAGTGACAACAGAGGTTTCTCTATTATGCCTAATACCGAGATTGCCTGAACTCCAGAAAATACAATTAGTAAAATTCCCATCAAAATCACTTACCCTGCGTGTTTCCCTAAAATCAAAATAATTAGATAATTCCAGCGGCACCTGGTTGTATGCGTTAGAATAGTTAGCGATGGTGCAGTGTGTGAAATTATGTGTACCGCCTTGAGATAATGATACTGAAGCCTGGCCTGCTTTATTTACCACAAGATTATTTGCTGTAATGTCTGAATGTACAGAAAGAATTCCATATACGCCTGAATTATATATCTGCGAGTTGGTGATACTTAGCTTAGGTGTTGTTGTACCATCGCCTTCGGGTGCCTTCGCCCAAATTCCTATCGACGAATTTTTTAATGTAAGATGGTTAATTGTATTTTCTTCACCCGACATAAGTAATATTGAAAACCATTGCCCGGCAGTTTCGGCAAAGCGCGGCTCAAGCCGGTCACCCTCAAATATTACTTCGCCCTCAAGTGTCTCTTCATTCGCAGATGGCTGCCCGTTTATCTGTAATTTACCGCCCGGCCTTACCATTAGCCCTGACCCCGCATGGAAATGTATACGCGCACCCGGATCTACAACCAGCGTTTTTCCATTCGGGACCGTAGCAAAACCATATATTACATAAGGCTTGCTATTGTTCCAATGATATTCATCACCATTTACCGGGTCACTTTCGTCAAGATAAAATCCGGGAAGATATTCCGGGTCACCAGGGTTGCTTTCACTGTCCCATCGTACAGCTTCATAAAGAACTTTTGGCCCGCTGGTATCACGCTGCGGGTACAGGAAATAAGCATCCTGAATAAGCGTCACCAAGTGCACTTCCTGTACACCGCTGGTGCTTTGAAATTCAATTTCATCGGTGTATAAAAAGTCATCCGGGTTGGCATCACTTATGTTTGCAGTTGTTTCAATGAATATGAAAAGGCTGTCTTTTGCCAGAAGCTCAACGTTGTTGAATTCTTTTCCCGGCATCCCGTCAACCATAAGCCTATAGTTTGATGCCTGGCCTTTCTTCAGGCGTAGTGAGGGTATGGCAATATCTTTATTGCTGCGGTTATATACTTTCAGCGTATAAGTGCTTGATCCTATATTTGAAAATACCGTGTCAAGATAAACGGTATCGCGTGAAAACTCCAGTCCGCCCGGGCTTTGTTCAAATTCAAAATCGTCGCGGCATGAAGCCAGGCACATAAAAAGGCCTGCAATAGCAAAAAGTATAAGTTGGCGCATAGCACTTGCAATTTTTTGTAAAAATAGCCAATAATATCAATTGGTAAAATGCAAACGCTTTTTTAGCGGTTTTAGTCTCGTCTATTTTTTATCTTTACCTCAAACAAACATTCAATGGA
Organism: Flavobacterium sp. J372; assembly: GCF_024699965.1. Classification (NCBI taxonomy): domain Bacteria; kingdom Pseudomonadati; phylum Bacteroidota; class Flavobacteriia; order Flavobacteriales; family Flavobacteriaceae; genus Flavobacterium; species Flavobacterium sp. J372. The sequence continues at coordinate 1,424,999 of NZ_JAJOMZ010000004.1, forward strand.
ATTTGAGAAAGAAAAGGCATTGCAGATGTGCAGGCAGTTCTCTAAAAATACGCTGATGGAAACGCTGGAGATTGAGTTTACCGATGCCGGCCCTGATTTCCTTGAGGCTACCATGCCGGTAAACTCGCGCGTGCACCAGCCGATGGGTCTGCTGCATGGCGGTGCATCAGTAGCATTGGCAGAGAGCGTTGGTAGTGCGGCATCTATCATGTTCATCAATCCTGAAAAACAGGAGGTGAGGGGCATAGAGATTTCGGCTAATCACCTGCGCAGCAAGCGTGATGGTAAAGTAACCGGTACAGCCAGGATAATTCACCAGGGGAGAAGCCTGCATTTATGGGAAGTGCGAATAACAGATGAGGAGGGCAGGCTGATTTCGCTTTGTAAAATAACCAATATGGTACTTCCAAAAAAATAATTAGTATGGGGAAACTTTTTAATTATTTTGAAGCTGCGCTATCTGAAAAAAATCAGCCTTTGCGGTATACAGTAAGCCTGGCGAAAATATAGTGCGGGGTATTTTTGGCTATGAAGGTGCCAATCATACATTTGAACATAATGCCAAAGGCTTTGTTTTTGCACCTTTTGCCATAGGAAAGAAAATCTTTATCCCGGCAGAAGAATCTGCTAAACTGGCAGAATCTTTTGAAAGTATGGATTCAGGTAATCCTTTAAATGATGAGCCCCAAACAAGCCATCATACTAAGGCGGCCTTCGAAGCGCTTGTCAGCAAGAGCGTTGAAGCAATAAATTCAGGACAGTTTGAAAAGCTTGTCTGTTCCCGTCCCGAAGAGATTACAGTCGTGAATATTAATGCTGTTTCGGTATTTAAAAAGATGCTAAAGGCATATCCTAATGCCTTTTGCTATTGTTTTTTCAGCCCTGAAACCGGGTTATGGATGGGCGCAACCCCCGAGCAGCTGCTGAAAGTAAAAAACGGCATACTTAATACCGTGGCACTCGCCGGAACACAAGTGTATAACGCCGGAAAAGCAGCAGAATGGCCTGACAAGGAGCGGCAGGAACAACAGTTTGTAACGGATTATATTGTGGATAAACTCAGTAATTTTGTTTCGGATATGCAAGTGACACAGCCTTATACCTTTAGGGCCGGGAATATTGTCCATATAAAGACTGATATATCGGCAACAATTCAGAATACCGAAACGCTTCATAATATAATTAATGCCCTGCACCCAACACCTGCCGTATGCGGGCTGCCGAAAGAACAGGCACAACAGTTCCTTATAGAACATGAAGGTTATAGTAGAGAGTACTATTCAGGATATCTGGGTGAAATAAATATGGGGGCGGTAAGTAATCAAACGGATTTATTCGTAAACCTGCGCTGTATGAAAATAGAAGGTAATAAAGTAACACTTTATGTTGGTTGCGGTATCACGAAAGACAGCGACCCCGAAAAAGAGTTTTTTGAAACAGTAAATAAGAGTATGACAATGCGGAGGGTGTTGTAGTTTTAGAGCTTCTGAGCCACTAAGCTTCTAAGCCTTTTGGACCTCTATAACCACTATCTGTTTATTCAATTATTAAGCTAAGTTCCTAAGGAGCTTAGCAGCTAAGAAGCTTTAAAATGAAATTAGATATACTTGTTTTTGGCGCCCACCCCGATGATGCAGAATTAAGCTGCGGAGCAACCATTGCAAAAGAAATTTCGCTTGGTAAGAAAGTCGGGATAATAGACCTTACCCGTGGTGAACTCGGTACGCGCGGCTCAGCTGAACTGCGCGATAAAGAAGCTGCCGATGCAGCAAAAATACTCGGTGTGCAGGTACGGGAAAACCTTCGTTTTCGTGATGGATTCTTTATTAATGATGAGGCACACCAGCTGGAGATAATAAAAATGATACGCAAGTACCAGCCTGAAATAGTGATTTGCAATGCTGTTGACGACAGGCATATAGACCATGGTAAAGGCAGCAAGCTGGTAAGTGATGCATGTTTCCTTTCGGGGCTTATCAGGATTGAAACCCAACTTGACAACCAACCACAACAGGCATGGAGGCCCAAGCTGGTGTACCACTATATTCAATGGAAAAATTTAGTGCCTGATTTTGTAGTTGATGTAACGGGTTTTATGGATGTAAAGGTGCAGAGCCTTATGGCATATAGCTCTCAGTTTTATGACCCTGAGAGTAAAGAGCCGCCTACGCCAATTGCCACAAAAAATTTTAAGGACAGCATTTTGTACCGTGCTGCCGATCTTGGCCGCCTTATAAATACGGACTATGCCGAAGGTTTTACTGTGGAAAGGTATGTGGCTGTCAGCAGGATAACGGATTTAATATAAAAAAGTGAATTTTCTTTTGCGAAAACACACGAAATAATTTACATTTGCACTCGCAAAACAAATGGTGATTGTAGCTCAGTTGGTTAGAGCGTCGGATTGTGGTTCCGAAGGTCGGGGGTTCGAGACCCCTCATTCACCCTTTCAGAGGGCTGTCTTTTAAGGCAGCCCTTTTTTTATTCTTTCAGGTTTTTATTGGTTTAAAGCAATTGTGATTTGGGAAGTATCGAACCCATCAATTGGTCAAACAATTCAGCCTGGTCAGCTGTAGTGAAATATATTGTATAAAGACATCCTCTATCTGTTCTGGTTTTGCGTATATCGCCTTTAAGCCTTTTCACCAGGCTGTCAACCATAATGATGCGCGGGTAAAACTTACGGGGAACTGTAAAGGTACGGGTGATTATCATAGGGAAGATTTGTCAATAAATGTAATAATTTATAAGATACAACTTACAAATTGAATTGTTTTTCGTTGTGTGAATAACAAAGCCGCTGAAATGCATCAGCGGATAAGCGAAAAGAACAATATAATAATCACCATACCAATAAAAAGCATTGAGCGAATTGTAAGATACCTGCCCTGCCTGTTGTTTTTCCACAAATGCTTCCGGCTGTCGCGGATGTAGAGCATCAGCACAAAAAGGATGATTATAGAAAGGAAAAGGATGAGTTTGGTTTGCATTCGGTAAAAATAACAATAAGTTTTACTGGATAAACTGTAAATTTAGCATGCTAAAAAATAACCGCAATGAAACAAATAACCACCATTTTTTTTCTGATAGTTGTTGCGTCGGCAACTGCACAGGATTTTAAAACCATTACCTACTTTGTAAATGACAGCACAAAGCTGGAGCTCGACCTTTTTCTGCCTAAAAAAAGCGGTATTAAAAAGTTTCCATTGCTTATTTTCATGCATGGTGGAGGATTTGGTGGAGGTAAACGTGCTGACGGCCATCATATTTGCAGCTATGCGTCACAGCATGGTTATGCGGCTGCAAGCATCACATATACGCTGTATATGAAAGGGCGCAACTTTGGGTGTGATGGTAAATTGCCGGAAAAGATTAAGGCGTTCCGGATAGCGGCTAATGACCTGTGGCAGGCTACGCTTTTCTTTACTAAAAATGCTGATAAGTATAATATAGACCCTGCTGAGATTTTCATAGGGGGTAACAGCGCCGGGGCCGAAGCTGCACTACACGCGGCGTACTGGGACAGGGACGTTATGTCGGTCTATCCTGAAAAACTCCCTGCTGATTTTAAGTACGCGGGAGTAATATCGGGCGCGGGGGCTATTATGGACCTGAACCTCATCACAAAAAAAACAATGGTACCCATGCTGCTTTTCCACGGCAGTGTAGACCCAACCGTACCGTATGACAATGCCGCGCACCATTACTGCCCAACCAATGCCAGCAACTGGCTGATGCTCTTCGGCGGGTATGCCGTATACAAGCATGTAGCTGATTTAAATGGTATTGCCCGTATGGTTACCTTTTGCGGAGGTGGGCACGAGTACAGCGACCACATGTTCGGCAAAGACCAGGCGGGTGTGGTAAGCTTTATGGACAGGGTTTTAAAAGGGGAACGTTTTTATGAGCATACCATAGTGCCTACCGGAAAATCAGGGGAGAGGGATGATAAGTACGGGTTTTGTGAGTAGAATGGATTTTTTAATCATAAATATAATACTTCCAATTCCTATTTTCGGTGGGATACAAAGTTGTCAATTCACCTTCAGCCTTGTGGTTTCCATTTGAGTCGAAAACCACAACTTCATAGTTAAAGCCCAAAAGTACATCCTGAGTGAAAGAGAGATTGAAACCGTCATCATTCTTTTTATAATCATATCCTGAAATACCCATAACCCAAGGTTTAGAAATGGAATTAACGTATTTTGGCGCTAATTGTGCAAGGCTGTAAGGGTAGTGTTTATTTACATAGTTGTATTTTTCAATAGCCTTAATTAAATTCTCCGCATTGTTGATCGCGAATGTCCGACTGTAATCTCTCGCATAATCAGAAATCCAAAATGAAAAAACAAATGCCAGAACCGGAACCGTGCACATCAAAATGGGAAGTGTTTTTATTTTCTCTTTTTTCTGGACTTCCACAAACAGCCATATGAAACCAACAGGTACTAAGATCAACCCTAAAAAGCTGCTAATCTGGGCGAGGCTGAAAATTATATTGGTCAATCCGCTAAGAAAACCCGGCCCGGGCAGAAAAGGTAAAAGAACAAGTAAAATCACCATCAGGTTTATTACTATAATTGCTTTCCATTGCTTTTTGGTCATTGCCGATTATTTTCAAAATCTATTTCCAAATATAACAAAAAACACCGCCCATTCTCGAGCGGTGTCATATCCCAATTAACGAATAAACAAATTCACGCATTAACGCTTTTCTATCCACAGCCTCGCATTTACAAATGCCTCGTGCCATGGCGATACCTCATCGTTGCGGCCTTCAGGGTAGTATGCCCAGTTCCATTGGAACATAGAGCGTTCAATGTGCGGCATCATCACCAGGTGTCGGCCATCATTGCTAGCCATCATTGCTATGTCAAAGTGAGAGCCGTTCGGGTTGGCAGGATAGCCTTCATAGGCATATTTAGCCACAACGTCATAGCGGTCTTCGGTGTAAGGCAGGTCAAAGCGCCCTTCGCCATGCGAAATCCAAACCCCAAGTGTGCTGCCGGCCAGGGTCGAGAGCATCACAGAGCTATTCTGTTGCACTTTTACCGAGGTAAAGCCACTCTCGTGCTTACGGCTTTGATTGTGCAGCATACGCGGTTTCTGTTCGTGATCGGGGTTTATCAGTCCAAGTTCAATAAAAAGCTGGCAACCGTTGCAGATGCCGACAGAAAGTGTATCGTCCCGCTTAAAGAAGTTCTCCAGCGCAGCCTTAGCTTTTTCATTATAAAGGAAAGCGCCCGCCCAGCCTTTTGCTGAACCCAGCACATCACTATTTGAGAATCCACCCACGGCACCAATGAATTGTATATCTTCAAGCGTCTCGCGGCCCGAGATGAGGTCGGTCATATGTACATCCTTAACGTCAAAGCCTGCAAGGTACATGGCGTTTGCCATTTCACGCTCGCTGTTGCTGCCTTTCTCACGGATGATTGCGGCTTTTGGCCTTGGTTTAGAAGGGTCAATTGCTACTTTCTTACCTGTAAAATGGCTCGGGAATGTATACTGTAGCGGCTGGTTCTTATAGTTCTCAAAACGCTCTTTTGCTTTTTGTGGACCGGATTGCTTTTGGTCTAACAGATAGGATGTCTTAAACCATGTATCACGGGTTTTAATTACATCAAATTCAAGATTAGTCTTGCCATTCGTAATAGTAATGGTATCACCTTCTTTCGGCTTACCTATTAAAGTGTATTTGATATTATTTTGGGAAAGTTCTGCTTCCACAGATGCATCAGCCTGTATTACAATGGCAATGTTTTCAGCAAAAAGGGCTTTAACTGTATCTGTTTCGCCTAACCCCGTCAGGTCATATTCTGCGCCCAGGTTTACTTCGGCAAAGCTCATTTCCACAAGGGTGGTGATAAGCCCTCCGCTGCCTATATCATGGCCTGCCGCAATCTTTCCGGCTTTTATAAGTTCCTGAATAGTATTGAATGTTTCCTTGAATTTCGCTGCATCTTTTATGGTCGGAACTTTAGTGCCCACTTTGTTCAGCACCTGCGCGAAAGAAGATCCGCCAAGTTTATAATCATCTCCTGAAAGGTTTATGTGGTAAATGTTGCCGCCATTGCGTTTCAACACAGGTTCAACTACCTTATTTATGTCGGTGCAGTTACCTGCCGCCGATATGATTACCGTTCCCGGGGCAATTACATCTCCTGTAGGGTACTTTTGCTTCATCGACAGGGAATCTTTACCTGTGGGGATATTAATACCCAGTTCAATCGCAAAATCGCTACAGCCCTGCACGGCCTCGTATAGCCTTGCATCTTCACCCTCGTTCTTGCAGGCCCACATCCAGTTAGCCGATAGCGATACGCCCTTCAATCCATCTTTCATCGGTGCCCATATAATGTTACTCAGCGCTTCTCCAATGGCATTACGGCTTCCGGCAACGGGGTCAACCAGTGCAGCGATAGGAGAGTGGCCTACCGTGGTAGCAACACCTTCCTTGCCGTTATAATCCAATGCCATTACACCCACATTGTTAAGCGGAAGCTGTAACGGGCCTGAACATTGCTGTTTCGCCACTTTTCCGCCTACACAACGGTCAACTTTGTTAGTTAGCCAGTCTTTACAGGCTACAGCTTCCAATTGCAGCACCTGGTCGAGGTATTCGTATATTTTTTCCTGAGAATAATCCAGTTCAGCATAATTGGCTTCAACTGTCTTATCTTCCATTATTGTTTTTGGCGAAGAGCCAAACATATCTTCAAGCGCAAAATCCATTGGTTTTGCTCCGGTCGTAGCGCTTTCAAAAGTAAACCTGTGGTCACCCGTCACATCACCCACCTGATACATTGGGGAGCGTTCACGGTCGGCAATGCGCTTCAGGGTATCAATGTCTTTTTGCCCGATCACAAGGCCCATGCGTTCCTGGCTTTCGTTACCTATTATTTCTTTTGCCGAAAGAGTAGGGTCGCCCACCGGTAGTTTGTCTAAATCAATCTTTCCTCCGGTTTCTTCCACTAATTCAGACAGGCAGTTTAGGTGCCCGCCTGCACCGTGGTCGTGAATGGAAACTATAGGGTTATTGTCGCTCTCTACCAGTCCGCGTACGGCATTGGCAGCACGTTTCTGCATTTCAGGGTTACTACGCTGAATTGCGTTAAGCTCAATACCTGTACTGAAAGCTCCGGTATCTGCCGATGATACTGCTGCCCCACCCATACCTATACGGTAGTTCTCTCCGCCAAGTATTACTACTTTATCACCGGGCTGCGGCTTTTTCTTTTTGCTTTGGTCTTCTTTGCCATAACCTATACCGCCGGCAAGCATAATTACTTTGTCGAAGCCAAGCTTACGCGCATCTTCTTCATGCTCAAACGTAAGTACCGAACCTGTGATAAGCGGCTGGCCGAATTTATTGCCGAAGTCACTCGCGCCGTTTGAAGCTTTTATCAATATGTCCATCGGTGTCTGGTAAAGCCACTGGCGTTCGTCCATGCCTTTTTCCCACGGGCGGTTTTCTTCAAGCCTTGAGTACGATGTCATGTAAACAGCCGTACCAGCAAGTGGCAGTGAACCCTGACCGCCGGCAAGCCTGTCGCGAATCTCGCCGCCTGAACCTGTCGCTGCGCCATTGAAAGGCTCAACTGTAGTTGGGAAGTTGTGCGTCTCGGCTTTTATGGAGATGACAGAATCGAATTCTTTCACCTCGTAAAAGTCGGGCTTGTCGGCGCTCTTTGGTGCAAACTGTTCTACACGCGGCCCTTTTATGAAAGCCACATTGTCTTTATATGCCGAAACTATATCATTTGGGTTTTCCTGAGATGTTTTCTTGATTAATTTGAATAGTGATGACGGTTTTTCCTCGCCATCGATTACGAATGTACCGTTGAATATCTTGTGGCGGCAGTGTTCGCTATTCACCTGGCTAAAACCGAATACCTCGCTATCTGTTAAATTTCTGCCAATTTTTTTAGACAGGTTGCGCAGGTAGTCTACCTCATCATCGCTTAAGGCCAGGCCTTCTTTTTCATTAAATGCGCAGATGTCGGTTACCTCGAGTATCGGTTCGGGCTGAATATTAATGGTAAAAATATCCTGGCCGAGGCCGTTGAATTTCTGTGACAGCATCGGGTCGAAACCGGAATGGTTTTCTTCAACCTTTTTAAATTCTTCTATACGAATTATGCCTTCAATACCCATGTTTTGGGTAATTTCAACGGCGTTAGTACTCCACGGAGTCACCATTGCGGCACGTGGGCCAACAAAAAAATCCGGCAGAGCGGATTTTTCTATTTTATGGGCGTTGCCAAAAAGCCAGTTAAGTTTTGATGTGTCTGTCGCCGATAACTCGCCCTGCGACTGTACTGCAAATACGGTATCGGTATCGTTCCCGAAGAAATGAATCATTGTTGTTGTGTTGTAGTTGTTGAAGGCGTAAAATTAGGGATTTATTTGATGATTTGGAAATGGTTATTCTACATGGAACAAAATTCGTCCTGATCGTAAATCGGAATATCGCCGATATTATCGTTAACGGCTGTTATAATTTCTGTACGGTTTATTGAAGAAATGTTGCGTCCCAAAATTATATGTTGAAAAGCTTCGTTTGGCAATTTAATCTGTCGCTCTTTCACACCCGTGGGGTTTTCCCAGAATTTATGTGTTCTATACTCATTTTCAAATTCCCATTTCTTTTCTTTTGAAAAAATTTGTAAGGCGTGAATTTCAAGATGTTCCATTATGGGCTCAGGAAATATATCCGGAAGGGTATCATAATATGTTACCTTACCACCACCTCCTAAGTAATTGAACATGATTCTTGAATTATAACCAATACAAAACCCTTGAGAATCATTCGCGTACTTTGCCCACATATCTATTATGCATGGTTCTGCAGTGAGGCTTAAGATTCCTCGACGCTTATTATGCTCGTTTGAATAGAACTTGTGATAATCGTCAAGAAAAATCTTGTCTTTGAATTTTTTTTCTTTCATCCATGTTTTACTTTCAAGTCGATGTTGACTTCTATTATAAGAAGGAAATTTTAATTTTGACATTCGCATAGCCCATTGTAAAATTTGTCTCTCATTGAGTAAATCATAACGAATGGGCAATTTGCAGTCTAGTTTATCTTCAAATGACTCGGGGAATGCCATAAAAACTTCCCTCTCCAAAATAAATCTTTTGTGAAAGTCATCATCCCAATTCCGATATTTATAAACAGTTAATGGAATTTCTCCATCATCTAAGGTGCCTCTGTATTTATTTAATATGGTACTCATAATTATGCTATATTAGGGTATTATAGAAGCTTCAAAATTAAGCTAATATCGTTATTTATAGCGAGTGACTATCTTCATTGAAATATATGTGAGGCACTATTGATAGATAGCGACTACCTCACCACCTCCAGCTGCTTTGCCGCTTTAATAATCTTCTCGCTGAGGCTGTTCAGCCATACCAGTTGTTCAATTACAAGGTGTGCTTCTTCCATACGCAGTTTAAATTCTTCTTCAGCAGTTACATAAGTTTCAGAAAGCTCACGGGCACGTATATTCCTCAATTCCGTAAAATGCATGGCAAGCTCAGAATTTTGTGCGGCAGTACTTTCAAGCGGCACCTGGAGGCTCAACAAAGCAATAGCATGGTCAAGATTTTTGATTATAGTATTTACAACCACATTGAAAGCATCAGACGCTTTCGTTGTCTTATGGCTTTGTACAAATGTTCCCAGTGATGCTAACGACGATAACAGGGTATGGTTTAGCACAGCTAGCTTGTATATTTGTTGCTGCTGTTTTTGTTTTGATTTGGGTTCCTGGGCCATACGCTGGTAGCTCTGCATCAGGTTGCCAATTTCAATGAAAGCGTTTTTGCGCGCAAGGCGATAAGTAACAGGTGCCGTGCCTTTATTGATATACAACAGTGCTATTTCGTTGAGATAGTCGCGGTTGGCTTCGATGGACTTGCGCACGAAAAGTGGCAGGCTCACGAACTCCCAAGTTGGCCAGAAAAAGTAATTTGCCCCAAATACAAGCAGTGCCCCAATTGCTGTATCAACAATGCGGTATTGTATAACTTCCGATACATTCGGGTTTAGCATGCCGTAGATAAATACTACATATATGGTGACAAACATGGCGCCTATCTTGTAATTTGTGGGCGTTAAAGTGAAACCCAGCAGCATACAAAGTATCGCCAGTGATCCAATTATTAGTGTGTTGTGCAGAAACAACAATATGCCAAAAGCAATCAGCCCTCCGGCTACCGTACCTATAATCCGGTGGTAGGAGCGTTCTTTAGTAAGGCCGTAACCGGGCCGCATGATTACGATGATAGTAAGCAAAATCCAGTAAACGTTTTGCAGCGGAAAGATGATACCGATAATAAAACCGATGGCAATGGTAATCGTGAGGCGCAGGGAGTGCCTGAAAATGCTTGACGAGAAGCTTAGGTTATCTTTTAAAGTACTCCACCTGTAATTCTGAGGCGTCAGGAATTTTTCCATTTCCCTGTCGCGGCCTTGGATGTCTTTAAAATTAATTGACAGCGTAAGGGCACGCTCAATCAGCCTGATTTTCTCTACCTGCTTTTCGGCATAGTGCAGCATGTTAGAGAGCATCCAGACGCCTTCGCCTGCTTGTTCCGTACCGAGTTCGGTTTCGTAATCTGCTATCGCACGTTCAAACGCTACAAGGTCTTGCAGCAGCTTGTGTTTCGGCATGTATTTCTTGCGGTCTCGCAGCGCTTTGGAAACCTTTTTAAGTGACGATGCCAGGTTGTAGGCCAGATTTTGGTAGGTTGCCAGCACCTTTGGTTTTTGGCTGAATTTCTCCTGAAGCTTGTTATGGTCAAATGATGTCGACAGCGCCAGCTCAAGTATATCTACCAGTGAAATGAACACGAGCAGCATCCGCCGGTTCCTGTTACTGTTGCCTGATGCGCCACGACTGCGGATGAGCACTTCGCGAAGGCTTTCATGAATGGTATTTATCTCCACCTGGAGAATCAGCTGTTTCTCAATGATTTTTTCACGTTCAGCCCAAGGGGTCCCAAAGATCACCGCGCAACTTCATGTATTTTGAGGTGAGGCGAAGGCATTCGGCAAGCTGAAGTTCGGTATACCGGTGAGGGCTCAGGTAATTGAACAGCAGCGATATAATGGTGTAGATAAGCCCTCCGCTAAAAACCAGTGAAGTGTGTGTAAAAATGTCAAAACCTGTCTTTATATGCCCGGATGCCAACGCTACTGCCAAAAGGCCTGAAAAGCTTACCATATTGGCGCGCTGACCGTAAACCGAAATCATCGAAAGAAAGAATACTACAGGAACTAATACAGCGTAATATATGACGGGGAAGGGGTGCAGCAGGTTTACCAGCAACGTACAGCCCGCCACTATAAGCGCTGCAACAATAAGCCCCCTTGCACGGTCGGGCAATGAGCTGGGTATATCTGCCGGATAAGTAAGGAAAGCGCCTATGGCAACGGTAAAGCCAATTTCGAAATATCCCAGCCGGGCAAGGATAAGTACCGGCAGCACTGCAGCAATAGTCACTATTACAGCCTTAGTGAAGTTATTGCTGTCGGTAAAATTCCTTATGTGCTCAATCATAACTGCAAAGATACATATTGGCTAAAGCCTGTGTGTTTGGTAAAGTGAATTCTCACAAAATTTTAGCATTTGAATAATACGCATTTCTTTTAAGAGTATTTTACGTATATTTTTTATTACTTTTGCCACCTGCATAAATTGGTGGAAACGTCTTTAAATACAAGTGTTATGATATTACCCATTATAGGCTACGGCGACCCGGTGCTGCGCAAAAAAGGCGAGGAAATTGCGAAAGATATGCCAAACCTTAAGCAGATTGTAAGCGATATGTATGAAACCATGTATAATGCTTATGGTGTGGGCCTTGCTGCGCCACAGGTTGGATTGTCACTGCGCCTTTTTGTTATTGATACAACGCCTTTCAGTGATGATGAAGACCTGAGTAAAGAGGAGCAGGCAAAGCTGAACGGCTTTAAGCGTACATTCATCAATCCTGTAATGCTGAAGGAAGAAGGCGAGGAGTGGGGCTTTAACGAGGGCTGCCTTAGCATACCTGAAGTGCGTGAAGATGTATACCGCCATGAGCGCATTACTATTGAATATTCTGACGAAGATTTCAATAGGAAAACAGAGGTATTTGACGGGCTGATTGCGCGTGTGATACAGCATGAATATGACCATATTGAGGGAATATTGTTCACCGACAGGCTATCATCGCTTAAAAAGCGCCTTATTACCAAGAAACTCCAAAACATTATGGAGGGTAAAACAAGGCCCGATTACAAAATGAAATTTATTGCTAAAAAGGGCGATAATGTTTGTTTTTAAAACCAAACATTAGATATTTGCCTTCCTTAAAAATTTAAATGATGAGTTTAGAAAAAGTATTAGCCATATCAGGGAAACCGGGATTATATGCACTAAAGCTGCAAACACGTACAGGCTTTGTGGCTGAGTCACTTCTTGATGGAAAAAAAATAACAGTAGGCCTTCGCAGTAATGTGAGCCTGCTTTCAGAAATATCTGTTTATACGTATGATGGCGAAGTTCGCCTGTCGGAAGTTTTCAGGGCGATAGCCGAAAAAGAAGATAACGGTCCTTCCATTTCACATAAAGAAGATAACACAAAACTTGAGTCTTACTTTCGTGAGGTGCTTCCTGAATTTGACGAAGACCGTGTTTATGCATCAGACATCAAGAAAATACTCAACTGGTACAACATGCTACAGGCAAACGGACTTGTGAGCAAAGATGCACCGGTGGCTGAGACTGCTGAAGAATCTCCTGCTATTGAAGAAGCTGCGCCTGCGGCTGAGGTAAAAGAAGAGAAGAAGCCGGCGGCTAAGAAAGCAAAAGCCAAGAAAGAAGAATAATCTCTCTCAATAGTATAAAAAATCCTGCCGCATGGCAGGATTTTTTTGTTTCCAGTCAGGCTGAGCTTGTCGAAACCTAAAATAATCAGCGCACTTCGACAAGCTCAGTGTGACTGTTTATTTACTTTCCATCCCTGTCGACCTTTATTCTCTCAGGGCGGTTGGCAAGTTCCCAAGCCGTTGCGAAGGCAAGCTGTGCACGTTTTGCCAGCAGGTCATACTCAATTTTTTCGGGCTCATCGCCTTCCTTGTGGTAGTCTTCATGAACCCCATTAAAATAGAAAATTGACGGTATGCCTTTCTTAGCAAAGTTGTAATGGTCACTGCGGAAGTAATACCTGTTTGGGTCATTACGGTCGTTGTATTTATAGTCGAGCGCCATTTTTGTGTACTTTGCATTGGCAGCCTCATTTATACTGTGCAGCTCGCTGCTCAGGCGGTCTGAGCCAATTACGTAAACGTAGTTACCATTGTCTTTATGCTCATCATCACGGCGGCCAATCATATCAATGTTGATATCTGCAATGGTGTTAGCAATCGGGAACAGAGGGTTTTCACTATAGTAGCGCGAGCCATGCAGGCCGTGTTCTTCACCGGTAACATGCAGGAACAATATTGAGCGCTTAGGTCCGTAGCCCGCTTTCTTCGCTTCCATGAACGCTTGTGCAATCTCCAGCAGCGCTACAGTCCCTGAACCATCATCATCAGCTCCGTTGAATACCTCACCGTTCATCATGCCTACGTGGTCATAATGTGCAGAGATAACCAATACTTCATCAGGCTTTTCGCTGCCTTCAATATACGCCCAAATGTTTTCGCTGTCGTTCAGTTTCGGCCCAAAGCCTTTCGTCATATATGCTGACGGTACTTTTTGGTACCAGTCTGTAGCGCCTTTAGGGAAAGAAATTCCTATTTTTTTGTATTCTTCAATGAGGTAGCGGCCGGCTTTTTTCTGACCTTCTGTCCCGGTATTGCGGCCTTCCATTTCATCAGAAGCCACAATATACAAGTGTTTTTTCAGGTCTGCAGCAGTTATGGTATTTAAATATTTAGGCACATCGGCCCTTGCGTAATCTTTTGCGCTTTTAGTTCCGCTGCACGCGAGAAAAAGCAAAGAAACCGGCAGTAAAAGGTATTTCATGATTGATGATTTTATTTTGAAAGATAGCAATTTCCCTGAAAACAAAATGCGTACACAACGAAAAAAAAGCTGACATGAGTTACCCTTTATGGGCACAATATTAAAGAACTGGCATAATTCTTAAGGATAGAGTTTGTTAGGGTATTTTTTTTTGAAGTTGATTATGAACTCAGTGTAGTGTTTGTATCCGCATTGCTTATACGCTTTTTCAAAATCTGCCCTGATTGCAATAATTCTGGGGTCGCCTGCAACATCTTTTTCAGCATTGATCATCGCTTCGTATTCTCTTTTTCCCTCTTCAAAACTTTTAAATTTCGTTTTCTTCAGGTTCTTTTCGAGCCATCGTAGCCTGTCATCCCCGTGGTCAACCGTGGGGATGTAAGCATTTGTTAGTTTATCATGGAATGACCTCCACAACTTTCCTGCTTTCGTAACAGCAGGAATTTCAGAATACTCTAACCATACTTGTTCAAGTTTCGCGTACCGCGTTGTACAGTCTTCGTTTTCGGAAACTTCCTGGCAGAAGGCAGAGGTACCTGCAAGTAGTATTAGAATCAGGATTATTTTCATAAACTTACTTATTAAGTTCATCAAGCAGCACCATAAAATGCTCCCATGAGCGCTTGTCTGCTTTTTCGTTGTAAGCTGCGCCTTTGCTGTTATCATTGCCGGCTTTCTTCTCAGTAAAAGCGTGTACTGCATTGGCGTAATATACCATTTGCCAGTCGGCTTTTGCATCACGCATTTCTTTCTGGAAAGCCTCAATATCCTTCTGCGGAACGTAAGGGTCGTCAGCGCCGTGCAGTATCAGGACTTTTGGCTTTATTGCCCCGTTGCCACGCTTCTCGTCTTTGCCCAAGCCTCCGTGGAAAGACACTACTGCCTGTACAGGCAATCCGCCACGTGTAGCTTCAAGAGCGCCTGTACCGCCAAAACAGTAACCTATCACTACAATTTTATCTTTATTGGCACCTGATTTTACAAGCTTGTCAAGCGCCAGTTTTATCCGCCTTTGATACTCCTCATAATTACTTTTGTAATATCCTGACAATTCCCCTGCTTTCTTCGTATCAGCCGGTTTTTTATCGGCGCCGTATATGTCGGCAACAAAAGCATAATGCCCTTCGGTAGCCAGTTTTTGAGCAACTTCTTTACTATGGTCGTCAATACCCATCCAGGCAGGTAAAATCAAGATACCCATACTTTGGGCAGATTTTTTCGCAGGAGCAATTGAAAAGCCCGTTAGCTTTTGGGTTCCGTCACTATAATCTACAGTTTTTAATTGTGCACTTAGCTGTGTTACCATAATGAGGGCAAGGGTAATAATTACAGTTTTCATTTTTGCAGTTGGTTTGTGTAAATATAAAAAAGAAAAGCTTCCCGTGCATGTGCAGAGAAGCTTTCCCGAAGTAAAAAAAGTTGTACTTTTCAATGTTTATGAATGTTGCAGTTCGTGCTTGCCTTCTTTTATTTCTTCTATCATTTTTTTGTTGAAAGCAGGCAGGTCTTCAGGCGTGCGGCTGGTAACAAGGCCATTGTCAACCACTACTTCTTTATCTACCCAGTTGGCTCCCGCATTTTGCAAGTCAACTTTAACCGACTCATAACTTGTAAGTTCACGACCTTCAACTACACCCGCGCTTATAAGTACCTGAGGGCCGTGGCAGATAGCTGCAACAGGCTTCTTTTCATCAAAGAAATCTTTTACGAATGAAAGCGCCCTCTGGTTTACCCTTAGCCTGTCAGGATTTATTACACCCCCGGGCAATACCAGTGCATGGTAATCTTTAGATGATACTTCATCTATAGTTTTGTCAACTGGGTAATCTTTACCCCAGTCTTTACTGGCCCAGGCTTTTATAGTGCCGCTTTCAGGACTAACAATATGCGCTGTCCACCCCTCATTTTCAAGGGCTTCTTTCGGAGATTTTAATTCGCTTTCCTCAAAACCGTTTGTTGCCAATATGGCTACTTTCTTGCTCATAGTTATTGTTTTTAAAAGATGATTACATAGTTACAATCGTAAAATTAGACTCTGAAGCAGTGAACTGTTTATAACGCTATACTAAACTTATCTTAATGTTTGTTAAGGATTTACAACATTGTAAGAAATGTAGTAGCTTTATGTAAAATGTGTATGCATGAAGGATATATTTGAATGGGATAGGCTGCTTTTTAATGATCTTCCGGTAGAATTTTTACTGGAAGTACTTTTTCGTACCGTAATAATGTTTATTGTAGTGCTGCTCACACTAAAGTTTGCGGGCAAACGCGGCGTAAAGCAGCTCTCTATATTTGAAGTTGTTATCATTATATCACTGGGTTCTGCTGCGGGCGACCCAATGTTTTATGAAGATGTGGGGCTTATACCTGCCATACTTGTATTTATGGTTATCCTTACTATGTACCGTATGGTAACCTGGCTGCTGGGTAAAAGCAAACGGTTTGAAATTTTTATTGAAGGCAAAACGCAAAGCATAATTGAAGATGGGCAATTTTCAATTGAAAGTTTTGAAAAAGAAGATTTGGCCCAGGATGAATTTTTTACAGAGTTGCGGCTAAAATCTATTGAACATCTGGGGCAGGTTCGAAATGCTTATATTGAAACCAATGGTACTATAAGCATGTATTTTTACCCTGATGAAGAAGTAAAATACGGGCTCCCTATACGCCCGCAGCTATTTAGCCTTAAGAGCACCAACATACCAAAATCAGGTATATATGCCTGTACATTTTGTGCCAACGTGCAAAAACTTGAGCCAACGGCAGCAACATGTACAGTATGTGCAAGAAACGAGTGGGTACTGGCAATAAATACTAAGCGATTGGTGTAAAATGAAAAGCGCAGCCCTTTGCAGGCACTGCGCTTTTACAAACCAACCAACCAATATTTAAAATAATTAACCTCTTCTTCCTCCGCCGTTACCGCCGCCACGTGATTGTGCTGGCGCGGGTGCCGACTGCCTTTGCGGGGCAGGGCTTGCACTTCGCATAGCCGGTGCTGCACTTCTTACTGATGGCTCAATACTGCGTGTTGCAGGGGCCGAGCTCCTTACTGTCGGAGACGGGTTGCTTCTTACAGTATTTGAGTTGTTTCTTACGGCAGGTGCATCTATACTGCGTGTACTGCGCTCATTCCTTATTACATCGCTTTGCCTTGGTGAAGGAGCCTGTACATTTACTTCGTTACTCCGCACAGGTGTGCTTGTATTCTGGCTTCTCGGAGATGCATTTACGCTTTGGCTGCGCGTATTATTATTGTAAATGGCATCACCGTTATTCAGGGTCCTTGTTGGCCTTACGCCTTCGCTGCGCATAGTATTTACACTACGTGTATTATTATCTAAAGATGCGGCGCGTGTCCCGTCAGAGAGTGTTCTTGTACCTCCTGAATTAGAGCTTCTTACCGCTGCTGTACCATTACTTCTTGTGCCGCTTGCAGCACGTGTCTGTTCCAGCGCATAACGGTTTGTAGCATTTGTGCGGCGTGTAAAGCTATTATTTGGGTTTGCCCTCTCATAGCTGTTTGCCCTGCGGGTATTGTGAAGCGCCACGGCACGGTTGCTCCTCCTCACATTCACATAGTTATACGTGTTGTAGTTGTTTATATGTATGTGTATATTGTTTCTGTACCTGTAAATAGGGTAAGGCGCCCAGTAGGTATAGTAAGTGGGGTAGTAGCCCCAATACCATGGTGAATAGTACGGCCTGTAGCTGCTAACCCAAAACACATCCCATATTATTGGCCTGTGCACGTAAACAGGTTCATAAATATAGTTGGGCCCGTACATATAAACGTCACCTACCACCTGTACCTGCACATTATTGTTCCTGTCGCGTTCTACTTCAACAGTTGCAACATCCTGAAAGGTATCTGCACCCAGCACGCTCTGCAATATTATCAGATGCGTATTTCCCTCAACAGCTTCAATTACCCTCAGGTAATCAACACGGCCGTCACGGTTAAGGTCAAGGTTAGATATCTGTACATCAGGATCATTCAGCCTGCGCTCAAAATCTTCCAGGTCTTTACTGTCACCAAAAATAGACGCTACAGCCCTAAGGTCGAGGTTATCGCTGATATCGCTGTTATTAGCCCGCACAGTAGTAACATCTTGTGCAAAAAGGCTGCTTACGGTAAGCAGGGTTGTAAGGGCTATCGAATATATCGTTTTCATAATCGTAATTTTAAATTCAGTGTAAAAACAGTTTAAAGTTTTTTGCTGAAAGCGATAATCCAATATCTGTGCCAAAACTTATTTTTTGTTTCAGGTTTAAGGTTGAACTCTGATTTACAGTTAGTTAAAAAAATGTAGATAATTATGAATTACGAATTATGAATTACGAATTATGAATTACGAATTATGAATTACGAATTATGAATTACTTCGTTACATACACCCAACCTACAATTGGCTTAGGATAAGCAGGGTCATTCAGTTCAAGAACAAAGTAATAAGTGCCGGTTGGTACAGTGGTGTTTTGCGACCCTACTTTATCTTCATTGGCAATACCATCCCAGTCAGGTGTATTATTGTTGCCTGTCCAAACCAGATTGCCCCAACGGTTGTAAATGCTCATCTTAAAATTAAGAAAAATGTTACGGAGGCCTTTTACAAAGAAGGTATCATTCTTATTATCACCATTGGGCGTTACGTAATTATAAGTTTCCGGCGGGCACTGGCGGGTGCTAAGCATAAATGATGCCGTACTGTAGCACCCGTTTATATCTTGAAGCCTAACAAATAGTTGCTGCGGGTTGGCTGTACTGGTAAACTGCGATGTATTGGTTATTTCAGCTATTCCCTGCTCAGCATCGCCTTGTGAATTATGGAAGGTTACAATATCTGTAGTTTGTGTTTTAAGCGATTCTTCATAATCTGAAAAATCAAACACGGCAAAACCAAAACCTTCATTACATTCTATAAGATTATCCGGATTTGTAAGTTCAGGCGATATCCATAAAGATATAGGGAGGGTAAATGTGTTATTTGTCTCATCAATTTCGATTACAATACCCGTACCATCCCCCAGGTCATCAACTGTGAAAGAAATGTTAAAATCAGGCGGCATACTTTCCGGTATTTCTAGTGACATGGTTTGTACTTCACTCCCTCCGATAGGTATGTCAAGAGTTGTTTCTGTGAAATCTATATATACTCCGTTCGCATAAATTGAAATTGGTGTACCGGCAGGGAGGATATCGTCACTATTTAAATTATACACAGTATATTGAAGCTGTATAATGCGTGAATTACACTGTTGCACAAGGTTTTGCAAAATAATTGTAGCATCAGGGAAAAGGCAGTCAACCGCAACAAGCCTGAATGATGCCACGCTATAGCAGCCGTTTTCATCTTCAAGCCTTACAAATATTTGCTGATTTGGAACAGTTGACTGAAAGCTGTTTGGTGAAATAGGGTTTGCGGGGGTATTTGAATTATTTGCCGAAAGATAAAATGTAACTGTATCTGTCGGATTGATTTTTAACGATTGGGCGTATGCAGAAAAATCAAAGAGGCCTGTACCATTGCCGTCATCACAGGCTGTAACATCATCAGGATTTTGTAAAGAAGGTGATATCCAAAGCGATACCGGCAGACTGAAATTATTATTGGTTTCATCAGTTTCTGTAACAGTTGCCACTCCATTATTATTATCTGCCCGTAGTTCAAGCGTGAAGTTTTGTGGTATACCTGCAGGGATGGTAACATTTATTGCTCCGCCCTGGCTGCCGCCGACCGGTATTGGCGCTGTAGTAAAGAAAGTCGTAATATATGTATTGTTGGCATAAATTGAAACAGGCACATTACCGGGTAAAATATCTGTACTATTAATGTTGCTTACAGTATAATTTATATTTATTGTACGGCTGTTACATTGTTTTGCTATATTATTGACAACAACAGTTGCATCAGGCAGCTGGCTGTTAAGCTTTGTTACCACTGTACTTATCATTACAAAATCCTGTAAAGATTTTAGCTTTATCTGTGCTGATTGGTCGCCTATATTTATATAGCCCTGGATATTATAGATATCAAGATCCATATTGTAAAGCTCGGTAGAATCGGTAACAGAATTGGTTGAATTAAATGCGTTGCCTGATGGGTTAAGCGTGTTGGTAAGCTCATTTGCCGGGCTGTCTCCATTGATGTATAATCCTTCGCCATTAGCAATATTTGCATCTCCTTCCCAAGCAACAAAACCTATTTTTGCGCCAATGTTATCTATAACGTTAAGATTATCAAGGTTGATGGTAATAGGTACGGCCACAGTAGATCCAGTAGGGTAAAAAGGAATATGTTGCAGCCCGTCATAAATATTAAGCTGGTTAAGCGGAAGCGTATTATTCTCGTAAACAACTACAATAGCCCAGCCGCCAAAATTTAGGCCGGTAGGGCAATAAATATTGGCTGCGCCGGTCAAAGAGGGGTTTATAATGTTTGTAAGGTCAAGGTCTGCTAGTGTATACTGCCCATTACCGCCTGCCTGAACAATTTCAGTAACATCTGCAAATGCACAAAAAAGGGCCGCTGTACCGGTTCATTGTTACTGTTCAGGCCTGTGACCATTCGCGGAAACTGCCGGCTTGCAGCAACATTTTGGCCATTTAGTGTCACGCTGAAATCGCCCTCACCCGAACCTGCCCAATACAAGTAAGCTTTTTGTATTGTATTACCGGCTGGCAGGCTGAGCAATGCAGAAGAACTAGTGTTAATTTCACACGGAACGCCAATGCCATTGTATGTTTTATTAAGTGTATTGCCAACAAATGTAAAATCATAACGTCCATTGAATTGTTCATAAAGTGCAACATCTTGTCCACTTACATGAACGGCGAACAACAAGCAAACCAATACAATATATCTTCTAATTTTCACAGCGGCGGCTAATATTTTTTAAAAATAGCAATTTTACGCTATGTGGCAAAGTTATCATTCAGGTGTGGTTGCAAATAAAATAGTACATTTACCTCAATTAACAATATTAAATGCCTGCAGATTACCGGATAGAAGTATATAACAGCAGCTATAAAGCAGAATGGGATGCTTGTGTTGAGGCCTCAAAAAACGGCACATTTCTGCACTATCGCGATTTTATGGAATACCATAGCGACAGGTTTGATGATTTTTCATTGATGGTTTTTCAAGGTGATAAAGTTGTGGCAGTACTGCCGGCAAACAGGGTTGGAGATGAACTTTATTCTCACCAGGGGCTTACATATGGCGGACTTATATATGGGCCTAAGGTTAAGTTGGCCAACGTAGTGATGATGGTGCAAGCTATCCTAAAATTTTTGCATAATCTTAACATATTTAAACTGCACTTCAAATCTATACCAACAATCTACCATAAACAGCCCGCCCAGGAAGCGGAATATGCACTTTTTACCGCCGGGGCCGGATTGGTGAGAAGAGATAGCCTTTTTGTATATGAATATGCAGCAAGACCAATTATTTCAAAGGATAGAAAACAATGCATACGAAAAGGAAAAAACAATAAGCTTGAAGTAATTGAAGATAATGACTTTGACATCTTTTGGAATGAGATACTTATTCCGAATATGAGCTTTAAGCACGGTGTAAACCCTGTTCATTCTTTACAAGAAATAAGGTTGTTGCATGCCCGCTTTCCTGAAAATATCAGGCAGTTCAATGTTTATTATGAAGGTAGAATTGTAGCCGGGACAACAATGTTTGTAACTGATACTGTAGCACATCCGCAGCATATAAGCGGCAATGCCGATAAGAATAAATTAGGCAGTCTTGATTTTTTATATAATTATTTGCTTAATGAGTTTAGTTCTAAAAAGTATTTTGACTTTGGGCCTGCCAATCAAGGTCAAGGTAAACAGCTTAATGCCAATCTTGCGTTTTGGAAAGAGACATTTGGAGCGAGGGTGATGGTTCAGGATTTTTATGAAGTTGAAACGGCAAATTATACAATGCTTAAAAATGTTTTGGTCTAAAGGTGTCTGAACAAAATTCATATAAAAAAATTATCAGGGCCAGCTCACTTTTTGGCTTTGTACAAGTAGGCAATATCCTTATTGCAATAGTAAGGTCTAAGGTACTTGCCTTACTGGTTGGCCCTGCCGGATATGGCATTTTCGGGTTGCTTAATTCCACTGCAGACCTTATCAGGATGGCAACTGGCTTTGGCCTTGAAACCAGCAGTGTAAAAATCATTTCTGAATCTGCTCAAGATGCAGAGCAGTTGCAGGAAAAAGCATCTGTAGTGTTGAGGCTTACAATTTATACAGGTATTATAGGTACCCTCATCGCAATTGTGTTTTCAAAATATTTCAGCATTCTTGTTTTTGGCGACATCAGCAAAACCTTTGCAATCATATTTATTGCAATATCTATTTTATTTCAGCAGGTGGCCAATGGGCAGATTGCCGTAATGCAGGGCCTGCAAAAATTAAGTTTTCTCGCTAAAGCCAATTTATACGGAAACCTGGCAGGGCTTCTTATAACACTGCCATTGTACTACATCTATAAATTTGACGCCATTGTACCCTCAATAATAATAGCTTCTGTACTTAATTTCGGACTCTCAGGATATTTTTACCGTAAAATAAAGCCAGGATATATACAAGGCAATATAAAACAAACACTGAAGGGCGGACGCGATATATTGTATTTTGGTGCAATGCTTTCAATAAGCAGCTTCTTACCGATATTATCTAACTACATTATTCAGGTGTTTATCAGTAATACATCAACGTTGGCCGTGGTGGGGCTATTCACTATAAGCATGGCATTAATAAACTCTTATGTAGGGGGTATTGTTTACGGCCATGAGTGCAGAGTATTATCCAAGACTTGCTGCCATAAACAATAATAAAGCTGAAGAAAACAGGGCGGTTAACCAACAATCAGTCATTGTTATGCTTGCTATTGTGCCTATAATAGTTTTTTTCGTGGGGTTTTCCTCAATAATTATTAAATTGCTGTTGTCTGAAAAAATTTGATGCTGCCATACCTATGTTGTTATGGGGCGTTGCTGCAATGTTCTTTAAATCTGTATCGTTCTCTATGGGATATGTGATTATTGCACGGGGTGACTCAAAGGTTTTTATAAAAACAGCCGTTATATTCAACATATTATATGTGGGGCTTTGTATTACCGGTTTCTATTTATACGGACTTGAGGGAATTGGCTTTGGGTTACTGATATATTATGCTACACATCTTTCAGGCATTTATGCAATAATAAAAATAAGATACGATTTGAAAATTAATGCTGAAGTACTAAAAATTTTTCTTGTCGGCATAATGATAACAGGGCTTGCACTTTTTTTGTCTAAATCATATGAAGGAGATTTGAGGTATATATTGTTCAGCATTTTATTATTGTTGTCACTTATTTACTCATTATATGAAATTGACAAAAAAATTAATTTAAAGAGTATATATCACGGTTATATAAATAAAAAGAAATGATAAAGTATATCAGAGCGATATATTACAGCTTAAAATCATTTTTTGGGGTAAATTGGATAAAAACACTTTACTTCAACTTCAGGATGTTTGATTTTACTACAGCCTGTAAGCTTCCTGTTTATTTTTATGGGCCCGTACATTTTCAAAATCTGGCCGGGCAGGTAAAAATTGAAGGGCAGATAACCAGGGCTATGGTTGGATTTGGGCAGCGTTATGAAATGAATACTGTACATGCAGGGACTGCTGAGATTGTAATTGCAGGTAAGCTGGTTTTTAAAGGGCCGGCACAATTTGGTAAAGATTATTTTTTGTTTGTAGGGCATAATGCTATTTTAGAATTTGGATATATGGCAGGAATTGCATCTGACAGTAAGATAATCTGCAGCAAGAAGATAGTCTTAGGAAACTATGCCCGTGCCGGATCTGAGTGTTTTATTACAGATACAGATTTTCACCCAATGCTTAATACAATTACCGGCGAAAAGCGTGAAATGCAGAAACCAATAATTTTAGGAAACTACAATTATATTGGTACTCGCGTATTTATAGGTAAAGGAACAATAACACCTGATTATTGTACGGTAGCATCAAACAGCCACTGTAATAAAGATTACTCATCTTTAGGGCAAAATGTACTAATTGCTGGTATACCGGCACAACTAATAACAAATAATATATCTAGAGATTGGGAGGGGGAAAAAAGCTTTTTAATCAGCTGTTTGAAAAAGTTGATTTGTAAATGTTTAATTATTAAATGATTAACTTTATATTAATAGTAAAAGTTCTATTAAAATAAAAATTTTTTCATAATTTAGTGACTTAACCAATTAATTAAATTATGAAAAAATTTTTTTAGGAACATTTTTAATGTGTGCTTTTACAGCTTTAGCCCAAAACATTTACAACAGTAATGGAACACTTACCGCCAATCGTACAGTCACAATGGCAGGAAGAACTTTAAATTTTTCAGCAAATTCGGGAAATTTATTTATTCATGGTGATAGCGGACGAGTTGGTATTGGTACAACTTCTCCTTCAGTAGCATTAGATGTAAATGGAAGGATATTCGGAAAAACTGCTGTTTTTAATCATGGATTGTCTAGCGGACAAACATTTCTTTCCGAAAGTGACAGAAGTAACAAAAGTATGGTTTTTCTGCAGGACCACAGATTCCTGATGAATGGGATGTAAGGCTTCTCTCATTTCACTATTATCCAACTTCAAATTTAAGTACATCGCCAGAGGTACAATTTGCAATGAATACCCCCAATTCAGCATTAAACACAGCTACTAATAGATTCGTATTTAATGCAATACACGATGGAGGGGGGGCTTTACAATTAAGGGATAAAATTAGCCAGGTATACTTCCGTGCCGCAGATGATGGAAATGGTAATTATTATGCTGATATGCCAAATGCAAATTCAAGATTTGTGATTGGCGCGTTTGGAAATTATCTGCCTGCACATAAATTTGTTGTGAGGGGCAGCTCTATGATTGAAGGGAATATATTTACTGATTCGAATATAGGTATTGGCACAAGTAATTTTGTTGACGGAGTAGATACATACCGATTATCTGTAGATGGTAATATAAGGGCAAAACGCGTAAAAGTTTACACTACCTGGGCTGATTATGTTTTTGAAAAAAATTATACTCTTCCTACACTTGAAGAGGTAGAACAACATATCAAAGAAAAAGGACATTTGAAAGACATACCTTCGGCTAAAGAAGTTGAAGCAAATGGTATAGAGCTTGGAGAAATGAATAAGCTGTTGCTACAGAAAATAGAAGAGCTTACACTCTATACAATTGAACTCAATAAAGAGGTTCAGGCACTTAAAAGCCAATTAAATAAATAATTATGAAAAAATTATTTATAATTATTTGCGGCTTATTGTTTACAATGGGGCATAGTCAGTCAACATTCTATGAATTTTATGTAGAACTTGATAATTACGAAAATGCGCCAGAATTTGTGAAAGATGGAGAACTGTTAACTTATGTGGGCAAGGATGAAAAAGAGGCTGCTTTTTTCTCTAATTATGAAATACTTGAATTTTATCAGGCATTTCCAAGTTCAAAAAGGCAAAGGACATTAAATGTTTTTCAAGTTAAAACTCTAAATGAAGATTTAATGAATAATCTGACGGCTGATTTTCCTTCTAAATATATTAGTGCAGAAGATTTAACTGGTAGAATTTTTGAGTTATTAAGTACCCCTAACGATTATGACATTGGAAATCCTGCCGCAAATTATGGTTTTAATTATAATAATGAGCATTTAAAATATATAGGAACACCTGAAGCATGGGATTATACATATGGTGATTCGAATATACTTATAGGGATATCCGATTCTCACATTGATACCACAGATATTGATTTTAAGTATAAAACTACTCATGCCACAGGTTATATATCTACTACGTACACCATGAACAATACAAATGGCTGGCACGGCACTGCAACTGCCGGGCATGCAGCAGCTCAAGGTAATAATGGTCATGGTATAACTGGTGTATGTTCTGATTGTAGTATATTAGCATCATATTACACTTATAACAATCTTCTTAATCTTGCTTACGAGGGTGCCGACATAATTAATATGAGCTGGGCTTATCTTCATACTGCGCCAATAACATTTGAGCAATGGATATTTGATGAAATTCATGATTTAGGAATTGTTATGTTTGCAGGGGCAGGAAATACAAATGTATGGACTGGTAATCCTTCTACCGGTATTCTATATGGTTATCCAGCATCTTATGACCATGTTATTTCAGTAACATCCGTCAATCATAAAAATGAATTAGGAGAAGAAGTTGTTATTGATGCTACTTATGGTCCAATGTCGCTTTTTGTTAAAGATATGCTACATCATGCAGTTGCTATTAACACGATGACAAGCCCATACCGAACATCGCACACCAACAATGATAAGGTTGATCTGTGTGCTCCAGGTATTGATGTGTTTCAATATCCTTGGTTTGTACTGAATAATACTCTCGATGGCCAGCCATTATATTATGGTTGGGGTACCTCTGCATCTTCACCTTTGGTTGCAGGAACTGCTGGGCTTATGCTAAGTATTAATAATTGCTTGACACCTGATGAGGTTGAAGATGTACTGATGTTATCAGCTAAGAACATTGAAGCTCTTGCTGGAAACGAACCGTTTATAGGGGCAGGACAGGAGCAGGTAAACTCGAAACTGGTGATGCAGTAGAATTTACGTATGAGATGGCTAACACCTCTGGAAATGCATTAATTGACGGGCATGATTTTTATAGATTTATTTTTGATTTGCATCATATAAACAATAAACTGACCATATCAAACCAAAAATTCAGGGATGCATGTGTGGCAAGGTTTACAGCTAAAAATGAAATCGATATTTTACCAGGCACTGATTTTAAACCAAATCAGGATGGACTGGTTGACTTAATAGCTGATCAGAATGTGGATATTACATGTAATTCGTCAAATCGAATGGCATATAAGCGTGCTAGAGAAAACAATAAATCCACAGAAACTTTACAAACCAAAGTGGTACTATCTCCAAACCCAAATGATGGCAATTTTATATTACATCTCGATAAAGAGCGTAAAAATGTATTAATAAACGTTTATGATATTTATGGAAAAGTAATATATAAAGATATTATTAATGATGTATCTACTATTATTAATCTTCCAAATATTGCATCAGGACTATATGTTGTAAAGTTATCATCTGAAAACTATAGTGAAACAATTAAATTCATAAAGAAATAATTTAAAAGAGCCGGATACCGGCTCTTTTATTTTTCCCAAACCTCCAAATATCTTTTTGCTACATCTATATAGTTATGCTCTTTTTCAATAAAAGCACGCGCACTAGCAGCAATTTTAGCTATTTTTTCAGGGTGTTCAATCAGGTAGCTTAGCTCGGTGGCAATATAGTCAGCATCAGGCAGGGCATTTATTGCTACGCATTCGGTCAGGCCGTAATATTCCATAAACTCTTTTTCAGCACAGGTAAATACCACTTTTCCTCTGGCCATAGCTTCAAGTGCGTTGTAACCCTGGTCATACCCCCAAATCTGGTCAAGCACTATGTGGGCACGGCTGTAGTGCTTCATATATTCAGCATATGGTAGGTTCTCTGTAACTACTATTTCAATCCTGTCAGCATATTTATCGCTAATCTTAAGCAGGGCTTCTTCAAAATAAGCTATTCCTTTTTTAATATAGCTAAGGCGGTTTATCCCTAAGAAAATAACGATTTTATGGCTTACCCGTACCGGCTCAAATTTTACCTTGTCAGCATTCACAGGGTTGGCTATATGAGTTACCTTATAGCCCATTTCCTGCATTGGCAATGTATAATCAAGGTCGGTAGTAATCATCACATCAGCATGATGCTTTACCAAATTAAACAACTTACGGTATGCAGGCGTAGTATATTTTAACGTATAATGATAGGTTTTCTCAAGTTGCTTATCTTCCAGATATGGCGTTAAAATAGAATACCGTGCCCTTCTCTCGAGGTGATAATCAACAATTGGTGTGTCTTCACCACAAATTAGCAGGCTCAGGCTATCACCATTTTGTTTCAATAACCGTTTATACAGCCATCGTGAAAATGCAGGATATGTTTCAATAGCGTCAGAATTAATGAGCTGTACATGGTCAAATCCCTTCAGTTTTTTTAGCAGTAAGTAAAACCGAAGTCCCTTTTCAAGCCTCACACAGTCAAGCCCAAAAAGTGAGAATAGTATGTTGTTGATTTTTATAGTAAGCCAGTTTTTCAGTATAAAGGCCGGGTAGTATGAAAGGTCTGAATCATATTTTTTAAAACTGTCTCCAGTGCTGGCGATAGTAACGCTATGGCCTAAATGTACCAAGCCTTCTTTTAAAGAATTGTGCAGCCTGCTGAATTCGCCAATTAAAAGTATTTTCATCCCTCTCTGCAACGGAAATTTTTATATTTGTGTAAATATATGGATAATTTATCCTGAACCCGAACACCGCCTGATGCCAAAACTCTCAGATATTTCACTAATTTCAATTGCAGATTTTTTAGATGTATACCATAAGTTACGGCAAAATGGCATGCCATTTCTTTTTCGGATACTCAACAAAGGAGCATCAGCAAGGGTAGCTTCAAAATGGGATAATTACAGGTCGGCTTCAGATTTTTGGCTTATTCCTGCTATACAAGAGGAGTGGAACCGTAAAATTACAGGCGATAAAAATCTGGTGTATGAAGAGTATGTATGTGATAAATACCTCAAAGGCAGGGATGGGTTAGAAATACTATCTATAGGCTGTGGTAATGGTATACATGAGCGCCCTTTTGCAAGGTATAATTCTACATTTAAGATTACAGGAGTAGACCTCGCCAGCGCACAAATAGAACAGGCAAAGACGATTGCAGCTGAGCAGGAGCTTAGTATAAATTACATTTCCGGTGATTTTACAAAAATGGATTTTAAGGAAGGAACATTTGATATGGTACTTTTCCATTCAAGCCTTCACCATTTCAGCAATATAAGAGACTTTTTAAAAGACTATGTAAAACCGTTGCTGAAAGACAGGGGTATTTTAGTGGCATTTGAATACGCGGGGCCTAACAGGCTACAGCTTAAAAAATCGCAGCTTACGGCTGCAAATGCCATTTTAAAGCAGATTCCTGAAGAATATAAAACGCTGTATGATGGTAAAACTATAAAAAAGAAAGTGTACAGGCCGGGATTGCTGCGTATGTTGTTAGTTGACCCGTCTGAAGCGCCAGATTCTGAAAATCTTGTTCAGGGAATACATGATAATTTCAGTGTTGTCGAAGAAGTCCGCCTGGGCTGGAACATAACACATTTACTTTTGAAAGGGATATCACATAATTTTATAAATTATAGCGGGGAAACTCAAAGCCTGCTTACGGATATTATAAGGCAGGAAGATGAGTTTGTAATGCAAACGGGAGAAAATGATGCTATTTTCGGCGTTTATAAAAAATAAACATGCAGCAAATCTCACCTGAAAATATACAAATACTTGTTGCAACCATGCATCGTGATTCGCTCAGTTTTCTTGAGCCAATGTTTCCTTACAGTCATTACAGCAACTACAATATCATCGTAGTAAACCAAAGTAATGAAAAGGTGATAAATGATAATGCGCATGCAAATGTAAAGGTTATTAATACCACCACAACTGGCCTCTCAGTAAGCCGGAATATTGCACTTGAAAATGCAACCGCAAAGTTTTGTGTAATAACTGATGATGATGTTGTTTTTGAAGAAGGGTTTGAACAGCATATCATTAATGCTTTTACAATGTTTCCTGCGGCCGGAGCGATAACTTTTCAATACAACAGGCAGGGTAAATCTAATCCGGTAAAATCATACAGTTCCAGGCCATTTCAGCATAATAGCGCTACTATAAGGGGCGTAAGCTCTATAGAGATGGTTATAAACCGGGGTATAGTTTCTGCGAAACATGCCAGGTTTAATGTTAACTTTGGCCTTGGTGCAGAGTTTGAAGTTGCCGAAGAGTTTTTGTTCTTAAAAAGCCTGATTGATAGAGACATTGCAGTGTATTATTACCCTGCTGCTATTGTAGCGCATAAAGAGTGGAGCTCAGGGCATGATCATGGCAGTAACAGGCTTATTTATGCACGTGCGGCGCTTGCCTGCAAATTATATGGAAGCACGGCTGGCTTATGGCTTTTAAAATATTTACAATTCCTTGTAAGGAAACGGCTCGTGCCTGTAAGTTCTGTTCCGTCAAAATTCAGGATTGGTATGAAGGGTATAAAAAAATATAAATCATTGCTTGATGAAGGAAAAGAATCGCGAAATGGCTAACGGTTGCAAAGTAATACAGCTGCCCAAAATAAAGCGACCACAGGGGTAATCTTTCTATTATTGAGCAGGATGTGATACCTTTTGCCTTCAAAAGGGTGTACTATTTGTATGATGTGCCAAGTGGGGCCAGGCGCGGCGGTCATGCACATAAAGAGCAGCAGGAATTTCTTATTGCGCTAAGCGGCAGTTTTGAGGTAATTGTTGATGATGGCGTAAATAAAGACACTGTAACGCTTAACCGCCCCGATAAAGGTCTGCTGATACCTACAGGTACATGGCGCGAACTTGAAAATTTTTCATCAGGCTCTATCTGCCTGGTGTTTAATTCCGATATTTTTAGTGAAAATGATTATATACGGAATTATGATGATTTCCTTCTTTCTAAAGGTTTGAGGCCTAAAATTTAACCGCTGCATACTGCTTTACTTTTTGTAATAAAGCAAGCACAGTTCCCGGCAGTTTCAAGATAATTTTTTGTTTCCACGTCAGGCTATCAGGGCTTATAAGTGATGTTAGTTTTTTATAGCCTATGTTATCTCCTGCCATTTTACAGCGCAGTGCCAGCGAATAGCGATTAATGTCGATCATTTTTTTGACATCGGTATTCTTTTGTTCGGCATCAGCAAACTTCTCAAAATAAGTAGCATCTGCCATGGTGAACTTCTTGTGAGAAAGGCTTTCGGGGACAAATACATGCCGTGCAGTTATTTTATTAACTACGCATACATTGTATTTTAAGCCTATTCGTATCCAGTAATCAATATCTTCAAAAGTTTTTAATGACGTATCGAAAACGCCGATAGTTTCCGGTATACTTTTATGGATTACAGTTGTTGACCCCGAGAGTATAGAGCGGGCAAAGCTTGCAGTGAAGTAATCTGTTTCAAAAATAGCTTCATTCTTAAGATTAGAATATACAGGCATATAAACGCCTTTGCTGTTTTCAGCTTCTATCAGTGATGCAAACACTTTAAGATTGCGAAATTGCTTTATGGCTTCAGCTATACGCTCGAGATGGTAAGGTTTCCAGATATCATCAGCGTCTAAAAATGCATAATAGTCACCCTGCGCAAGCTGCATAGCAAAATTGCGCGCAGCAGATACTCCTTCATTTTCTTTTTTAAAATACCTTAATCGTTTATCTTTGAATGAAGCAGCAATTTCCGCGCTACTGTCTGTAGATCCGTCATCCACAACAATTACCTCAAAATCAGTAAATGTTTGCGCCAATACGCTTTTGATAGTATTGGCAATATAGCGTTCCTTATTATACAGCGGGATAAGTATCGAGATATAAGGCGCCATGCTTTAAGTTTAAGTTTGTACAGTAGCCCAAAAATACCATAAATTAGCATACTGTAGGTTTTAATGCCTATTTTTACACAATGCCCGCAATGCCGCTGCACATTATAAGCTTTGATAATCCGTATCCTCCAAATTATGGCGGCACTGTTGAAGTTTATCATAAAATTGCGGCCCTGCACAAAGCAGGCTTTACAATTTATCTGCACTGTTTCGCAAACAAAATACCGCAGCAAACCCCTGAACTGAATGCAATTGCTAAAGAGGTGCATTTCTACAAAATTTCCAATAATCCGTTACATTTCTTTTCGAAGCTGCCTTTTTCGGTGATTTCCAGAAGCGACAAGGCACTGTTGGCAAACCTTCTCAAAGTTAAAGCGCCAATACTTTTTGAAAGCCTGAAGACTACATATTTTGCAAGCAATGAGAAGTTGAAGGGCTATAAAAAAATTCTTCGCCTGCATAATATAGAGCAGGATTATTTTGTAGGTATTGCAGTTTCAGAAACAAATCCTGTAAAGAAATTTTTATATAAATCTGAGAGCAAAAAGTATAAGGATTATGAAACTGTGATAAATGTTTTTGATGAGGTGCTAACGCTATCAAACTACGAAACCAATTATATAAGCAATAATTTTAAGCCGGCACGATACATACCTGTTTTTCATGGGAATGAGGCTGTAGCTCCACTGACGGGGCTTGGGCAATATGCCTTGTATCACGGCGATTTGCGGACACCTGATAACAGGGAAGCTGTACGCGAAATTATTAATATTTTTAAAACGCTTGACTATCCTTTGATAATAGCATCCGGCACAGGTGAGAGCTTTGTTGCAGGTCTTATAGAAAATAGCGATAACATACAATTTGTAAAGATTGAATCGTTCACACACCTGCAGCAGCTGTTGCATAATGCCCATATTAACATCATCATATCATTCCAACGGTCGGGTACCAAGCTCAAGCTGGTAAATGCGCTATATAACAGCAGATTTTGTGTCATTAATAATAACATTATCGACGATACGGCGATTGAAGCTCTTTGTGTTATGGCGAATGCACATGATGAGATACGGGATGCTGTTGTTAAATTGAAGGATATGCCTTACGGTGATGTTGAAATCCGACGCAGAGTACTGAAGGCACATTTAAATGATGATAAAAGTGCAAGTGAAATTTTTAATATTATAAATACAACTGGCGATGGACAGGAGTGATTACGCATCATTAATATATAGCAGGCTCAATGCTGAAAAAGAAAGCCTGAAGCAGCAATTTGATGCAAGTAGAGGTGGTATCGGCTATTTTTATATTGATGATATATTGCCTGAAGCAGAAGCTTTCGCCATTTATAATAACTTCCCTAAGCCTGAGGAAATGGTGCTGAAGAAAAGCCTTCGTGAAGACAAATACGTAGCCGCCCAGATGGATAAATACAGCCCTGTGCTTGAGGAGATAATATATGCTTTTCAGGATGAGCGTATAGTAAAACTTGTTGGCGAGATATGCGGCATTAAAAACCCGCTGCCTGATGATAATCTTTATGCAGGTGGTATTTCGGCAATGGGGAAGGGACAGTTCCTGAACCCGCACCTTGATAATTCACATGATAAAGACAGGCAGCTTTGGCGCGTGCTTAATCTTTTATATTATGTAACGCCCGATTGGGAAGAGGCTTACGGCGGTAATCTGGAACTTTGGCCTAAAGGGATGGACAACCTCCAGATTACGATACACAGTAAATTCAACAGGCTGGCAGTTATGGCAACGCATAATAATTCGCTGCATTCCGTATCTCCCGTAACTTTTGATGGCTTCAGGTGCTGTGTGTCTAACTATTATTTTTCTGAAGAGCCGCTCCTGGCTACAGATTCATTCCATGTAACATCTTTTCGCGGCAGGCCTGAAAATAAATTGACCGACTTGGTGCTGCGTGCCGATGCATGGCTGCGTATGGGCATCAGGAAAATATTTAAGAAAGGCATTAAAGAAAACCCACATGTATACAAGAAGCCGAAAGATTAAGCCAGGCGTAAAGGTTTGCGGAAAGTGTATAATACCACCGCTACCATCATATATTCAAACGGAAAGCTGAAACGTGAGTTATTACCGTAGGTAGCAACTGCCTGCAGCAGCGATGTAGCCAGCACAATGCAGACTATTATAAGTACCGGTGTAATCTTCTTATTCCTGAACCACAAATAGATATAATAGGGCATTAAAAGCACAAAAATAAATTTTGCCGCAAGCAATATCATTTTCTGCACCAGCCAGATAACTGCCATAAATTTATTACTGTAAGGCAATGCAAAATTGTAATAATCCCAATGAATTTCCGTATTCCAAAATGCCAGCCATGAAACCAATACCTGTTTGGCATAGCCTCCGGGGTTTCCTGATATAGCCTCTTTTGCATAAAGGCTTAACTCATGAGAAAGTTCAGGGAATGGCAATTGGGTTACTGACTTAAGCTCATCATACGCATACCATATACTCATGGCAACGTCTTTATTTTCTCTAATGGCAATATCCCTGTGTTTTACATAAATGTCTCGTATCGGGGCATATTTATCAGGTACACCTTCAGCAAACGACACGCAATTCTGGGCCATGTTAAATCCATAGAACGTTGTTGATGTGAAGTAGCCGGTATTGTGAAGGTTGACTGCCGACCATCCTAAAAATGATACTAAAGGCAACACAAACACCACGAGCTTCCTGCTGAAAATTTTCCGGAATGTGAATTTATACATTATATACAACCCATAAATAACAAAAGGTATGTAAATGTAAAAAGGCTTGGCAATAACTAATATGGCTAAGATGATGCTAAGCAGTATATCCTTCCTGAAATTATGCTGATAGATAAAATATTTGATGATAAGGTAAACTGCAACGGAGATAAAGAAAAGCGTAAAGGCTTCGGTAAGTATGGCTGTCTCAAAAAATAGAACGTGCATCAGGGTAGAGCAGGCAAGGCTTATAATAACAGCTTTTTGATGTTTAAAGCCTAAATGTAAAAGTGTTTTATAGATATACAGTGATGCTGCAACACCCAAAAACATCTGTATGAAAACAGTAACCCATAAATTTCCTGCACTTAAAAAAATCAATGCCGGATAACCCGGGCTGCGCTGCCCTTCATAATGCTCGAGATTAAAGCTAAGAAGCCTTTCAGCCAGTTCTATGTAGCCTGAAGAATCAGGGAAAATGGTTATCTGCTGATATATTAAGAAAATGAATAGCCGTACAATTAGCCCGCTGATAATTAAAAAACGTACAGGATTATCTTTTAAAGCATCGCATAACAAATCCCACAGCCGCTTCATACCAGTTAAACAGTGCGCTGTACAACTTCAAACATTGTCCCGTCATCACACTTCAGTGTCTTGCTCGGGAACTTCATAAGCAAGGCGTAATCATGTGTGGCCATAATGATTGTCTTACCGTTTTGATTGATTTCGCGAAGCAGCTGCATCACCTCTACGCTGGTTTGCGGGTCAAGGTTGCCCGTTGGCTCATCGGCTAGAATTACTTCAGGGTCGTTAAGCAGTGCACGAGCTACAGCTATACGCTGCTGTTCACCGCCAGACAGCTGGTGCGGCATCTTGGTCGCCGAGTTTTTCATGCCAACTTTTGTAAGCACTTCATCAATTTTATTTTGCATTTCAACTTTATCCGTCCAGCCGGTTGCTTTTAATACAAAAGTCAGGTTGTCGTTCACACTCCTGTCCGGCAATAACTTAAAGTCTTGAAAAACAATGCCAATCTTTCTGCGAAGATAAGGTATGTCGCGCTCGCGTAGTTTTTTCAGGTCATATTCCACAAAGTGCCCTTCACCTTCAGTTAGCTTAAGGTCAGCATACAATGTCTTCATGAAGCTGCTTTTTCCGCTACCCGTTTTCCCGATGATGTACAGGAACTCTCCATGATTTACATCAAGATTTATATCCTTAAGAACAGGATTATGATCCTGGTATATGGTAACGTTGTTAAGCGACAGCACAGCTTGCGACATAGCAGTTGTATTATAGTTTTGGTAAAAGTAATAAGATAACACCTTTACACAAAATTTTATTTCGGCGTTTCTTATGCCTTGTGCCTTATGTCTTTTGGCTTGTTCATACTAAATACTCAAAAACTCCCGTTAAATAATTAAGAATTGATATATTTGGCTATCAGATAAAACCAATGAATATGCGCAGACTGAACAGGTTTCTATTCCTCTCGCTCACGCTCGGCACCATCACCACATATGCCCAGCAGTCAGCAATTTACACACATGAGCTTAAAGACTTTGAAAAGGCCGTAATGCTTTACAATGATAAGCAATACCAGGCGGCGCAGATACTTTTCGAAAAGACTAAAAACATAAGTCAGGATATGGAAGTGCAGGCCGACTGTGCTTACTACATAGCCAATACGGCCATCCGCCTGAACCAGATGAACGCGGATGCGCTGATGGAAGACTTCGTGGCAGACTACCCGACAAGCCCTAAACAAAACCAGGCTTTTATTGAAGTGGCAGGATATTACTTTGACCAGGGCAAATATGCTCAGGCGCTGAAGTGGTATGACAAGGTTGAGGAAAGCAGCATGGGCCAGGCCGAGAGGGAGCGCTATAACTTCCAGAAAGGGTATAGTTACTTCAATGCGAATGACAAAAAGCAGGCAGAGAAATACCTGAACAAAGTAGTAAATTCGAAAACTTACGGTTCTCAGGCAAAGTATTATCTGGGCTTCCTTGCTTATGAAAGCGATAACTACAAAACCGCAAACCAGTACTTTGAGCAGGTAGAAGACCAGGATAAGTATAAAGAAAAGATGTCTTACTTCCAGGCGGATATGAACTTTAAGCTGGGTAATTTCCAGAAAGCGATAGACCTCGGCACACCACAGCTGGCTAAGAGTGATGCCAACGAAAAATCAGAACTTCACAAGATAATCGGGGAGAGCTATTTCAACCTGAAACAGTATGATAAAGCCATACCGCACCTTAAAGAATACAGAGGTAAAAAAGGCAAGTGGAACAATACTGACTTTTACCAACTTGGCTACGCGTATTACAAACAGGGTGATTATGAAAATGCCATAGCTGAGTTCAATAAAATTATCGGCGGTAATGACTTCGTGGCACAGAATGCCTATTATCATCTTGGTGAAAGCTACCTCAAAACCGGTAAAAAACAGCAGGCGCTCAACGCGTTCAAAACAGCAAGCGAGATGGAGTTTGAAGCCAAAATTCAGGAAGATGCTTACTATAACTACGCCAAGCTAAGCTACGAAATTGGCAACCCATACCAAAGTGTGCCTGAAGTGCTAAAAGGTTTTACCGATAAATACCCTGCAACACCATTTAAGCAGGAAATACAAAACCTGCTCATCAATTCTTACATCACCTCTAAAAACTATAAAGAGGCACTAACATTGCTGGAGAAAGACAGGTCGCCGGAGAACCGCAAGGCATACCAGAAAGTAGCTTTCTATCGCGGTATGGAACTTTATACGGATGGAAATTATCAGCAGGCGCTGGCACTTTTCAAAAAGTCTATTGCTGAGCAGCGTGATGCTAAATTTACCGCAAGGGCAACCTTTTGGAAAGGGGAGACAGAGTATACGCTGGATCAGTTCAGTGAGGCATTGTTAAGCTTTAAGCAGTATATGGGTTATGCTGAAGCAAAAGATACGCCTGAATATAAGAACGCCGATTACAACCTTGCCTATACTTATTTTAAGCTGAAAGAATATAGCCAGGCCGCAACGCATTTTGCAGCATATACTACATCGGCAGCAGCAAAAGGAGATAAAGTAAGGCTGAACGATGCTTACCTGCGCCTTGGTGACAGTAATTTCGTTACGGGCAAGTACTGGCCTGCTATGGATGCGTACAATAAAGCTATCGAAATGAAGGGTATAGATTCAGACTATGCGCTGTTCCAGAAAGGCATAAGCTATGGCTTCGTTGGCCGTAATGATAAAAAGATTGAAGACCTTACCAAGTTTGTAAACACTTACCCAAAATCTAAGTATGCTGATGATGCACTGTTTGAACTTGCCGGGACATACGTAACTGAAAAAAACATCAACAAAGCGCTGTCTACCTATGACGACCTTATAGAAGATTATAAAACAAGCTCATACGTATCTAAAGCGATGATGAGGCAGGCGCTTATATATTACAACGCTGAGCAGGATGCCAAAGCTTTAGCGAAGTTCAAACAGGTGGTGGCACAGTTCCCGAATACGCCTGAAGCAATGGAGGCGGTAAATACATCACGCCAGATATATGTAGATAGTGGCAATACCGACGAGTATGCGGCATGGGTTAAAACGTTAAATTTCGTTGATGTAAGCGATGCCGACCTTGACAATACATCTTTTGAGGCAGCAGAGAAGCAATACCTGCAAAACAATACCAAGCAGGCTATCTCTGCACTTAGCAGTTATGTGAGCAAATTCCCGAACGGAATATCATCGCTTAAGGCTAACTTTTACCTCGCGCAGAGTTATTACGCTGAGGGGCTGGAGACAAACACAATTCCGCATTATGAGTTTGTAATAAGCAAACCGCGGAATGAGTTTACAGAGCAGGCGCTGGCAAGGCTCTCTCAGGTTCATCTTAAAAAGAATGATTACTCAAAAGCCATACCTGTGCTGAAACGCCTTGAAACGGAGGCCGACTTCCCGCAGAACGTAACCTTCGCGCAGAGCAACCTCATGAAGGCGTATTATGAAGGTGCAGACTACCCTAATGCTGTAGTTTATGCTGATAAGGTATTGGCCAACACAAAAGCAGATGACAGAACTAAGAGTGATGCGCAGGTTATAGTAGCGCGTTCGGCTATAAAATCTAATAATGAAGAACGCGCACGTGCAGCATATACTAAGCTTCAAGCTATTGCAAAAGGCGAGCTGGCAGCTGAAGCGCTGTACTATGATGCTTACTTCAAAAATAAGGACGGAAAATTTGATGCTTCAAATACAGCTGTGCAAAAGCTGTCAAAAGACTATTCAGGCTATAAGTATTTTGCTGCCAAAGGCCTTGTAGTAATGGCTAAGAACTTCTATGGGCTTAAAGACAGTTTCCAGGCAACGTATATCCTAGAAAGCGTTATCAAAAACTTCACCGCGTATCCTGATGTTGTTCAGGAAGCCCAAACGGTTCTTGACGGGATTAAAACCGAAGAAGCCAAACGTAATTCATCTGTTCAAAACTAATACACGCCGATAAAATGAACATCAAACCACAATATAAAATAGCATTTATAATAGCGCTTGCAGGCCTTCAGGGTGCATTTGCGCAAAAGAAAGATGAAAATCTGGGCACAGAGGTTGTAAACGTGGTACAGACCTACACCCCAACCATAAGCGATGCCTTTAAGGTGAAAGAAACTCCTGTAATTGAAGACGAAGACAACTCCCAAAAAGAGGAAATACAATATAATATATTCTCTTTTCCGGTGGCTTCAACATTTACACCTGCTAAGGGTAAGGCAGCCGCAGTTGACAAAGCTGCCCGTGAAAAGCTATACAACAATTACGCAACGCTTGGTGTAGGCAACTACGGTACGGTAAATGCCGAACTTTTCATAACAGAAAACCTTAGCCGAACCGACTATGTAGGCGGTATGCTGCGCCACCTTTCATCACAAGGCGGAATTGATGCGGCTGTGCTTGATGACAAATATTACAATACTGCTATAGACCTTACCTACGGCAGCAGGCAATCGGCTTACAGTTGGAATGCTGACCTGGGCTACCAAAATAAAGTATACAACTGGTACGGCCTGCCTGAAGAATACATAGTAGGTGTTTCAGGTGAAGATATCAATGCAATAGACCCGCAACAAACATATCATTCATTATATGTTGGCGGAAAGATAGCCGCTGAAAAAAGTTTCTTTCATGATGCTTCAGCGCAGTACAAGCGTTTTTGGGATGCCTACGGCTCTGCTGAAAACCGGTTTTTTGTAAAGCCTTCGCTTGATATTGATGTCATGAGCGAAAAGATAAAGCTTGACTTCATAGCCGATTACGTGGGCGGAACTTTTGAGGAGACTTTAAACCCGCTGATTACAACAGGTAACGAATACAGCCATTTTAACCTTGGTTTACAGCCAAGCATACAGTATCAGAATAAAGATTTGTCGGTGCAGTTAGGGGCGGGGCTTTTCTATAGTATGGGTAAAGTAAATGGTGAAAGTGATAGTAAATTCTTTGTGTACCCGCAGGTAAAGGCATCGTATAAGCTTGTTGAAGGTTTGCTTGTAGCCTATGCCGGTGCAGAAGGCACGCTGAAGCAAAACTCGTATGCCGATGTAGTTGACGAAAACCCTTTTGTATCGCCAACGCTTGTCATAGCCCCTACAGACCAGCAGTATGATATATATGTCGGGCTAAAAGGTAAGCTTGCAAATACAGTAGCTTACAACCTTCGGGGGTCGTACATGAATGAAGACAACAGGTTGTTTTTCCAAAGCAATGCGGCATTATTTAGTAACGTGCCCGGCCCCGGTGCAAATCTTGACGGTTATGCTTACAACAATTCATTTGGCCTGGTGTATGACAGGCTTCGAACAATCAGTTTTTTCGGCGAGCTGAAGGCAGATATCAGTGATAATGTATCGTTTGGTATGAATGGTTCTTACTTCAGCTATGATACAGACCAGGCAGAAGCCTGGAACCTTCCATCAATAAAAGTTGGTGCCAACCTTGATGTAGACATTACTGAAAAGTGGTATGCCGGTACCAATATATTCTTTGTGGGTGAGAGAAAAGATATCGAAACAATACCTGATGATGTACTTATTTTCCCGCAATCTTACTCACCGCAGGTAGTAACTCTTAAAAGCTATTTTGACCTGAATGCACATGTTGGCTACAAGTACAGCGAGCGCCTTACAGGGTTCCTGAGGCTTAATAACATTGCCAGCCAGGATTATGAGCGTTGGGTAAACTATCCGGTACAGGGCTTCCAGTTTTTGGTAGGCGCATCATACAAGTTTAATTTTTAAGAATAAAGATTAATAATAAAAGATTGAATAATTGAGGCTAATGTTTCAATTTTTCAATCTTTTAATTTTTCAATAATGACACTGAAACAAAAAGTCCACGCTTACTACCTGCAGCAGGTAAATGACAGGATCGATGCTTTTCGCGATATGATTTCAGCCCTTACTGAAGATGCCTCTAATGATGCTAAAGGCTCTGCAGGAGACAAGCATGAAACAGCCCTGAGCATGATGCATATTGAGCAGGAACGCCTGAACAGTAAACTGTCTGAATTTTTGGAACAGAAGTCGGTTTTAGATAAAATAGACCCTAACGCATCGCATCCTGTCATTGCATTGGGCAGCCTGGTTAAAGCTAATGCGATGCACCTGTTTGTAAGCGCAGCACTGCCTAAAATTATTATTGATGGTGTGCAGGTCATAGCGTTGTCTCCGCAATCGCCTTTGGGTCAAAGCATTATAGGTAAAAAGATTGCGGATAATTTTAAAATAGGTACTGCTAATTACATTATTGAAGAAATTTCCTAGCAATATTTCAGAATGTAATCGTTTTTTGTCTTCGCAGACGGTTTTCATCACATAAAGTATCAATTCTGTTCATTTAATTTTAAAAA
Organism: Flavobacterium sp. J372; assembly: GCF_024699965.1. NCBI lineage: Bacteria > Pseudomonadati > Bacteroidota > Flavobacteriia > Flavobacteriales > Flavobacteriaceae > Flavobacterium > Flavobacterium sp. J372. Next base: position 1,466,250 of record NZ_JAJOMZ010000004.1, read on the forward strand.
TGTAAGCATATCTGTTTATTGTGTTTTATAATTGAAACTAAAAATTCAATTTTGTCTTGCTGAACATAACTGAATAAGTTGTTCAGTATACCAAAAGCAAAGACAAATTATGTGCGGAATTTTAGCGATTATAGGCAAAGGAAAAGATGAGAAGCTGGTACAGCAGCTTTCAAAAAGGATGTCGCACCGCGGGCCGGATGAAAGTGATATTTATGTTACAGAAAAAGGGCATATACTCAGTCATGAGCGTTTGTCTATTATAGATCTCCACACAGGGCGCCAGCCTATCCAGGGTACTTCATCTGCATGGATGGTACATAATGGCGAAATCTACAATCACCAGGAACTTCGCGACACAATATTGAAACATCACACGTTCAGGACTACTTCAGATTCTGAGGTGATTGTGCATCTGTATGAAGAGTACGGGTATGATTTCTGCAACCTGCTTGACGGTATGTTTGCCTTTGTGGTTATCAATGGCGATGATTTTATAGCAGGGCGTGATCCGTTAGGAATAAAGCCAATGTACTATGGCCTTGACGAACGCGGCAGGATATACTTTGCCAGTGAAATGAAGGCGATAGCCGACCAGTGCAAGACATTTTCTACCTTCCCGCCGGGTCATTATTATACGCCACAAACCGGCTTTGTAAAATATTACAGGCCGCAGTGGGAAGATGCATCAAAGGCTGTGGATGATGTTGATTACTCAGCTATCCGCGAAACATTAACCGAAGCAGTAAAGAAAAGGCTGATGAGTGATGTGCCGGTTGGGGTATTATTATCAGGCGGGCTTGACTCATCCCTTACATCATCAATCGCGGCAAGAGAGATGAAAAAGCTAGGTAAGCCGCTGCATTCATTCTCGATTGGGCTTGATGCATCGGCCCCGGATGCTGTTGCAGCGCGCAAGGTTGCTGAGTTTTTAGGCACAGAACACCATGAAATACATTTTACGATAGAGCAGGGTATAGCAATCCTTGACAAGCTTATCTGGCACCTTGAAACGTATGATGTAACCTCAGTAAGGGCCAGTACACCAATGTATTTCCTTTCTCAGGCAATTACTGATTTAGGAGTAAAAGTGGTGCTGTCAGGTGAAGGCGCTGACGAAATATTTGGTGGATACCTGTACTTCCGTAATGCACCATCAGCAGCTGATTTCCAGAAAGAAACGATAGAAAGGGTTCAGAAACTTTTCACTGCCGACCTGCTTCGTGCAGATAAAAGCACTATGGCACATGGCCTGGAGGCAAGAGTGCCTTTCCTTGATAAGAAATTCCTGGAGCTTGCAATAAAAATAAAGCCTGAAGAAAAGCAGCCAAAAACGTATGACGGTGTGGAGAAGTACATCCTTCGTAAAGCCTTTGATACACCTGATGAGCCTTATCTGCCCGCAGAAGTACTTTGGAGGCAGAAGGAGCAATTTAGTGATGGTGTGGGCTACAGTTGGATTGATACGCTGATTGAATACTGCTCGGCACAGGTTACCGATGAAGAGATGGAAAGGGCAGAAGAACGCTTCCCGTACAATACGCCTGCTACAAAAGAGGCATATTATTACAGATCAGTTTTCCATAAATATTTCCCGCAGGTGAGCGCAGCACAAACCGTTAGGAAATGGATACCGAAATGGCAGGAAAACACCGACCCGAGCGGCAGGGCCAATGCCGCACACATAAATGCAGATACCCTTATAGCCCAGGCCAAAACCGAAGCTTAAACGATACATAAAGTTGTTGATTTTAGTTTGTTTGTTTGCAAAAGCGTCCCGTCTCCCCAAGGCGGGCGTTTTATTTTTTTAGGCATCATAATTGCTGAAAGATGTGCATGCAGAAAAACCCACTCTACACAATAGGCCATGGTGTGCGCAAGGCCGAGGATTTCCTGGACTTGCTGAAAAAATATAATATTGACTATCTGGCAGACGTGCGGTCTGTGCCATACTCGCGGTTTAATCCGCAATACAGGCAGCCGGCGCTGAAAAGCTTTCTTGAGGCTAACGGCATCACTTATATTTTTATGGGCAATACGCTTGGCGGCAGGCCAAAAGATGCTTTCTGCTATGATGAAAAAGGTAAGATAGATTACACTATTGTCAGCACAAAGCTATTTTTCCTTGAAGGAATTGACAGGCTTAAAGATGCTTATGCGCAGGATATCAGCCTCGCAATAATGTGCAGTGAAAGCAAGCCAATTGAATGCCACCGGACACACCTGATATCAAATGCGCTTCAAAGAGAGAATATCGAAATAATGCATATTGATGAGAAAGGTAATCTCCAAAAACATGAAGATATATTAAATAAATTACAAACCGGTCAGAAGGATCTCTTCGACAATATCAAGTGAAACATTTCTTAAGTTTTACCTCAAAGATTACACATCCTTCAAACATCATCTTGTATTAATAAAATGTTAATAACTTAGATGCCAAATCCCTATATCTTACCATAAAATCCCCTCTGTTTTTATATATTTGTTCGTTAAACTTAAAAATTAGTTAAGAATAGTTTTATGAGTGAAGAAATAAAGAAAAACAATTATTCGGCAGACAGTATCCAGGCATTAGAGGGAATGGAGCACGTAAGGATGCGTCCCTCGATGTATATAGGCGATGTGGGTACGCGCGGGCTTCACCACCTTGTTTATGAGGTAGTTGATAACTCAATTGACGAAGCGCTTGCCGGGCATTGTGATACTATTCATGTTACGATTAATGAAGATAATTCCATTACCGTTGAAGATAACGGCCGTGGTATACCGGTAGACATCCACAAGAAAGAAGGTGTCTCTGCACTTGAGGTTGTTATGACCAAGATCGGCGCCGGCGGTAAGTTTGACAAAGACTCATACAAAGTTTCGGGCGGTCTCCACGGTGTGGGTGTATCGTGTGTAAACGCGCTGTCAGACCATCTTCGTGCAACGGTTTTTCGTGAAGGGAAAGTATATGAGCAGGAGTATGAGCGCGGTAAAGCGATCTATCCTGTAAAACAAATTGGTGAAACTGAAAAAGAGGTACGACCGTAACCTTTAAGCCTGACAGCACCATCTTTACCCAGACTACAGAATATTCGTATGACACCCTTGCAGCCCGCATGCGCGAGCTTTCGTTCCTTAACAAGGGGATAACAATTACGCTTACAGATAAGCGTGAGAAAGACGATAAAGGCGAATATGTAGGTGAAACTTTCCATTCTAAAGAAGGTTTGAAAGAGTTTGTTAAGTTTCTTGATGGTAACCGCGAGCCTATCATCACTCATGTAATAAGCATGGAAACAGATAAGGGTGAAGTGCCTGTTGAGGTTGCGCTTATCTATAACACCAGCTATACAGAGAATATCTTCTCTTATGTAAATAACATTAATACCCATGAGGGTGGTACGCACCTTTCAGGTTTCCGTAGGGGGCTTACCAATACGCTTAAGAAATATGCCGACTCATCAGGGCTTCTCGACAAGCTTAAGTTCGAGATTTCAGGTGATGACTTCCGTGAAGGCCTTACGGCAATCATTTCAGTGAAAGTTTCTGAGCCGCAATTTGAGGGCCAGACCAAAACTAAGCTGGGTAACCGCGAGGTGGTGGCTCCTGTAAGCCAGGCTGTAAGCGAAATGCTTGAGAATTATCTTGAGGAAAACCCGAACGATGCTAAAATCATCGTGCAGAAAGTAATATTGGCAGCACAGGCACGCCACGCTGCTAAGAAAGCACGTGAAATGGTACAACGCAAGACCGTTATGGGTGGCGGCGGATTACCAGGTAAATTGAGCGACTGTTCAGAGCAGGATCCGGCAAAATGCGAGGTGTTTCTTGTTGAGGGTGACTCGGCAGGCGGAACGGCAAAGCAAGGGCGTGACAGGAACTTCCAGGCGATACTTCCGCTGAGGGGTAAAATCCTTAATGTGGAAAAAGCTATGCACCACAAGGTTTTTGAAAATGAAGAGATACGCAATATATTTACAGCACTTGGTGTAACCATTGGCACGGCTGAAGACAGCAAGGCGCTTAACCTTGAAAAGCTGCGTTACCATAAAGTTGTTATTATGTGTGATGCCGACGTTGACGGTAGCCACATAGCAACACTGATACTTACATTCTTCTTCCGTTTCATGAAAGAACTTATAGAGAATGGGCACGTTTACATTGCCACACCGCCACTATATATGGTGAAGAAAGGCAATAAGAAAGAATATGCATGGAACGATGCCCAGCGCGATGAAATTTCACATAGATTTGGAAATGGAGCAACGGTTCAGCGTTATAAAGGCCTTGGTGAGATGAATGCTGAACAACTTTGGGAAACCACGCTTGACCCTGAGTTCCGTACACTTCGCCAGGTAAGCATTGACAGCCTTACGGAGGCTGACAGGATATTCTCAATGCTGATGGGTGATGAAGTGCCGCCGCGTAGGGAATTTATTGAGAAAAATGCAGTTTACGCTAATATTGATGCGTAAACTTAGGAGTATACAAAACGCTGCTGTTGCTGCCATGCTGTGTATAGCGGGTGGTGCAAATGCGCAGACAGAAGAATTAGAACAAGTAGGGCGTCTCATTGATGACGCCCTGTTTTATTCTGATAAATACATAACCCCGGCGACCGACGGCGCCATATACCAGGCAGCTTCCGGCTGGATGGCAAGTGCCAAAAAGCGCGATTTCCTGCATTTTGATGTTTCGCTAAATACCAATGTTTTCTTCGTACCGCAGAGTGACAGGAGTTTTGTAATCAACAATTCAGATTTAAAATTCTTTACACTTACCGAAGGAACATCGGCAACCGTACCCACGGCTTTGGGAAATGACCAACAGGTAAATCTTACGGGTCAGTTGGGAGATGAGGAAGTGAAGCTGAAAACACCGGAAGGTATTAACAGAGAGGCAGTTGTATATCCTTGTCTTCAGGGAACTATCGGCATTGGTGCAGGCTTTGAGATTATAGGTAAATATTCACCTAAAATAAAGCTGAAGCGCAGCAATTATCAGGTGTATGGAGTAGGGCTTAAGCATAGCATAGCGCATTATCTGGGCTGGTTTCAGCGAAAAGGTATCAATCTGGCAGTGCTGGCGGCTTACTCAAAAGAAGATGTTACGTTTGATTTCCTTAATGTTGATACATCGGCAGGAACATTGGGTATAGACTCATTGAATGGACTGGTAGATACATGGCAGTTTCAGGCAAATGCATCAAAAGAGTTCGGTAATTTTGAAGTGATGGGTGGTTTCATCATGAACACCAGCGCGATAGAATATAGGGTAGCAGGCCAGCGCGGCAGCATTGAAGATATAATCCCGTTGCAACAGGTGCTCAATACAAGGCTGGAGGCGATTGCCAAATCACGCACCAATTATATTGGTGAGGCATCTTTGCGTTATAATTTTGGACATTTTGGGCTGCAGGGTATCTTTGCTTTCGGTAAATTTGCAAACACAAACTTTTCAATACATTATCAATTTTAATAACAACCCAAACAATATTATTATGAAAGTTACAGTAGTAGGCGCCGGTAATGTAGGCGCTACGTGTGCAGATGTGATTTCGTACAGGGGCATAGCCAGCGAAGTGGTTTTGCTTGACATTAAAGAAGGATTTGCAGAAGGCAAGGCAATGGATATTATGCAATGTGCTACCACAACAGGATTTAATACTATGGTATCAGGCTCAACAAATGACTATGCAAAAACTGCCGGCAGCGATGTTGTGGTAATTACTTCAGGTATACCGCGCAAGCCGGGTATGACACGTGAAGAGCTTATTGGTATCAACGCAGGCATAGTAAAATCGGTTGCTGAAAACGTGCTTAAGCATTCGCCGGAAGCTATAATCGTAGTGGTATCAAACCCAATGGATACTATGACGTACCTTACTCTAAAAGCTACAGGCCTGCCTAAAAACCGCATTATTGGTATGGGTGGAGCGCTTGACAGCTCAAGGTTTAAATACTATCTTTCAAAAGCGCTAGACAAGCCGTCAAACGACATACAAGGCATGGTGATAGGCGGCCATGGCGATACTACTATGATACCGCTTACAAGGCTGGCATCATACAACGGTGTGCCTGTAAACCAGTTCCTTAATGATGATGAACTGAAAAAAGTTGCAGCTGACACAATGGTTGGCGGCGCAACCCTTACAGGACTTTTAGGTACATCAGCGTGGTATGCACCAGGAGCATCTGTAGCATATCTTGTTGACAGTATACTGAATGACCAGATGCGTATGATACCTTGCTCAGTGCTTCTTGAAGGCGAGTACGGTCAGGAAGATATATGCATGGGTGTACCGTGCATTATCGGCAAAAACGGCCTTGAGAAAATTGTTGACATCAACCTGAATGACGAAGAAAAAGCGTTATTTGCCAAGAGTGCAGATGCAGTAAGAGCCATGAACGGCGACCTTAAATCTGTGCTGTAACACAATCTTTTCCATAAATATAAGGGGCTGCCGCGCGCAGCCCTTTTTTAAGATAATATTAGCAAATAAGTTGGTATATCGTACCGTAAATTATATATTTGCTCGTTTTTAAAAAAATGAAATAATTAATTTTTAGTTGTAATGCAGAATAGAGGACTCATTAAATTTTTCGCAATTCTATTTGCACTGGTAAGTATCTACCAGCTTTCGTTCACTTTTGTCTCAAATAGGATTGAGGATGACGCTAAAGCTATTGCCGGAGGTGACTCTGCAAAAGAAGTGGCGTACCTGGAATCTATGAAAGACTCTGTAGTGTACCTTGGGTATACTTATGATGAGGTGAGGAACAAGCAAATAAACAAAGGCCTTGACCTTGAAGGAGGTATCAACGTAATGCTTGAGATATCTGTAAAAGATATACTTAAAGGCCTTGCCAATAATACTAAAAACCCTGTTTTCAACCAGGCTCTTGATGAGGCTACCAAAAACAGGCAGGGTAACCAGGATTACCTTGAAGCATTTTTCATTGCTTTTGAAAACCAGTCTAAAGGCTCACTAAAACTTGCATCGCCTGATGTTTTCACAAACAGGATTGTGGGTGACGGGCCTGATGGTGTTAATATCAACATGACTGATGAGCAGGTTAAAACTGTAATCAGGAAAAAAGTTAGCGAGTCTATTGACAGTGCATTCCGCGTACTTAGCGAGCGTATCGATAAGTTTGGCGTAGTGCAGCCTAACATCCAGAGAATGGGTGAATCTGGGCGTATCCTTGTAGAGCTTCCGGGCGCTAAAGATATTGACCGTGTTAAGAAGCTATTGCAAAGTACAGCCCAGCTTGAATTTTGGGAAGTATGGAAATCAAATGAAATGCTGCCTTTCTTTGGTGCGGCGAATGATCTGCTAAAGAAGACCGAAGCATCTACAGCTGAAGTTAAAAAAGACACTGCAAAATCAGATATTGATGCACTTCTTACAAGTAAAGACTCTGTTGGTGCACCGAAAAAAGGTGAAAACCCGCTTCTTGAAAAACTATTGGTTAACCCTCAGGGCGGCCCGGTACTGGGTACTGCATCTGTAAAAGATACTGCAGCAATCAACAAATGGCTTAAGAGAAGCGATGTTCGCGGATTGCTTTCAGGTGACCAGCGTTATGCACGTTTTGCATGGGGTAAAGAAAATACAAAGGCCAAAGGAATTCTTGAGCTTTATGCTCTTAAGAGCAATAAAGATAATGTACCGCCACTAAGCGGAAATGTTATTACAGGCGCAAGGGATGATTTTGACCAGATGGGCAAGCCTTCTGTATCTATGCAAATGAACAGCAAAGGTGCCCAGAAGTGGGAAGAAATGACAGGTAAAGCTTATAGCACACAAGGTTTCATTGCAATTGCGCTTGATAATGTTGTGTACTCAGCACCAAGTGTTACAACTGGCCCTATTGCCGGTGGTAACTCTTCAATATCAGGTGCATTTGATGTAACTGAGACAAAAGACTTAGCCAACATACTTCGTGCAGGTAAACTTCCTGCATCGGCTGATATTGTACAGTCAGAAGTTGTAGGTCCGTCACTTGGCCAGGAAGCTATTGATAATGGTATTATGTCATCAATTGCAGGTTTGCTTATTGTATCGCTCTGGATGGTAGTATACTACGGCAGGGCAGGCTGGTATGCAAATGTTGCACTTATCGTTAACCTTCTGTTCTTGTTTGGTATCCTTGCCAGCCTTGGCGCAGTGCTTACCCTACCAGGTATTGCAGGTATCGTACTTACAATGGGTACAGCGGTTGACCAGAACATACTTATATACGAGCGGGCAAAAGAAGAATTGCGCAGGGGTGCAACACTTGAAGAAGCCGTAAAAACATCGTATAGCTGGAGGGGTGCAATGTCATCAATTACCGATGCCAACGTTACGCACGTACTTACAGGTCTGGTACTTTTAATTTTCGGTACAGGCCCGGTTAAAGGTTTCGCGACTACGCTACTTATAGGTATATTCACGTCGCTTTTCACATCACTTTTCATAACAAGATTACTTCTTGACTGGAGTGTGAGAAAAGCACATGTATTGAATTTCTATACCAATGTTTCTAAAAACTGGTTTACCAATTTCAACTATGATTTCCTTGGTAAAAAGAAATTTACATACATTTTCTCTTCAATCGTAGTGATTGTAAGCCTTGTGTCGATATTCTTCATCAACGGGCTTGACCAGGGTATTGACTTTGTTGGTGGCCGTACTTTCCAGGTGAAATTTGACAAATCTGTTTCTACTGAAGATGTTAAGCAAAAGCTTGGCCAGGTATTTAACGATAACGTTGATGCCAAGATATTTGGTAACGATACGCAGCTTAGGATAACAACAGCTTACAAAATTGACCAGAAAACGGCTGAAGTAGATGCTGAAGTTAACAAACTTCTTTACACAGGCCTTAAAGGTTTCTATTCAACTTCACTTACTGAAGATCAGTTTGTGAATACATACGAAGGTAAAGAGCTAGGTATTTTATCTCAAAGCAAAGTTGACGCTACTGTAGCGGATGATATCAAGGCCAACTCTTTCTGGGCAGTGCTTGGCTCTATGGCTATAGTGTTTATTTATCTTATGGTGAGTTTCAGGAGATGGCAGTACAGCCTTGGTGCAATTGCAGCCGTGGCGCATGACGTTATCTTTGTACTAGGTATTTACTCACTGTGCTACAAGTTCATGCCTTTCCATATGGAAATGGACCAGCACTTCATAGCGGCTATCCTTACGGTAATTGGCTACTCAATGAATGACACGGTAATTGTGTTTGACAGGGTACGTGAATTCATTGCCGGTAAAACTAAAGGTAATTTCCATGAGATTGTGAACAGGTCGGTAAACACTACAATGGCCCGTACAATCAATACATCTCTTACCATGATACTGGTACTTGCTATCATGTTTATCTTCGGTGGTGAGTCAATCCGCGGGTTTATTTTCGCGATGCTTGTAGGTATTATAGTAGGTACATACTCTTCACTGTTCATCGCAACACCGGTATTGGTTGACACAGTATCACGTGAGGAAAAGTCTAAAATTGAGCACGAGCACAATGATGAGATTGCTTAACCGCATCACATCATTATAGATATTGAAAAACCTGCCCATTGCGGCAGGTTTTTTTGTGGAAGGCCGTTATATAATTAGTGCAAAAACAATTTTTGCTATATATTAGCGTTTCAAACTTTAACTAATAATTATTGTATGTTATACACTCAGGCAGACAGCCTCGCAGTAGCTCAGGATGCGGCAGCAAATGCAGAACAGCCGGTTGAAAAAACTTTGTCTATATGGGAACTGCTTACAAGCGGCGGCTTAGGCGGGCAGCTTATAATGATTGTACTTGGCATTCTCTTTTTTGTAGCCATCTACATTTTCATTGAAAGATTATTAGCGCTTAAAGCAGCCTCTAAGATTGATAAAAGTTTTATGAACCAGATACGAGACCACGTAGTACACCGCAGGTTTGACAGCGCCAAGCTGCTTTGCCAGCATACCAATTCGCCGGTATCAAGGCTGGTTGAAAAGGGCATCTCGCGTATTGGCAAACCGTTGGCCGACATCAATACAGCTATTGAAAATGCAGGTAAGCTTGAAATATACAGCCTTGAAAAGAACGTGAGCATTCTGGCTACGATATCAGGGGCAGGGCCAATGATTGGCTTCCTTGGTACCGTTTATGGTATGGTACTTGCTTTCCATGAGATAGCCAGTGGCGGCGGACAGATAGAGCTTGATGTACTTGCCAGCGGAATTTATACTGCAATGACAACTACGGTTGTAGGACTTATCATAGGTATCTTTGCATATATTAGCTACAACTACCTGGTAGTGAAGACAGATAAAATTATCAACCAGATGGAGGTAACCGCAACAGAGTTCCTTGATCTGTTAAATGACCCTGTATAATTTATGAAGTTCAGGAGCAGAAACAGGGTAACGCCCGAGTTCAACATGTCATCAATGACGGATATTGTTTTCCTGTTATTGATATTCTTCATGCTTACATCTACTATGGTTACAACAAATGCGCTTGACCTTAACCTGCCGAAATCTAAGGGAAAGACTGATAATAACCAAAATGTTGCAGTAAGCATCAATAAAGACCTGAAGTATTATATTGATAAAGAAGAGGTAGCCAAAGAAAGTCTTGAGCCGAGGCTGCAGCAGCTCTTGGCGGGTAATGAAGGCAAAGCTATTGTACTTAGGGCAGAGCAGGGCGTACCTATTGAAAATGCCGTTGCCGTAATGGATATTGCTTACCGTAATAAGTTTAAGATTGTTTTGGCAGTAGACCCGAAATAGCATGAAATACCTGGAAACAGAACACGAGAAAAAGTCATTTGTCATCACCGTTATAATTTATACGGTGATACTGCTTTTGTGCTTTTTCCTCGGTATGACCTATATGGATCCGCCGCCTGAAAACGGTATTGCAATAAATTTTGGCACAACTGAATTTGGCCAGGGTGACGTACAACCTATGGAAGATGTACGTATGGCGCCGCAACAGGCACAGTCTGCAGCGGAAGCTACGCCACAGGCTGATGAAGTCGCTACTCAGGATGTAGACGATGCGCCGGTAGTGAATAAAGAAAAGCCGCAGAAAGAGACTCCCAAACAAGATGTTACACCAAAGCCACAACCAAAGCCTACACCAAGTAAAAATACTATGGACGCTTTGAATAGTGTTCTTAACGGCCCTAAAACAGACGGTAAGTCTGACCAGGGGCAGGGAGATGATAATAAACCCGGAGATGCCGGGAGGCGTGATGGTGACCGCAATGGCGATGGAGACGGGGATGGCAAAGGCCTTGGCCGCGGTACAGGCGTTGGAAACTACCAGCTTGCAGGGCGCAAACCCGTTGCAACACCAAAACCAGGCGGATGCAATGAAGAAGGAACAGTGGCTGTACAAATTACAGTTGATAACAGCGGAAGGGTAATTAGCGTCGCTACAGACAGGGGTACTATAGCATCGCCATGCCTCATTAACCAAGCCAAACAGGCGGCGCTTAAAACAAAATTTGAACCCGGTGATGCTGAAAAGCAAATCGGTAAGATTATTTACAATTTCAAGTTAAGCGAATAGGTAGTGAGATTATTAAAATACGAAAGCCCCGATTATCGGGGCTTTATTTTTATATCACAACTGCAAATTCTTCATAGGGTAAAACTGTTTTTTTCCAGTCGGCTAAAAGAAAATTACTGATGCAGGCTTTTAATTCGTGGAAATTCATTGGCTTCGTAAAGAAACAATTGGCTCCTGCATTGTAAGCGCTCTTAATAAATGTCTCGTTATTGCTTGTAGAATACATTATTACGGGAACATCTTTAACAACAGGCATTTCATTTCGAATTACTTTCAGTGCATTGATGCCGTCTACCTTTGGCATGTTTATATCAAGGAAAATTATATCAGGCGCTTTTTCAGTAGTCCGAAGTTTTTCAATTAGTTCCTGTCCGTCACTTGCAGCTGTAAGTTCACTATCCGGAGCAATTTCACTTAATGCCGCAGTAAAGAAGTCAACATCATCACAATCATCGTCTGCAAGGAAAATTTTTTTAGGATAATTCATAAGAGTATCTTTTATGACTCGCTTGAAGTAGTTTTAAAAGATAATCTTGGTGCTAAGAAGGCTGCCTTAAAAAAGTAGTCCAGGTAAATCTGGTTGATAATTACAAAGTTACGCTTTAATTTGCTCTAAATCTGCTTTTTAAAACATAAATGTTATGAAATGAGACAATACCGTTCGGAATGCAATTGATATATGCTGTCATTGCGAGCAACGGAGCGCGGCAATCTAAAAATATTTTTCAATTTCAAAGTATAAATCTTTCCATTCAGGATTAATACTTAAAATTAATTTCAATTTATCTTCGCGCGAACCTGCTTTAATTTGCTTTTCTCTGCCAATTGCATCTTCAATTGATTGAAAAGTTTCAAAATAAACTAATTTTAAGATTATATCTTGCTGAAAACGATTCAGGATATCGCTTATTTATATGTTCCTTTATTCTGGTATGCAAATCAGAAGTCACTCCAACATAAAATGTTGTGTTGTTGAAGTTTGTTATTATATACACAAATCCCGGCTTCATGTGCAATTAGATTGCTTCGTCGTTCCTCCTCGCAATGACGCTAGTTAATAAAGATATTCAATACAGTCATTGCGAGCGTAGTTTACGGAGCGCGGCAATCTTTGTTTATAAGTAATACTAAAACAGATTACTTTGTCATTCCTGTTCCAATGACAGATGTTATTAGTGCATTAAAGTGTCTCCCTCCGCTTATTTGCAGTAAAAATCAGTATAAAGCCGGCTATGATAAACGGTATGCTAAGCCATTGGCCTGTAAGCAGTACCGGGTTTTCACCTTCAAAGCCACCCTGGCTTTCTTTTACAAACTCTACCACAAAGCGTACTGTCCAGAGCAATACAAGGAATACCCCAAAAATGAGGCCATGGCTTTTGCGTGCGTTTGTCTTCCAATACATGTAGAAGATAATGGCGAACACAATCACATATCCCATTGCTTCATAAAGCTGTGCCGGGTGGCGGTAGGGGATGGCATCAAGTATTGAAGAAAATTGAGGGTTTGTTTCGATAGCCTTGTAAGCTTCATCATAGTTGTTTATCCCTGTACGTGCCATTACTTCGCGTTTTCCGAGGTTATCTTCCCCGCGGATGAACCTTACCGCCGTTGGCAGGTCTGCGCTCGTCTCGCGGCCCAGGATTTCGCTGTTCATAAAATTACCGAACCTCACAAAAATACCACCGCTGGTTACCGGAATAACAACCCTGTCAAGCACCCATAGCAAAGGCCTGTGGATGATTTTGCGGCTGTAATACACCATGGTAAGTATAATGGCTATAGCGGCGCCGTGGCTGGCAAGCCCTGCAAACCCTGTAAACTCAAACTTAGGGCTAAACCTGAACGGAAGCAGTATTTCTGCCGGGTGATTTTTAAAATAGTCCCAATCATAGAAAAATACATGGCCCAGGCGAGCGCCCAAAAGTGTTGCAACAAGCGTATAAATGAACAATTTGTCAAGCTTTTCAAGCGATTCCCCTTCACGCTGAAAGATGTGTTTCATGATAAACCAGCCCAGGCCGAAAGCTACTACAAACATGAGGCTGTAGTAACGTATCATAAAAAAGCCTAAGTCTAAACCTTCAGAAGGGTTCCAGGTGATGCTCAAAAATTGTGTCATTGTGTATGTTTTGATTTCGTCGTCAGTACTTAATATTGTTATGGCACCGGGTCATAACCCTTACCGCCCCAGGGGTTACAGCTTACTATCCGCTTTGCCGCAAGCCATCCGCCCTTTATCAGCCCATGCTTTTGCAATGCTTCTGCAGCATAATGAGAGCAGGTAGGAGTGTAGCGGCACGCAGCAGGCAGCAATGGCGATATGGCGCCCTGATAAAAACGTATGATCAGCAGAAACGGATATATTAGTACCTGTTTTGCAGTCATTATGAAAGGGAGAAGGTTGTACCTTCTTTTGTGTCTTTTATATGGATGCCCAATGCGGCGAGTTGATCACGTATCTGGTCGCTCATTGCGAAGTTCTTGTTGGCGCGTGCTTCATTCCGCATGCCTATCAGCATATTTACAGTGCCTTCCAGCTTTTCAAGGTGCCCGTTGTTATCTTCAGCAGCTTCATTTACAAGCCCGAGCACGTCAAATACAAATGCATGCAGCAGTTTTTTAAACCTGTCAAGGTCTGTCGCCGTGATGGTTTCTTTACCGTCTTTAAGCAGGTTGATATATTTCACCGCATCAAACAGGTGCGCTATTAAAATCGGGCTGTTAAAGTCATCATTCATAGCATCATAGCATGCTTGTTTCCAGCCATCCAGATCAATGCTTGTTGAAGAAGAGGCGTTAATTTCTGTCATGGTGTTTAACGCTTCCATAAGGCGGTTATAGCCTTTTTCAGCAGCAATTATGGCATCGTTGCTAAAGTCAAGAATGCTGCGGTAATGTGCCTGCATCATAAAAAAGCGTGTAACTGATGGCGAGAAAGCTTTGCTCAGCTTATCATTATCACCCGTAAATATTTCACGCGGAAGTATGTTATTGCCTGTTGATTTAGACATTTTTTTGCCGTTCAGCGTAAGCATGTTGGCATGCATCCAAAAGTTAACAGGGGCACAGCCTGTGCTTGCCTCATTTTGTGCAATTTCACATTCATGGTGCGGAAACTTTAAATCCATACCACCCCCGTGAATGTCGAAATGGTTGCCCAGGTATTTGGTACTCATGGCTGTACATTCAAGATGCCACCCCGGGAAACCGTCTCCCCATGGCGATGGCCACCGCATTATGTGTTCAGGCTCTGCCTTTTTCCAAAGAGCGAAATCAGCCGGGTTGCGTTTATCGCTTTGCCCCGCCAGCTCCCGGGAGTTAGCCATCATATCATCAAGATTGCGGCCGCTTAGCTTACCGTAGTCATGTGTTTCGTTGAATTTAGCCACATCAAAATACACTGAGCCGTCAACCTCATAAGCATATCCGTTCTCAATAATTTTCTTGATGGTCTCAATCTGCTCAATTATGTGGCCTGTAGCCGTAGGCTCAATACCCGGCGGGAGGCTGTTGAACAGTTCCATAATCTGGTGGAAGTCAACCGAATACTGCTGCACGATTTCCATGGGCTCCAGCTTTTCAAGCCTTGCTTTTTTTGCAATCTTGTCTTCGCCGTCATCTACATCATCCACAATATGGCCTACGTCGGTAATATTGCGCACATAACGCACTTTGTAGCCCAGATGCTTTAGATAGCGGTACACCAGGTCAAAAGATATAAACGTGCGGCAGTTGCCCAAATGTACATTGCTGTAAACAGTAGGGCCGCACACATACATGCCCACACTGCCTTCATGAATTGGGGAAAACGCTTCTTTTTCGCCTGTAAGCGAATTATATATCTTTAAATTCTGGTTCTGGTATAAGTGCATGCCTGGAAAATATATTCTTTAAAACTGTGTATCAAGCTTTATATAATCAAGAAACTCGCGGCGTATGGTTTCTTCTTTAAACCTTCCGCCGAATTCTGATGTTACCGTGCTGCTCTCAATGTCACGTATGCCGCGTGAGTTCACACACAGGTGCTTGGCATCAATTACACAGGCAACATCTTCCGTATTAAGCACTTTCTTAAGTTCCTGTACAATTTGAATGGTAAGCCTTTCCTGTACTTGCGGGCGTTTAGCAAAATAATCAACAATACGGTTCATTTTTGATAGTCCTACAACGGTCCCATTAGAAATATAAGCAACATGGGCGCGTCCAACTATCGGTAATAGATGATGTTCACAGGTAGAGTATATGGTAATGTTTTTTTCCACCAGCATCTCACCATACTTGTATTTATTCTCGAACGTTGATGACCCCGGTTTTTTATTTGGGTTAAGCCCGCCAAAAATTTCTTTTACAAACATTTTTGCAACGCGGTTTGGCGTGCCTTTTATACTGTCGTCTGTCAGGTCCATCCCTAATGTTTGCAGGATATTCTCGACATCTTTTTTTATTAGTTCAATCTTCTCGTCATCGCTTATATTAAAAGCATCTTCACGTAGGGGAGTATTTACGTTTGATGCTGCGTGGTTGTCTCCAATTTCATCGTGGAGCTCATCATTATGGGCCATATATTTTTTTTAAGTCCTGTTTTTGAAACGCAAAGATAACTATAAAAAGTTTTTAATTATTGAAGTTAGAATTTTGAATTTCCTGTATTAATGTATGTTAACATAACGTTAAATACTGTTTAAGTGCTACATATGGTAGGGTAAATCATAATTAACGTGTTATAGATTAAAAAATGTAAAGTTTATATTTTTTTTGAGTCAAATTATTGTAATTTTCGCGTTTCTAAAATGTATATGATGAGAAATCTGTATTTGTGCTTATTATTAAGCTTTTACGGTTGTTTTAACGTTTTTGCACAAGGTAATACTGCTGCCGGGCAACAAGGGTTTTGTGCAGGTAATGCTGCTTTGACATTTCCCAATACTACAAATAGTCCTCCTGCATCGTTTGCTGAAGCTTCAAGTTATGGCTGTCTTGCTACACGCCCCAATCCGGCATGGTTTTACTTGAGAGTTGAAAATCCGGGGACTCTGCAATTTAATATATCACAGTCTACACTTGCTGGTGCTGGTATAGATGTCGATTTCATAGCTTGGGGTCCATTTGTGGGTCCTCCGCCAATTTTTGGCCCTGCCAATCTTAATCCTTCAACACAGGTTGCCTGTAGTTACTCCCCTGCACCAGTTGAGAATTTTACTATAACCAATGCACAGGCCGGTATGTACTATGTTGTACTTATTACAAATTTCAGTAATCAGCCAGGCCGTATTACCCTTACACAAACAAATAGCACTAATCCTAATGCCGGATCAACAAGTTGTGATATTATTTGTGAGTTAATGATAGAACAGGATGCTGTTATTTGTCCCGGAGGATTTGTTATATATACATCTACAATTGTTTCAGAACCGAATAAACCTGCAACTTATCAATGGTACAGAGATGACCAGCTAATACCGGGAGCTACCTCTGTATCATATACGGTTACAATGCCGGGAACATACAAAGTTGTGGTGAATAAACCGGGTTGTGTTGCCAATTCAACCGATACAGCCGTGGTAAGCGCGCCACCTCCATTGCCATTAAATAACCCTCAGGATTTAGTGGTTTGTGGTAATGGTTCTGGCCCATATACTTATAATTTAAGGAGTATAGAAGCTGCAATGTTAGGTAGTCTGAGCGCAGGCGACTATTCATTTACATATTATGAAACTGAAGCAGCAGCATGGTCATTTGCTGATCCTTGGATCCCCTAATCCTACGTCTTATTCAAGTTCTGGAAACCAGACTATTTACGTAAAAGCTGAAGAATTAAGTTCATGTGCGCAAATTTATTCTTTTGATCTTCTTGTTACACAAGCGCCTGTTCTTAATACACCACAAAACATTGAGTTGTGTGATGTAGGTGCTGATAATACAGAATCATTTGACCTCACAATCCGCAATGCAGAGATACTTGGCGCTCAAGATCCGGCGCTTTACACGATTACATATCATACAAGTTTAACTGCTGCTAATGCCAATACAGGAGCAATAACAAATTTCCAGTCTTATAGTGCTGGTAATAATACACCAATTTATGTACGTGTTGGTGTAACAGGCAGTCCAAACTGTTTTTCCGTAACATCATTTACCCTCCTTCTGAACCCGGTGCCTGATGTATTACCGGTTGCCGATGTATTTGTATGCCAGGCTGACGGATATGTTCTTCCTGTTCTTGCTACGGGGAACTATTACACCCAGCCAGGTGGATCAGGCACGCAGCTCAATGCAGGCGACCTTATTACAACCACCCAGACGATATACGTATATGCCCAGAGCGGCACAACGCCGAACTGTACAGATGAAGAAAGCTTCAACGTAACGATATACCCGCAGCCTGTAATCCCTGCCCTTGCAGAGATAGCCGAGTGTGACGCCACGGGCGCTGTGGGCCAGGAAGACTTTGACCTTACGGTACGCACGGCCGATATACTGGCAGCGCTTCCGGGAGCCACAGTAAGCTATTACCCGACACAAGCCGCCGCACAGGCCGGCACCACCCCTGTTGCTAATGCTGCCGCCTACCCAAGCGGAACAGGCCAGGCATGGGTAAGGGTAGTGGATACCAACGGCTGTGTGAGCGTAGCCCCTATCAGCCTTGTGGTGAAGCCGCTTCCGGCGGTGAACCCGGCGCCAACTCCGCTTGCCGAGTGTGAGACCGCCCCGGGCGAATCCATCTTCCTTCTTACAGAGGCCAACAGCGATATAACCAATGGCAACACTACCTACCAAGTGCGCTATTATACCACACAAGCCCTTGCTGATGCAGGCGGTACGGACCTTGCCCCGGACCACACCTCAATGAATGGTTCGGTATGGGCACGCGTAGATGACCCTGCCACAGGCTGCTACACCACAGTACAGCTGCAGCTTATAGTAGTGGCCACGCCGGTACTTGGCGCAGTGAGCCCTATAGCAGAATGTAATGACGACTATGACAACGACGCCATTTTTGACCTGACAGTTGCCGGCGCGCAGGCCGTAAACGGGCAGCCGGGGCTTGTGGTGACCTACCACACCAGCCTTCAGGCAGCCAATGACGGCACCCCCGCTTATCAATAACCCTTCAACATATGAATCACAGTCAGGCACGGTGTGGATAAGGGTAACCGATGCCACAGGCGCAGGCTGCTACAGCACTACCAGCGTAGCCCTTACAGTGCTGCCAAAACCGGTGGTAAGCACTATACCGGTGTATGCCCTGTGTGATAACGGCGATGCCAATGTAGGCTACAGGCCTTTTGACCTTACCACAAGGGCAGCAGCCCTAACCGGCGGGGTAACCGGTGTAACAGTAACCTATTATGCGCAGCAGGCAGACATTGCGGCCAACAACCCGATAGCAAACCCTGCTACCTATACCAACACAGTGCAGGACCCAGCAAACCATCTATGTAGTGCTTAGGAATACCGACAACTGTACTGCAGAAGGCCAGTTCACTATAAAAGTAAACCCGCTTCCGGTTATAGACACAGCCCTTCCTACATTCTATGCCTGTGAAGAAACGCCGGGCCAGGGGCAGTTCCAGCTATCGCGCAATGATGCGGCAGTGACCCTTGGAGCGGCAGGCTATAATGTAATATACTATACAAGCCTTGCCCAGGCACAGGCCGGCGGCACAGCAGGCGTAATAGGCGATGGCTATATCTCAGGCCCGAGGACCATAGGTGTAAGGGTAGAAGATGAGATAACAGGCTGTGCAAGCACCACCACGCTGAACCTTGATGTAATACCGGGCCCTGTAGCCTCGAACCCGGCACCGCTTCAGGAGTGCGACCTGAACAATGACAACGTGGCATGCTTTAACCTGAACCCGACACTAGCCCAGCTTACAGCTACTATACCAAACGTCACCCTTACGGTACACGAGACCGAAGAAGGTGCAGAGTTCAACGGGTATGTAATACAGCCTGCACAATATAACTGTTATACTAACATTAACGCCAATGGCGCAGCAGTCCCAACTGTATATATAAGAGTGCAAAGCACGCTGACTGACTGTTTTGATGTTGTGGCCCTTCAGCTTATCGCCAACCCGGTACCTGAGGCTACAGAGCCTGAGCCGTACCATGTGTGCGATGACAATACAGACGGTGTAGCCGTATTCAACCTGAGCACAAGGAATGCCGAGATACTGGGCACGCAAAGCCCTGCCGACTATGTGGTGACCTACCACACCAGCCAGACAGCAGCAGATGCAGGCACAGGCGCCATTACCAACGTAACCAGCTACAGTAGCCCAAGCACCACGCTGTATGTAAGGGTAACCAATAATGTAGCCTCAAATCCAACAGGCTGTTATGACGTAGTAGCGCTTGAACTTGTGGTAGACCCGCTTCCGGTGGCCAACACCCCGGTGCCGTATACCTTGTGTGATGATAATAACCCGGGCGATGAGCGCGAGGTGTTTGACCTTACCACCAGGATAGCTGCTATAACAGGCGGTGCCACAGGCGTGAATGTAAGCTTCCACCTTACCATGGCGGCAGCCCAGGCAAACACAGGGGCGATAGCCACCCCTGAAGCCTATACCAACACCAGCACGGTACAGACCATCTTTGTAAGGGTGGCCAATGCTGTAACCGGCTGCTACAGGGTAGTGCTGATGGACATCAGGGTAGAGCCGCTTCCGCAGATAACCATGCCGCCGGCACAGGACCTTCAGGCATGCGGCGCCAACGGCTATGCGGTGTTTGACCTTCAGGCCCTTGAAGCAGCAATGATCAACAACGGCGTTGGCCTTGTGATACGTTTTTACGAAACCCTTGAAGATGCCCAGGCAGGTAACAATAACTATATAGCCAATACCTCAGGCTATACCAATATAATACCAAATGCCCAGTTTATCTATCTAAGGATAGAGAACACGGTGACAGGTTGCGTAAACACCCAGGTTGAGAGGCTTGAGCTTAAAGTAACCGCCCCGCCGGTGCTGGAAGAGCTTGATAACATAGTGCTGTGTGACCAGGACAGCAATGACCAGGACGGCGAGACCATAGTAAACCTGAGGCAGCGTGATGCCGATGTGCAAGCCATGTTAACAGGAACCGGCTATACCATAGAATACTTTAAGCAGGAAAGTTTTGCCCAGGCAGGTGCACCCAGGATAACCAACCCGACAACCTATATAGGCACTAATGGGGAGACCATCTGGGTAAGGGCTACCGATGGCGATGACTGCTTCGCCATAGCAAGCTTTGAACTGGAGATAGGCAAGCCGCTACAGCTAACCACGCCAACACCATTGGCAGTATGCAGCAATGTGATACCAAGCACAGGCTCGGCCACGTTTAACCTTACCACAAAAGACAATGAAATACTTGGGCCTTTCGGTGTAGGCCAGGGCTATACGGTAGAATACTTTGTACAGGACCCGCGCACCAACACCACGGCAGTGGCCATAGCTAACCCTGAGGCCTATGTGAAGCCTGCAGGAGCCGCGCAGACACTGTTTGTAAGGGTAACCGGCCCTGAAGGATGCCGCAGCTATACCACCCTAACGCTAAGGGTGCTGCCAAAGCCGAACCCGGATACCACCCCTGATGCCCTTGAGGAGTGCGAAGACCCTGCAATAGGGGCAGGCATGGCAGAATTTAACCTGAACGATGCAGAAGCCGACATCAGGAACAATGACAGCTCGGCCATCATCACCTTCCATACCAGTATGGCAGATGCTGAGGCAGGCACCAATGCAATACCAAATGCAGGAAACTACCAAAGCGCCGGCGCTACCATCTATGTAAGGATGACAGCCAATACGGGCAACCCGCTGGATACCCCGTGCTACAGTGTGGTGGAACTCCAGATAGTGGTGAACCCGCTTCCGGTACTGGGCAACCCTGCCAATACCCCTGCTATCAGGCCATATGCACAATGCCAGATACCATATATAGGCACGGCAACCTTTATACTTAACAGCCATACGCCGCAGATACTGATAGGCCAGAATGCAGCTGACTACAATGTGAGGTTCTTTGAAACCCTTGCAGCAGCACAGGCAGGCGCACCGGCCATGCCAAACCAGTACGTAAGCAGCGTGCCTCAGAAACAGGTATGGGTACGTGCCGACAACATAGCCACAGGATGCTATGCCATTGGTACATTTGACCTTCTTATAGACCTTGGTGCGGTAGCCAACACGCCAAACCCTGCCAATGTGCCTGACACATGTGACAATGACGGCACCAATGACGGTATAACGCAGCTTAACCTGACTACGATGGATGCCGACATTATAGGCGCCCAGCCGCAGCCGCAGTTTACGGTAACCTATTATGAAGAAGACCCGAGGGTGAACCCTGCCGCTGTGGCCATAGCAACCCCGAACGCGTATGTGAATACCAACTCACCTGATTTGGTAACAGTATGGGCAGTGGTAACAAACACCGCCACCCAGGCACCGTGCAGGGGGTATGTAAGCATTGACATCCTAGTTGAAAGGCTCCCTGAGCCGCAGCTTACAGGAGGCACCATATGTGTGGAATACCCTTCAGGTGCAATTGTGAGGCCGCTACCCCTTGACAGCGGGCTGGATGCCACCCATACCTTTGTATGGTACAGAGACGGCAACGTGATACCGGGAGCCACAGGGCCATCATACCTTGCAGAAGAGGCAGGGGCCTACTCTGTGATAGCCACCAGCGCCACAGGGTGCGTATCAAATCCGCAGACACCTGTACAGGTAGTACGCAGCAGCCAGGCAGTACCGGTAGGCAATGGTTATACGGTAAGCAATGCATTTAGTGATAACCAGACTATAACCATCACCGTAGAAGGCTATGGCAGCTATGAGTACAGGCTGGACAACGGCCCATGGCAGGCAAGCAACATCTTCACGGGTGTGACACCGGGAGACCATGATGTGAGAGTGCGCGACACCACGGCAGATGCCTGTGAGCCGCTTACCATAGTTGATGTAAGCATCATCGACTACCCGAACTTCTTCACCCCGAACGGAGACGGCTTCAATGACAGGTGGAACATCGTAGGCCTTGGCAGCCGGAACAACAATGCTACAGCCAAGATTTTCATCTTTGACCGCTACGGCAAGCTCATCAAGCAGATAGCCTCTGAAGGCGAGGGATGGGACGGCACCTACATGGGCAGCCCGGTACCGGCAGATGACTACTGGTTCACCGTAGAATACAAAGAAATGACAGACGGCGTGGAAGTGACCAAAGAGTTTAAAGCCCACTTCTCCCTAAAAAGGTAAAGGATAATTCTCAAAAAAAACGGGCAGCCATTTGACTGCCCGTTTTATTTTGAATAAAGTTTGAAAAGGCCTTTAGTTTGAATATAGCGCTGATAGAAGCGGTATCCTGCCGCAGCCTGCAAACAGATAGAGCGGACAGCAGGAATTACGTTGATTTATTAGTTATGCTACTGCAAGAAAAAAGCCCCTTAACCGGGGCTTATCTTATTTATTGTATTGCTCTATAGCTTCTTTGAGGATTTGAACAGAACGTATGAGGTCTTCTTTTTTGAGTACATAAGCAATCCTGATTTCATCAAGGCCAACACCCGGAGTAGAATAAAAGCCGGCGGCAGGTGCAACCATTACAGTTTCTCCGTTACTGTCAAAATTTTCCAGTAACCATTGTGCAAATTTGTCGGCATTGTCAACAGGTAGTTTTGCTATACAGTAAAATGCACCTTTTGGGGTAGCTACTTTTACTCCTTCAATTTTAGACAATTCTGTAATAAGAGTATCGCGACGTTCTTTATATTCGCTTATTACTTCATCAAAATAAGATTGTGGGGTATCAAGGGCAGCCTCGCTGGCAATCTGCGCAAAGGTTGGCGGGCTAAGGCGTGCCTGGGCAAACTTCATGGCTGTTGCCATTACTTCCTTATTTTTAGATACGATACAGCCAATACGGGCGCCACACATGCTGTACCGCTTCGATACTGAGTCAATCATTATGGCGTGTTCTTCCAGTCCCGGCACATTCATTACAGAGTAGTGCTTATCCCCATCATAAGTAAACTCGCGGTAAACTTCATCAGCTATCAGGAACAGGTCATGCTTCTTCACCAATTCTGCGAGTTGATTGATTTCATCCTGTGTGTACAAATAACCTGTAGGGTTACCGGGATTACAGATAAGAATAGCCTTGGTCTTAGGCGTAATAAGTTTTTCGAAATCGGCTACAGGAGGCAGCGCAAAACCTTCATCAATTGTAGAAATTACAGGGACAACAGTAACACCCGATGCAACAGAAAAACCGTTGTAATTCGCATAAAAAGGTTCGGGAATAATGATTTCATCGCCTGCATCAAGAGTGCTTCCCAAAGCAAATAAAAGTGCTTCAGAACCGCCTGTCGTAATAATGATATCAGGTATATTTACATTTATGCCATGCTTTTGATAGTAAGCCGCAAGTTTTGTACGATAAGTTTCAAAACCTGCAGAATGGCTATACTCCAGTATTTTAATCGTATTTTCTTTAATAGCATTTAAGGCTACTTCAGGCGTTTTAATATCGGGCTGGCCAATGTTAAGGTGATAAACTTTGTGTCCTTTTTTCTTTGCGCCTTCAGCAAAGGGAACGAGTTTCCTAATTGGAGATTCGGGCATTTGCTGCCCCTTATGAGAAACTTTTGGCATTATTCTGCATTTTTAAATGTGTCACAAATTTGCGACATTTTTTACAGAAATAATAATTTTAAATAACGAAGGAAATTGAATTTGTGAATTGGAACAATAAAAAAGCCCTGCAATATGCAGGGCCTGATATTGGTTATTGATTAACCATTGATTTCTTTTTTTCCAGTGGGCTTACTTTGTCTTTGTCAATCACAGTGCCTTTTATTTTAAGTGGTACAACACCATCCGGGTAGTTTACAGCATTTGACTGAACGGTAATAGTTTTACGGATAGGGCCGGGGCTCATATTATATTTCACATCAATTTTTCCTGATTTACCCGGCATAATAGGGTCTTTAGGAAAGCTCGGAACTGTACAGCCGCATGTTGATTTTACATCTTTGATAATCAGCGGTGCATCACCGGTATTCGTAAATTCAAAAGAGCGTTCGCCATTATCATCTTGTTTGGCAACAGTACCATAATCAATGGTTTCCTGCTTGAATTCAATTTTAGCACCTTTTTGTGAAAAGGCCGATACGCTGAAAACCAATGCTGTAAATAATAATAAAATTTTTTCATTATTGTAGGGGTATTAATATTTGTAAAAGTAGTCAGATTAAATTAATGCGCAAATATGACAATGCGTTTTTTTAAATTGTATTTATATAGTTACTTTTGCTTACATTTTACAAAAGCCGTACCAATATTTTTCAGATACGATATATAACAAATTATGAGCATCCCTTCGCAGTTTGACGCCAAAGCAGCAGAACAGAAATGGTATGATTACTGGATGAAAAACAACTATTTTCATTCAGAACCAGACCATAGAACACCGTACACAATTGTAATACCTCCGCCAAATGTTACAGGAGTGTTGCATATGGGGCACATGCTTAATAATACCATACAGGATGTACTGATACGCCGTGCAAGGCTTAAAGGCTTTAATGCCTGCTGGGTGCCGGGTACCGACCATGCATCTATTGCCACAGAGGCTAAAGTTGTTGCCAAGCTTAAAGCTGAAGGTATTAATAAAGCTGACCTAACGCGTGAGGAATTTTTAAAGCATGCGTGGGAATGGACAGATA
This sequence comes from Flavobacterium sp. J372, assembly GCF_024699965.1. NCBI lineage: Bacteria > Pseudomonadati > Bacteroidota > Flavobacteriia > Flavobacteriales > Flavobacteriaceae > Flavobacterium > Flavobacterium sp. J372. The sequence continues at coordinate 1,491,522 of NZ_JAJOMZ010000004.1, forward strand.
AATATGGTGGCGTTATCCTGGAGCAGCTAAAGAAGCTTGGCGCATCATGTGACTGGGAACGTACTAAGTTTACCATGGATGAAGATATGTCGGCATCGGTGATACGTTCTTTTGTTGATCTTTACAACAAGGGGCTTATTTACCGTGGATACCGCATGGTTAACTGGGATCCTGAAGCGAAAACAACGCTGTCTGATGAAGAAGTGAATTATGAAGAAAGGCAGGGTAAGCTATACCATTTGAAATACCAGATTGAAGGGAGCAATGACTTTGTGACCATTGCAACAACACGTCCTGAAACAATACTTGGTGATACTGCCATCTGCATTAATCCAAATGATGAGCGATACTCACATTTGAAAGGTAAAAAGGCAATAGTGCCGATCGCTAACAGAGTAATTCCTATCATATTTGATGAATATGTTGATATGGAGTTTGGTACGGGATGCCTAAAAGTAACGCCTGCTCATGATGTAAATGACAAAGAGCTTGGCGAGCGCCACAATCTTGAAATCATTGATATTTTTAATGATGATGCTACGCTGAACAGCTTTGGGATGCACTATGCAGGGAAAGACCGTTTTGTTGTTCGTGATGAAATTGCAAAGGAGCTCGAAGCTATAGGCAGCCTTGAAAAAGTGGAAAATCACGTAAATAAGGTAGGTACATCTGAGCGGACGAAAGCCGTTATTGAACCACGCCTGAGCGACCAATGGTTCCTGAAGATGGAAGAACTTGTGAAGCCTGCCATCAAGGCAGTTCTTGAAACAGAAGAGGTTAAGCTCTATCCGAAGCGCTTTGATAACACCTACCGCCACTGGATGGAAAACATTCGCGACTGGAATATTTCAAGACAATTATGGTGGGGGCAACAGATTCCGGCGTACTATTATGGTGAAGGCAAAGAGGATTTTGTTGTAGCGGAAAATATAGATGAAGCAGTGAAGCTGGCACAAGCCAAAACAGGAAATACTAATCTTGCAGCTGCTGACTTAAAGCAGGATAACGATGCGCTTGATACCTGGTTCTCTTCATGGTTATGGCCAATGGCTGTTTTTGGGGGTATACTTGAGCCTGATAATAAAGATTTCAAATATTACTATCCTACAAATGATTTGGTTACCGGTCCGGATATACTTTTCTTCTGGGTAGCCAGGATGATTATAGCCGGGTACGAATATGCAGGCGAAAAGCCGTTTACTAATGTTTACCTTACAGGCCTCGTTCGTGATAAGCAGCGCCGTAAGATGTCTAAATCACTCGGCAATTCACCTGACCCGCTTGATCTTATTGATAAGTTTGGCGCTGACGGAGTAAGGGTAGGGTTGCTCTTGAGTGCTTCTGCAGGTAACGACATTATGTTTGATGAGGAACTGTGCAATCAGGGTAAGGCATTCGCCAATAAAATATGGAATGCCTTCCGACTTATAAAAGGGTGGGAGGTAAGCGAAATTGAGCAGCCTGAAAGCAGTAAAATAGCTATTGACTGGTATGAGGCTAAACTACAGAAAACTTTGGCTGAGATTGAAGATAACTTCGAGAAATACCGTATTAGTGATGCCCTGATGGCAATTTATAAACTTGTGTGGGATGATTTCTGCTCATGGTTCCTTGAGATGATTAAACCTGGCTATCAGCAGCCGATTGACAATAAAACTTTTAATAAGGCGATTGAAATGCTTGAAGCGAACCTGAAATTACTGCACCCATTTATGCCGTTCCTTACTGAAGAGATATGGCAGTATATTGCTGGACGTACACCTGAGGAGGCGCTAATAATTGCAGAGTGGCCAAAGATTAAATCTTATGACGAAAAAATCATTACAGACTTTGACTTTGCAGCCGAAGTTATTGCAGGTATAAGAACAATACGTAAAGACAAGAATATTGCATTTAAAGAAGCAATTGACCTGAAAGTGGTAAATGCCGAAAGTGCAGCAACATCGTTTGACAGTGTGATTAAAAAGCTGGGTAATGTAGCTTTATTGGAATATGTGACTGATAAAGTTGGCGGTGCGCTTACTTTCAGGGTAAAGTCAAACGAATATTTTATACCGGTTTCGGGTTCAGTAAATGTTGAAGAAGAAATAGCCAAACTTACTGAAGAACTGAACTATACCAAGGGCTTCCTGAAATCGGTACAGGCGAAATTATCTAATGAGAAATTTGTTGGCAGTGCTCCTGAAAAGGTTGTTGCCATGGAACGCCAGAAAGAGGCAGATGCATTGGCTAAGATTGCAACGATTGAACAAAGTCTTGCAGGACTAAAATAGTATTAGGAGATATCAAATAAAAAATCCGCCTCACAGGGCGGATTTTTTGTTTGTTGGAAGCTGAAATTATTTTGCTATAGCAGCCTCATATTTTTTAGCTACTGCATCCCAATTTATCACATTGTAAAATGCATTGATATAATCAGGGCGCTTGTTTTGGTAGTTAAGGTAATATGCATGTTCCCAAACATCAAGGCCTAATATAGGCTTACCTGAAATGCCAACGTTTTTCATGAGGGGGTTGTCCTGGTTTGGTGTACTGCCTACAACAAGCTTACCTGTTTTGTCTACTACCAGCCATGCCCAGCCCGACCCGAACTGTTTTGTAGCAGCTTCCGTAAACTGTGTTTTAAATGCATCGAATGATCCAAAGTCTTTATTGATAGCCTCTGCCAATGCCCCTTTTGGCTCACCACCGGCTTTAGGAGCCATTATCTCCCAAAACAGATTATGGTTGTAGAAACCTCCGCCATTGTTGCGTACTGCTTTGTTCTCCATATCCATAGTGGCAAGCAGCTCTTCAATGGTTTTCTTTTCCATGTCGGTACCTTTCACGGCTTTGTTAAGCTCATCGGTATATTTTACATGATGTTTAGAATAATGCGTTTCCATTGTCCTGGCATCAATATTCGGATCAAGCGCATCATAAGCAAAGCCAAGCTTTACCATTTTAAAAGGGCCTTCTGCAGCCTGAACATCATCAGGATTACCCATTGCAGGTTTGGCCTCTTCTTTTTCAGGAGCAGGAACTTCAACAACTTCTTCAAGGTTATTTTTGTCTTTACATGATTGCAGCGCTGCAACCATAACCAATGCTGAAAGAACGATTTTTGCTTTTTTCATAATAGTAATTTATGTTATGGAGTTGATTGTCTCAATATACAATTTCTTAGCTTCGTCAGGCGTTAGGTGGCTTATCTGCATCCAGGCATTCATTTTAAATGCATTTCGCAAATCAAATGTCTGGAACATAGCCGGGTGCACCTGCCCCAATGTGGCCTGCTTATAATAGGCATAAATGCGCAGCATAACATCCTGGGGCAAACCGTGCCCTATGTTATTAGCTTTTTCATAAGCTTCCTGAAACAATGTATCAAGATCTTTCTCCTGCATTATATTATGCCTTTTTTGCTATCAGTGTCTTACCGCCCGTCACCTTTTGGTTGAGCTTTACTTCAACTTCAGTACCAAGAGGTAAAAATAAGTCAACACGCGACCCGAATTTAATAAACCCTGCATCTGTGCCCTGTACCACATGCATACCTTCACGTGCGTAGTTGACAATACGCCTTGCCAGTGCACCGGCTATCTGCCTGTATAATATCTCGCCAAAAACCCGATTTTCAATAACAACTGTAGTGCGTTCATTTTCTTCACTGGCTTTTGGGTGCCATGCCACAAGGTATTTACCGGGATGGTATTTACTGAATTTCACCAAACCATTTACAGCATAGCGTGTTACGTGTACGTTTATCGGAGACATGAATATTGATACCTGCAGGCGCTTTTCCTTAAAATATTCAGGCTCATATACTTCTTCAATCACTACTACTTTACCGTCAACGGGAGCAATAAGTATATGATCAGCAGCCTCAAGGTCACGGCGCGGGTTGCGGAAGAATTGAAGGATAAGTATAAGGAATACAAGTGAAAATATCTGGATAAACTTTAATAGCCAATAATTTTCAATGAATTGTTCTGACAGTAGTATTACTGCCACTGTAATGGCCAATGCTATAAAAATTATTTTGGCACCTTCTTTATGAAACATAGTTAATGATTTGATAGAACAAAAATAGGAAAGGTATCGCAAATATTATACTGTCAAGCCTGTCTAATATTCCTCCGTGGCCCGGCATGATATTTCCGCTGTCTTTCACACCGGCGCTGCGTTTAAAGCGTGATTCAATTAAATCCCCAAGTGTGCCTGCAATTACGAGTATTATTGCCGTGCATACCCACAATAGCAGTGTCATGCCAAACCAGTCAAACCGGCTTATTATATAACTAGCGATAATCGCGAAAATCAACCCGCCTGCAAAACCCTCGACTGTTTTTTTGGTGATATCCTTTCTAGTAGCTTGTGTCTGCCCATTGTTTTGCCAACAACGTAAGCAAAGGTGTCGTTTGTCCAGATTAATATGAAAATGCCAATTATTATTGAAGGTTGAAAGTTTTCGCCGGTAAACGGTAATCGTACAAGCAGCATAAATGAGAAAACCACATATCCCATAAGCTCAAGGCTGCTCATGCGTGCGCTCTTGGGTATCATTTGCTTTTTGTTGAAGAGGTCGTGAATCAATTTGCAGTTAACCGGTAGAGCAACGGCAGCAAAAGTCCATGCGAGATAGTTTTTATCGAGATTTACCACATTGCTGATAAACAACACTGCTGCAGTAACCATTGGTATTACAACACTTATTTTCACTAAGCGCGCAAATTCATACACGGCAATCAGCATAAAAATGCCGAAAAGCAAAATAAAACTTTCAGGAGAATATAATGTTGCGGTTACCAGCAACGCAATGTAAACAATGCCGGAGAGTGTCCTTACGACGCTTTCATTCATCTTAAAGGTCTTCTAGAAGCAAAAGGTAAAGGTTTTTGGCTGTGCTGCCATATTGAAGAAAGTCTTCTTCCTTTGCTTTTTCGAAATATTTTATGGTAGTGATATTGGTAGGGTAGTCTTTATCGTATTTCTTTTTAATGACGCGCAGGCCATCGCTCTTGGAGCCTAAAATCTGGCTTGTTGTGGCGTATATTACAATATTAGCCGGCAGTTCATTAGGCTTCTTCTGTTTAATCTGGTTTGACGAAAAAAGGATTGAACCTTCATCGGCAATCAGGTTTTCACAGCTTGCCAGAAGAAACTTTGGATTCGAAGGATTGTTATACGAAAGTTTGTTTTCGTCAAGCAGGCTATATAGCTTTGGCTCCATGCAAAGCACCTCGCACTCAAACCAGTCATTTTCTTCAAGAATGTTCAGAAACTGGTCATGTACTTCAGGTAGCGACTCACAGTAGATAAATTTACCGCCGTTCTTTTTGAAATTAAAAGTAAAAAGTTCATCGGCAGGCAGTTGTTGCTGCGGCAGGTACGGATTAGACTCGTTGTTCTTTTCCTCACCTGATGCATCGGTAGCACTGCCAAAAATTTTTTAAAGATACTCATACCCTCTGTCTTCCCTTGAATTTCTGCGTTGGTAACACTCAAAGATAAAAAAATCTTAATTCAAACATTACGTTGAATTAAGATTTTTATAATTATTTGAGCAATATTTTGCTTACGCTTCTGTAATTACCTCAAAATCTGATTTTTCGTGAGGGCGTTTACCAAATATATCTTCAAGGTCATCTTTAAAGATGACTTCTTTTTCAATAAGAATGTCTGCCAGTTTGTTCAGCTTATCCTTGTTCTCTTCAAGTATTGCTATGGCGCGTTGGTACTGTTGCTCAATAAGCGTTGATATTTCCTCGTCAATTATCCGGGCAGTTTCTTCGCTATACGGCTTAGAAAAACCATAATCGCTCTGGCCGGTACTGTCATAGTAAGTAATGTTGCCAAGCTTGTCATTAAGGCCATAAATGGTAACCATTGCCCTGGCTTGTTTAGTAACCTTTTCAAGGTCGCTCAACGCGCCGGTTGATATACGGTTAAATGTAACCTTCTCGGCAGCACGGCCACCCATTGTGGCACACATTTCATCGAGCATCTGGTCAGGGCGCACTATAAGCCTCTCTTCCGGTAAATACCATGCAGCGCCAAGGCTCTGCCCGCGTGGCACAATTGTCACTTTAACAAGCGGTGCAGCATGTTCAAGCATCCAGCTTATAGTAGCGTGTCCTGCCTCATGTATAGCAATGGCACGTTTTTCTTCAGCAGAAACTATCTTGTTTTTCTTCTCAAGGCCACCCACAATCCTGTCAACAGCGTCAAGGAAGTCTTGTTTATCTACAGATTGCTTGTCTTTCCTCGCGGCTATAAGCGCGGCTTCGTTACATACGTTGGCAATATCTGCCCCGCTAAAGCCCGGTGTTTGCTTGGCAAGAAAATCGGTATCAAGGTCTTCCGATTTCTTAAGCGGCTTAAGGTGTACTTCAAATATTTCTTTACGTTCCCTGATGTCCGGAAGGTCTACATATATCTGCCTGTCAAAACGTCCCGCACGCATCAGGGCCTTATCAAGCACATCGGCACGGTTGGTAGCGGCTAGTACAATAACATTTGTATTTGTGCCGAAACCATCCATTTCTGTAAGTAGCTGGTTCAGGGTATTTTCGCGCTCATCATTAGAGCCTGAAAAGTTATTTTTACCACGGGCACGGCCTACTGCATCAATCTCATCGATGAAAATGATAGCCGGAGATTTCTCCTTTGCCTGCTTAAAGAGGTCTCGCACACGCGAAGCACCCACACCTACAAACATCTCCACGAAATCAGAACCCGACAGTGAGAAGAAAGGTACTTTTGCTTCGCCTGCCACAGCTTTTGCTAGCAATGTCTTACCTGTACCCGGAGGGCCTACAAGCAATGCACCTTTAGGTATTTTACCACCTATGTTGGTATATTTCTCCGGGTTTTTCAGGAATTCAACAATTTCCTGTATCTCTTCCTTAGCGCCTTCAAGGCCGGCAACATCTTTAAATGTTACTTTGATATCGTTCTTTTCGTCAAACAACTTCGCTTTAGATTTACCTATATTGAAAATTTGCCCGCCAGGACCGCCACCGGCACCTCCCGACATCCTGCGCATCATGAAAATCCAGATACCTATTATGAGCACAAATGGCAGGAACGTCATCAAAATATTACCCCATTCACTATCAGGTTCATTAGAATAGTCAGTAAGTTTACCCTCCTGCTGTGCTTTGTCCAGTTTGCTTACAAAAAGCTCATTTTTATCGCCAATATTTACAATATAATGAGGCCCTTTGTTTTTGTTTCCTAATAGGTCTTTCTGTACATTTTTGTGTGTTTTATCAGCTAACGCGGTTTCTTTAAGGTAAACTTCGGCAGTAGAATTACCATACACAACACGTTGCACCTCACCTTTATCAAGATAAGTATAAAACTTTGCCAGTGAAGTAGGTTTAGGGTCATTCCATGTTGAACCGCCGGCAACAAAATTTATAGCAAGGAAAATGAGCAGTATACCGCCATAGATAAGCCATGGGCTTACCTTTCCTTTATTTGGTTTATTGTTATCTTTTGACATTTAATTTGCTTGATTAATAATTGTTCCCGATTGAAGTGATACGGGCGTCGCCCCAAAGGCTTTCAATATTGTAGTATTCGCGGATATGCTTTTGGAAAACATGTACTACTATGTTCACGTAATCCATTAAAACCCACTCGCCGTTTTCTGTACCTTCTACATGCCACGGCTTGTCTTTAAGCTCTTTTGAAACTATTTTTTGGATAGAATGAACAATTGCGTTCACCTGAGTATTTGAAGTACCGTTGCATATTACAAAATAGTCGCACACGGTGTTGTCTATCGCCCTTAAATCAAGAATATCTATATCATTCCCTTTTACTTCTTCAATTCCTTTGATGATGTTTGCAAGTAAATCATCGTTGCTTATATTCTTTTTCGCCATTTAAAAATTTATATTTCCACAAAGTTACATTTTTGTAGTTACTTTTGAGCCATCTGCCAAAATAAATACCACTACAAAACGCATTTATTTTCATGAATATAATCAAACTCAATGCCATTAATTCAACTAATGATTACCTTAAAGAGCTCATGGCAAAGCAGTATGTTGAAAACTTTACAATTGTAACAGCAGTACACCAGACGGCAGGCAGGGGACAAATGGGGTCTGAATGGAATGCTGAGGCTGGAAAGAACCTGACATTTAGTGTTTTAATAAAAGATTTGTTGCTGAAGCCTGAAGATATTTTTTTGCTGAATGCAGCGGTTGCAGTAAGCTGCTCAGAGGCAATTGAAAGTCATTTAGATAATATCTTTATTAAGTGGCCTAACGACATTTTGGCAGGGAATAAGAAAATTGGTGGTATACTTGTTGAAAACAGCATTAAAAGTCATGGAGAAATATATTCGGTTGCAGGTATAGGAATGAATATAAACCAAAAAGATTTTTACGGCCTGCCAAAGGCTTCATCATTATTTATTGAAACAGGCAAAGAGTATGATATTGAAGATGTAATGCTTGACATTATAGCATGCCTTAAGCGAAATGTAGCTATGCTCATAAACGGCGCAAAAAACGATATATGGCAGAAATACCACCAAAGGCTTTATAAGAAAAATGTGCCCATGCCTTTTGAAAAGGACGGGCACAGATTTATGGGTATTATCAAAGAAGTGAACCGTAACGGGAAGCTTCAGGTTCTGCTTGAAGATGACAGGATAGCGGAGTATGGGCTGAAAGAAATACAGCTGCTGTATTAATATTCAATCTCAGTCTCAGTCTCAGTGTATTGCTTATCAGACTGACTGCCAACTGAGACTGCGACTGAAAACTAGACTTCTTCGTCCTCAAACTCATCGTCTTCGCCTTCTTCAAAATCGTTGATTAGGAAATCAATAACAAGTTCTATTGTATCACCATTGTCATTCAGGCCCCAGTATGCAGGATAATAGCCATCACCCCAGCCCGAAGAAAACATAATTACGTTATTGTCAGAATCTGTGCTCGGATGATGGTCATTCCAGTCTCCAAGCGACCGCGAGAATTTATTTTTACCTGAATATTCTTCAAATTCTTTGGCAAGCACTTCATCATAATAGTTTGACTCAGGCTTATTTTCCTGAAGTAAATTCATACGCATTGTCAACTGTTGATTAGTTTCGGCATCAAGCAGTGCAGCCAGGCCAGAATCAACAGGAAACCCGAAAAACTCATCATCGCCAAGTTCGTCAAGTTCTTCAGCTGTAAGGTCTTCTGTTAAGGCAAGGATATATTTAGTGGGAGTCTCCGGCCTGAATTTTACTTTAGCATACGCTACGCGGTGATGCAGTTCATCAATTTCGGCCATGTAAATATAAACAGGGTATTTATCAGGTTCAACGCTCCGTGCAAAAGCGGGCTGGCTGTCAGTAAAAAATGGGTCTGCCGCGATTATTTTACCTGTTGGCAGGTTTAGGTCACCAACGTGTATTTCAACAAGTTCACTGCTGCTGAATTCTGCATCCAGGTCATAATGCAGTTCATATTCATTAAGGTCTTTCATGGCTGTAGGTTTAAAGGTTGAATTAAAGATACAGTTTTTTGATGGTACAGCACCTGTTTATTAATTTTTTAACCTGGGCTTAATGTTCCGGTCCGGTAATGAATCTGTCGTAGTAGTTGGTAACAAGCCGGGTGCGAATGTTGTTTTCCGTAAGAGTAATTAACCTGTAGCCAAAGTATGGCGTAATGATTTCAATATCAGTTGAGTTCTTTTTAACCTGGAATGACAGCGCAGGTGTAATATATTGCGTAATTTTACCATTAGTGCGTTTATCAGGCATATGGTAGTGTCCGCAAAAAATGGTAACATTCTGCCGGCATTGCTGCAGTAATGCAAACACCTCATCGCGGTTTTTTAGCGGATATACAGCATCCATGCCGGTTTCGAATCCAAGTACGGGGTGATGCACAAAAATCACAATTCTTTTTGATGTATTTACTTCACTTTCAAGCCAGGCCATTTGTTGTGGGCCTATACTTTCTGAAGAAGAGTTTAGCCAAATATATTTATAATACTCATCTTCTTTGCTGTGGTAAAGGCCATCGGCCTGAAATTGCCTTGAATAATATTTCTTAACTTCTTGAAAATTATCATGGTTGCCAAGTACAATCTTAAAGCCTGGTTTGTATTTCTCCAGCATTTTAAAAAAGTGCTGGTATCTTTCATCATAGCCAATGTCTCCGCCAAATATCAGCTCATCAATGCCAATGTCAATAGCATGTTTTAATGCCGCCTCCAGATTTTTGTCCGGGTTTATTCCGCGAGATAGTGCAGTCGGGTCTCCAAGGTGCGAGTCGGTAATGTGGGCAATCCGTTTTAGCATAGCCTAAAAATACAAAAAGCCTTTTAGTTGAGCTAAAAGGCTTATGTTTTTATTGTCAGGTTTTTACAACTTATGCATGTTTCCTGCTAGTGTCTCAATAAATTTGCTGATTGGGCCTTTTACCATCATGGCCATCATCGCATTGAATTCACCCTCGAATTTAAGCTGCACAGTGCTTGAGCTGTCACCCGCAGCCTGAATATCGCCCGTCAGAGTAAACGGAAGCTTATCGCTTGCAGCGCCTAAAACTACTTTATTCGGTGCCTGCCTGTCTTTCATTTTTAGTTTAATTTCAGGCATGCCTTTTAGTGCAAATATGAATGACTCTTCACCTGTCACTTCAAATTTGGAGATGTTTTCAGGCATCAGTTTCTCAAAATTCCTCACATCACTCAATGCGTCAAAGATGTATTGTGCCGGTTTGTCAACTGTAACTTTAGGGCTTTCTAGATTCATAGTATGGCTTACTTTTTACCAAAAAGTTTTTCTATTTGTTTTTTATTAAAATCTTTAGAAGAGATTTCCCTGCTTCCCGGAGATTTATCGATGGTGCTTGTGAAAGTTACAAGTTTTATGCCCATTTGCTTTGAGAATTTCAGCCATACAAACTGGTCATGTAATTCAAGTTTTATCGGTTCAGCCGGCATTTCTTCAAATCCCTTCATTATCATGTCATAAAAAGAATTATACGCGTTATCAACATCTCTAAAAAAGAATGAATGATATTTTACAATATGTGTAAATTCAGCATCCTTATATGTAAAACCATATATATCACCATCTTTGGTAATTGACATATGCGCAGGCTAGCCCATCGGTTGGATTTTTCCGATTTCTATACCGGCAGGTTTTGCTTCTTCAACTTTCTTTATTTGTGCAAATGATACTGATGCTGCCAGCATAAAAAACAAAAGTGTAATTTTTTTCATTGTGTGATTATTAATTAATGATGATGCTAAACTAACAAAATTTATTTATAACGGAAAATTTTCTTTTTATAAACATGAAAATAATTTATTAATTATCCCATTCCGCAGGATTCTTCCGCCATTCTGCAAGGGTTTGTTGTTCAGCTTCAGTGATATACTGTTTTGTCACAGCAAGTTGAAGAAGAGTGTTATAATCTCCAAGTGTATGCAGGTCAACATTGGCATTTTTAAAGTTTTCAGTAGCAACATCAAACCCGTAGGTAAATATAGCTACCATACCTTTAACATTGGCTCCGGCGGCTTTCAATGCGTCAACCGCAAGCAGGCTGCTGTTTCCGGTGCTTATAAGGTCTTCAACCACAACCACATTCTGGCCTTTTTGTAAAAAGCCTTCCACCTGGTTTTGGCGGCCGTGTTTCTTAGGCTCAGGACGCACGTAAACAAATGGAAGCCCCATATATTCAGCCACAAGCATGCCGATACCTATGGCTCCTGTGGCCACGCCGGCAATAACGTCGGGTTTGCCAAACTGTTTTTCAATATGTTTTGAAAACTCCTCACGGATGTAGTTACGTATCGGCGGGAAAGACAGCGTAACGCGGTTATCGCAGTAAATAGGCGAATTCCATCCGGAAGCCCAAGTAAAAGGATTTTTGGGATTTAATTTAATTGCGTTTATTTGTAAAAGCAATTCGGCAGTTTTTTTGGCTGTGTCTGTATTGAAAATCATACTACAAATGTATAAAGTTTTTGTAAACGATAAGCCGCTTTTTTTAACGAGCGAGGTGATGAAAGAAACCGATTTTCAGCTATTCCTGCTTGAAACGGCTGATGTTGAGCATATCATAAAAAAGATGTTCAACAACAAAATAAAAAAGGCATACCTGTACCATCCTGACGAGAAGGAAATACTCAAGAAATTAAAGGAAAAAATACCGGTTTCAAAAGCGGGCGGAGGGCTTGTTTACAACAAAGACGGCAATGTGCTTTTTATCTTTCGCAACGGGAAATGGGATCTGCCAAAGGGAGGGACCGAGAAGGGCGAGGAGATTGAAGATACTGCTATGCGTGAAGTTGAGGAAGAGACCGGCGTAAGCGGACTTAGCATTGTAAAAAAGCTGCAGAAAACATACCACATTTTTAAGCGTAATGGCGTCTACAAACTCAAGATAACGCACTGGTTTGAGATGCAAACTAATTACGATGGCAAGCTTACAGGGCAGCTTGAGGAGGGCATTGAAAAAGTGGCATGGCTTAACCCTGAAGAAATTAAAGCGGCGCTTGAAAACTCTTATGAAAATATAAAGCTATTGTTTGAAAATGAGTCTGTTACGTTAGCTAAATAGATTAAATATAAAGTTGTATTGTATTACTATGTTAAAAATTTAACTTAAGACTACAGTCATTGCAAAAATTGACTTAAATTTTCCGTTTCTGTAAGATAAGTCTTTAAATTATGTGAGGTTTGTTCTCTAGTGGGAGTGTAAACACAGTACAGGCATTAACAAAACTTTAATTTGTTAAAGCATCCGATAATCTTTATTATGTTAGAAAATAGTCTTAACTTTGCGGTATTGGTTTGGAGTATATTTTTATATTAAAATTTCCAGCGCTCAGCAGGAATGGTTATTTCACAAATAGCGTCGTAAGGTAGACTTTCATTGGTGTCTATTTTGCTCCAGTATTCTTTCCAATAATTCCACCAATTAATGTTTTTAGTTGGGATTTCAGATAGGGGAATTTGTCCTGAATGAGTATAAATTTTCATTTCGTCTGCACAAATTACAAGTCCAACTTCCCCTGCCCAAAAGCCAAGAGTGGCTGGCATACCTGATATTTCTTTTTCGATTATTTTGGTTCCAAAGATTATATCGGTTGAAGTTGCTCGCTTGACATATTCAATTATTTCGCACGGCTCAAAAGAAAAGCATTCATGATTGATGGCGAAGGGCTCTAACTTGTCTGCTTTAAAGTCTTCCATCCACTTTTTAGATAGGTAAAAATTGTCATTTTTCAGAATAGTTACAGTGTAAACATTATTGAAACGTAACGCAATCTGATTTGATGGGGCTTTATCAGGAGCTGACGCCTCAAAGTAAAGTTGCGTCCTGTTGAATTCAATTTGAAACACCTGTGGTAATGTTGCGTCCCACCAAGTCCAGAGACCGACATCAGAAATGGCGTTAGCGAGTATTGAAAGATTGTCAACATCTTTTTCCGTATTCTTTCCTAAGATTTTATTTAAAAATTTTTTCATAAGATTTATCTTACCCTCCTACACACCGGATATTCCATATGCGATTTCTCATAATAAGCCGAGTTACGGTAAATCCAGTCGAGCTGCGCATCGCCGTCTTCCGGAAAAGCTTTGTCGTCTTTTTTCTTTTGTTCGAATTTAGCTTTTAGGTTTGCGTCATCCTTCAAAAGTTTTGCTGCCGTGTCTTCAAACACATAGGCCGAAAAGTATTCTTTCTGCTGAAGGATGGCATCAAAAAAGTTCCAGTTAAAATAAGAGTCTGCCGCCTGTGGCTCTAATGTTTCCAAAAGATATTTCACGCCGGGCTGATTGGTGCTGATGACATAATCACCTTTGCGCAACTTTACTTTCTTTAAAGATTTTTCAATCTGTACATTACTGTGCGGATAATGCCCTTCGTAAGCCGACTTCGAAGTTTTATAATCAATAATACGGTAGGTTTCAACCTCCATTTCAGTATCTGCTTCTAAAGCCGACATGGCAATGCCGTTAAGCTTCAATAATTCTATGGCCTCCCACCATTGCTTCGGTACAATATAAGCCTCGGGTATGGTTACTTCAAGTGTTGGTTTGTACTCGCTATAATAGGGCACCGTTTTATTGAAAGGCTTGTTTCTGTCATAATACAGCCGTTGCTTGCCGGATACTTCACTCTGTTTATAGCCGCCCTCATAGCCAAGGAAAGGCAGTTGAGTCACTTTAGTTTTGTCGAGCTCCCATTGCAGGGTGTACTTGCTGCCCGGTTTATAGCTCGACAGGTTTTCGGCGCGAAGCTGCTTTATTTGCTTATAATTTTTGTCGATAAATGAAAGTGACTCCAGCATGTACTGGTACGTTACATCTACACGGTCTTTGTAATTTTTCAGCATGTGGGTTTCGGGCATACTACCCGGCACGCTGAACATCGAGGCATATCCTGTCGAATAGCGCGGGTAGTCCATAAACTGTTCAAAGCCTTTATCCGGCATTTCGTCGTGGATGTTTACATACGGAATGGCCTCTATACCTTTGGCTTTCATGGCAGCCAGTATCTGCGGAAGCATCTGTTCTTTGAAATACTGGCCTAATTTTCCGCCCAGTTTCTGGTGGTGCGTGGCAATATATGTAAAGGTGTACTGGTAGTCAGCGCCATTGCTTACGTGGTTGTCTATAAACACGTCTGGCTTAACGGTGTGGAAAATCTGTGCGAAACTGCGGGCATCTTTGGTGTCGCTCTTCAGGAAATCGCGGTTCAGGTCATAGTTGCGCGCGTTCCCGCGGAAGCCATAGCTCTCAGGGCCATTTTGGTTGGAACGGCTGTGTGAGTTGCGGTTCAGCATGCCTCCAATATTATACACGGGAATGTTGACGATAACCGTGTTGCCAGGGGCTTTGATCTTGCCGGTTGCCAGGTCGCGGTACAGCATCATAGTGGCATCAATACCGTCAGGTTCACCGGGGTGTATGCCATTGTTGAGCAAAAGTATCACCTTATCCTTGTGCAACTTTTCAAAGTCGAATTCTTTGGTGGGACTATAAATTACAATGTGCAGATGCTCGCCGCCGTCGGTAGGGCCCATCTCTATCATTTTGATGGTTTCAAAACCCGAGTCAAGCAGCTTGAAATAGTCAATAGTTTCCTGGTAAGTAGCGGTCTGGTTGCCGTTACCTTTCTCATATGGGGTAGTGTACATGGGTTTCTGTGCTAAAAGTGAAAAGGGCAGGAGCAGGAGCAAAAGTTGTTTCATGGCGTTTACTTTATGCGAACCGAATCAGGCACCAGTATGGTATAGTCGCCACCGTTGCGGAGTACATCACGCACAATGCTCGAGCTTATATACGATGTGCGTGCTGCCGTAAGCAGGAATACGGTCTCAATCTGTGATAGTTCACGGTTGGTATGGGCTATGGCTTTCTCAAACTCAAAGTCGGCCGGGTTGCGAAGCCCGCGGAGTATGAACTGCGCGCCAATCTTCTTGCATAGGTCTATGGTAAGCCCCTGGTAGGTTATCACTTCCACTTTAGGCTCATCTTTAAAGGCTTCCTCAATAAACCTTTTACGCTCCTCCAGCGGAAACATGTATTTCTTCTCGGCATTCACGCCAATGGCCACCACCACTTTGTCAAACAGGCCAACGCCGCGCTTTATAATGTCATAATGCCCAAGGGTAATCGGGTCAAAAGAACCGGGAAATACTGCTGTTTTTTTCATGTTAATTTGTTGATGCGGTTAGTTGGTTATTTGAAACTCACTCTGATGTGGGCTTCGACAAGCTCAGCCTGACTGAAAACTGTGACTGCGACTATGACTGAAGCTTACTTCTTCCACAAAACCTTCCGCTTCATCGCCAGCTTTATCTCGCTGTCAAATAGTTCAGACATTGGTATACCCGCGTGTGCAGCCTGCTGCGGGAAAATGCTTGCGGGCGATAATCCCGGGTTGGTATTGATCTCAATAAAATGCGGAATGCCGTCCATAACGATAAAGTCGATTCGGCTGAAACCCGTCATACCCAGTGCTTCATAGGCTTTTATGGCCGTTTCTCGTATACGGGTTTCGGTATCGGCATCCACACGGGCAGGGGTAATCTCCTCGCTCTTACCAAGGTATTTTGCTTCGTAATCAAAAAAGTCGTTGTGCGAAACTATTTCTGTCAGGCCCAAAACCGTAGTCTTCCCGTTGAGGTTAAGTACGCCAACCGATACTTCTGTGCCTTTCAGGTATGATTCTATTAGTATGTCGCTGTCTTCTGCAAAGGCAAATTCCAGCGCCTTATTAAAATCATTAATGTCATTCACTTTACTTACACCCAAACTGCTGCCACTCTGGTTGGGCTTCACCATAAAAGGCAGCCCAAGTTTTGCCACGACATCATCAGCGCTTACCGCATCGCCTTTAGAGAGGTAGATGGATTCTGCCTTCGGGATGTTGAATTTTAAAAGTACCGATAATGTATCACGCTTGTTGAATGTCAGCGCGCTCTGGTAGAAACCACAGCCGGTGTACGGAATTTCCAGCAATTCCCAGTAGGCCTGCATGTGCCCGTCTTCGCCCGGCGTGCCGTGTATGGTGTTAATGATTACATCAAACTTCACCTCACTGCCGTTTTGCTCAAAGCTGAAAGTGCCTTTGTTTAAGGGTAATTTTTCTCCATCGATGAGCACATTCCATCCTTCAGGGAGTATATGCACTTCAAACGGGGTGTATTTTGCACGGTCAAGGTTGTTTAGTATCAGCTGGCCGCTGCGTATTGATATGACAGATTCATCGCTGTATCCGCCCATTACTACTGCTATGTTCATTATTACGTGACAGGTTTACCACACAAAAATATCATTATTTGCGTTAACTTATAAAGTTTGGTATTATTTATATCTTTGCCGCAAACCTACATGTATGAGCCTTAGAAATTTTTTAACCAGCAAGGTATTTTTCAAAAACCTCGCAGCCGCCATCGGGATAATCATTGTTTGTGTTATTGCAATGCTGTACTGGCTTGATTACACCACAAACCACGGCGAAGAGATAACGGTGCCTAACCTGAGCAAAATGACCGTGGAGAAGGCTACGGAAGTGCTTGAAGATGCTGAGCTGGAACCGTTGATTCTTGATACTGTAGATTTTGTGCCCGGCTACCCGCCATACACTGTTGTACAGCAGGACCCGCTGCCGAATGACAAGGTGAAAGACGGCCGTAAGATTTATATTAAGATAAATGCAGGCGGATTCTCGACCGTTACTTTGCCCAACCTGATACAGCGTACGCTTCGTGAGGCTGAACCAACACTTAGTGCGGCTGAACTGGTTGTCGGTAAAAAAACATACAAGCCATACCTGGCGAAAGACATTGTGCTTGAAATGTGGCAGGACGGCAAAAAGCTGAAGGCCGGCGACAAGGTGATGAAATCGAGTAAGATTGACCTTGTGCTTGGCGATGGCAAAACAGGTTTTGACGACAGTGAGCTTGAAAGTGAAGGAGGAAATGTAATTGATGCCGGAACACCGCCGGCACCGGAAGATTTAAATGACTAGTACTATTATAGAACAACCCTCAGACGAGGAATTGTATGAGCACCACAGGTTTGAAGCAGGCAAAGGCCAGGCGCCGCTCCGCGTTGATAAATTCCTGATGAACCTGGTGGAAAATGCCACCCGCAACAAAATACAGAAGGCTGCCGAAAGGGGCAACATTTATGTAAATGATGTTCCTGTAAAATCAAACCATAAGGTAAAGGCCGGCGATATCGTGCGTATGCTTATGGAGCATCCGCCGTATGAGTACTTGCTTGAGCCTGAGAATATTCCCTTAGATATCGTTTTTGAAGATGACCAACTGCTTGTGGTGAACAAACCTGCGGGCATGGTGGTGCATCCCGGTCATGGCAATTATAGCGGAACGCTTGTAAATGCGCTGGCTTACCATTTTGATAACCTGCCCATGAACAGCAGCGAAAGGCCGGGGCTGGTGCACCGTATAGATAAAGATACGTCGGGGCTTTTGGTTATTGCCAAAACCGAGCATGCCATGAGCTACCTGGCCGAACAGTTTGCCCAGAAAACCAGCGAGCGTGAATACATAGCACTTGTTTGGGGAAATATTGAAGAGGAGGAAGGTACGATAGAAGGACACATAGGGCGCCACGTAAAAGACCGTATGCAGATGGCTGTATTCCCGGATGACAGCAGCGGAGCAAAACACGCCGTAACGCATTATAAAGTCTTGGAGCGTTTTGGCTACGTAACCCTTGTATCATGCAAGCTGGAAACGGGCCGCACCCACCAGATACGCGTACACATGAAGCACATAGGCCATACCCTTTTTAACGATGCCCGCTACGGTGGCGACATGATACTGAAGGGCACCACCTTTACCAAATACAAACAGTTTGTAGATAACTGCTTTAAGATATTGCCACGCCAGGCGCTGCATGCCAAGACACTTGGCTTTGAGCACCCGGTAACGAAAGAATTCCTACGCTTTGATACCGAAATGCCTCAGGATATGCAGGAATGCATTGAAAAATGGCGAGGCTACTCTAAATCACATACCCCTGAAGAGGAGGATTGATTGTTTTCCATTTCGAGCGGAGCTTGCGGAGTCGAGAAATCTCAACAGTGAATTTTGAGATTTCTCGGCTTCATTTCATTTCGCTCGAAATGGAACACTCTGGATATCTCTGTACTTCTCTATGAAGTAGCAATTTTCAGGCACAAAAAAACCTGCACAGCTTTCACCATGCAGGTTCTCACCAACCAACAATCAAACCATCAATTATTGCTTTACAAACTGCAATTCAATTGCCAGTTTTACCTCTTCGCCTACCAGTACGCCGCCGGTTTCAAGGGCTGAGTTCCAGGTAAGGCCAAAGTCTTTACGGTTCAATTTACCTGTAATGCTGAATCCGGCCTTTATGTTGCCCCACGGGTCTTTCGCTATCCCGCCAAACTCCGCATCGAGGGTTACAGGTTTCGTTACGCCGTGTACGGTAAGGTTTCCTTCCAGTTTGTATTCGCCTTCATTTTTCTTTGTGAAAGATGTCGACTCAAAAGTCAATTTCGGGAATTGCGCCGCATCAAAAAAGTCAGCGCTTTGCAGGTGGCCGTCGCGGTCGGCATTGCCGGTTGATACCGAATCGATATCGCCGCTGAAAGTGAATTTCGCATCGTCAAAGCTATCGCCGTTTGTTTGTGCCTCTGCCGTAAAATTGGCAAACTGGCCTGATACGTTAGTAAACATCATGTGCTTTACTTTAAAGCCTATTTCTGAATGTGTTGGGTCTACCGCCCATTTGGTTGTATTCATTTTATTTAAAGATTTAAAATTTGAAATATTCGTAATTCGTAATTGATAATTTGTAATTTATAAAGCCATCGGTACTTCCATCAACAGCACTTCTGCATCCTGAGAATTGGCTGTGATCTTAATTGCGTCTGTATCCCAGATTCCGAGGCCGTCACGTTCATTCAGGGCAATATTGCCTATCGTGATATCGCCCTTCAAAACAAAAGCATACACTCCGTTTCCTTTCTTCTTAAAGTTGTATTCAGTCGCAAAGCCTTCATCAAATTTACCCATGTGGAACCATGCATCCTGGTTTATCCACACGCCTTCATCATCAGCATTTGGTGAAAGCAC
Organism: Flavobacterium sp. J372; assembly: GCF_024699965.1. Lineage (NCBI taxonomy): Bacteria > Pseudomonadati > Bacteroidota > Flavobacteriia > Flavobacteriales > Flavobacteriaceae > Flavobacterium > Flavobacterium sp. J372. Next base: position 1,511,121 of record NZ_JAJOMZ010000004.1, read on the forward strand.
CTGCTGCAGCTTGTTATGGCGGTCGGCTTCGTTCAGCGTGATTTGGTCGTATCTCGGAGTCACGTTTCGCTTATTCGGGAATACCCAAATTTGAAGGAACTTTGTAAGCTTGTCTTTATTCTTATTGTATTCGCTGTGCGAAATACCCGTACCCGCGCTCATAATTTGTATATCACCTTTGCGGATGACAGCGGTGTTACCCATGCTGTCTTTGTGCTCCAGGTCGCCCTCAAGTGGAATGGAGATGATTTCCATATTGTCGTGCGGGTGCGTGCCGAAGCCCATGCCTGCCGCAACAGTATCGTCATTCAATACCCTAAGTGCACCGAAGTGTACCCTTTCCGGATTTTGGTAGTTGGCAAAACTGAAGGTGTGGTAAGAATTTAGCCAACCGTGATTGGCCCGGCCGCGTGTGGCCGCTTTGTGCAAAACTGTATTTTCCATGATGTATGAATTGGTATTAGGTAAATGATTGTAACCAATGGGTTCAAGCGGTTGTATTTCGTCGATGTTGTTTTTCAGGATGTCTCCGGCAACTGATGAAGTGATCAGCATTCCCGTACCCATTAGCCCTTTTCTGATGAAATCTTTCCTGTCCATGATTAGTGTTGTTTTAATATTACACTGCAAAGTTGCGGCATATTAAAACCCTGCGCATTGAACTAGGACAAGAAAGGCGATTTACGAGTTATGATTTAAGATTTAAGATTCCACGGTTGCTACGGGAAAGATTTAATAAGGAAGATTTTGATTTAAGATTCTATAGGACATTCGATTATGAGTGAAGCTCAATCTTAGATCATAATTCTTAAATCATAAATCAGCCTTTAGTTAACTTCTTCCTTATTTTACTCAGAAACTCAGGTGAAATGCCAAGATACGAGGCTATGTAGTGCTGTGCCACCCGTTGGGGCAGTGTAGGGTATTGCTCTAGGAATTCAAGGTATCGTTCCTGTGCGGGCATGGCTATAGTGTGGAATAACCTGTTTTGTGTAGCAGAAAGATGGCGCTGAAGGAGTATGCGGAATGCCCTTTCGAATCGCGGGGCGCGGGCAAAAAGTTCTTCTTTGGTTTGGGGTGAGAAGGTAAGGAACTCGCTGTCCTCAAGCGTTTCAATAAAAACCTTACTGGGCTTATCTTCATATATGCTGAAGGAGATATCGCTTACCCAGGCATTTTCTGTGGCGAACTGCAGTATGACTTCAAAGCCATTCTCGTCTATATAGTATTTGCGTACGCAGCCTTTCACCACAAATGCTTCGAAGTTGCACATTTCACCTTCATGCAGCATGATGGTTTTCTTCGGCACAACTTTATGTTCAAGCAATGAATTAAGCACATTTAGCTCTTCTTTGCTGAAAGATACGTAGCGGCTTATATTTTCATTGATTTGCTGATACATGACTGCAAGATAAGGAAAATAAACAGTCACACTGAGCCTGTCGAAGTGGACTGTTTATTTCGGCGCTTCGACAAGCTCAGCGTGACTAGTTGCAGGGCTGTTTATTCCATTTCGACCGAAGCGCAGCGTAGCGGAGAAATCTCGAGGTTATGTCACGATTGGCATCCCCTCTGAAAGAGGGGAATGCAACTCTTCTAAAAATTTACTTCGCGTGATCCGAAGGCTCCCAAAGCTCAATTTTGTAGCCTTCCGGGTCATATATCCAGGCAAATTTGCCTATTTCGTCTTCCATGCGGTTATCGTCAACCTTTACGCCGTCAGCCTTCATGGTTTCAATCAGCTCATCCAGCCCCTCCACTCGAAGGTTTACCATAAACTGCTGGTCTGGCCTTCCGAAGTAGTCTGTTGTCTCTTTAAAGGGCGAGAAAACAGTCGGCCCTGCATCCTGCCTCCATACTTCTTTATCCATTGAAAATGTAATCCCGAAGTATTTTTCATACCATGCGCCCAGCGCTTTGTTGTCTTTTGAGCGGAAGAACAATCCGCCTATTCCTGTTACTCTTGCCATGTTATTTTTGGTTTTCATTTTGGTGCAAAGTTGCAGGTTATGCTGTGGTTCCGGCTAATACTTTAGGATGATTTACGAGATAATCCGCATCCTTTTCGCAGTCTCCACGGCCTGAGTGCGGCGTTTCACCTCAAGTTTCTCAAATATTTTTGAAGAATGCGTTTTTACTGTATTAAGCGATACAAAAAGCTTGTCCGCTATTTCGGCATTGCTCAGCCCATCGGCCATAAGTTCAAGCACCTCGAGCTCACGTGGGCTTATGCCTGTTTCTTCTAGCGCTTTTTCGTCGCGTATAAATACATTTTCGTTTACATAAACCGCCACCTCTTTCTCAACCACAATAGTCTTAGGCTTGGCAAGCTTTAGCGCCAGCCAAATACCGAGCCCGGTGAATACAGCGGCAATAGCCCCGGTAAAGATCTCAGGAGTATAAGTCGCCAGCAAAAACCGAAATTCAAGCCAACGCAGCCCTATAAGCAGCAAGGCAAGGCCAAGGCCGTATAGCAGCAGGTCTTTGTTCTTATGTAATGATGTGAGTATTAATTTCATCATTTCTCAACTTGTGGCTAAGTGCCTGTATGCTTGTGGCTAAATTTACTTATTTTCTTTCAGCCCAAGCGCCTCTCGCAGTTCTTTTTCAAACAATCGGTCTTCCGGGAAAGGCATCCTGGCATTAATAAGCTCACCCCCGGGGCCTATCAGGATAAATCTCGGAATTCCCTGTACATCATACGCCTCCTGAAACAGGTTTGCGTCATTCAGGTGTACCTGCAACACCGATTTTGACTTACCCTTTGCCTCAACAAACCAGTCATTAATGCGCCTGTCAGTGCTTGCTGCCACAAACTTCACGGGCTCATCTTTATACTTTATCGCCATTTTCTCAAAGTGCGGCGACTGTATCCGGCACGGCACGCACCAGGTAGCCCAAACATCAATCACAACATATTTGCCTTTCAGTTGCGCAAGGTTAAATGGTTGCTTATCAACGGTAATAGCATCAAACACAGGTGCAGGCTTGCCTTTTCCCAGGCTTTCTATAATGCGTGCCTTATCGGCTATCACGGCAGAGTATTTTTTATCTCTAAACGTATAGAGGTAGCGGTTCAGCAGGCTGTCACGTTCGGCTTTATCTGCCGCTTCCTCCACGCTCTTTTTAAGCTGGTAATATAGCATTTTGTCTTTATAACTACCCGGCTTCATTGCCGCGATGGCCTGCAGCGCTTTGGTATCTTCAGGTATGTCGGCCTTGTTTTCAGATATAAGCTGATACATTACATAGTCAAAATAAGAGTGGTCGCTCAACAGGCTTTCGTCATCAAGCCTTACCATTTCCTTCATTCTCTTTATGTCAGATGTTTCTTTTGTTTCCTTTCCGGGAAACATTGCTTCACGCTTTTTAAGAAAAGCTGTCCAGTAGTTCAGGAATTTTATGGTGATCACCTTTTTGTTTTTCTGTGTAAAGTCATCACCGGGAATGTAGTTATCAACAGTCTTAAACCTGCCCGACTCATTCATGGCATCATTCCAGTCATCAACAAGCTGGTCTGTAAACCTGTCGGGCAGGTCTATAAACATGTTATCCTGCAGGTAATACTCTACATAACTCCATCCCTGTATTTCTCCGGTAACCTGGTTTTCGGCCAGGCGCGTGCCGGTAAACTTTACATCGCCGGTATTGTTTTTAAACTTTATATCGGCATAAACGCTGTCTTTTGTGCCGAGTATCATTTCGAACTGCACCGAGTTATCAAGTATCATGCGGTATTTGTCAAGCGGCACATCTTTATCAATCACGTAATGGAAAGTATTACCCTTAAGCGGAATAGCAGCAACGGTCTCATCTATAAAATTGTCTTTTATGAATAGCATTTTCAACGGGACATCACTGTCAATAGTACCCGCAACAACAGTTCTGCCGTGGCGTGCCGTCTGGTTCGGGATAAGTGTGTACACCAGCAACCCGCCAAAGAGTATGACCACACCCGCCAACGCCAGCCCCCCGTTGTGCACTGCCGAAGAATGCCCACGTGAATTTCTTGTGCCTGTACCAGTTAAAGCCGATATAGAGAACAATCATAGCCAGCAGGATCGAAGCAACTTCAGAATAGGTTATGGGGTAGCCCAGCTGGCTGCCCAGCGGATATTTTGATACTTTGTCTAAAATCTGGATAGGGTACCAGTCAAAGTTAAGTCCGTTAACCGCAAGAATTCCCTGCAGCAACAGTATGGCAAAGCCTATAACGATTGACCATATAAAGCTCGGCAACAATACTGAGATGCAGTATTGCAGCGCTGTGAAGAACAATCCTGCCAGGAAGATGCGAAGTATAAGCAGTAAGAAACGGCCTGTTTCAAAATCGGCGGTGGCATTCTTAGGCAGAGCCATACCCAGCTCAACTATGCCTGCCATTGCAAAGCTTAGTGCCGTGAATGACAGTATTGCGATGAGGTTGGTCTCAAGCAATACCGTAAATTTAGAAAAATAGATGGATGATTTTTTAATGGGTTGCGTTTCCATAAGCTGCCAGCCGCCGTTACGATGATCAAGCTGTGTGATGCGGCTTGCCGTTATGATGATAAGAAGCGGGAAGAAAAAATCAGTAAAGCCGCTTAGGGGTTGTTCAATGAAGTTTTGGTAATGATTGTACGGCAGGCCTTTACCCAGTCTTTCAGTACCCTGTACCAGGGTGGCCGTCATGAACGTTACCGGTAGTAAGGCGCTTACTATAATGGCAACAAGGTAAATGCCCGTGCCTTTCTTTTTAAGATGTTCTGCCTTAAGTGCAGTGATAAAGTTTTGCATTGCGTTACTTTTGTTGGTTATCGTTGGTTTACAAGCGCCATGAACCATTCTTCAAGGCCGTTCAGTATCTTTAGTTCATACAGCTGTGCGCCGCCGTCAATCAGTTTTTTAGACAGCGCCGGTATATCATAGCGGCCCGGCAGTTCCAGGGTGAGCTGCTGCATGCCGTCAAGCGTTACGTTTTCATTATCCGCCGAAAGGCGCGCGTGCCATGCAGAGGCGTCGTCAAGGGTTAGTTGTACTTTACACACGCCCGATTGCTGGCCGAGTTCTGCAATTGTACCTTCAAAACGCAGCTTGCCGTTGGCGATGATGCCCACGTGGGTACACATTTTTTCGATTTCAGACAACAAATGGCTTGAGACGAATATTGTTACGCCTTTCTCGCGATTGAGCCTTACAAGCAGTTTTCGAATGTCCTGGATGCCATTGGGGTCAAGGCCGTTCACCGGTTCATCCAACAACAGCAGTTCGGGTTCACTGAGTAGTGACATCGCAATGGCCAGCCTTTGCTTCATACCAAGCGAATATTGTTTCGCCTTGCGCTTTGCATCGCGCTGTAGGTCAACCAGCTCCAGCACTGCGGCAATACGGCTTTCGGGCACATTGCGGAGCTTGGCTATGTACTTAAGGTTGTCATATCCGCTCAGGTGCAGGTACAGGGCAGGGCTTTCAACAAGCGACCCAATATTGTCAAACACCTGCGGCAGCTGGCCCTTAAGCGGCTTGCCGAATATTTTAATGGCGTCTTCCTGCTCGGGCAGTATGCCTGTAAGAAGGCGCATGGTGGTAGATTTACCCGCACCGTTCGGGCCAAGGAACCCGTAGATGGAACCTTTCGGGATGTGCAGCGACACATTGTCAAGCACTTTACGGTGTTTAGAGAAGCGGAAGTTGAGTGACTGCGCTTCTATGATATAGTCAGGCATATTGGTTAATTCGTTGATTTGTTTATTCGTTGATTTGGATTTTAGAATTTTAGAATTCCGTATAAAGCTCAGCAGCTGATCGCTCAGCAGCTTTCGCAGCCAATATACAAAATCTTCCTACATTTGTGATATAAACTCCATTCCATGAAAATCGTTATATCTCCGGCCAAAACGCTTGATTTTGAGACTAAACTTCCAACCCGCCGCAACACGCAGCCTGCATTTCTGGACAGGGCTGAAATAGTGCATGAGGAGCTGAAGGAAAAGTCGCCAAAGGAATTGAGCGAACTTATGTCGATTTCGGATAAGCTGGCTGACCTGAACTGGCAGCGCAACCAGGAATGGAAAACACCTTTTACCACTAAAAATGCCCGGCCTGCCATGTATGCCTTTAACGGTGATGTATACACGGGGCTCGATGCTTATACAATACCAGCAAACAAGATTGGAAAAATACAGGATACTTTGCGGATACTTTCAGGGCTTTACGGACTGCTGAAACCACTTGACCTGATACAGCCTTACCGGCTGGAAATGGGAACAAAGCTGGAAGTAGGAGAGGATAAGGATTTGTATGCTTTCTGGAAACAAACTATCACTGATGCCCTGAATGCCGAACTTAAGGAAAAGGAGCTTTTTGTAAACCTGGCTAGCAAAGAATATTTTGACGCTATTGACGAAAAAGCCCTTAAAGTGCCTGTAATTACCCCGGAGTTTCGTGATTATGACCCTGAAGGCAACCTGCGCATGGTGAGCTTTTTTGCTAAAAAAGCGAGGGGGATGATGGTGCGCTACATCATTGATAAAAACGTGAAGACCCTGAAAGGACTAAAGGGTTTTGACTATGACGGATATTCTTTTGATGCAAAGCTAAGCAAGGGGAATACGCTAGTGTTTACCCGTTAGTGGGTTGCGGGTTTTAGGTTTGAGGAAAGTTAAATTAAATATTAATATTATAATAATATTCAATTGCCATGAAGACAATATTAGCCCTCCTATTGATTTTTGCAGCTTTTAACGGCCATTGCCAGGCAGTTAAAAGAATCACTTATTCCGACAGCAGTATGGGAGGTGTTGCCAAGGTAATAATAACCAAAGATTCTATCAAAGGTGAATTAAAAAACACACGCAAGAAGATCATTATAAAAGAAAAAACCCAGAAGAAATATTGGGATAGGCTGGTCCGTTCGTTTTCAATAGCTGAATTTGAAAAAGTAGGACAAAAGAAACCCGAGCCCCAAACAGACGGCAACGTCACTTATGTTTCAATTGAAACAAAAGAACAGACTTATTCTGTACGGGATGCCTATATCGATCCTGTTGCCAACAAAAGCGTTTATAATTTTCAAATGATCATCAGAGAGAAATTTACCGAGGTTTATGAAAAGAATAAGGGTAAATAGCATTTGCATTGTAATAAATGAAACTGTCACGATGAGCTTGTTGAAGCGCTATTACAGTGATAGAATACACACTAAGCCCTTTCAGTGAGGAACAGCTTCACTCAGCTCAGCCTGACATACTTTGTAATTTTGTTATTTGATTTTTGGAACTTACCCTTATACATTCAGCACTGTAAACGTATGGTTGTAGAACAGGCCTGATGAGCCTATCGTGAACCTGAACTCAAGCGTGTCATTCCCAACGTACACCATATGTGCCTTTCCTGTCTGCCCGTTGAGGTTTAGTGTAAGTACATTTCCGGTAGTGGTATAAGTACCTTCGCCAACAATTTCGGCATCAGGGTCACAGTTGTGATACAGGTAGAAGGTACCGTCTTCATGAAACTCAAATGCATAATTTTTTTCTGACGGATTTTCAATTGCGCAGCTTAGGTTTACTGCTTCGCCTTCTATAGAGAGCCCCACTGTTTTACGTATCCCTATCACACTTCCGGTGTAAGGGTTACCAATGCCGTTATTACTGAAATCGGGTTGCTGAACATCGTCATCACCACATGAAATAAACAAACATAGTGTAAGTAAAATAAATAGCCTTTTCATATCTCATTTAATTTTACCACTAAGTTACAACGGGGTAATATCAACTGCTGTTAACCCCTTGCCAAACATATCTTTGAAAAGGGTTAAAATATCAATTTTTATAACAAATAAAGATGTAAGAAAATAATCAACTCGATTTTATATTTGAGTTTAAAAATTTAATTACCAGTACATTGAATTGAATTAATTGTATAAAAAGTTTAATATGGTAGCCAGTTGTCAATTATCTTTTTTCCTTGTGGAGTAAGTATGCTTTCAGGGTGAAATTGCACTGCCCTGACATCAAAAACGCGATGGCGCAGCGACATGATTTCGCCATTCTCATCTGTAGAAGTCACTTCCAGGACTTCGGGAAAATCAGCACGGTTTACACTCCATGAATGATACCTTCCTACTTCAATCTGCGCAGGCAAATTTCTAAAAAGCACTTCATCATCAACTGTGGTTTTTACTGTTGAAGCCACGCCATGATGTACGGTGTTGAGGTTAATAAGGCTTCCGCCAAAAGCCTCTGCAATGGCTTGTTGGCCTAGGCAGATGCCAAGTATGCTTTTAGCCGGGGCGTATTTCCTGATGACTTCCAGTAACTGCCCGGCTTCTGAAGGGATTCCCGGGCCGGGTGACAGCACGATTTTATCATACGCAGCGATATCCTCAATGTCAACTTCGTCATTGCGAATTACCGTGACTTCGTTGTTGGGCGCTTCCAGGTAATGTACAAGATTGTATGTGAAACTGTCGTAATTGTCTATGACCAGAATTTTACGCATGATAGAAGTTTTGCGCAAAGATAGGGAGGAAGCTCTAAAGCTGGTAGGCTATGGGATGTTGCCTGTTTTAAATATTTGTAGATTTTTAGTTATTAGAAAATTAAAATAGCTTATTTCAATTGTTTGTTCAAATAGTAGAGCTCGCTAAGTAGCTCGGCGACTTAGTAGCAAACAGGCTCTTACTACAAAAAAAGCCCCGCATATAGCGAGGCTCACTTCAATAAAAATCTAAAATAATTAGAATTGCAGATTTACTGTCAGGTCAAAGTCATCATAGATGAAGTTGTCACCAAGGCCTTCAAAGAAATTTTTTGATTTGTATTTGATGTCATACTTAGTCCTGTCTACAGAGAACGTAGTTGTAGCAGAATTCTTGTTCACTGTCAGGTCAAAAGTTACCGGCTTAGTGATGTTCTTGATTGTAAGGTCGCCTGTTACAGTGTATACGTTAGCAGATTTAGCCTTGATTGATTTAAATACAAGCTTAGATGTAGGGTATTTAGCCGTACCGAAGAAATCTTCAGCTTTAAGGTGGCCTTCAAGGTTTTGCTTTCCTTCACCGCTTATATCGGTTACTGTTAGTGAGTTCATGTCAACAGTAAAATTACCACCTGTAAGTTTTCCGCCTTTAAAATCAAGCTTACCATCTTTAAATTTGATGAAGCCGCTGTGCTCGCCACCCGTTTTCTTACCAACCCATTTGATATCGCTGGTGGTTGTATTGATTTTTTTAGATTGTGCTGTAGCCGTAAGGGTACCAAGCGCTACAACAAGTGCAATTGCAATAGATTTCAGATTTCTCATGATGTTTAAAAAATTTAGTTTTAAAAGTTATTGAATTAAATGGTTATAAAAAGTTCGTTTTCTGGTTTGCGTACCTTCTTCAGGTTTTGGCTTGCATCATCATCAGCGCGATAGCCCACTGTAGTTATTACGGCTGCATTTAAGCCCTTTTCTTCGAGTTTAAGTATCTCATTAACCCCTGCTGCATTAAACCCTTCCATAGGCGTTGTGTCGATGCGAAGTACTGCAGCGGCATTTATCAGGCCTGACATGGCTATGTAAGCCTGTTTTGCTGTCCAGTTGTTTTTCTGCTCTTCGGTAAGGCTGCTTATATAGCCTTTCATTGATGCTTCAAAACCGGAAACATCTTCTTTGGCAATGCCACGTGTTTCTGCGATATTCTCAATGTAGCTGTCAATGTGGGCCTCATTTACATTTACCTCATTGGCGAAGATAAATATATGTGATGCCGCCACCGCCAGGTTTTTGTCGTTGCCTGAAAAGGCATCGGCAAGTTTTTCTTTTACATCCTTGTCTTCAACTATGATAACCTTGTAAGGCTGCAGTCCCATTGATGATACGCTGAGCTGAACGGCTTCTTTAAGCTTTTCAATGTCTATATCTGAGACTTTCCGTGCTGGGTCATATTTCTTAACAGCGTATCGCCAGTTAAGGCTTTCTATATAATCTGTCATATTTAAATTGATCTGAATTTTTCTAATAGTTCATTAAGCAACACTAGCTCTTCCATAGAGAGGTTTGCAGCAAATTTTTGTTCGTGACCGTCTACAATCGGGTCAAGCGTTTTGAGCAGGTCAAGGCCTTTATCAGTTATCCGTATTTCCATCTTGCGGCGGTTGCCGGGGCAAATGTCACGCGTTACCAGTTCCTTGAGTAAAAGTTTATCAACAAGGCGCGTAGTATTGCTTGTTCGTGCTATCATGCGCTCGCCAATATCACTCATATTGATAGGGTTACCTTTTTGTCCGCGCAATATCCGGAGTACATTAAACTGCTCAGGCGAAATGTCATGCTGTTTTATCAATTCATTAAAAGCTTCGGCAAGCACATTTTGCGTGTAAGCAATATTAAGAACTGTCCGCCTTTCTATCGGGTATTGTAATTTCGATTTCAATGCTTCCTCCAGTGTCATAATTGTAATTACAAAATTTGTATGTACAAATGTATAGATGTTTTTTATTTGTATGTACAAATGTCATTGTTAAAGAAATGTTAATTCTTGCATTGGCCTGATAATTGAGTACATTTATACTCATAGAAAATCTGAATATTCAAAATGAAGAAATTATTGACAGCCTTGGTTCTTTTTTATGGCTTGCTGGCGACAGGGCAGGCGAAAGCACCCGCTCCGATAAAGATTTATACGAAAGAAGGTGTTAGCATTAAAGCATATGATTACGAAAAGTTGGCTTACTTCCTGAACCAAAAAAATGACACTACCTATGTTGTGAATTTTTGGGCTACCTGGTGTGTGCCATGTGTTAAAGAACTGCCACACTTTGAAAAGCTGAACCAGCAATATAAAGGAAAAAAAGTTAAGGTGCTGCTGGTGAGCCTTGACATGGCTAAGATGGTAGAGAGTAAGCTGCTGCCTTTCATCAAAAAGAAGAACCTCAAGAGCGATGTGGTGCTTTTACGCGACCCTGACAGTAACAACTGGATACCTAAAATCGACAAATCATGGAGTGGCACTATACCGGCTACTCTTATTTACAACAAAAAAGTGCGTAAATTTTACGAGAAGTCTTTTGAGTATGCTGAGCTGGAGAAGGCAGTAAACGAAGTTATGAACGCTAAATAATAAAATTTTAAATCATTAATCATTCAATTTTTAAATCAAATAAAATGAAAGCAATCAAATTTTTAGGGCTGTTTCTTGCCGCAGGGCTTGTGGCAGCTTTTACAGTGAAAGACACTGCTGCCGGTTACAAGGTTGGCGACACAGCAACGGATTTCTCATTGAAGAATGTTGACGGTAAAATGGTATCCCTGAAAGATATGAAAGATGCCAAAGGCTACATTGTAATATTTACCTGTAACCATTGCCCGTATGCACAGGCCTATGAAGACAGGATTATTACGTTAGACAAAAAGTATAAAAAGCTGGGTTACCCTGTTGTTGCCATTAACCCAAATAATCCTGAAAAGCAGAAGGATGACAGTTTCCCTAAAATGCAGGAACGTGCCAAAGAAAAGAAATTTACATTCCCGTACCTGCTTGACGAAGGGCAGAAGATTTACCCTCAGTACGGCGCTACCAAGACTCCGCATGTCTACATCCTGCAGAAAACAGCTAAAGGCAATGTGGTGAAATATATTGGCGCGATTGACGATAATTATGAAGACGAAAGCGCGGTAAAACAACGCTACGCCGAGGCTGCAGTTGATGCTTTGCTCGCCGGTAAAGATGTTGCCGTTAAAGAGACAAAGGCTATTGGCTGTTCAATCAAAGCATAATATCTTTGCTGTAAATCTTTAAAAAATGAACCTAAACCAAAACGAATGGTGGGAAAACGCTCAAGCGGACAGCAATGCTGTGATTCTTGATGTGCGCACCGCCGATGAATACAACCGCGGTATTATACCCGGTGCCGTGAATATTGATATTTACAAAGGCCAGGGCTTTATTGATGAGGTAGAAAAGCTTGACAAAACCAAAAACTACTACGTTTACTGCGCGGCAGGAGCCCGCAGCGGGCAAGCCTGCAATATCATGAACCAGTTGGGCTTTGCTAATGCCTATAACCTCGCAGGAGGCATTACCCAATGGCAGGGGCCGGTAACAGCGCCTTGATATTCTTGAAAAAATAAAGCCCTCAACTGAGGGCTTATTTATTTTTTTTCGGTGATGTGAAAGAGTTGATGTTTTCTTTCCAGTAGTCAATAAGGTTCTTGATTTTTTCTTTGTATTTGTTGTAATCGTCACCTTTCTGGATGAAACCCTGCACTGAGAGTTTGTTGGCTTCTTTGATAGAACTTTCGTCCTGCGCATTTGAAATAAAGATGTAGGGTATGTCCTTATCCATCAAAATCTCTTCGTTCATAATGATGTTACGCAGCTCAAAACCACCAAGTTTAGGCATGTTGATGTCAGAAATAATAATAAATGGCTGTATCTCAGGCCTTCGCAGGTACTCTACAACCTGGGTACTGTCAGCAAAAAACACAAGGTTGTTTTTATATCCCAAATCACGGAAAATCTCTTTTAAGATATCCCTGTCATCTTCATCATCTTCAATAATCAGGATGTCCCTGTGTTTTTTCATGTGGTGTATGAGTTTCAATTATTGTGTGAAAATAGCAATTTTTACATGTAACTTCAAATATATCAAATCTTAAAAATTCCTTAAATTATAATTATTGGCACACTTTTAATTTACTAACTTGCATCTGTAACAATAAAGCAATTAATATGAAATCATTTTTGCTCACCATAAGCTTGTTTTTGGCCGCCTCCACTATTTCCCTGGCACAGCAGCCATCAGCAAAAGAAGTATTAGCTACGGCACAGGCGCAGGCTAAGAAAGAAAATAAGAAAGTATTTGTTATGTTTCATGCATCATGGTGCAAGTGGTGCAAAAAGATGGAAAATAACATGCAGACACCTGAATGCAAGCCGCTTTTTGATAAAAATTATGTTACCACATACCTTACCGTACAGGAATCGCCAAAGAACAAATCACTTGAAAATCCCGGCGCAGACGAATTGCTGAAAACTTACAAAGCTGAAAAGTCAGGCATACCGTTTTGGGTGATTCTCGATGCTAACGGAAAAGTTCTTGAAGATTCTTTTAATTCTAAAGGCGAGAATCTTGGCTGCCCTGCTGATGCCGCTGAAGTTGCAGAATTTACACAGATGCTGAAAAATACTTCCAGGCTTACAGACAAAGAGCTTGCCGTGATTGCGAATACATTTACAATTAAAAAATAAACTGATGAAAAAGATATTGTTTTTACTGCTTGTTACTGTTTCAACAATAACAAATGCCCAACAAAAGCAGAAAGTGGAGCTTGTTGCCCCTGCCGCCTTTGAAAAGAAAATGGCTGCCCAAAAAGGCCAGGTTATAGACGTGCGCACGCCTAAAGAATATCAGTCTGGGTATATTGCCGGGGCAGTGAATATGCACGTCTATGATAAAGACTTTGAACAGCGTGTAGATAAACTCGACAAGAATAAGCCTGTTTATGTTTACTGTAAGGCAGGGGGGCGTAGCGCTGAAGCTACCGAAATCCTGAAAAATAAAGGCTTTAAAACAATTGTGGAACTGGATGGCGGAATGGATGCCTGGAAGGAAGCCGGTAAACCGGTAAAGCAATAACAGTGACAGAATTATCAATCATTTTATTGGTTATCACAGGTGTTGCAGCAATCGTAATTATCTGGCTGTACCTGCTTATGAAGCGCCACCTCAAAGTAAGGCGGCAGCTGGAATCGCGCTTTGTAGAGATGGAGAACCGAATGAACACCCTTCAGTTGCAAACGCTTGAGGCAAGGCTTAATCCGCACTTGTTTAAGAACATTCTTAATTCTATACAATCGCACGCTTACCAGACTTATTTCGCAATGGACAAATTGTCAAACGTACTGGACTATATACTCTATGAGAGCCAAAACCGTTTTGTGAGTCCGCGCGAAGAAATTGATTTTGCGCTTAATCTTATAGAAATTAATAAGATAAAGATAAGTCCGCTGTTTTCCATCACCGTTAAAAAAAGATGGATGAGATGGATGCGCTGTACAATGAAAAGATCATGGCGCCGCTCATATCTATCGACCTGATTGAAAATGCTTTTAAGCATGCCGACTTGCAAAGTCCTGATGCATTTATTACCGTGATGATTGAGTTTAAAGACGGTACTTTTACGCTTACAGTCTCAAACAAAATATCAGGTAAAGCCGCTTTCCATAAAGAACATGGCGGTATAGGAACTGTAACGCTGGAACAGCGCCTGCGCATAATTTATGGATCTGCCTTCAGGCTGGAACGCTACAGCGAAGAAGACATTTATGTTGCCAAATTAAAAATTGACCTGCTTGAACACAAAAATAAAATGCTTACTGCTTGATGATGAGCTGCCTGGGCTTACATTCCTTAAAATGATATGCGAGCAGCAGCCGCAACTTGAAGTTGTTAAGGCTTACAACAATCCGCAATTGCTGCTGGATGAGTGGCAGGATATGGAATTTGACCTGCTGATTACTGATATTGAAATGCCGGGTGTAAACGGCTTGCAGGTAGCTGAAGCGCTCAGGGGAAAGGCAGTAATTTTTACCACGGCCTATAAAGAATTTGCGCTTGATGCCTTTGAAAAAAACGCTGTTGATTATCTTGTAAAGCCGGTAAAGGCTGAAAGGTTACAACAAGCGATTGAAAAGGTGCAAAAGTTCCTGGGCGGGCAGAAACGCGTGAAGCCAAAGCAAATACAGCTGAATACTGATAAAGGAAAAGCGCTGCTTGACCCTGATAAGATATTCTGCATCCTTACATCTGAAATTGACAGCCGCGATAAAATTATTATAATGAACGATGGCAGCAGAATTACAGTAAAAAATGCATCATTTGAAAAACTGTTGGATATGTTGCCTGACGATGATTTTACCCGCATCAACAAAAAAACTGCAATTGCTTTACGCAATGTAGCCTATTATACCCATGAAGAAATAAGGGCAAACATTAACCAGCCTGATGGTTCACCTTATGCATTTCCGTTAAGTGAAATTTACCGCTCGGCTTTTGGCGAAAAAGTACGGAAGTGATTTCATTACATAATTAAACGTGTTCGTTACAAAACCTTAACATAGTAGTATTTCACTTACAGGTTAATGTTAAATTCTATTTAATATTGCAGCAGAATTTACACAACTATGAAGAATTTTAAGGGAAGCATTTTTTATGTTGCTGTCGTCGCTATATTTTCAGCCATAATATACTGGACATTAAAACAGGGCGTATTGCTTGAAAATGGCCGGGAAATTACCGCAGCCGCTGCAACAGGCAAAGGCCAGTGGGCAGAGTTTATAGACTCACTGCATCATAACCTTACTCACCCGCTTGCAATATTGCTGGTACAAATTGTAACCATTATACTGGTAGCCCGTATTTTTGGATGGATTTGCCGTAAAATAGGGCAGCCAACGGTAATTGGAGAAATGATTGCCGGTATTGTGCTTGGCCCTTCCCTGGTAGGCACATTCTTTCCTGAATATTCTGCACTGCTGTTCCCTGCAGCATCATTGCCAAATTTGCAATTCCTGAGCCAGATCGGGCTTATATTATTCATGTATGTTGTGGGTATGGAGCTCGACCTGAAAGCGTTGCAGAACAAGGCGAAAGATGCCGTGGTCATCAGTCATGCAAGCATTATCATACCCTTTACGCTTGGCATTGGCCTGTCCTATTACGTGTATACCGAATTTGCACCGGCAGGTGTTGAGTTTATGTCGTTTGCATTGTTTATGGGTATTGCCATGAGTATTACAGCTTTTCCTGTTCTGGCACGTATTGTACAGGAGCGCGGGCTGCACCGCACCCGGATTGGCGCTATGGTCATAACCTGCGCGGCTGCCGATGATGTCACGGCATGGTGCATACTTGCTGCGGTTATTGCCATTGTAAAAGCAGGTTCATTTACAAGTTCGCTATATGTTATAGGCCTTTCAATAATATACGTTGGTGTAATGATGTACATGGTAAGGCCGTTTTTAAAACGTATAGGTGACCTTTATGCTAACAAAGAAACGGTCTCGAGGCCTGTTGTTGCTATATTTTTCCTCACGCTTCTGCTTTCTGCATATGCAACCGAAATCATTGGTATCCATGCACTTTTCGGTGCGTTCATGGCAGGCGCTATTATGCCGGAGAGTATGCGTTTCAGGAGCATTTTTATAGAAAAGGTAGAAGATGTATCACAGGTGATGCTGTTGCCGCTATTCTTTGTTTTCACAGGTCTCCGCACGCAAATCGGCCTTCTTGATGACCCCTCCCTATGGAATGTTTGCGGCCTGATTATACTTGTTGCCGTGGTAGGTAAATTTGTCGGCAGTGCGCTTACCGCTAAATTTCTGGGGCAGAACTGGCGTGACAGCTTAACCATAGGTGCCCTTATGAATACCCGTGGCCTTATGGAGCTCATAGTGCTGAATATTGGTTACGATCTTGGCGTGCTGTCAACAGAAATTTTCTCGATGATGGTTATCATGGCACTGGCAACTACGTTTATGACAGGCCCTGCGCTCGATCTGATTGGCTACATCTATAACCGCAGAAAGAATTATATACCGCAGGAGATAAGGCAGGCGAGTAAGTTTAAGGTACTTGTGTCATTTGACAGTCCTGAGGGAGGCAAAACCCTTGTAAAGCTTGCTAACAGCTTTGTGAGGAGGATGAATGGCAATGCAATGGTTACGGCAATGCATATCATGCCAAGTAATGAGATACATACATTTAACCTTGAAGAATACGAACAGGAAAGTTTTAAGCCTGTACTGGCTGAAGCGGAAAGCCTGAACCAAAAGGTAACAACGCTATTTAAGGCAAGCACTGAAATGGATAGCGATATTGCTACTGTGGCTAACAAAGGAGAGTTTGACCTGGTGCTGATTGATATAGGGCAGTCAATTTTTGAAGGGACATTGCTTGGCAAAATACTTGGGTTCACAACACGTATCATCAATCCTGAAAACCTTATCAATACTTTTACAGGTAAAGAAAAGCTCTTTGAAAACTCACCGTTTGATGAGCGTACACAGCACATTTTGGGCAAAACAACTGCTCCTGTAGGTATATTGGTTGATAAGGAGTTTCAATCAACCGACCGGGTCTTCGTAACGATTTTTGATGAAAACGATGCTTTCTTGATAGATTTCGCCCAAAAGCTTATAAGCAATGCAGGCTCGCAGGTAACCGTGCTTGATGCTGCCGGTAACATCAAAAATAACACCGATATCAAGGAAACCATCCGCAGTATAGAGCAAACGGTGCCAAACCACATACGGCTGCTCAACGAGCGCAAGCTCGAAAAAGAGTTTTTGCAGGAACAGGACCTTATGGTAATAAGCGTTGACAGCTGGAAAAAGCTTGTGGAATCACGCAGTACATGGCTAAACAATACACCATCGCTACTCATACTTAAACCTTAAGCTAATGAACATATTAAAACACTTTTGCACTGTATTTTCAATACTGTGCAGCCTGGCTATTGCCGCTCAGCAACAGCCCGAGGTACCAGCTTCTGCAACCATCAAAGACAAATTTGAAGCAGGGTTTGACGGTATGCTCGGCGTTTCTTACGGAAACAAAGCTATGGGAATAAACGTTGGCGGTCCAAGCCTGAAGTATAAATTCAGGAAGAATTTAAAGGTTGGGGTAGGGGCGTTTCCGTCATTGTTTATTATGGATGATAAAGCTGTACCCAGGCTGGCAGTTTCACCAATAATAGAATACCGTAAATGGATGCTGATAACCCCTTACTACGGCTATGACAATAATAATAAGCAAATCTGGACATTTGGAATGGGCTACAGGTTTTTGTGATGATTAATTAACGTCCGTTAATCATTGGTTGTGTAAAGTATTTACTACTTTTAAGCATCAATTTAAAAATAGAGAAATGACACAAGTAAAAGCATTTGCAGCATACGATGCGGAAACCCCGCTGAAGCCTTTTGAGTTCGACCGAAAAGAGGTTGGCGCTAACCAGGTACAGATAGATATTCTTTTCAGTGGTGTTTGCCACAGCGATATACATACCGCGAAAGGCGACTGGGGGCCGGCAATATACCCGCTTGTTCCCGGGCATGAAATTGTAGGGCGAATTACCAAAGTAGGTTCTGATGTAACCAAATTTAAGGAAGGTGAACTTGCAGGCGTTGGGTGTTTTGTAGATTCGTGCCGTAAATGCCAAAGCTGCAGGGAAGGTGAGGAGCAGTATTGTGATGAAGGTATGACGGCCACCTATAACAGTTATGAGCGCGGCACAAACATCCCAACTTACGGAGGTTACTCAACAACTATCACCGTTGATGAAAATTATGTGCTACATGTAAGCGATAAGCTTGACCTGAAGGGTGTAGCGCCATTGCTGTGTGCAGGTATCACTACCTATTCACCGCTGCGTTACCTGGGTGTAGGTAAAGGTCACAAAGTTGGTGTGCTTGGCCTTGGAGGGCTGGGGCATATGGCCGTTAAGTTTGCAGCCGCTTTCGGTGCTGAAGTTACCATGCTTAGCTCATCACCCTCAAAAGAAGCAGACGCCAAAAAACTGGGTGCGCACAATTTTGTACTGACATCAGATAAAGCGCAGATGAAGGCAAGCGCGAATACTTTCGACGTTATTATTAATACGGTATCGGCACCACATGAATACGCTCCCTACCTCGACCTTCTTGCCAAAAACGGAACAATGGTGGTTGTGGGTATCCCTACCGACCCCTCAAAAGTACCCGCATTCAGCCTGATCATGAAGCGTAAAAAAATTATGGGCAGCCTGATTGGCGGTATTGCCGAAACTCAGGAAATGCTTGATTATTGCGCCGAAAACAACATCACATCTGAAGTTGAAGTGATTGACATGCAGTACATAAACGAGGCGTATGACCGTATGGAAAAGAGCGATGTGAAATATCGTTTTGTAATAGATATGGAATCTTTAAAAAGCTAAGGGACTATAAGCTGAGAGCTTAATAAAAAAGCGCGGTTTCAAACCGCGCTTTTTTATGCAAGTACATCTCTAATATCTTCGTGGCGCTCAAACATCTTCTTTGCAAACGGGCAAAGCGGTATAATCTTAATGTTCTTTTCACGTGCAAAGGCTACTGCCTTTTCCAGCAGTTTCATACCAACGCCTTTAAATTCAGGATTGCCATGCGTATGTTCAATGATAAACTTATCTTCACCGGCCCAAACATAGTCCATAAGCCCGGCTTCAGTAGCGCCTTCAACGGCTTTCCATGAGCCGCGTTTTCCATCGTCAGAGTGTTGAATTTCCATTGTGTTTATTGTTTAGGTTTAAATTCAGGATTGTCTTCAGGCAGTGGTATATAGCCTGTTTCATTATGCATCGGCGGGAATTCCTTATTGCGCCAGCGTTGTTTTGCATCTTCAATAAGTTCGTGTGATGTCGCTACAAAATTCCAGTAAATATGGCGTTCTTCAGGGAACGCTTCACCCCCGAAAATATATATTGTTGTATTCTCGCCCATTGTAAAATTGCAGAGCGATGAGTCCTTCGCTACAAGCAGTTGTTTTGGGCCGAATGTGTTACCGTCGTTTTCAATGCTTCCTTCTAATATGTAAATACCACTTTCACCATACAACGCGCCTGACGGGTTAACATTGGCTTTTGCAGTGCTTTTTAGTTCAATAAGATACAGCGGGCTATGCACCGGCACTGGAGATTTCCGCCCGAAAGCCTCACCGGCAACAAGCTTAAATTTTACAGTATTCTCAACCCATTCCGGAAGGTCTTTAGCTTCTACGTGAGTGAACGAGGGTTCCATCTGTTCAAGGTGCTTTGGCAGGGCAACCCATATCTGCAGGCCATGCATCATAGTGTCAACATGCCGAACACGCTCGGGGCTGCGCTCGCTATGCACAATGCCTTTACCGGCAGTCATCCAGTTTACGGCGCCGGGTTCAATTTCAAGTTCGCTGCCAAGGCTGTCACGGTGCAAAATAGCACCTTCAAACAGGTAGGTTAGGGTAGAGAGGCCAATGTGCGGATGCGGGCCTATATTCAGCATTTCATTATCATGCAGCAAAGCAGGCCCCATGTGGTCTATGAATATAAATGGGCCTACCATACGCTTCTGCCGGAAAGGCAGCAGCCTGCCCACTAAGAAGTTTCCGATGTCGCTTGGACGTTCTTCAATTATAATATTGATGTTTGACATGATTATCTGTGTGTTGTTTCAGCATGTCAAGTTACAGAATAATCTTATATAAAAAAAGGCCGCTGTGCAGCGGCCTTTCCAATCAAATATGAAATCAGGTTTAATTTTCCTCACGGTTTACATAAACCCATCCTGTGTGCGTTTTAGAAGGAGTTTCAATTGCATAGTAGTAAGTTCCGGAAGGGAGCTCATCACCATTATCGCCCTGGCCAAACCACTGGTTGGTATAGTCGCCGCCGCGGGCATAAACTTCCTGACCGTAACGGTTGAAGATGGATACTTTAGTAACTGACATACCAATAAGGTTGAAGTTATCATTCTTGCCATCATTGTTAGGGGAGATACCTTTAGGGATACCGCAAAGCGTATCGTCAACTGTAAACGGAGTTGTTACTGTACAGCCGCCAGGTGTAGTAATGGTAAGTGTCAGCTGCAACGGGAATTGTGCCATACCCATATTATTAAGATATTCAGATACATTGAATTCATCCTCGTTGCCAATTACAGTGCCTGATGCATCCTTCCACTCGTATGTCGCCGTAGCAGCATCAAAAGAGTTATTTACAACTTCAGTGCTAATCATGTACCTTTTTCCTAAAGCCACATCAGTACAGCCTTGCATTGCAGTAATCTGAGGCTGGGCAGCACCGGTAATTTCAAGCGTTACAGCAGTTGCATCAGTAGTACAACCATTAGTGTTTTGAGCTGTTACAATATATGTTCCAACAGGCACATTGGTAAATACAGCTCCGGTTTGGAATGTGGCACCATCAATGCTGTACGTTACACCCGCCTCAGGGTTGGTTACTTCTATAGTACCAGTACCTAAAGCACAGGTTGGCTGCACTACAGATACTACAGGTACAGATGGCCCGGCAGGCGCAGGAAGAAGCGTTATTACAGAAGATATTGTTGAACAGCCCGTGCTGTTTTGTGCTACTATTGTGTAGTTGCCATCAGCCAGTCCCGTAAAGGTTGTGCCTGTTTGTGGTGTACCGCCGTTAAGTGTGTAGGTAATGTCCGTTCCTACAGGCCCCGTGATTGTAATGCTTCCACCTGAAGTACAAGTTGGGTCAAGAGAAGAGTATGTTATCGCACCGATAGTACCGGATGTTGGATTCAGGGTAAATGTTCCCGTTGTTGAAGGGCAATTGCCATTAGCATCATTTACAGTAATGCTGTACGAACCCGGCGCCACGTTTGTGAATGATGTACTGCTCTGGAAGTTTGTACCATCAAGGCTATAAGTATAGTTTGTACCTGTTGGCGCTGAAATTGTTACAGTACCTACGCCGGTTGCACAGTCTGGTTGCGTGAAAGTATAGGTAGCAACAGGTGCAGATGTTGGTATAGGGTTGATAGTAAGCGGCGCCGATGTTTGTGAAGGGCAGCTGCCGTTATCAATTGCATAAACAGTATAATTACCAGGTGTAAGGCCTGCAAACTGAGGGTTGCTTTGGTAGTTAACACCATCAACACTGTAAGTTATGTTAGCGCCTGTAGGAGATGTAATTGTAATAGTACCTGATGGTATGCCGGGGCCAACATTACATGTAGGCTGCTGCGTTACGCTGGCTACAGGCACTGCAGGAGTAGGAGTTACGTTGTTTATCACCACAGAACCTGTTGGTGTTACTGATGCACAGCTGTTACCGTCAATTACGCTGATGGTGTAGTTGCCCGGTGTAAGCCCTGCAAAGGTTGTAGATGACTGGAAGTTTGTGCCATCTATACTGTAAGTTACGTTTGCACCCAGCGGGCCTGTTACTTCAATAGTACCAGTTGTTACTGCACATGTTGGCTGTGTAACAGTGTAAGCTGCCACTGCAGGAGTAGCTGTAATAGGGTCAATAACAGCCAGTGCAGGCGATATAGACGGGCAACCATTCATACCTTCGCGTACATATACTGTATAACTACCCGGTGCAACGTTTGCGAATACAGGGCTTGACTGCCATGTTGTGCTGTCAATACTGTACATTAATGTACCACTAAGCGGAGAATCTACAGTAATTGTTCCTGTTGGTGTTGTACAGGTAGTCTGCGTTACTGTAGCAACTGCCTGTGCCGGAGCAACAGGTGGCGCCACAATAGTTGCCTGTGTTGTAGTTTGAGATGGGCAGCTTCCGTTATCAATAACATATATTGTGTAGCTGCCTACAGCTACTGTACTAAATACCGGGCTTGCCTGGTAATCCGTACCATTTATACTATACGTATAGCTGCTTCCTAATGGCGCTGTAACTGTTATTGTACCTGTAGGCACTACATTTGCAACCGTACAAACAGGCTGGTCTACAGTATAAGTGGCTTCAGTAGGTGTTGGTGTTACAGGATCTATCACTATTGGTGTAGTGGTTGTTGAAGGGCAGCTGCCGTTGTCAATAACACTTATATTATAACTGCCCGGCGCAAGGTTATCAAACGTTGTACTGCTTTGGTAGTTGGTACCGTCAATGCTATAAGTGATGCCCGAACCTGTTGGCGCTGTTACCGTAATGCTCCCTGTTGCTGATGTACAGCTTGCCGGTGTTGCTGTTGCAGTTGCAACTGCAGGTGTTGGCGTTACCGGGTTTATTATAATATTTGTTGTTGTAGATATACATCCAAGCAATGTTTGTACCCTAACCTGGTAAGTGCCCGGCGCAAGATTTTCAAACAATGGCTCGCTTTGGTACGTTGTACCGTTTATACTGTAAGAAAGACCAAGGTCAAGAGGGCCCGTAATTAAAATAGACCCGGTAGTTTGGTTGCATGTAGGCTGTGTTACAGTTACAGTTGCTACGGCAGGTAAATCTATAGGTGAGTCTATTGTAAACGGTACTACTGAAATACACATTGCGGCCGACATAATGGTAAGGGTATAGTTGCCGGGCAAAAGGTTATTGAAAGTTGTTTCTGTCTGGAAATCTGTACCGTTAAGGCTGTATTGAAGGTTTGTACCAACCGATGGTGTAATGCTTATACTTCCTGTAGGGAAAAGGCAGGTAGCATCAGTTTTATTGATTACAACAACCGGCAGCGGTGATACCGTAAGCTGTACAGCATTGCTTACCAGTGTACACCCTGCTGAAGTTGCTTCGCAGTAGTATTGATTGGTAAGGAAGCTAAGCGGGGCATCAATTATATTAAGCGTTTGCGAAGTAGCGCCAGAGTAGTTATCATCATTAACAACATTAACCCAGTTTCCTGCTGAGTTAAGCACTTTCCATTGGTAGTTGAAGCCTGCAGGCAGGTTTACTTCGGCAGTAAATGTAGTATCTTCACCTTCACATATACTTTGTGCAAGCGGCTGTGCAGAGAAATTACGGTCTACCCCGGTGCTGGTATGGCTGCCAAGGCTACTGCAGTATGTATTTGGCACAGTATCATCATGCAGCAATATATTATATTCTGCGGCATCAAATATAGCCGATGGCCCTGCAACTTCAGGCTTGCGTATCATGGTAAAGCCCACCTGCCCGGGAGTATGCACCATATCTATACTGTTACCATTTTTTAAAAGCTCAATTTTATCACTGTCATTAAAGCCGTTAGGAAAGCCGATTGTGGCTACAGGGCTGTTGCAGATTGCATTGTTTGGCGTATTGGCAGAGAACAGGAAAGTATCTTCCGGGCCGATGGTTCCGGTAAGTGCAATACTATATCCTGCAGTTGGCGTGGTTGAAGTAAGGTCGCCATATCGCTGTAAAGTATAACCTGATAAGTCAATTGCAGCATTTGTAGGATTATAAAGTTCAATCATGCCGCCTGTACCGGTTTTTTGGTCGTAAACTTCAGAAATAAAGATTTCTGTACCTGGTATGGCAGGGCAGTTTGAAGTAATAACTGTAAAAGTTCCGGCGTTGGCAGTACAGCCGTTTGTAGTGACTGTAACAGTACCGGTAGTAGCGTTTTGAGGCAATACCGCTTTAATACTTGTATCAGATACTACAGTAAATCCGGGTGCATCAACTCCGTTAAATAATACCTGGCTTGTACCTGCACCGGCCAAAAAGCCACTTCCTGTAATTGTTACAAGCGTGTTTGGCGGACCTGAAACAGGTTCCATATTTGTAATCGGTGGTGCCGTACAAGTAGTATTTACAGCTCCGTTAAGGGTAAAATCATCAATGCTTACAGCTCCGGTGCCTGTAGCTCCGGTAAGCGTAAGCACTACAGTTACATTACCTGTAAGCCCGTTTACAGGGTTTGTAACGGCTACTGTACCTGTGTTGGTGCCGGTAGTTGTTATAGCCCCGCTGCCAACATTTATATTGTTGATAGCCATGCTCCAGTTTTGGGCACCCGTCGGGCTGCCTATAATCCAGAAGCTGAATGAAGATACATCAAGCGTATGGCCGGGGCCAACAGTAAAGTTCAGCGTCATTGACGCGGTGCCTCCGCTGTTTGAAAGTGAAAGCGCCGTACCGGACGATCCCGATACGCTTGTCCAGCTGCCGGCGCTATTGGTCCAGGATGAGCCTGAAAGCTGGCTGTTAAGCGTACCCGGGGCATCGGTGTAAGGGTGCGTGTTTATTGGGTTTGTCCCAAAATCATGTACATAAAATTGCGCATTACCTGTATATGAAAATACAAGGGTAATAAGCAGCATGACATACAGCACATTTTTCGGTAATGTAGTTTTTTGCATAGCTAAAGTTTTTCAGGTTTTGTTTTAATGGGTTGATATTAAACAGATTATAAAGCACTTTGATAACCTGTATCAACCCTTATTTCAAAAATTAAAGGTATATCATTAAAACTTCAGTCATTAATAACAAAATCCTTACAAAAGCATAAATTAATGTGAATATTGTTACTAAGCTTTCAAATTCAAATCAATACTTTTCTCTCAGGTAATAGTGAGACCAACACTTAACACTTCTTTAACAACCTTTTTTATACTTTTGGGAAAAGTCACAAACTGTAAAATTAACCTTACATGTGTAGCATATTTGATCCGGTAGAAGCGGCCGGTAAAATTTTTTTCGTTCAAAATTTATCCTGCCCGGAAATTTGTGGATCAATTGCCGACAAGGATAGAAAAACATGTAAGGCATGATATTGATTGTTGATGATATCGCTGCCAATGTTATTGCATTGAAAAAAACGCTCGAACTTCATAACCTCGAAGCTGATACTGCTGAAAGCGGTGAGGAAGCCCTGAAGAAAATACTGAAGCGCAATTACTCCTTAATTATACTGGATGTGCAGATGCCGGGTATGGATGGCTTTGAAGTAGCCGAAACACTTGCAGGCAGCAGCCGTACCAAAGATATACCTGTAATCTTCCTTTCGGCGGTAAACAAGCAAAAGCGGTTCATATCAAAAGGCTATGAAAGCGGCGGGGTAGATTACATTACAAAACCGGTAGACCCCGATTTGCTTATACTTAAGGTAAAAACATTCATGAAGCTGTATGAGCAGCAACGTGAATTGAAAGACATGCGCGACCTGCTGTCTAAAGAAATTGAGATAAGGAAAGAAGCCCAGCAAAACCTTGAGCAAAAAGTACACGAGCGTACACAGGAACTCGTAAAGAAAAATGAAGAGCTTGAGTTCCGCAACCATGAGCTGCAGCAGTTTACATGGGTGGTAAGCCATGACCTTAAAGAGCCAATACGCAAAATACAGATGTTTGTGCGGATTCTTATAGACCGTTTTTTGAAAGACAACCCGTCAGCGGAAGACTATGCCAACCGTACCGTACGGGCTGCCGAACGTATGAGCCAGCTGATAAGTGACCTGCTTGATTATTCCCGCCTGTCGGGCAACGCGGTATATGAGGCTGCCAACATTAATGAAATTATTAACGAGGTTATAAGCGACTTTGATTTTATAGTTGAAGACAAGGCTGCAAAGATAAATGTTGGGCCCATGCCTATAATAAATTGCGTGCCAACACAGCTGCGCCAGATATTCCAGAACCTTATAAGCAACTCGCTTAAATTTTCAAGAGACGGCATACCGCCTGAAATTGAAATAACAGGTGAGCTTGTAGCTGAAAAAGATTTTGAAAGCCCCGCGCATGCATCTGGAAAATACTGCCGTATCACCGTAAAAGATAACGGCATCGGGTTTGACGAAAAGTATCTTGACAAGATATTCGTTATCTTCCAGAGCCTAAATGACAGGAATATGTATGAAGGCACGGGCATAGGCCTTGCCATAGCAAAAAAGATAATTGAAAAGCACAGCGGCCTTATCACGGCCATGAGTGAGCCGGGTGCAGGCTCAACATTTAAAATGATTTTGCCGGTAAACCAATAAGCAAACCTACTATATAATGAACAGCCATTTTAAGAAGAATCTTTTATTAAGCACTAGTGCATCAGTAATTATATTGATTATAAGCTCTGCGGCATCATTCTTAAGCATACGCGCTTTACTCAACAGCAATGACATGGTAGGCCATACCAATGATGTTATTTATGCGCTTAATATGGGCAACAGTGCTATGCTTGACACGCAGACTGCCGTAAGGGGTTACCTGCTTACAGGCCAGCAAATGCATGTAGACCAGTACAAAACCGGTATGGCACGGGCAAATTATTATTATGACCAGGTGGCAAGCCTTACAGAAGATAACCCAACCCAGCAGCAAAATGTGAGGGAGCTGAAACGTGCTAAACAGGAATTCTATAATTATGTAAGCAGGCGTGTGGCGGCAAAGCAAATGGGTATTGCACCACACGCTGATTCAATTGCGCGTGGCACTATGCTGCTTGATGAGGTACGCAATGCTAAGCAAACGCTGGAAGAACAGGAACAGAAACTTTTGCAGGAGCGTACATCAGAATCTGCCAAATACGGCAACTACAGTACTATGCTTATTATCATAGCGGCTATAATTGCCATCATAATAAGTATAATATTCTTTTTGCGAATCCTTAAAGATTATAATGAGCGGCTTAAGCTGCACCTTCAGTTACAGAAAAGTGAAGAAGACACCCGCAAGCGTATTGATGCCATAAGCAAAATTGCAGCACAGATTTCAAATGGTGATTATGACATAAGGGTTGATGATACTGAGAGCGATGCACTGGGCGAAGTGGCAGTCTCACTTAATAATATGGCCGGTGCGCTTGACAGTTCATTTAAAACCCTGAGTGAAAAAGAGTGGCTCCAGACAGGTATTGCAGAGCTTAATACCGTTATGCTGGGTGAAAAATCTATTGAAGAGCTTACGGGGGACATTATTGAACATATCGCCGAATATACAGGCAGCAGCGCCGGTGTTCTTTACCTTAAAGAAGGCAATGGCCTGGTGGCTGAAGCAGGCTACAGCTATGCCATAGAAAGAGGGCGGGCGCAAATGCGCGATGGCGAAGGCCTTCCGGGTCAGGCAGCGGCATCAGGTAAGATTACTGAACTTAATGCTGGTAATGAAACTGAAATTAAGATTTCATATGCGCTGGGCGAAATTGTACCTAAGCATATTATTGCTGTACCGCTGTTTACTGACAGGGTTACTGGTGTGGCAGAACTGGGGTCGTTAACACCATACACTGAACTTCAGAAAGAATTCCTACGCCAGGCATCTAATAATATAGGTATTGCTATAGCTGCCGCCCAAAGCCGTAAACGTGTTCAGGAACTGCTTGAAGAAACACAGGCACAAAGCGAAGAGCTGCGTGTACAGCATAGTGAGCTTGAAAGCATGAATGCTGAACTGGAAACCCAGGCCGAAAAACTCCAGGCGAGTGAAGAAGAGCTGCGTGTACAGCAGGAAGAGCTGCAGCAAACTAATGAAGAGCTGGCCGAGCGCAGCGTGCTTCTTGAAGAGAAAAACCTTGAAATACAGAAAAAGAGTGAAGACCTGGAGATTTCTACGCGTTATAAATCTGAGTTCCTCGCCAACATGTCTCACGAGCTGCGCACTCCGTTAAACTCTATATTACTATTGAGCAGGTTGTTGTCTGAAAATAATGAGGATAATATGACGCCCGAGCAGGTGGAATTTGCTAAAGTAATACAGAGCTCTGGCAACGGACTATTAGGGCTGATAGACGAGATACTTGACCTGTCTAAAATCGAAGCCGGCAAAATGGACCTTGATCTGACAGAGGTTTCAGTTAACGACGTTACCGAAGGCATGAAGAACCTGTTTACGCAGGTGGCCAAAGAAAAAGGCATAACCTTCAACATTATTGCCGACAATGCACCTATGGTGATAAAAACCGATAAGATGCGCCTGGAGCAGATTCTGAAAAACCTGGTGAGTAATGCCATCAAGTTTACGGCAGAAGGTTCGGTAACGCTTGAGGTGAAAAAGAGTTCATCAAATGATAAGATGGTTTCATTCGCCGTGCGTGACACAGGTATTGGCATACCGCGCGAAAAGCAGCCGCTCATTTTTGAAGCCTTCCAGCAGGCAGATGGTTCTACCAAGCGCAAGTACGGCGGTACAGGCCTTGGGCTGTCTATAAGCCGAGAGCTCGCCAAGCTGCTTAAAGGCGACATTAAGTTGTACAGCAACCCGGGCGAGGGCAGTGAGTTTACGCTAACCATCCCGGTAATTGCTTCGAATATAGGCATGCCTGCAGAAAATATCCAGGAAGAAACAGTGCTTCCGAAAGCTGAAGAAAAGCAGCCTGAAGAGGTGAAAAACAAATACCTGAGCCCTTCAATTCCTGAAGATGTGCCTGACGACCGTAATGAGATAAACGCAGGTGATAAGACCATACTTATTGTTGAGGATGATGTGAACTTTGCCAAATCATTGCTTGACTTTACCCGGAAACGTGGCTACAAAGGCGTAGTGACCGTTAGGGGAGATTACGCACTGAACCTTGCAGAAGCGTATAAACCTGTGGGTGTACTGCTTGATGTGCAGCTGCCTATGAAGAGCGGCTGGGAAGTTATGGAAGACCTGAAAGGAAACATTGCAACCAGGCATATACCGGTGCACATGATGTCATCTCACAATGTGAAGCGCGAAAGCTTGCTAAAAGGTGCTATAAACTTCCTTGATAAGCCCGTGGCGTATGAAATGATGCCTGAGATATTCACACGGATCGAGCATATCATCAACAAAGAATCTCAGAAAGTGCTCATTTTTGAAGATAATCCTAAGCATGCGAAAGCGCTGGCGTATTTCCTTGAGAGTAATAATATCAATTCAGAAATCAAGAGTGAGATAGAGGAAGGGGTTGATGCGTTGAAGAAATCAGAGATTGACTGCGTAATACTGGACATGGGCATACCTGATAAGCAGGCCTATGAAATAATGGAGAACGTGAAGAAAGACCCTAACCTTGAGAAGGTTCCGGTTATTGTCTTCACAGGAAAAAGCCTCTCAATGAAAGAGGAGCTAAAGATTAAGAAGTATGCAGATTCGATAGTTGTGAAAACAGCCCACTCATACCAGCGCATGCTTGATGAGGTGTCACTATTCCTTCACCTTGTTGAAGAAGAAAAGAAGAATGGCAAAGGCGCCAGCAAGCGTACCAGCCAGATGACCAATGTGCTGAACGAGAAAACAGTGCTTATTGTAGATGATGATGTGAGGAATATATTCTCGCTTACCAAAGCGCTTGAAATTGCCAATATGAAGGTGATAACAGCTATTGACGGAGAAGAAGCATTAAAAATGCTTAAGGAACATCCTGAAACTGATGTTGTGCTGCTGGATATGATGATGCCTAATATGGATGGTTACGAAACAGCCACACGTATACGTAAGGACTCCAAATTCCGCAATCTGCCTGTAATTGCAGTTACTGCCAAAGCTATGACCGGGGACCGCGAGAAATGCATTAATGCCGGTGCGAGCGACTATATCACTAAACCTGTAGATGTTGACCAGCTTATGTCGCTGCTGCGCGTATGGCTTTATGACAAGCAATAAAACTATGGAAAATAAAAAGATACTGATTATTGATGACGACCCGCGTAACATATTTGCCCTGACAGCAGTTTTAAAAGCGCGCGGTTTTGAATGCCTGTCGCGTACAGACGCCAGGGAAGCCATAGAATTGCTTAAAACAGACGAGTATGTTGATGCGGTGCTGATAGACATGATGATGCCTGAAATGGACGGATATGAAGCCATACCGATTATTAAAGGCATATCAAAACGCAGGTCTACACCGGTAATTTCTGTAACGGCCCAGGCAATGGTGGGCGACCGCGAAAAATGCCTTGCCGCAGGTGCCGATGGCTATATATCTAAGCCTGTAGACGTAGATAAATTGCTTGAACTGATTAATACGCTGTAAGATTATGCTGAGTGACCACCAGATGGAGATGTTTGTAAATGAGGTATATGAGGACTATGGTTACGACTTTGGCGGATACTCTAAAGCCTCGCTCAAGCGCAGGCTTGACCGTATTTATGACCTAGACGGCTATAGCCATTTCTCCCAGTTCCTGTTGCGTTTAAAAACTGACGAAGAGTATGTAAAGCGCGTGGTGGAAGAAATTACGGTAAATGTAACTGAAATGTTTCGTGACCCCCAGTTTTACCGTACGCTGCGCAATGTTGTGCTGCCCGAGCTGGGCACCAAACCTTTCATACGTATATGGCATGCCGGCTGCTCAACAGGTGAGGAGGTTTATTCTATGGCAATACTGCTTAAAGAAGCCAACCTGCTGCACAAGTCGCTGCTTTACGCCACAGACCTTAGCGCACAGGTGCTTGATACAGCGCGTAAAGGTGTTTTCCCGCTAAGGATGATGAAGCAGTACAGCGAGAATTATATGGCATCGGGCGGTAAGCAGGATTTTTCAGATTATTATACGGCTAACTACGGCTATGCCAAATTTCCTGATGAGCTTATTGCCAAAATGGTTTTTTCACAGCACAATCTGGTATCAGACCGCTCTTTTAATGAATTTGACCTCATACTGTGCCGTAATGTGCTTATCTATTTTGATAAGCTTTTACAGGAACGGGTACTTCAGTTGTTTGATGAAAGCCTGTCGCCATTGGGTTACATTGCCCTTGGCACAAAAGAGACTATGAAGTTTTCGGCCGTACAAGGGCGCTACCAGCAATACAACCGCGAGAAAATATGGAAGAAAATGCAGTAAGAAAAGATTGTAAGGTGATGATAATAGGCGGCTCTGCGGGCAGCCTTGAGGTTTTGCTGCAGGTAATACCAAAGCTTATCGATATAAAGCCATTTGCCCTTATACTTGTATTGCACCGCAAAAGCAGTGAGGATAATACACTGGAAGAACTGATTGCTTTAAAGACAGCCTTACCCGTAAAGCCGGTTGAAGATAAAACGGCTTTGATACCGGGAAGTATATACATAGCCCCGGCAGATTATCACCTGCTGTTTGAGAAAGACTGCACTTTTGCGCTCGATATCAGTGAAAAAATACACTACAGCCGCCCCAGTATTGATGTAGCCTTTGAGTCGGCTGCAGAGGTTTTCGGCAAGACACTGGTAGCCATACTGCTATCAGGCGCCAATGCTGACGGTACCCGCGGACTCAAAGCTGTTAAAAGCCATGGAGGTATAGCAATTGTGCAGGACCCGGCCACGGCAGAAATGCCCTTTATGCCCCAAAGCGCCATTGATGGTGGGGCTGCCGACAGAATTATGGATGTACAGCAAATCACAACATACATACAAAGTATTGCCCTGAAAGTTTAAAAGCCTTATTTTTGCTGATATGGCAAAACTGATCAACCTTAAAATATTCCCGCGTTTTTTCCAGTCATCATCTGCAGGGGGCATATTGCTGCTATTTTGTGTGGCAATATCATTAGCTATTGCAAACACAGGCCTGGCTGATGATTTTAATAATTTTTTAAACACACAGCTGGGCTTTGAAAGTGAAAGCATCCACCTGCGATACCCTATTCTACTCTGGATAAATGACGGCCTTATGGCTATCTTCTTCCTGCTGGTAGGGCTTGAAATTAAGCGTGAAATTGTAGAGGGAGAGCTGTCATCATTGCGCCAGGCTTCTTTGCCGGTGCTTGCAGCAATTGGCGGAGTTATGGTTCCTGCAGGTATTTATGCCATGTTCAATGCAGGCACACCCACAGGGTCGGGGTGGGGTATACCTATGGCTACAGATATTGCTTTTGCGCTGGGCATCCTTTCCCTGTTGGGCAATAAAGTTCCGCCGGGGCTTAAGATATTTCTGGCAGCGCTTGCAATTGTTGATGACCTTATGGCTATCCTCGTAATAGCTATATTTTATTCTTCTGAGCTTCATTTAAGCTATCTTGGTTATGCCGGTGCTGTTTTTGCGCTACAGCTTATCTTTAATAGGATTGGTGTTAAAAATATATTTTGCTATATAATACCGGGAATTTTTATGTGGTATTTTATACACCATTCGGGTATACATGCAACAATAGCTGGCGTACTTACAGCAATTACACTGCCTACAAATGAAGAAGAGTATGACTCACCGCTTGAAAAGCTGGAACACTTTCTTACACGTCCTGTAAACTTTATAATTATGCCTATTTTTGCTATAGCCAATACCAATATCACGTTTGAAGCAGGTATGGTTGAAGGTCTTGCCACAACTATGGGGCTGGGTATAGTATTAGGCCTTTTCCTGGGTAAGCCCGCGGGTATATTTCTTATGTCATTTATTGCGGTAAAAAGCAGGGTATCACAACTACCTCTGCAAGCCAACTGGTGGCATGTACTCGGGCTTGGCCTGCTTGGCGGTATAGGCTTTACAATGTCAATTTTTATTGCCCTCCTTTCATTTAGTGACAGTGCACACCAAACAGAAGCTAAATTTGCAGTTTTAGTAGCCTCATTATTATCGGGTATTGCGGGTTATCTCCTGCTTAAAATGCGTTCAGGCAAGCATATTGTTACAGCGGTGCCTCCGCATGTATAACAATTATTCTACCTCATAAACACGGGCGTTCTTTACGTCAAGCCGTTGGTTTAGCCATTTGTTAAGCCTGGTTTTATCTTCGGGGCTAAGCGGCCTTGCAGCACGGTACAAAACAGCGGTTACAGGTATGATACTGTCTTTTTGGTTGATCAGGTTTTGTTTTGATACCGTTACGGCTGTAATCTGCGGGAAAATTGCATTAGCCTCTTTCAGGAGTTTTTTATCATTAAGGCTGCCGGCCAGCTTTTGCTCAAGCTGCATGATTTTTACATCCTTTTCATTAAGCTCATTCTCAGTGCTTTTTACCTGTTTTAGTATGTCACCTTTAAGCGCATTCAGTCTGTCGGTAGAATCCTGCCGTATAATCAGTTCGGTACCTTTCAGGTATTTGTTTGTATTAAGCACAGAGTCCAGTCGCTTTATCTCCGGCTGTGTAAAAAATTTTGACAGGAATGCCAGTTCAAGTGTTTTCTTTTTACGGGTAAATTCTGATTTTTTGTATATCACCATATAGCCCTTTGCTGTAAACTCATTTTCAATAAAAATGTCGCTGTTCTTTTTAAATTGTTGTTCGCGGTATAATGAGTAAGCCAGGTAGGCGCTTGGTACCAGCATGGCAATGATAAGGATAGTGATTGATGTACGCACCCGTTTCTGAACGGTTTTATTCACCAGTTTTTTCGGAGGGTATTGCAGGTATTTTATTATGATGAATGTCGCGATGCCTATAAAAACACAATTAATACAGTACAGGTAAAAAGCCCCGAGAAAATAAGTCCACTGGGCCGTAGCAATGCCATAACCTGCTGTACACAGCGGCGGCATGAGCGCGGTGGCTATGGCAACACCCGGTATAGGGTTGCCCTTCTCACTTCTTGTAACGGCTATAGCCCCTACAATACCTCCAAAAAAAGCAATAAGTATGTCATAAATGTTTGGCGATGTACGTGCCAGCAGTTCACTCTGCACATCTTTAAAAGGGCTTGCAGCAAAATAGATTGCAGACACTGCCAGGCTTACAGCAGTAGCGTTAAGTAAGTTGCGCAGTGACCGTTTCAGCAGGTCAAAGTCGTATATTCCCAAGGCAAAACCGGCGCCCACAATAGGACCCATGAGGGGCGATATAAGCATGGCGCCAATAATCACGGCGGTAGAGTTAACGTTTAGCCCGACTGATGCAACCAGGATAGCGCAAGCAAGAATCCAGAGGTTGGCACCTTTAAAAGAAATACTTTTCTTTACGCTTTCAAGAGTTTTTTGTTTGTCATCTTCGCCTTCACGAAGATTTAGTATATCATAGAATTTCTTCACAATGTTTGTATTTCGCAGCGGTAAGATAGCAACTTTTACTTACAAAAAATTTTAAACGTGAGTTAAAAACAGCCAAGTCAAAAATCTTTACTAAAAGTATTTGTCAAATCGGAATTAATTATAAACTTTGTATTTCAAAGTACTTTCGCTTATGAAACAAGAGCAGGATTACATTCAGGATATAGCCGCCATCCGCAATATGATGGAGCGGTCATCAAAATTCCTTTCACTGTCGGGCTGGTCGGGTGTTTTAGCCGGCGTCTATGCATTGATAGGGGCGGGGATAATTTATTTTGGACTTGATGTGAAAAGTATCAATTTTTATTCGGAGACCACAACATTATATATTATATCTACAGCATTGGGTGTGCTTATTGCAGCAATTGGTACCGCAGTCGTTTTTTCGAAGAGAAAGGCTTCAGCAAATAATGCATCCATATGGAATTCGACTGCGAAAAAAATGATTATTTGCATGGCTGTGCCTTTAGTAACCGGAGGGCTGTTTATACTTATCCTGCTGTTACATGGGCTTTTGGCCGCAATGCCAACCATATCATTGATATTTTATGGTCTTTCTTTGTACAATGCGGGTTTATATACATATAAAGAGATTCAGGCCTTGGGGATTATACAGATAGCACTTGGCCTTTTCGCCTTCTATTTTATTGATTACGGGCTCGTTTTCTGGGCAATCGGCTTTGGAATTATGCACATCATTTACGGCGCTTATATCCACTTTAAATACGAAAGGTGAAAGTATCTGTAAACGATCTTCATAAAGCATTTGAGAGCCGCATAAGGCTCGGTATCATGTCAGCTCTGGCTGTTAATGACAGGCTCGATTTTAATGCCCTGAAGGAGCTTCTTGAGGTAACCGATGGTAACCTGGCAAGCCATACCAAAGCTTTAGAAAAGGAAGGATTTATAGGAGTAGAAAAGACGTTCATTGGGAAAAAGCCAAACACGAAATATTTTATGACGAAAGAAGGAAAATCAGCATTTGAGCATCACCTCAAGGTGCTTGAGAGTTTAGTGAAATCACATAAATAAATTTTTTTGCACAAACACTTTGAACTGCAAAGTACTTTTAATGTTTAATTTAATAATAGATCATGGAACAAAATCTGAAATTTCAACAAATCAACACTGCATCATTACTAAAATGTATTGTGGTTGGTGCGGCGTTTAACCTGATACTCATCGGGATATTCTTGTCGGGTGTGCATGACGCCAAATCTGAATGGGGCAAGTACTGGATGGTGCGCCCGCTAATCATCGTGCCGTTTGGCGGTGCAGTAGGCGGAACAATCTTTTACCTGCTGCATTTTTACAGCAGGCAGTTGGGCTTCCATAAGGCAATTGCAACGGTGCTGGGCGGAATAATCTTTATCATCGGGCTTTGGATGAGCTTTGTCCTAGGCCTTGTAGGGACACTTTGGGATTAAAATCAAACTATGGAATACTTCACAAAACAAGATTCAATTGTGCGCCAGATATGGGGCAAGAGTGATACCATCATGTTCGTTTTTGCAGGTGCCGCTGCCGAGTTTGCCCTTAATAAAGAAGTGGATTGGCTGTATTATACCGGTAAATTACCAAGTGACCCTCTTGGCAGGCTTTTTTCGACAGTGGCTTATGCAAGGGCAATTGTCTTTGCAGAAAAGGGTGAAGCCCTGAAAGCAATCGACACTATAAAAGGCATACATTCAGCTGTGGAAATTAAGCGTGGTGCCATAATACCAGACAGGGCATACCGCGATGTATTGTTCATGCTTATAGATTATTCTATACGCGCTTATGAACTTTTGGAAAGAAAGATGACCGATGCTGAAAAACGTGAGGCATTTGATGTTTTTTATCGTGTAGGCAGCAGGATGGGCATACGCGGACTGCCGGAAACGCTTGAAGGTTTTGAAATCATGCGTGAAAGGCAGATGGCCGCCAACATGGTGTATAGCCAGTTTACCGCCGACCTCTTCAGGCAATACCGTAAACATCTCGGAATAATACGGTACCGCCTGCTACTTGAGGCCCAAATACTTGTTGCGCCAAAAAAAGTGCTGGTGATGCTTGGTATGTGGCGATGGTCATTGCTGGCACCGGTTGTTTGCGTCTACAAGATTTTCAGGCTAATGAAGCTTGACTGGCTGCTGAAAGAACTGATACTGCCAAAGCAATACAAAAGCGAAATAAAGTCGCTTGATGTTCGTATGGGATAATTTTAAGAAATGCCGCATACTATTTAACCTAACCTTACCACTTGTGCTTTGATTGCCACCGTAATTTTAAATTATAAAAATCTGAAATTATGGAAGATAACAACAAGATGAGCCGCCGTGCTGCTATTGGCGGCATAGGTGCAGCTATTGCAACTGCAGCAATTAGCCCTGCATTTGCAGCTGAACCCAATGATGATGCCTACACACCGGCATTACCAGAAGACCCTACGACCAAATACCCGCGGCCGCCGTTTAAAGTACAGTTTCAGGAATGGCCGGGATTAGCAAGCAAAATGGACCCGAGGCCTGACCATGGTGAAAAAAGCTATAAAGGCAGCGGAAGGCTTAAGGGGCGTAAGGCACTTATTACAGGTGGAGATTCAGGGATGGGGAGGGCTGCCGCGATTGCCTATGCACGTGAAGGTGCTGATGTGGCGATAAACTATTACCCTAATGAAGAGGAAGATGCGCAGGAAGTTATAAAGCTGATAAGGGCTGAAGGCAGAAAGGCTGTTGCCATACCGGGTGACCTTCGTGATGAGGCTTTTTGCACAAGGCTTGTTAATGATGCTGCCAAAGCATTGGGTGGGCTTGATATTATTGTGAACAATGCCGCCCGCCAGCAAACACAAAAGTCTATTATGGATATAACATCTGAAGCTTTTGATGCCACTATGAAGACCAATATCTATGCACCTTTCTGGATTATTAAGGCGGCGCTGCCATACCTTAAGCCGGGCTCATCTATCATCGGTACATCATCTGAACAGGCATATGACCCAAGTGCTGAGCTGTATGATTACGCACAGACAAAGGCGGCAACCACCAATTATGTAAAATCTTTAGCAAAACAGCTTGGGCCTAAGGGTATACGTGTAAATGGTGTGGCGCCGGGACCAATATGGACTCCGCTACAGGTAAGCGGCGGGGCGACGGCAGACAAGCTGAAAGAGTTTGGCGGGCAGACTCCGCTGGGCAGGCCGGGACAGCCGGTAGAGCTTGCTTCGATATATGTACAGCTTGCCGCGAATGATGCGAGCTTTTCAACCGGACAGGTATATGGTGCAAGCGGCGGTTCAGGAAATCCGTAAGCGTTAATTACAATAGTTCAGGCCCTTTCATTTTGAGAGGGCTTTTTTTATTTCAGGACTTGATGCGCTTTCGCTTAAAAATTAAATTTTATATATTTAGCCATCAATAAATGCCCTGATGCAACAGCAACCGGAATGCGCCTATATACTGCAAAAACTGCGTGATGAGCTGCCACAGCATCTCACATACCATACGTTGCAGCACACTATGGATGTTTACCACAGGTGTGAGGAAATAGCAGAGAAAGAAGGGCTTGGCCGAAAGATGCTGGGCTTGTTGCTAATTGCAGCCGTTTACCATGATGCAGGCTATCTTTACCAGCGTACCGGGCATGAGGCGCGGTCTTGTGAAATAGCGATGGATATCCTTCCGCAATACGGCTACAATGATGAAGATGTAAAACAGGTATGCCGGATAATCATGGCGACAAAACTTCCGCAAAGTCCAACGTCATTGGCTGAGCAAATTATATGTGACGCCGACCTTGACTATTTGGGCCGGGATGATTTTTTCGAAACAGGAGAGGGCCTCTATCTGGAAATGCTGCATGCAAAGGTTATAAATAATCGCGATGAATGGGACAAAATACAGATACAGTTTTTGGAACAGCATCATTACTTCACTGCAACTTCACAACAGTTGCGAAACGCAAAAAAACAGGAAAACCTGAACCAACTAAAAGCTAAAATAAACCGTTGATGAAACATTTCTTTTCTAAAACCAATCTTGTTGATATTCTCTATGCACTTGCAGGCATCCTTTTTGCGGATTCGCATTAAAAGGCTTCCTGGTGCCAAACAAATTTTTTGATGGTGGTATAACGGGTATCTCGTTGCTGCTGCACGAGCTTTACCACTGGAATATTGCTTATGTCATCATCCTGGCGAACATACCATTCGTAATCATGGCGGCTTTTCAGGTACACCGTGTATTTGCCATACGTACAATGCTGGCCATAATAGGGCTGGGGCTATGCCTGCTGTTTATTGATTATCCGCAGATTACATCAGATAAGCTTTTGGTTTCTATTTTCGGAGGGGCGTGTATGGGTATAGGTATAGGCTTGGCCATGCGGGGCGGCTATGCACTTGATGGTATTGAGATACTTGCGCTGTACACCGGAAAACGCGTAAGCTTCACTGTAAGCGAGATTATTCTCGGCATCAACATCATAATCTTTTTAGTGGCGGCTGTTGAACTTGGGCTTCCAACAGCGCTATACTCTATACTTACGTATTACTCGGCTTCCCGTACAATTAATTTTGTGGTAGAAGGGCTTGAAGAATTTACCGGCGTAACAATCATTTCCGGCGAAAGTGAGAAAGTAAAAGAGGCTTTGGTTATGAGGCTGGGCCGCGGAATCACAGTTTATAAAGGGGAGCGCGGATTCATGAAAGAAAGTTATGACATAAGCCAGGATTGTGATATCGTATTTACCGTAGTCACACGTATGGAGCTGAGAAGGCTTAAAAACATGGTACACGAAGTAGACCCCAAAGCATTTATGTTCACTAACATCATAAAAGAAACTGCAGGAGGCATCTTAAGCCGCAAGGCAAGGCACTAAATAAAAAAAGCCCTGAATTTTGTTCAGGGCTATTTTTATACATACCAAGCATTAGTCAATTACTTCATATGTCATTACCGGGTTGGCCTTGTTCT
Source organism: Flavobacterium sp. J372 (assembly GCF_024699965.1). Classification (NCBI taxonomy): domain Bacteria; kingdom Pseudomonadati; phylum Bacteroidota; class Flavobacteriia; order Flavobacteriales; family Flavobacteriaceae; genus Flavobacterium; species Flavobacterium sp. J372. The sequence goes on from NZ_JAJOMZ010000004.1 coordinate 1,550,382, forward strand.
TTAAAGTAAACTCACCCACCTGCTGGCAGTTAAAAGACTCTTTTGCAAGATGATAAACCTGTTCGGTAATAAGTATTTGACCCGGTTTTGCGGCAGATTGTAGTCGCTGTGCAAGGTTAACCGCATCACCTATTACGGTATAGTCAAGCCTTTTCAGTGATTCAGAGCCAATATTACCCGACAGCATCTCACCGGAATTTATACCTATCGAGATGGCAGGTTTATATGTTTTATCACCGGTTTTTATTTCTTCAGTATCGGCCAGGGCCTGCCTTATGGCAAGTGCGGCATCAATGGCGCGGTCAAGGTGATATTCGCCCCTGAAAACGGCCATAACAGCATCGCCCATAAACTTATCTACGTGGCCTCCCTGAGTGATTATTTCATTCACAATCTTGTCAAACAGGCTATTGAGCAGCTGCACAACCTCATTGGCCTGTATTTGCTCTGTAAGCGCTGTAAACCCGCATACGTCAATAAAAATCACACTGGCTTCAAGCATTTCATTCTTGAGCAATGTGCTTTCAAACTCTTTATTGGTCATAAAGTTCAGCACATTTTCATCAACATACATCTTCAGTATGTTATTTTCCTTAATTGCCCTTATAGTATCCTGTATCTGCCTTACATGCTGTATGGTCTTTTCCATGGTAACCTCAAGATCTTCAAAGTCAACAGGCTTTACTACAAAATCAAAAGCGCCGCGGTTCATGGCTGCGCGTATATTCTGCAGGTCGCCATAGGCTGATACGACCACAGCCTTGATTGTTGGGTTAGCTTCAGGAAGGTGGGTGAGAAGGGTAAGCCCATCCATTACAGGCATATTGATATCGCTTAACACAATATCAAGGTCAGGGTGCTCATGCATCTTTTCAAGAGCCTCCTGGCCGTTTTGTGCAAATACAAATTCGTAAATATTCTCCCGTATTTTCTTTCGGAATTTTTGCTTTACCAAAACTTCAAGATCCGCTTCATCATCAACTACAAGTATCTTCGCCATTATTCAGCAAGGTGTTTAAGTTTGTCTTTCAATAAATTAAAATCAAGAGGCTTGGTAAGGAAATCGTTAGCGCCCCTTTCCATGGCCTGCCTGTGGTTTTCTTCGTCTCCGTATGCTGTAATCATCATTACAACCGGCGGGGGAGCGCTATAGTCATGCCTTATCTTCGAAAGCAGTTCCAGCCCGCTCATTCCCGGCATATTTATGTCAGATAAAATAAGTACAACTTCTGACGGATGCTTTTCCAGATATTCCAGCGCTTCTTCTCCCGAAAGGGCAAAATCGAAATCAAGCTCGTGGGTTTTTATTTCTTTCCTGAAACGCTGCTGAAAAAGCGGCTGTACATCCTGTTCATCATCAACTACAAGTATCTTCATAAATAAGTGTTCTTAATGAGTGCTAAATGTAATAATTTCCTGCCGGGTGCAAAAGCGCTAATTTTAAAATTAAGGTATCAACCGTTAAGTGGCAATGTTATTATAAACTCCGATCCTTCGCCTTCTGTACTGTTTATATCAATTTTACCGCCGTGAGCTTTCACAACTATATCATAGCTTAGTGACAGCCCGAGGCCTGTACCTTCACCGGTTGGCTTAGTGGTAAAGAACGGCTGTAAAATCTTATCTTTAATAGCATCAGGAATACCGGTGCCGTTATCATTTACCCGAATTTCAATTACATCCCCAATCAGCGATGTTGTTACAGAAACTGTAGGCTTATAGCCAGCATCATTAAGCTGCTTCTGCTTTTGCTGTGTGGCATAAAAAGCATTGGTAAAGAGGTTTAACAGCACACGCCCAACATCCTGAGATATTATTTTGGCCATTGGTAGTGATTCTGTAAAATTCTTTATAAGCTCGGCATTAAAGCTCTTATCTTTTGCACGCAACCCGTGATATGCCAGCCTAAGGTATTCATCTGCCAGCGCATTGATGTCTGTAGGCTCTTTTTGCCCCGTAGAGGCGCGGCTATGCTGCAGCATCCCTTTTACAATACTGTCGGCCCTACGCCCGTGGTGTGCAATTTTTTCAAGGTTTTGCTTTATGTCTCCTACAATAGCTTTAACTTCTTCAGTATCGCCTTTGTCAAGTTCTTCCTCCATTTCATCAAGGAGTTCAATACTTACGTCGCTGAAGTTGTTCACAAAATTCAGCGGGTTTTGTATCTCATGTGCAATACCGGCCGTAAGTTCACCCAATGATGCCATTTTTTCGCTTTGTATAAGCTGGTTTTGCGTTTGTTTCAGTTCGGCAAGCGACTGGCTTAGCTCATGCGTACGTTCTTTCACCAAATGCTCAAGCTCTACCTTTTGTGCTGCTATCAGCCTGGTACGTTCTTCTTCTTTTTCAAGCGCAGCCCGTGCATTCGCAATTTGCAGCGATTTAAATCTGGCAAACATACCCCATGACAGTGCAAGGATTGTCCACATACCGCAGGCAGTTATGGTCCACTCAAAAGGCAATATTACCGCAATGATAGGGCTTGCAATAAACGGCATGGCTGCAATTACAAACAGGCGGGCCTCTTTATCCTTTTTACGCAGAAGTGATATAATAAGTACTATTGCTGCCACAATAAACACCATACCTGCCAATGCAGCAATACCGATAATAACAAAAAGCAGAATAAGCCACTGGTTTACATAAGCCAAATAAATTAGCGAACCGCTGATGCCGATGTATGCCGAGAAATATATCAGGAATTTGTCCCATCCGGGGAAATGGATGTTTACCCTGAAGAAGAACCTGAATGTCTGGATGAGCATTATGATAAACATTGTAATAACAATGAAAAGGAAAAATACATATCCTTTCCTGAACTCACTGAACAAAAGAGTAGAAAAGATGTTTTCTGCCATAAGTAATGCTGAAAAAAACAACAAGCATGAATATACCAGGTAAACCCTTTCACGGTTTACGTAATAGAAGAAAAGGTTAAAAATCACCGCAAACATTATGAACCCGAATATGCCAAATGATAAAACATCATCCGTCTGGTAAGTTTGTTGTTTGATGAACTTCTTGTCAACTATTTTCAGGTAGTTACCAATTTCCGGTGTAGGCCTGTTAAACATCGTAATATCTCCTAAGTCGGCATAAACTTTAACTTCTTCACCTGCTGCAAGTGTAAATTTTATTTCTGTTAGGGGTTTTATGCTGCTCCTTTCGCTCCACGGGACTAAGTCACCACTCACAAACTTTTGCCATTTGCCGTTGCGCTGCACATATATGGTTTCTTTTTTCCTATCAATGCTAAAAGTTATGATTTGCGGATTGGCTGTAGCATTTTTCAGGGCATAACGAGTCCAGGCGTAGCTGCGATTGCCAAAATCACCGGCCTTATGTTCGTATTCGCCAAACTTTTTTACGTTTTCAGGCTTTCGGATTTCGTTAAAGCTTAGCTGTTTTTCTCCGGTATCCAGATATTGCCAGTTTTTCTCCGAGAGTTTTTGGTAAATCTCAAAGTCATTTTTTATTAGATGAGGTTCCGGCCAGCTATCTTGTGAGAATGATGCAACTGATAATAATAGAAGTAAGAGCGATAAATATTTATTCATATAGAAATTATTACCTGTGTCTTAATAAAGATGAAATCTACTAAACCTTAAAGAGTTGTTAAATATACTCCTTTTTTCAGAATGCAATAAATGCTCATAAAATTTAACACGTTATAAAAAGTAAGCCCGACTAGTGTCGGGCTACCTGAATTGGTTGTTAATGTCAGGGTTTGTTATTTTCTTACTACCTTAAATGTTTTTTGGTAACTGCCCTGGGTAACAATTACATTATAAACACCTTCCTGATAAGCTGCGCCAAGTTTCACTGAGCTTAGCTCTGCAGGGCTTGTAGTAATGTTTTCAAGTGATCTGCCATTCATATCAAATGTCCTTACCGTAACATTCTCATCACTTTGCGTTTCTATTGCTATTGCAAATGTTTCGGTATAAGGGTTAGGATATGATGTAATGCTAACAGCCTGCTTTACTTCTGGTAAACCTTTCGATGTTTCAGAGCCCGGACGGTTTGTCGGTGCATTTGGCATGCTCACTGTACAGGCATTGCCGTAGTCACCCCACTGGCCGCCAATCTGCACTGCAACTTCAACTGTGTAGGTTTTGCCATAGCCGTTACCCGGAATGCTGGTTGGCATAAAGTAGCGCTGTGTATTTTCAAGGATATAAATATTGCCGTCGCTTTGAATCCTGAAGCGATAACGCATAGCCTGGGATATTCCGTTGGCGTAGATTACGGTTTTGGTTGTAGGCATGGTTCCGCCACAGTAACCCGGCGCCAGCTGTGAGGTTGGAAGCGGGATTGTAAGGACATTGCATTGCGCGCCATATGCACCCCACTGGCCATTTACCATTACTGCTACATCAATCAAATAACTTTTGCCATAGGTATATCCGGCTATTTCATTTACAGTAAAGTATCTCATAGGTTTTTCAATATACTGTATTGCACCATTGTCAGATATCCTGAAACGGTATGCAGTGGCAGACTGTATTCCCTCCGCATAAATATTTGCAATGAATGATACTTCTGTACCACAATATTGCGGTAATATATTTGATGTTTGCAACGCAGGGGTATTTATATTACATGCCGGCCCGTATGGCGACCATATGCCATTGTTAAATACAGCAACCTCAATAGTATAGGTTGTGTTGTAAGTATATGAGGCCAGGTTATTGAAAGCAAAATAGCGTACGGTCCTGTCAAGAATTTCTGTCCCCGCTGCACTTGTCACCCGGAAACGGTATATTGTAGCGCCCCTTACATATTTTGCATAAATCGGTGCGGCAAAGCTTCTTGTAGTATTGCAATATGATTCTTCAATAGCTGAACATGCATAAAGTGTAACTGCAACAGCATTCCTTGGACTTTCACAAATACCACCGGTTTGCGAAACATAATAGACACCTGATGCTAGAGGCTGTGAAGTGCTTAGAGCACTACCGCCTGTCGCTTCTGTATACCATTTAAGATTAATACCCTCAGCAACAAGATCAGCCACTGTGGTTGAGGTACATAGACTTTGGTTATAAGCTACCGGTGCAGGTAATATTTCGGCGATTGTTATTTCAACAGCAGTTCTTGGGCTTTCGCACCCGTTAATAGTTTGAGATACGTAATATATGCCTGCATTAAGTAGTGTTGATGCTTCAAGAACATCACCTCCCGTCTCAAAACTATACCACCTGAGGTTTTCACCTTCAGCTACAATACTGTTAACAGCCGGATTACTACAGAAAGCCTGGTTATCAGCAACAGGAGCTGCCGGTATAGGATTTATGGTAACCTCAACCGGGGTCCTTAGGCTTTCACAATTTGCACTGCTTTGCGACACATAGTATGTACCGGTGGCAACTGGTGTGCCTGCTGAAAGCGGTTCGCCGCCAACAGCAGCTGTATACCATTTAATGTTGCTACCTGATGCAACAAGTTCTGACACTACAGCCTCGCCGCAAAATGCCTGTGCAGGAGCTGAAGGTTTTACCGGCAGCTCTTCAACAATAATGCTTACTGCCGTCCTGTCGCTTTCGCAATTACCATTAGCAGATGATACATAATATATGCCTGTAGAAATCACATGGTTTGTAGCCAATACATCTCCGTCCATTGCATCAGCATACCATTTAAGGTTAGTGCCGGTGGCTGAAAGATCTGCAACGGTAGCTGTTCCGCACAAAGTTTGCGAAGAAGCCGTTGGCGCTGCAGGTATGGCTTCAACAATAATTGCTACTGCAGTCCTTGTGCTTTCGCATATATCATTGCTTTGAGAAACATAGTAAGTTCCCGTTACGATCGCTGCCTCACCAGAAAGTTCTTCGCCTCCTGTTTCAGTTCTATACCATTTCAGGTTAATACCTGTCGCAATAAGGTCGTTTACAGTTGCATTTCCGCAGAAAGTTTGTGCAGATGCAACCGGAGCTTCCGGTAAAGTAGTCACTGTAACCTGTACAGATGTCCTGTCACTTTCACAGATATCATTGCTTGATGATACGTAATATATACCTGTAGACAGGGCTTCACCTGAAACCAATACATTTCCACCAATTGCATGAGCATACCATTTAAGGTTAGTGCCGGTGGCTGAAAGATCTGCAACAGTAGCCGTTCCGCAGAAAGTTTGCGAAGAAGCCGTTGGCACTGAAGGTATGGCTTCAACATTAACCGCTACCGCAGTTCTTATGCTTTCGCACATATCGTTGCTTTGAGAAACATAATAAGTCCCTGTTGAAAGGAAAGTGTTTGAAGAAAGTTCTTCACCGCCAGTTGCAGAAGCATACCATTTAAGATTAGTACCAGTCGCAGCCAGTCCGCTTACCGTTGGAGTGCCGCAGAAACTCTGCGCAGATGCAGTTGGAGCTTCCGGTAAAGTATTCACTGTAACCTGTACAGATGTCCTGTCGCTTTCACAGATATCATTGCTTGATGATACATAATAGATTCCTGTAGCTAGGGCTGTGTCTGAAGCCAAGGCATCTCCGCCTGCTGCATCAGCATACCATTTAAGATTAATGCCTGTGGCTGAAAGCTCTGCAACAGTAGCCGTTTCGCAGAAAGTTTGAGAAGAAGCCGTTGGCGCTGCAGGTACTGCTTGAACAGTAACTGCTACCGCAATCCTTGTGCTTTCGCAGATATCGTTGCTTTGAGAAACATAATAAGATCCTGTGGTAAGTTGTGTATCAGATGAAAGTTCATTACCACCATATTCAGTATTATACCATTTCAGGTTATTACCTGTTGCGGCCAGGTCGCTTACAGTTGCATTTTCGCAGAAAGTTTGTGCAGATGCAACCGGAGCTTCCGGTAAAGTAGTCACTGTAACCTGTACAGATGTCCTGTCGCTTTCGCAAATATCATTACTTGCTGATACGTAGTATGTACCTGTAGTAATCACCGCATTTGGTGAAAGAAGCTCAGCACTTATAGCATCAGCATACCATTTAAGGTTAGTACCGGTGGCCGAAAGATCTGCAACAGTAGCCGTTCCGCAGAAAGTTTGCGAAGAAGCCGTTGGCGCTGCAGGTATCGGGCTAACAATAACCTGTACTGCTGTCCTTTCGCTTTCGCAATCAAAATTCATTTGGGCGCCGTAATACGTTCCGTTACTCAGCGGTGTAGTTTGTGGGATAGATTGACCACCCGTAATTGTTGCATACCATTTTGTTTCAGGTGCGTCTGATTCCAGATCAGCAAATGTAGCCTCACCGCAGAAGGTTTGCATCTTAGCTGCACCCGGTGCCGGCGGCAGTGGCATAATGGTTATATGAGCTGCAGCCCTGGCGCTTTCACAACCAGCTGCATTAGTTTGTGATGCATAATAAGTTCCTGATGTAAGTATATAATTTGATGCGAGTGCTGTGCCACCAGCTGTACTGGTGTACCATTTTATACTTGTTCCGGCCGCCGAAAGGCCTGCAACCGTAGCGCCATAACAATACGTCTGGTCGTAAACTGCCGGCATTGTTGGTAATGACAATACAGATACATTTACCGCCGTAGCAGCACTTGGACAGCCGTTTACAGTTTGTGTTACGTAATAAGTTCCGTTGCCAAGTATTGTGTTTCCACTGAGCGTGTTGAAAGAGCTGTCATACCACGTATGGTTTTCTCCTGATGCTACAAGATTATCAACTATCGCACTTCCGCAGAATGATTGTGCTAGCGCCGCCGGTGCCGCCGGTATTGTAGTTACAACTACTTCTACCGCAGTACGAGGGCTTTCACAAGATCCAACAAATTGAGTGCAATAATATATACCGGTGCCTAGCGCTGTGTTTGCGCTAAGTGAACTGCCACCGGCAGGAGTATTATACCATCTTATTGAATTGCCGGTAGCCTGGAGGTCTGAAACCTTGGCCGTGCCACAAAACATTTGTACTGAAGGTGATGCCGGAGCGGGTGGAATTGTCCCTATTCTGACTGTTACTGATGTTCTTGAACCTTCACAACCATCAGCATTAACTGCACTTGCATAATAATTGGTATTATGAGTTAGCGCTGTTGATGGTGAAAGGGCCGTACCACCTGTAGATGTTGCATACCATTTTAAATTTGGATTTAAAGCGATAAGATTTGCTACTGTTGACGGTCCGCAGAAGAGTTGTGAACCAATGCTCGGAGCGGCTGGCAGTGCTATAATCTTAACATTAACTTCAATTCTCTCGCTTTCGCAAACCCCTATTGATTGAGAAACAAAATAACCGCGTGTGCTCAATGCAGTAGATGATGACAGGGGAGAGCCGCCTGTCTGGTTTAGGTACCATTTGAGGTTTGTGCCAACGGCTGTAAGGTTTGCAACCGTACTGCCTGTACACAATGTAATATCTCCCGCAAGTGGGGCATCAGGAATATCGCAGGGCTGTTTATACTGATAAGCACCAAGGTCAAGATTACCCTGGAATGTGCGCGGATTGCCTATTATGTCTTTACTGATTGCAGGGTACTGGTATTGAGTAGCCACGGCAGATGACAAAAACGCTACGTTACCAAGGTTGCGCACTGCGCTGCTTGAGGTTAAGCCGAAATCTCCTGCCGAAGCGTTGATGAAGCCCGGGTTGCCTGTATTGGTAGTATTGTTTGTTGCCGTGAACGTTCCCTGGCCTGTCTTGGTTTTATAAATAGAAGAGTTAGCGCTGGCAGAACCAATGTTACTGGCCCAGCCTATATTAAATGCAAATGGATACGCATGAAGGCCAATGATACTGTTATTGAAAACAACAGCCCCGCCCGAAGCTGTCTCAATTACACTTGCAGTTGTAGCAGCTGCATCGTTTACAGATACGCCATAGAATGTTGCATTGCTAAAATAAGCAGTAGCCTTGGTTGATGTTACGAAAACAGAACTCGAGCCCACGCAGTTAGTTACAAGCGTATTGAAAAAATCAACGGTTGAATCCTGTGTGCCTTTAACATATATGGCGCTACCTTTTCCGGCGCCGGTTGTGCCACCAAGACAGCCTGTAACAATCAGACCATTAAAACGTGTAAGTAGGTTGCTTACGCTGGAATTGAAAATACCACCACCGCCAGAAGTTGCAAGTGAACTTCTAATAGCTATGTTATTGAACTGTCCCTGTACACGATTAAGGTGCATGCCGCCGCCGAAATCACGCGATACTTCAAACGGGCTAAAATTACCATTGGGAAATGAGATTGAGCCTGTACCGTTTGCAACGCCGCCTTTAAGCACAAAACCGTCAAGTATAACATCCTCAATATTTACACCGACAACAATGTGATACGCATTGTCATTCAATAGGGATGATCCTGCTATTGCCAGTGCATTGGTTGTGTTATCGGGGTCATTGTTCATAAAGTCACCGCTCAAAATGGTTGCGTTTGACTGGAAATTCCGCCCTGCAGTAGTTGTTTCGCCTCCGGCAAACGAACCGTAAATCTTAACTCCGGTTTTCAGTAAAAAAGTATTATCCCTGTTATTTGGCGTGATGGCAGCTGAGTTTGCCTGCCTTATAGGCTTGTAAATACCTTTAGCAACCCATATCTGGTCGCCCGCACCCGCCTGGTTTATCATAAGCTGCAGGTCGCTGCTGGCGTTTTCCCAACTTGAACCGTCACCTGTGCCTGAAGATATTTGCTTCACATATTTTATAGATGTTTGGCCAAATTCATAGGCGCCCCTGTCTACAGTTCCAATTTGCCTTGCATTACCTGCTATATCTGTAGTTGCAGGGCTATAGCCTCTTGATATTGAAGAGAATAGAAAAAGATTTTCGGGGTCACCTGTGTTAATGCACGGACTGTCCGCTGCAAGCCTGAAGTTGCCATTGGCAGCGTCAACAAAGCCGGCATCGCCGTTATTAGTGATATTCTCTTTGCGATACCAGGTATTGGAAGCTTCACTTACAACGCCGTAAAATGAATTATTCTCTAAATTTCTGTCATAAATTAAGCGAACAGCGTAAGGAAGTGAGTGTTGGCCAATTATGCAATTATACATATTTGCGCCTTCAACTACTGCATTATAGGGGGAGTTATAAATATCGCCGGTAAAAATATTATAAAATGTCGAATTGATAATATTTGCACCTTCAGCATCCACCGCAGTTGATCCTGCACAATTGGTGACAACCATATTAAAAAAATCCGGTGAACCATAATTAGTAGCTTTGTAAACCGCGCTGCCATCATTTGCGCCATTCTCGCCTGCAGCGCATTCTGAAATCAAAATGCCAATGAAACGTGGAGGTGTACCATCGCCAAGTGCCACTAAAATACCGCCACCGTTAAATGCGTAGCAGTTTTTTATGATAAGATTGCTAAATGTTCCTGCAGAGGCGGATACGTACAATCCTCCGCCACGGCCTTCATTTATATATGAGCCTTCAAGACCGTTTGCATAACCGCCTGTAATTGTAAAACCGTCAAATACCGAACTGCTATTCAGGCCACTTGCTGTTACTACGTGATAAGCGTTTGTTGACATTGTAGTATTTGACGACATTAACATTGGATTGTTCGACGGTACATCGTTTCCGTTGAGGTCTCCGCTTAGAGTGGTAGGGTTTGCCGCGATGTTCCTCTGGTTAACAGAAGTCTCGTTACCTGCAAAAGAGCCGTACACCTTCACACCAGATTTGAGGGTGAAAGTTACCGTACGGGCAGATGACGCAGTTCCCGGTTTGTAGGTTCCGGCTGCAACCCAAACCTGGTCGCCGGCTGCAGATGCGGTAATCATTGCCTGCAAATTGTTGCTGGCATTGCCCCAGCTTGTGCCGCTGCCGTTGCCAGATGCTACGGGCTTAACATAACGGATGGTCTGTGCTGATGCAGTTCCTAAACAGAAAATCGCAAGGCACAGCAAAAAAAATGTCCTGGCTAATTTTCCGGGACGAATAAAGTAGAGGTGATTCATATCTGCTTGAAAGTTTGATTCGGCACGAATATATACAGTTAATAGATATCGTAAATATTTATGTGTTAAACTTTTTAAACATTGCTTAGGCTTTTTATAAATACCCATTGTAAAATTCTTCCTGTAAGCCAGTAATATCGGGACATTTTGAAGTTTTCTGATAATCTTAATATTATTTAAAATCATGCAACATATTAAAATAATTGTGTAAGATAAAGCATCTTCATCAAGGGTACATTTGTAAAGAAGCTATTATTAAAATGCTTAATGGCATTAAAGTTCAGGGTTGATAATGAATAAAAATCATCTGTTTACTGCTCTTGTTACCGGTGGCAGCAGCGGCATAGGAAAGGCCATTGCATTAAAGCTGGCGGAAGAAAAATACAAGGTTGTGAATGCTGATGTTATCGAGCCTGCCTACACTCATTGTAACATAAGATACATCAGCTGCGATGTTAGTAAAAGTAGTGACGTGACTAATTTGTTTACTTCAGTAAAAAACGATCTTGGAACACTGGGTATACTGGTACTGAACGCCGGGAAAGGCAATCATGAATTGCTTGCGGAAGGTGATCCTGAAAAATGGCAGGATGTGGTTAACCTTAACATTATGGGGACATTGCGTTGTATCCGTGCCTTTGTACCCCAAATGCTTGAAAATAAAAAAGGTGATGTTGTGATCATATCATCAGTTTCATCAGGTAAAGCTCATACATACGGCGGTGTTTACAGTGCATCAAAAGCCGCGATAGACATGATTTCCGAGACACTAAGAATTGAAACTGAACCGCACATACGGGTTACAACGGTAAAACCCGGTACTGCAGCTACCGGTTTCTTTAAAAATTCCGGCAGGAAAGATTATTACCCTGACGCATCCCTTACAGCCGAAAATATAGCCGAAGATGTATGGTATGCCATAAATAAACCACCGGGAACATCAATAAATACAATTGTGACAAGGCCGACGGGCCAGCTATTTTAAAACCAACTAAATAACTTATAATGAAGAAGAAAGTATTAATTACCGGGGGGGCTGGTTTCATCGGCTCCCACCTGGCAGATGAGCTCATTGCCAATGGCTACCAAGTGAAAGCGCTTGATAACCTCTCTGAACAGGTACATGGCCAAAATGCGGTGAGGCCTGGTTATCTGCATCCTGAAGTGGAACTGATTGTAGGCGATGTCCGCGATAAAAATGCTGTAAAAGAAGCTTTGGAAGGTGTGAGCGCTGTATTTCACTTCGCAGCGATGGTAGGCGTGGGGCAGAGCATGTATGAGATAAAAGAATATACTGATGTTAATAATGTTGGTACAGCTGTATTGCTTGAAGCGATTATAGAAAACCCTGTAGAAAAGCTTATAGTTGCCTCAAGCATGAGTATTTACGGTGAAGGGCTATACAAAAATGCAGCCGGAAATTTTGTGCACGAGGCAGAACGCTCTCTGAATGACCTTCGCCAACAGGTCTGGAGTTTACATGACAATTCGGGAGATTATCATCCATATCCAACGCCTGAGTTTAAGAAACCTAACCTTTCTTCAGTATACGCGCTGTCAAAATATGACCAGGAGAGGCTTTGCCTCATTACCGGCCGCGCCTACAACATACCTACCACGGCCATGCGATTCTTCAATGTTTACGGTACAAGGCAGGCGCTTTCTAACCCGTACACCGGCGTTTTGGCAATCTTCGCTTCAAGGCTTATGAACGATAACCCGCCGCTGATATTTGAAGACGGCTTACAAAAACGTGACTTTGTGCATGTAACAGATGTGGCGCGTGCCTGCCGCCTCGCCCTTGAATCACAGGATGCTGACGGAGAAGTGATAAATGTTGGCAGCGGCAACCAATACACAATAGTGCAGATTGCCGAAGAGCTTGCAAAAGTGATGGACAAAAATATTGAACCGCAGCTATCGGGTAAATACCGTGTAGGTGACATAAGGCATTGCTTTGCCGACCTCACCAAAGCAAGATTGCTGCTGGGTTACGAGCCGCAGGTAAAATTTGAAGATGGACTGAAAGAATTATCACAATGGCTGGAGGGGCAGATTGCGGTAGATACTGTAAATGAAGCTGCTAAGGAACTTGAAGCCCGTGGTTTAACTGTTTAAAAAGCAATTATGGAAAACAATAATATAAAAAATACGAACAATTTCGGGATTGTAGAATGGTTCAGGCCGGGTGATTATACGGCAGTTGAAAAAGCAATAACAGATTTTAAACTGCTGGGTGTAACTCATGTACGCACAGGTATTTCATGGGCTGACTGGTATAGGCAGGGCACTGCCGAATGGTACGACTGGCTGTTTGAGCAGCTGAGCCAGGTAGTTGAGATACTGCCGTGTTTTTTGTATACGCCGCCATCTATAGGTGAGGCAGAAAAAGTTTCATCTCCGCCGAAAAACCTGAAAGCCTATGCCGATTTTGTAGATGTGATGATAACAAAGTATGGTGAAGATTTTGAATGGGTAGAGCTTTGGAATGAGCCCAATAATATCATTGAGTACGATTTTACCATGGATACTTCATGGCTGAAATTCTCTGAAATGATTGGCAATGCAGCATATTGGGCAAAACATCGAGGCAAAAAAACCGTGCTGGGCGGTATGAGCCCTATAGACCCCAACTGGCTGCAAACAATGGCTGAAAGGGGAGTGCTGCAATATATTGATGCTGTAGGTATACACGGGTTTCCGCAGACTTTTGACCAGCAATGGACATCATGGGATGATAAGCTTACTGCTGTAAAAGAAGTTTTAAAGCGAAATGATATTAATTGCGAACTCTGGATTACAGAAGCAGGCTTTTCAACCTGGCAGTATGATGAGGTAAAGCAGTATGAAGAATTTAAGAAAGCTTTAACAATCGGGGCTGACAGGGTATATTGGTATGGTCTAAATGACCTTGATCCGCAGTTTGCAACAATTGGCGGATTCCACCTCGATAACAGGGAGTACCACTTCGGGCTTAAAAAATATGATGGCACACCAAAGCTGCTCTACAGGCTCCTGGCTATGGGTGGTATTTCAGAAATCCATTCACATGATTATATCAGCAAGCAATATACTGTCGCTCAAAATACTGAAAAATACACACTCATTACTGGAGGCGCCGGTTTCATAGGTACAAACCTTGCGGCAAGGCTGCTTGGTGAAGGTAAAAGGGTTATGGTGTATGATAACCTGTCGCGCCCCGGCTCTGAACAGAACCTGCAATGGCTGAAATCGGAGTTCGGCGATAACCTTATTATTCAGGTTGCTGACATAAGGGAAAAGATCATCCTCGAAGAATGTGTAAAGAATGCAGAGCAGGTATTCCATTTTTCAGCGCAGGTAGCGGTTACATCATCACTCACCAACCCCACACACGATTTTGAAGTAAACATCCAAGGAACGTTCAACATCCTTGAGGCCATACGCAAATCGGCCCACCAGCCGCCGATGGTTTTCACATCAACCAATAAAGTATATGGCGACCTGTTTGACCTAGGCCTGACTACCGATGAAACGCGCTACCAGCCTGAAGATGATTACTTCAGGAAGAATGGCATCAGTGAACAAAGGGCGCTTGATTTCCACAGCCCGTACGGTTGCAGTAAAGGCTCGGCAGACCAATATGTATTGGACTACTCAAGGTCGTATGGACTTAAAACGGCCGTTTTCAGAATGAGCTGCATTTACGGCCCGCACCAGTTTGGCAATGAAGATCAGGGCTGGGTGGCGCACTTCCTCATACAGGCGCTTGAAGGAAAGCCAATTACAATTTATGGCGATGGTAAACAGGTACGTGACATACTATTTGTGGAAGACCTGGTTAACGCTTTCCTGCTGGCACAAAAAAATATTGATAAAATTACCGGAACTGCCTTTAATATTGGCGGGGGCGCTAAAAATACCGTAAGCCTGGTAGAGATATTGTCACTCATACGACATAAAACACGTAAGGATATGGATATTTCTTTTGATGAATGGCGTACAGGTGACCAGCAATATTATGTGTCTGATACAAGCGCGTTTACAAAAGCTACAGGCTGGAAACAAAAGTATTCGGTTACAGAAGGTGTTACAGCATTAACGGACTGGCTGTATGAATCACGTGGCGTTAAAGCCAAACCTGAAGTTGCACTAAATACCCTTGCCGTATAATGGAAACAGGAGTAATACATACAGGTGGTACAAACATTGCAACAGAAGTTGAAACAATGCAGGCTGCTGTAATAACAGCTCCCGGGCAGGTTGAGATAGCAACAGTGCCAATACCTGAACCCGGGATGGGTGAAGTGCGGGTAAAGCTTGAGGGCTGCGGACTTTGTGCCTCAAACATCCCGGTATGGGAAGGGCGCGAGTGGTTCAGCTATCCTGTTGCGGCAGGTAATCCCGGCCATGAAGGCTGGGGGTATATAGATGCATTGGGCGCAGGCGTTGCAGGAATAAAAGTAGGTGAAAGGGTAGCATTCCTGTCTAATAATGCCTATGCCCAATATGATATCGCAAAAGCAGATGAAATAGTAGTGCTCCCTGATTTCCTTAATGGAAAACCTTTTCCGGGTGAGCCGTTAGGCTGTGCCATGAACATCTTCAGCCGCAGCGATATCAGGCGGGGGCAGACCATAGCAATAGTGGGTGCGGGTTTTTTAGGAGCAATTCTCATCCAGCTTGCCAAATCTGCGGGGGCAACTGTGATAGCCATAAGCCAGCGGGAGTTTTCGCTCGAAACAGCGAAAAAAACGGTGCAGACCATATTATAGCGATGGACGACCATAATTCAATCATCGAGAAGGTAAAAGATATTACGTTCGGACAATTTTGCGAGAGGGTTATTGAAGTTACGGGGAAAGAATGGCCGCTCAATCTTTCCATAGAGCTTACTGCCGAACGCGGAAAACTAATTGTTGCAGGTTATCACCAGGACGGTATGCGGCAGGTGAACATGCAGCTGCTAAACTGGCGCGGTATAGATATGATTAACGCCCATGAGCGCGACCCGAAGCAGTACATAAAAGGTATGCGTGATGCCATAAAGGCAATCGAGAACGGAGAGATGAATCCGTTTCCGCTGCTGACGCATTCACTTTCGATGGAAGAGGCGAGTGAGGCCTTCCGTCACCTTAAAGAACGGCCTGACGGTTTCATTAAAGCATTATTATTAAACACTTAAGTTATGGAAACTACATACATAGCAATAGGAAAGAAAACACTGGCATTAGGCTTTATCGGCGTAGGATGGATTGGCCGCAACAGGATGCAGGCAATTCTGGATAACGGAAAAGCGAAAGCCGCAGCCATAGCAGAACCGGGTGAAGAAAATGCCGCAGAAGCGCTAAAAATGGCTCCCGATGCCGCCATGGTTGCACCTGAAGATATTTACAATAATGGAGATTTGGATGGTGTGGTTATAGCAACGCCCAGCGCCTTGCATGCGGAACAATCACTTAATGCGCTTGAGGCCGGGAAGGCTGTATTCTGCCAGAAACCACTAGGCCGGACGGCAGCAGAAGTTGAGGCTATAATTGAGGCCTCTCAACATGCTGATAAATTACTGTCTGTCGACCTGTCTTACAGGTATACCAAAGCCTTTAATGAAGTTTTTGAAGTGATAACAAGTGGGCAGATAGGTAAAGTATATGCTGTAAACCTTGTCTTCCACAACGCGTACGGGCCTGATAAAGCCTGGTTTTATGATATAAAGCAATCAGGTGGCGGCTGCGTGATGGACCTTGGCGTACACTTGCTTGATATGGCCATGTGCTGCCTGGGCTTCCCGGAGATTGATGAGGTAAAAAGCACCCTGTACAGTAAAGGCGAAAAGTTATTGCCCCGTGAAGAAAAAGTCGAAGATTATGCTAAAGCAGTATTGGGTACGGCTGAGGGTACAACCATAAGCCTTGACTGCTCGTGGAATATCTCGGCCGGTAAAGATGCCGTAATTGAAGCGGTATTTTATGGTACCGAAGCCGGTGCTGCTTTCAGGAACGTCAACGGCTCGTTCTATGATTTTGTGGCCGAAAAATACAATGGCACGCAGGTACAGATACTGGAAAACGGAATAGACAAGTGGTGTGGGCGTGCCGGGGCCGTGTGGGCTTCAAACGTGCTGAAAGGCAAAGGTTTTGACCCGGTGACGGCGAATGAATACCTGGCCGTAGCAAAATTAATCGACAGGCTTTATGGAAGGTAAGCTCACAATACTAATGACAGCCGATACGGTTGGCGGGGTGTGGAGCTATGCTATGACGCTGTGCCGTGAACTTCAGCAGTACAATACTGAAATTCATTTGCTTACAATGGGAGCGTGGCTTAATGAAGGGCAAAATAAAGAAGTACGCGAGCTTGATAATGTTATACTGTACGAAAGCAACCTGAAGCTGGAGTGGATGGAAGATTCTGCAAAGGATGTCACCATCGCAGCAGAATGGATTGCCGATGTTTATGAAACGGTAAAGCCGGATGTTATCCATTTTAATAACTTCATGGCTGTCGCAACCGATTGGAATTGTGGCGTAATTACGGTATTTCACTCTTGTGTCTGCACCTGGTTCAGGGCTGTTAAAGGCACTGCCACGCCGCAAGAATGGGAAGAATATTACAGTTTGGTTGAAGAGTCAGTCTTCTCGTCTGATGTTGTTGTGTTCCCATCTTTTGCAATGCTGGGGCAGGCTAAAGAAGAGTATGGCCCTATACCTCATGCACAGGTTATTTACAATGGCGCCAATCAGGCTGATAATACATCTGTTGAGAAACAGCCCTTTATACTAACGGCAGGCCGCCTTTGGGATGAAGCGAAGAACGTACAGCTGCTATCGCGGATTGCGAAAGATCTGGCATGGCCTGTTCATGTAGCCGGTAACAACACGAGTCCCGATGGCAAAATTAATCACCCTGAGAATATTATGTTCTTAGGAAGCATGAAACATGAGGCACTTTTAGACAAAATGCAGCAAGCTTCCATATATGTTTCGGGCGCATTATATGAACCGTTCGGGCTTTCCGTACTTGAAGCAGCATCATCCGGCTGTGCGCTTGTTCTAAGCAGTATAAGCTCATTCCGTGAAATATGGGGAGATGCTGCGGTATACTTCGACCCTAATTCTGAAGAAGAAGCAAAAGCATGCATTCAGCAGCTTATTGAAAATGGCACATTCAGAAAACAAATGGCAGAAAAAGCAAAGCAGCGTGCACAACAGTATTCTTCCGCAAAAATGGCTGAAAGCTACATTAGCATTTATGAGGCTTTATATCATAAAGAGCATCAACCAAACAAAATTACACAACCATGAAAATTATAATGTTTTACCACTCCCTGGCATCAGACTGGAATCACGGCAATGCACACTTTCTTCGCGGTATTGTGACTGAACTGTTGCATCGTGGGCATGATGTTAGGGTATACGAAGAAACTGCCAACTGGAGCCTGTCAAACCTTATTAATGACCACGGTATAGAAACCGCAAACGAGTTCAGGGCGTATTACCCAAACCTTCGTCCGCATTTTTATGATGCTGACAACATAAATCTCAGGGCAGTACTTAATAATGCAGACCTGGTGATTGTACATGAATGGAACAGGCATGACCTTGTTGCAAAAATCGGTGCACTTAAACCCGAAATGGGATATAAACTGTTATTCCACGACACACACCATCGTGCTGTGTCGGATGCTGAGAGCATGTCACAGTACAATTTTACAAACTATGATGGTGCATTGGTTTTTGGTGAAGTGCTCAGGAAAATTTATGATGAGAAGAAATGGTTCCCTAAAACATGGACATGGCATGAAGCTGCTGATACAAAGCTTTTCAAGCCCCGAAGCGGTGCCGAAAAAGAGGGTGATCTTGTATGGATTGGCAACTGGGGAGACGGAGAACGGACTGAAGAACTGAAAGAGTTTCTTATTGAACCGGTTAAAAAGCTTGGGCTGAAGGCGAAAGTATTTGGGGTGCGATATCCTGAAGAAGCTTTGGCGGCGCTTAAAGAAGCCGGAATTGAATATGGAGGCTGGCTGCCTAACTATAAGGCGCCTGGTGTTTTTGCAAAGTACAAGGTAACGGTACATGTGCCAAGAGGGCCTTATGTAAAAACGCTGCCGGGCATACCAACAATTAGGCCTTTTGAGGCTATGGCGTGTGGCATTCCTTTAATATCTGCGCCTTGGGAGGATGCTGAAAAATTATTTACACCGGGTAAAGATTTCCTTACGGCAAATTGCGGCGATGAGATGGTAAAACAACTGCAGGCAATTTTATTTGATGAAGGCCTTGCGGATGAGGTAGCCGGTAATGCATTGCAGACAATTATATCGCGGCATACTTGTGCGCACCGTGTGGACGATCTGGAAGAATTTTTAACAGCGTTGGGAATTGAAGAGTCACTACTATTTTCAACCAAAATCAAGCAGGAATATGGAGACTAAAAGTAAAATTGCCTTTTTCGGGTCAAGTGTCGTGTCAGCATACTGGAACGGCGCGGCAACGTATTATCGCGGCATTGTAAAAGCGCTTTCACAGCTGGGGCATGAAGTAACGTTTTACGAGCCAGATATCTATGACAGGCAAAAGCACAGGGACATAGCTGACCCTGACTATTGCAAAGTGGTAATATATGAAAGCACAGAAGCAGAAATTGAGCGCCTGCTTGCAGAAGCCTCGCTAGCCGATGTCATTATAAAAGCCAGTGGTGTTGGTGCATTTGATGATCTTTTAGAAGCTGGAGTCGCTAAGTTGAAAGCCGATAATAACCTGGTGATTTTCTGGGATGTTGATGCACCCGCCACGCTTGACAGGATTAATTCTGACCCGTTTGACCCGTTCAATGAACTGATTCCGAAATATGATTATATCCTTACCTATGGAGGAGGGCAGCCTGTAATTGATGCATATGAAAGCAAGCTGGCTCAGAAATGCATCCCGGTGTATAACGCCTTTGATGCAGAAACACACCATCCGGTACCGGCTGAGGAACAATATCAATGTGACTTGGCATTTCTGGGAAACAGGCTGCCCGACAGGGAAGCGCGTGTGGAGGAGTTCTTCCTTAATGCTGCGGAAATCCTGCCTGATAAGAAGTTTATCTTAGGGGGCAGCGGTTGGGGAGACAAAGCCCTGCCCGGTAATGCAAATTATGTAGGCCACGTATATACAAACCAACACAATGCCTTTAATACTTCGCCGCTTGCCGTGCTTAACATAAGCCGCGACAGTATGGCAAAATACGGCTTTTCGCCGGCAACACGAGTGTTTGAGGCCGCCGGTGCAGGCGCCTGTATCATCACCGATTACTGGGAAGGGGTTGATTTCTTTTTTGAACCCGGCAAAGAAATACTTATAGCAAATAATGGCGAAGAAGTGGCTGAAATCCTTAGGGAACTCACACCTGAAAGAGCCCTTGAAATAGGTAAGGCAGCTTATAGTAGGGCAATGTCACACCATACTTATAATAACAGGGCCGGGCTTCTTGATTCCATCTTTGATAAGTCGTTGTCTTCGGCCGAAAAAATATACTTATAATTATGAAAATAGTAGTAATAGGCTTATCCATAACCTCATCATGGGGCAATGGGCATGCCACAACATACAGGGCGCTGCTTAAGGCATTGGCAAAAAAGGGACATGATATACTGTTTTTGGAAAAAGATGTGCCTTGGTATGCTCCGCACCGTGATATGCCCAATCCTGACTTTTGCGAAACTGTGCTTTATACGTCTAATGAAGAATTGTACACCAACTATTACAATGAAGTTGCCGAAGCCGATGCTGTTATTGTGGGCTCTTACGTTCGGCAGGGTGTTGAGGTAGGCGAGTGGGTTGTAAATACGGCTAAAGGGATTAAAGCATTTTACGATATTGACACTCCCGTTACGCTGGCAAAGCTGAGCAGGGGTGACTATGAATATATATCGCCGGAACTGATAAGCCGGTATGACATCTATCTGTCATTTACAGGCGGGCCAGTGCTTGAATATCTCGAAAATTATTATGGCTCACCATGTGCGAGGCCGCTGTATTGCTCGGTTGACCCGGAAAATTATTATCCTGAAGACAAACCAAAAAAATGGGATTTGGGATATCTTGGCACCTATAGCACCGACCGTCAGCCTACATTAAATCAGTTACTTAATGAACCCGCGGAAATGCTGCCCGGAAGGGATTTTGTCGTGGCAGGTCCGCAATACCCAGCTGATATAAACTGGCCCCAGAATGTAGAACGTATAGAGCACCTACCGCCGGCAATGCACAGGGATTTTTATAACTCGCAGCGCTTTACGCTTAATGTTACCCGCGAAGATATGATTGCTGCGGGTTATTCGCCGAGTGTAAGGCTATTTGAGGCTGCTGCCTGTGGCGTACCTATAATCTCTGATTACTGGGAGGGGCTCACAGACCTATTTACTGAAGGTACAGAGATACTGATTGGCCGTACCGTTGAAGATGTTATACATTATATTACATCTGTCACTGAGGCTGAACGTAAAAGCATAGGCAATAATGCCCGGAATAAAATACTTACCGCACATACAGCAGAAGCACGTGCTGCTGAATTATTAGAATATCTGGAAGAACTCTCCGCAATTGCCAAACCGCATATTATGGCAAATGATGCAAACGTTTAGCGAAATGATGTAAGACGTTACAATTTAATAATCAGGAACTTTGAAGTAATACAAACCATAGATATCATGAAAAAATCGAATTTAAAGACAGTATTTGCCGCAATGCTATTTGCAGGCCTTACACTTGCAGCTTGTAAAGGAAACAGTGACACTGAAGGTGGTGACACTACAAACGGGAGCAACACAGACAACTATGACGAAACCCAGGCGCCAACAGGTGAAGCCGGCGGCGGTATGGATCCCGGGGCTGATGGTGGCACAGGAGTACAAACCGATACAACCGCGACAGGTACAAGTTCTGGTTCAGGCAGCGGTACCGGTACAGGAACCGGAAGTTCAGGCTTAGGCACGGGAACTAGTGGCTCAGGTACAGGAACTGGTGGTTCAGGCACCGGGACAGGCGGCTCTGGAACTACTACACGCCCATAAGCAACATCAAAGGTTACCTGCACTTAGTGTTTTTGTTACTTTTCTTGGTGCGGGCACCTCTGTTTTCATCAGCTGAAAAAGTTGATTATTAATTCGCCGGGGCTTGTATGCTCCGGCTTTTTTTCCAATACCATTATGAAAAAAGTACTGATAACAGGCGTGGCCGGTTTTATTGGCTCACACCTCTGCGACAGGTTTGTTAAAGAAGGCTGCCACGTGATTGCCATGGATAACCTGATTACTGGAAACCTCAAAAATATAGAGCATTTGTTCATGCTTAAGAATTTTGAATTTTACCACCACGACATCACAAAGTTTGTAAACATTCCCGGTGAACTTGATTATATATTACACTTCGCATCCCCGGCGAGCCCTATAGATTATCTGCGTATTCCCATACAGACCTTAAAGGTCGGTTCGCTCGGTACTCATAACCTGCTCGGGCTGGCACGCGTAAAAAAAGCCCGCATCCTCATCGCTTCAACTTCGGAAGTATACGGAGATCCGCTAGTGCATCCTCAAACTGAAGAATACTATGGTAATGTTAATACTATTGGCCCCCGTGGCGTGTATGATGAGGCAAAACGCTTTCAGGAATCGCTTACCATGGCTTACCATACATTTCATGGTGTTGATGTACGCATAGTAAGGATTTTTAATACCTACGGCCCCAGGATGCGGCTGAATGACGGCCGTGTTATACCTGCTTTTATAGGCCAGGCGCTTCGTGGAGAAGACCTTACTGTGTTTGGTGATGGCAGCCAGACACGCTCATTCTGCTATATTGATGACCAGGTGGAGGGCATTTTCAGGCTGCTGCATTCTGATTACTGCCTTCCGGTAAACATTGGCAATCCTGATGAAATTACTATTAAGGATTTTGCAGAAGAGATTATAAAGCTTACCGGTACAAATCAAAAGATAATATACCAGCCGCTGCCGCTAAACGACCCGTTGCAGCGAAGGCCCAGTATAGATAAAGCCAAGGCTCTGCTGGATTGGGAGCCCAAAGTTGACCGTGCTGAAGGCATGCAGAAAACGTATGATTACTTCCGCTCTTTGTCAGAGGAAGAATTGATGCTGGAAGAGCATAAAGATTTCTCAGAATTCATCCATTAAATAAATAATAACCATCCACTAAAAAATTTAACTATGATAGCAATGAATTTCAGAGGTCCCTTCCGTGTTAGGGCTGACAGGGACAAGCCGATACCCGAAATAGAGCATCCGAATGATGCTATTGTAAAAGTGCTGCGCTCGTGCATCTGCGGAAGCGACCTGCACTTGTACCATGGCCTGGTTCCTGACACGCGCGTGGGTTCAACCTTCGGACATGAATTTGTAGGCGAAATTGTAGAAGTCGGTTCATCTGTACAAAATGTAAAGGTGGGTGATAAGGTTATAGTTCCGTTCAACATAGCGTGCGGTAAGTGTGCCTTCTGCCGCCAGGAGCTTTTTGGAAACTGCCATGAGTCTAACCCGGAAGCTACAGCAGTTGGCGGTATTTTTGGATACTCTCACACTGCAGGCGGATTTGACGGGGGGCAGGCAGAGTATGTGCGTGTACCCTATGCCGATGTAGGACCGACCGTTATACCCGACTGGATGGATCCTGATGATGCGGTGCTGCTGACAGATGTAGTGCCAACAGGTTACCAGGCTGCGGAGATGGGCGGAATATTACCGGGTGATACTGTTGTTGTTTTCGGCGCAGGCCCGGTAGGTATTATGGCAGCAAAATGTGCATGGCTGTTTGGCGCGGGGCGTGTAATTGTGATAGACCAGCTTGATTACAGGCTTGAGTTTGTACAGAAATTTGCACAGTGTGAGGCATATAACTTCAACTACCTGGGCGATGTGGTTGAGTTTATAAAGCATACTACTGACTCCCTTGGGGCAGATGTATGTATTGATGCCGTAGGCTGTGAGGCAGCGGGCGATGCAATGAATACATTGCTCGGGCGTAAATTACTGCTGCAGGGCGGCACTACAACAGCGCTGCATTGGGCTATAAACTCTGTAAAAAAAGGCGGAATAGTTTCAATTGTAGGTGTTTACGGCCCTGTGAATGCGCTAGTCCCTATAGGCAATGTGGTTAACAAGGGTATTACGATAAGGGCAAACCAGGCATCTGTAAAAAGGCTGCTTCCAAGGCTTATTGAGCATGTAAAGAACGGTGTATTGTCGCCAAAAGACATGATTACACACCGCATTCCGCTTCATGAAGTGGCAGAAGGCTACCACATCTTCTCGGCAAAGCTGGATAACTGTATCAAGCCTGTACTCATCCCGTCTTAACTTAAAAAATTGCATTATGGAAAGTGAATTCACACCAGATAACAGAATGAACAGCATGATGGCTGACTACAGCCATATAAAAGGCTGGGGCATAGATGCCGACCTTGAGAATGACCCAACGTACCCAATGAAAAAACGTACTGATGAAGAGCGTTTTGGCTATACCTGGGAACGGCCTGAACAGCAGCCGCAGGATGTAGAAATACTTACATCAACCGAGCGTAACAACATGCCGGCGGTATTTGGTACTACGGTGCCGCCGTCGGGCCTGAGCGGAATGATAAGGAGGTATGCGTATACCTGGAGCGAATCTGATTTGCGCCGATGGATACCGCTTATACTGGCTGACAGGATAGGTGCAGGTGAAGGCATAATTGATGACCTGGCGCACGGAAAAATCCCGAATATTTTTGCTGAACGCGGCTGGACGGCTGAAATGAAATACAACAGGAAAAACTTTCTGCTAAAGGTTGCAGCTGTTACAGTTGTGGCTGTAGGCGTAACAGCTTTAATTGTAAACAGGAAAAAAATTTCAGGTTCGCTAAAGTCTCACCGATAATATGCAAACACATGGCGTAGATACGTCAAACGTGGTGGCGCGCAATATCAGCGTATTGCTTGAGCGCAGTAAGGAGGAGGAAAAGAAGCGACCCGCTGAAGCCAAAATTGCCGATGCCATCACAGGCTTTACAGGCAGTATGGCTTTTGTGTACCTGCACTTGGCAATCTTCGGGGTTTGGATATTCTGGAATCTAGGGCTTACCGGCCTGAAGCCTTTTGACCCTTCTTTTGTTGTGCTGGCAATGGTAGCATCTGTTGAAGCTATATTTCTTTCCACATTTGTACTGATAAGCCAGAACCGTACAAGCATTCAGGCTGATAAGCGTGCAGAACTTGACCTGCAGGTATCTTTGCTTGCAGAGCATGAACTTACGCAACTTATAATACTTGTTCATGCCATATCAAGTAAAATAGGGGTAGATATTCCTGAAGATGTTAAGATCAATCAAATTACAAAAGACATCCGGCCTGAAAAGGTAATGGATGAGATGGAAAAGAAAGCTGATGAAAAACGTAACTGATAATCAGGGTTCTCAAGAGCAATTGAAAAATATCGGGGACAAAATTGATGAATTGGGTCCATGGTTCCATAACATCCACCTGCCCGACGGTACCCAAACTGCGCCAAATCATTTCCTGGGCGACTTTCCCACGTTTAAATGGGATAATATACGCCAGCATATTCCACGCAACATGATTGGCTTGAAGGTGCTTGACATTGGCTGTAATGCAGGATTCTATTCCATCGAAATGGCTAAGCGGGGAGCACATGTTGTGGCTATTGACCTTGACGAACATTACCTGAAACAGGCACGCTGGGTAACCGAACAATTTGGGATGAGTGACGTGATCACCTTTAAAAAAATGCAGGTGTATGACCTTGCAAAGTATGCCGGGGAGTTTGATCTGGTGCTGTTTATGGGGGTATTTTACCACCTGCGCTACCCGTTGCTGGCACTTGATATTGTAGCGCAGAAGGCCTCAAATCACTTCATATTCCAGACTTTGGCAATGCCCGGCAAGGAAGAGATGGAAGTGCCGGCTGACATACCTTTCCATGAAAGGGATATACTTAAAGACCCCGCCTACCCGTCAATGGCATTTATCGAAAAAAGCCTTGCAGGTGACTATACAAACTGGTGGGTGCCCAACCATCAGGGAGTCGTGTCAATGCTCCGAAGTTGCGGTTTTACTGTTGAAACCATGCCTGAAGACGAAACCTATGTTTGCCGCAAAGACCCAAACCTGCTGACTGATTTCAACACGTGGAATTACTCCGAATACCTTTCGGCAACGGGGCAGGAGTGGGAGCAGGAAGTGGAAAAAAAGACCCGCCAGAAATTTTAGGTAATGGCATTTGACGATGAGATACTTAGCTATCAGAGCAACAGGGCTTATCCGCTGCCTGATAAACCCTGGAAGTATTATCAGGAGTGGCATGATACTATTTTTCTGCACTGGCGCGCAAACCCAAAAGCCCTGAAAGCCATGCTGCCCGAAACGCTTGAACTGGATTTATATGATGGCGTTGCCTGGGTTTCACTGGTGGCATTTTCTGTGAAAGGGATGCGGCCGCGCAGCTTGCCATCGATATCTTTTCTGTCTGATTTTCATGAGATTAATATAAGGACGTATGTAAAGCGCAACGGTATCCCGGGTATTTATTTCCTCACCATTGAAGCCGGTAAACTGCTGCCGGCAATTTTGGCGCGCCTGCTCATAGGGGTGCCGTACGTCACTTCAAAGATAAAAAGAGAAGAGCATCAATATTACGGATCGAGTAAAAACGGGTATCTTGAACTCGATTATTCTGTCGGCGGATTGATAGCCCAAAAGTCACCTCTTGAAATATGGCTCTCGGAAAGGCATGCGTTGTTCGAAAACAAAAATGACAAAATTTTCAGGGTTGACATCCATCACTGGCCTTGGCAGCTGCACCAGGTAAAGTTACGTACACAACTTACTGTATATTCTGCTTTAAACGAGTGTGTTATAAAGATGAAACCAGATTTAATACATTTTGCGCCACCTTTAAAAATACTTATGTGGGGTCGTGAATGGATGTGACTACAAAAATAAACCAATTAACACTTCTTTAACAAATATATGAGACTAATAATTCACGGGGGCCTTTTGGAGACCGATGACCCAAATGAGATTAACGCTATTAAAAAATCAATGACCGAAATCGTGCAAAAAGGATACGAATATTTAAAAATACATTCCGCGGTTGAAACTGTAGTGTACACAATCACGCTTCTTGAAGATGACCCGCTGTACGATGCCGGTACAGGCTCACAACTGCAGCAGGATGGCATCATTCGGATGAATGCGGCGCTGAGTGATGGCTCCAAGCCTGAAATTACTGCCGTGATCAATATTGAAAGTGTGAGAAATCCTATAAAAATTGCAGAAAAGCTCATTGGGTATAAAGACAAGGCACTGTCGGCCAACAAGGCCAGGGAGTTTGCCATGCAGCATGGATTCGAAGAATATTCTGTCGAGATACCTAAGACAAGAAAGGAATTTGAGGAGGAAACCAAACCGGGCGGCAAAGGCACCGTAGGATGCGTAGCGCTTGATGCTGACGGCAACATTGCGGCAGGGACCTCAACCGGAGGAAAAGGCAAGCAGCTGGCAGGCCGCGTGGCTGACAGCGGTACCATTGCCGGTAATTACGCCAATAAATACTGTGGGATAAGCTGTACCGGCACAGGTGAAGATATCGTCAACAATGCGCTGGCGGCTAAAATAGTGGTAAGGGTAACCGACGGCTTTACGATTGAGGAAGCTTTTGAAAAATCATTTAATGAGCTGAAGGAAGTTGACGGTGATGCCGGGGCAATCGGGCTTGATAAAGATGGCAGGTTTTACCAGCAAAATTCTAAAGCCAAAGTATGTTATGCAACTTTTGACGGCGAAGAGTTGGAGTTGTTTTCGGAATAGCCCATGATAATCTGACATAAAAATCTGTAGTGTAATGCTACGGATTTTTTATTTGCTACAGATAGATTGCTACGCCTGCCATTTTATCTCAATCCTGCTGTCGCCGCGAAGTATATATTCACTGTATTTGGCTGTAGCACCTTTTTCAGGGTTTACTTTATCTTTAACAGATTCAGCCACTGTTATGGTTACTTCTGCCTTTGGCATTTTACCTTTTAATGGCAGTATCGCCATCCGGAAGGTAAGCCCTGAATCACCACGGGCATAAAACGTTGCTTTTGTTTTTGTGGCTTTAAAATCCGCAACCGGATACTCTGTAAACAGCATTACTCCGGCATCCTCTAATTTGTGATATTGTCGCGGTACTATACCAAATGCAATACCGGCGCCATATACTTCCTGGCCTACCTGCCCGCTTTGATTCCAGCCGTCTTGAAGGTCTTCAAGCGCAATCCACAGGTTAGGATCAATCTCACCGGTCTTCACTTCTTCTCTTTCTACCAAAACCTCCCTTGGCAGCCTTGGCGGATAATAGTAAGACACCCGGTTGATAACATACTTCACCAGCTCAGCCAGCAGCAGCTTAACCGATGGCAGGATGTTGTCAAGCCCGTCGGCCTCTTTCAGGAAAGTGTGTATGCCTGCATAAACCTCCTGTTCTTCGTATGCCGCAGTGTAAGGAGCATCCTTAAGCGGATAGATGGCAAAGAAAGTAGGGTAGTGCTTCGCATTGCCGTAATTGCTGTTCCACAATTGTACATTCTTGAGAATTGAAGCAATACACAGGTAGCTCAGGTTAAGGAACATCTCATCTTTCGTTTCTTTGTAAAGCCTCAGCAATGCACCGGCCGAAAAAGCCGTATTATTGGCTTGGTAAAAAATATTAAAGCTAAGGCCATCCAGCTTTTTGGCGGCTTTTACTGCTTCGTCAAAATATTTTTGCTCACCGGTTATCTGCCAGACTTGTATCATCAGGTGGGCATAGGCTCCGGGTACGTCTTTCTCGCCGCCCTGGCCTTCCTGTGTTTCGGCTTTAAGCACCTCAAGTGTCGACATTTTATAGAACACCGGCCATTCGTATTTGAAGTGGTGCGCTACTTTAATTGCGTAGTCAATTGAATTAAGCAGCAGCTTTTTGGCGGTCTCATCACCATCCATTGCCAGGCGTGAAAGGTTCAGCAAAGGGTGGTGCAGGTACCAGGAATCCATCACGTCGGGCTTTTTCTGCTCTTCACTCCAGTCCAGGTTCTTTTCCATGGTCGGCAGCCATCTTACGATTGTGCCCAGCTGCTCGTCATAAAAGTTCTCCAATCCTTCGTGCAGGGTAGCAATTACCGGCGAGTGGTCTTCGCCGCTCCACTTATCAAAGTCAAGCAGCGGCAGCAGTACTGCCAGCTGTACCATAATCTCAGGCGGGGTCTTGTAGTCGCTTACGTAGGCATTGAGGTATGAACGCCCGTCGGCAAACTGCCAGCAGCCCTTATGGTTCTCAAGATCGTGCAACCCTTTATGCAAAATATCGGGCCAGTCGTGGTATTCCGTATCAGGTTTCGGAATCAGCATGTACACGTCGGCAAGGCAATTGAGATACTGCTGAGACATCTGGTAATTATCCTCCGGCAGGTCAGTGCTCAGCGCCACATAGGCATCACAAACTATGTATTCTTCCCCGGCTTTCAGCGGCTTATCTTTATTGGTTTCAGGCAGCTTCATACCTATTTCCGGCCACACACCGCCTACGAGGTCACCGGCTGATGTCTCTGTTGTCTCGCAGTATTTGTTCAGCGATGTCAGGTCCTGGAAGTAAAATACCGAACCTGTTTTCGGCTTTTCAAAGCCGAAGAACAGATTGCCAGAGCGTGTACCTACCTGGCTGGCATGTACTGTCCCTTCGGTTTTTTCTGTACCGTCCTCATTGTCGAAAAGCGGCATGATATCGCGTGGCCAGTAGGGTATAAGCGTATCAAACACCGGTGTCATTGCGGTGGTGTACCTGAAAATCGCTTTCTCGGTGTCGGGTATCACAACCGATACCTTTATGTTTACAGTTTCTCCTTTCAGCTCAATATCAACAATATCATCTCCTGTCACACTTTCCACTTCAAGATTGTCGTTGGCTGCAAATGCAGCCCTGAAAGCAATACGCCCGCCCTTCGGCCATTCGGCCACTATCCAGAGGCAGAAGTCTGACACTATTATCTTCAGCGTGTATTCCTTCAGGGTTATTTCTTTAAGCAGGTCACCAGCCTTAAGCCGGTATTGAGACGTAGCTGTCCATGCAGATATTGGTTCCATGATAGTATATTTGGTTACTAAATCAGTTGAAGGTGCGGCCTTACTTTAAGCTCTGCCACATCACAGCGTTTTGGCTGGGTGATGCAGTAAAGAACGGCATAGGCAATATCATCAGCCGTCATCATTTCAAGGTTTTCAACATTCTCTTTTTTCTGTTCTGTGCTTTCAGCCTGCATATCAGTATCAACAGCGCCGGGCTCTATCAGGCTTAGTTTTATGCCTTTAGGATTTATTTCCTTTCTGAGCGATTCGCTGAAGCCCTGGATTCCCGATTTTGCCGCAACGTATACCGAACTGGTCTCTTCACGCACATCAGCACTCATAGAGCCTATATTCACAATATGGCCTTCTTTATTCGGTTCCATGCGGTTTACGGCTTCGGCAGTACAAGCAAGGTAGGCTAGCAGGTTTGTATTAATTACACGCTGCCACTCGTTGTAGTTGCCTTCAGTTACGCTTCCGTAGGGAAGGGCGGCATTGTTCACGAAGATGTCAAGCCTGTCAAACGTGCTGTCCACTTTTTCAAAAACAGCTTTTATACCTTCTTCGGTAGCAAGGTCAGCCAACAAGCCATGCACCTGCCCCTTCGCGGTTTTGTTGATGTCTTCCAACGCGTCATTAAGGTGCTGCTCATCAAGCCCCACGATAATGACATCAGCCCCTTCGGCTGCCAGTAAAATAGCGGTAGCCCTGCCAATGCCTGTAGTACCGCCGGTTACCACTATCGACTTTCCTGCAACTTCCTGTTTTTCATACTTGGTTGATCCTTCCATAGTCCAGTTTTTTTAGTTGTTAATTGTTGTTATTTGTTGCTGATTTGTAGCTATAATTATCATTTATTCATAAAGTTAGCTATTGATTTAAAATGAGTTGACAGTATTAACATTCTATTTGTTTCTTGAGATGAAAAAGCCCACAATGAACATTACTACAGATATGGCCAAAAAACCGTAGTTCCAGATATCAGGGTCGGCAACATTGTCGCGCACATTGTGCAGTTTCAGTATGTGGTGGTTCACCGTGCCTTCCACAATATTAAAGATGCCCCAGCCGCTCAGCATACCGCCTGCCAGCATACGGAAGGACAGGTCAATATACCTCCTCCCGGCAAGCCGCCACAGCAGCACAATGCCAACCAGCGTAACTATAAGCGTAAACAGGTGAAAAATACCGTCCCAAAACATGTTCACGCTTTTGGCCTCAAGCGTATCTGGCGGCAAAACATTAGTAAGCATCTGGTGCCATTGCAGCAACTGGTGCAGTACAATACCGTCTATAAACCCGCCAATGCCTATGCCTAAAACCATTGCAGCGGTAGTGAGCGGTACCGGCGTGTAGGATGCTGTCATAGGATGATTATCCATAAATGCCTGGTGCCGCATGCCACTAAGGTAGCTAAGCACAACCACTATTACTGCAATAATTATAAAAGCCAGAAACAGGGTAAGCAGGTTTTCATAAAACGTCCCGTCCCAAATCATATCCTGCACGCGCTTATTGCAGGTAATGCAGTTATGTAGCAATGATATCATTGTGGTTAATTATTAAAAACAGGCCGGTAAGGAGCCTGTTTAGTATGATGTTCTGTTAGGTGATGTGCAGCCCGTTTTCGCCCATCTGCTCATTTTGTGCGAAGCCTTCGGGTGCTGGTGGGGCCAGTACAGGTTTTTCACCAAGCGGCTGTGCCTTATCAAAAGTGAACTCGCCTTTTCCATCCATTGAAGGGCCTTTTGCCCAACGCCCGGTGTCTGACATGTTTTCTTCATCATTAAGCCCGGTAGACACAAATGAATAGCTGAACTGCTGTATTTCCTCGCTCTGCGGGAAACTGTTCGGTATAGGGTGGTTGCCTTCAAGCCCGCCTATTTCTTCAAGCACGGCAAGCCACTGGTTCTGGTGCATGGTATCACGCGCTATGAGGAAAGCCAGCATATCTTTCATACCTTTATCCTGTGTTGAGTTCCACAACCTGGTTGCCAGTACACGCCCGGTAGATTCAGCCATTACATTGGCATACATATCAGCAGCAAGGTTACCGCTGCCCACAACCCACGACCCGTTAAAGGGCACGCCGTTACTATCAGTCGCCATTGCAGCCAGCCCTGCTGAAAGATAATGCCTCGGGTTAGCGCCACCCATTATTGCGCCAATTATAGGGCTCTCGGCCACCATTTCATCTTTCATGTCATTGGGGGCTACTTCAAGATTAAGTGCTACTGCCGTGGCCAGCATTTCTATATGGCTTATCTCCTCAGTGCCGGTCTCCATAAGCATGTCGCGGTACTTAACAGGCCCGCGTGACCCCCACGCTTGGAAGAGGTATTGCAGGCATACGCGTATTTCTCCTTCAATTCCGCCAATGGCCTGCTGAAGCATTTTTGCAAACATTGGGTCGGGCCTGTCAACCCGCACCGTGTACTGTAGTTTTGAATCGTGGTAAAACATAAGCTATAATTTTAATGTTGAATGGATTATAAAATTACTCTCCTTTACCTGCCTGCCTCTTACATAACTTTTCGATGTTGTTGTATCATTCGCTGGGATAACTATGTAAGCCTGCCGGAGAAAGGTGTAACAGCCGGTTTTGGCTTTCTGCGGAATTTTACTCTGACAGAACTTTTAAAATTCTCTGATATGAGTACAGATAGCCAAAAAGATAAAAAAGAAGATAAGGATGATACAGCAAAGTACAAGTACCACCAGTCTCAGGTGAAAGATGGTAAAGAGCACGGTAAAGACTATCCTGATAAGCCAAAAAATAATATAACGCCCGAAGAGCGTATGATAAACCCTGACCGTGGTGAAAAATAGTAACCGTAAAACCTGATTATATGCAAAAAATATTGACCGCGATTGTAGTGTGCCTGCTGCTGCAAAGCTGCGCCACCTGGAAACCGGGAACTATGGGACAAAAGAAAATAGGGCAGAAGACATATGTTATTGTCGGGGCATCAAGTGGCTTAGGCCGCGGTGTGGCTGAGGAGCTTGGGCGCTGCGGGGCTAATGTAGTTATTGCTGCGAGACGTACAGAGCTGCTTGAAGAGATAGCCGGCATCATAAGAAACGCAGGAGGCAAAGCAACTGTTGTTACTATGGATATAAGCAAGCCTGAAGATGTGCAGCGCGTTGCCAGTGATGCTATACGTGATTACGGTAAAATTGATGTATGGATAAACATGGCAGGTATTGGCGCCATAGGCCGTTTTTGGGAGATACCTTCAGCAGATATGGCACGGGTGGTTGATGTAAATTTGAAAGGCTTTATATACGGGAGCCAGGTTGCAGTGCAGCAGTTTAAAACACAAGGCTATGGCGTGCTTATAAATGTGGGCTCGGTTGATAGTGAGACACCCCATGCGTACCAGGCGGTGTATTCGGCTACTAAGGCCGGCATACGCAGTATGGACCTTGCGCTTAGTCAGGAATTAAGGCTCAACGGATTTCAAAAAAAAAAAGGTGGTAACCATAGAGCCCTGGGCTGTAGATACGCCCTTTTGGAGGCACGCTGCCAATTATAGCGGCGTTGAACAAAAGTTTGCCCTTATGGATGAACCTGATAAGGTTGTGAATGCCATAATGCGCAAATCACTGCGGCCTAAAAAGATTGTACCGGTAGGATGGAAGGCCAAGGGGTCGTCATTCTTCGCGAATGTATTCCCGAGGTTTAATGAATGGCTTACAGGCAATGTCGCACATAAGTACCAGATGAAAATGCCACCTGCAGCGCCTAAGACCGAAGGTTCAATATATACACCCATGCAGGAGGGAAGAGGTATTGATGACGGTGTTGATGAAAGGATGAGAGAGCAAAAGAAGAAGGAGAAATAACAAATTGCAAAAACAGTTTCAAATAGAAATTAAGTAGTCCATCTTTAGTGTAGTTTTTTTATTTGCCCCTGTACCAACTCCGGTTAAAAATTCATTCCGGTACAGGGGCTGATTTTTGTATCTAAAGAGGCAGAAAAAGATTAAAAGTGGCCCCGCTGCCCGGGTTGCTTTCTGCCGTTATAAAGCCGTCATGTCTCAAGGCTATTTTTTTGCATATGGCAAGGCCAATACCTGTACCTTCATATTTATCTTTGCCGTGAAGGCGCTGGAACGCTTCAAATATACGCTGTGACTGCTCCTGCGGAAAACCTATACCATTGTCGGCAATTTTTATCCTGTAATATCGGGTTTCGGGGTCAACGCCCAAGTCCGCAATTTCGCTCTTATCAGCCACCGAAAATGATATGTTTACAATCGGTTGGCCATCAGCTTTACGGTATTTAATTGCATTGCCTATAAGGTTTATAAACAGCTGCCTCATAAGTAAAGGGATTACCTTAACAACAGGCAATTCTGAAACTTTTATCTCTGCATTTACAGATTGTACAGTATCCTTAAGATCTTCCAGTACATCATTTACCAGCGAGTTCAGGTCGGTATTTTCAACCTCATCATCATTAGAATTGCTGATTTGCGCATAATTAAGCAGGTCATCGGTAAGCAGCTGCATGCGGCGTACAGAAACCATTATGCGATCCAGAAAAGTAGCAGATTCTCCCGACAGCGACGTTTTTGGGTCGTTAGAAATCATTTTTGTAAACGTATGTATCTTGCGTAAAGGTTCCTGCAAATCATGGCTGGCAATATAGCTGAAAGCCAATAGTTCTTTATTGCTTTCCAGCAGTTCGCGGTTATTGTAAAGCAGCATATTGTTTGCTGCCCGTATGTCTGTTATGTCTTCAATGGCAAGTAATATCAACTGCTCTCCCAGGCTGTCATTAAGTATTGGCCTTATGTTCAGCAGCATCGTACGTTCGCCCAGGTCAGGAAATTGTATTTTTATTTCAAGGCCTTCGGTTACCGCTTTGTCATTTAAAGCTTTTAAAAGTTCGTTTTTCAGCTCGCTTATCTGCCAGTGGCCTTTTGCAAGGTCAAAAATAAGCTTGCCTTCGGTGTCCTGCTCTGTAGTTTTAAAATGGTTGTAAAAAGAGGCATTAGCGCTTTTTATACGCAGCTCCTTATTCAGTATCACCAATGGTTCCCTTATGGTCTGTATAATAGCTTCGGCATACATTCTTGCCATAGTAAGCTGCTCCTGCCTGTCCATAAGCTCATCGTTCACAGATATAAGCTCTTCATTGTTAGACTGCAGTTCCTCGGCAGATGTTTCCAGCTCCTCATTAAGGGTCTGCAGTTCTTCACTGTTGCTTAAAAGCTCTTCATTAGCGCTTTGCAGTTCCTCATTGGCCACTTCCTGGTCTTCGGTAACCCTGCGGATGTCTTCGCGCATCTGCTCAATTTCTGCTTCAAGCTGCCTGATACGTTCTGTCTGGGCGCTTTTCCGCTGTTTTACAGAAGGTTTGTCTTCAGACGGGCGCAGAACCTTATGAAAAAGCACCAGCAAATGGCCTTCCTCATTTTTATTTTCAAGCGGAATTATTTCAAGATTTACCAGATAATCAAGGCCTTTCAGCTCAAGGTTCTCTTTTGTAATGCTTTCATGGTTAGCCTTTACTTTTAGCAATGCGGTGCGCAGTTCAAACGCGAGCCCGTCGCGCAGCATCTTGAATATATTAAAATTGGGTTTGCCAGGCGGCTGTACCAAAAAAGGGCTTGTATCCCCGTGAAAATGTATGATCTCTTTATTCTGGTTTATAATAACCCCTGCAGGAGTATATTTAGTAAATAGCAGTTCATTAGCCTGTTTATGGAAATCGGGCTCGAAAGGTTTTTTCCGTGTTTCTGCCTGTTTATAAGCAGGTGAGGCATTCATACGTTCGTAAGCTGCAGGTTTGTAATTATCTGTCGAATCTTTACGGGCATAAATCTTTTGGTTCTTTACCAAAGGCTCAAACAAATTGATGACGTTTCCTGCGGTTTCTGATTTGCCAAGAAACAGTATTCCATTGGGCATAAGCGAATAATGAAACGTATCAAGGGTTTTCTTTTGTAGGAAAGGGTCAAGGTAAATAAGCACGTTCCTGCACGAGATAATATCCATTTTAGCAAAAGGCGGGTCTTTTACAAAATTATGCACGGCAAATATGCACATGTCCCTGATGTCTTTATTTATATGGTAGGCATTTTCAATCTTTGTAAAGTAATTTTTAAGCCTTGTTTCAGAAATGTTCTGCACTTCCTGCTTGCTGTAAACGCCGGCCCTTGCCCTGGCTATAACATTTTCCGAAATATCAGAAGCAAATATCTGTACCTTGATTTCAGGCATTTTATCGGCAAGGAATTCATGAAGGCTTATTGCTATAGAATATGCTTCCTGGCCTGTAGAGCAGCCCGCTATCCATACCCGTATGCTGCCATTGGGTTTTTTCTCTTTTAAAATCCGTGGGAAAGCCGTTTCGCACAGCATGCTGAAGATCTTTGAATCCCTGAAGAAATAGCTTACAGGAATAAGCACATCATTAAACAGGGCATCCTGCTCATCTTTATTGCTTTTAAGGTACGCCAAATAGGTTTCAGGCTCTTCTTTTTTTGTTATCACCATCCTACGTGCAATCCTCCTGCGTATGGTAGGCTGCTTATAGTGTGCAAAATCATTTCCGGTCTTTAATTTCAAAAGCCTGATGATATGCTTATAAAAGTCATCGTCTATTTTTGCAATTGCATCATCATCATCTTCGTAGGCATTGCTGCTTTCATATGCATTGTCAACATGTTGCAGCTTCTCGGGTATTTCTTCAGCCTCAAGTATAAAGTCTGCCGCACTTGCCCGTATGGCGCTTAGCGGCATAATGTCATAAGCGGCAGATTCAGGATTTTGTACAAAGGTAGAACCGCCGCCTTCTTTTATGGTCTGCAGTCCTCTGGTACCATCAAAACCTGTACCTGATAGCAGTACACCCCTTGCAAAGCCTTTGTGCACTTCAGCCAATGAGTTAAAGAAAACATCAATAGCCATATTAGGCTTTATGCTTTCGCGCGGCCCGAGTTTAAGCTTACCATCATAAACCGTAAGCATCTTATTTTCAGGTATTACATAGATATGGTTTGGGTGTATATTGATATCATCAATAATTTCAAGTACAGGCACTGTTGTTTCGCGCGAAAGTATCTCCGACAGCAGGCTATCATGGTCGGGCGCGAGGTGTTGTACCAGAACATAGGCCATCCCGGAGTTTGCAGGGATATTGCGTACAAGTTTTTTAAAAGCATCGAGCCCGCCGGCAGATGCCCCGACACCAACAACGGGGAAATTTATATCAGAGCTTTTTGGAGCCATATATGTATTATTGTGTATTAGGATGCTTAGACAGCCTCCAGTAATCAAAAATAGTTTTTAGTAATGTTTTGCTTTCTTCGTGGTCGCTGCCTTTTTTGAAAAATCCCTGCACGGTCATATTTATGTAAGCGTCATTTACATCACGCTGGTTAACCTGTGTGGAATAAAAAACGAATGGTATACTCTTTTTACGAAGTTTTGGGGT
Source organism: Flavobacterium sp. J372 (assembly GCF_024699965.1). NCBI lineage: Bacteria > Pseudomonadati > Bacteroidota > Flavobacteriia > Flavobacteriales > Flavobacteriaceae > Flavobacterium > Flavobacterium sp. J372. The sequence goes on from NZ_JAJOMZ010000004.1 coordinate 1,587,838, forward strand.
AGTATCAATCTTTAGCTTGAATTCAAGTCCATTCCTGCCCGGAAGGTTAACATCAGAAAAAATGATAAAGATAGACTTTGTAGTTTCCATGAGGTAGTTGTAAGCCTCATCAGTATTGTCAAACCACACCAGTTCATTGCTGACACTTAGCTCGCGAACAACAGTTTCAAAAAAACTGCGGTCATCGGCATCATCTTCCACTATTATAATTTCTCCGGCCTTGCTCATGGCAGTTGATTTATTAGGTTAACAAACAAAGATAGTCAAAGCAATCAACCATGAGTTATATTATTTTTCAAAGGCCATGCAATTAAATTTTCCGTATAAAAAACGTTCAAACATTTTCCTACTAAACAACACTTAAACTTTTAACAAAATATGTTATTTTTTTCTTAATTATAAAGTATTTGACATTATTTACTTTCAAAACTATTTACTTTTACCCTTAAACCAACCAACCATGAATCTCTACCTTAAATACAATTTTGACAAAATATGCCGTGCGATACTCGAGGAGCAATTAAATAAATTCAGTTTCGATTATGTAATACGCGACAGCGGCTGTGTTGATTTTCAGGGACCTGTTTCGGAAAATGATTACCTGAAACTTCATGAAACTCTTAGCAGGTATGGTATTGAGATTATAGACAACAAAAAATCAGTGCTGGTACAAAAGGTAAAAAGCCTGATAACCAATATGATTGAAAACTGCGACTCGCCTTTAACCAAAATATCGGTTTACCTGGCTGAAGAAATGGGCGAAAATTACCGCACTCTTTCACAAATATTTACCGAAGTATGCCACCTTACTATTGAGCAATTTATTATACTGCACAAGATTGAGCGTGTAAAGCAACTGCTTACAACTGAAGAGATGTCGCTTACCGAAATATCGCACCTGATGAACTACAGCAGCGTGGCACATCTTTCAAATCAGTTTAAAAACAGTACGGGATTGTCACCAAGCACCTTCCAGAGGCTTGCGCAGAAAAGAAGGAGTTTTCACCTGCAAACATAAAGCCCAGCCAACAACTAAATCAACAATAACAACCAACTAAGCCTATGTATCCCGATAAACTTCATATTGTCCTGGCCGAAGACGACCAGGATGACCGCCTGTTATTTGAACGTGTGTTTAACCATGTGCGTATTAACCACACATTGAAAATGTGTGACGATGGGCAGGAGCTTATGGAGTACCTGCGCACTACTGATGAAAAGCCCCATATCATATTTCTTGACCTTAACATGCCCAAGAAATCTGGACTTGAATGCCTTGCCGAGATACGAAAGGATGAACGGCTGCGGGATATTACTATTGCTATTTATTCAACTTCATCGGTTGCTGCAACCATTGAGCAGGCATTTATACTCGGCTCAAATGTGTATATCAAAAAACCTAATGAGTTTGATGATCTTAAGAAAATCCTCACGGAAGTGATTTATATTAACTGGCAGTATATTACTGACGGGTTAAATAAGGAAAATTTTATGGTTAACTATTAACCAAAAGCTACTTGCAACTTTAATGCGAAATGATGTAATTGTGCCAGGGCTATAATTCCGGACATTTGCTTCAAAATACATTAATTATGCAATTTATTCCAACAGCAATTCACGGTATTATAGATTATATATTCGGCGTTTTAATGCTTGCTTTGCCGTGGCTTATACAAATGCAGGCCGGTGAAAGTACAGTTTTCTACGCTGTAGGTATACTTGCGTTTATATACAGCCTGATTACAAAATATGAGTTGGGCCTCATTCCTGTCCTTTCAATGCCTGCGCACCTTGTGATAGATTTTTTGTTGGGTATCGGGCTTATAGCTGCACCAATTCTGCTTTATGCGGAATTTACTGTCCCAATATACTTTTTATTGCCCGGATTATTTGCCATAATAGCATCTCTTACCACAAGGCGGCAGCCCACAACCCAAAATATTACGGACTAAACCAATAATAAAAAAACCTGCTTAACAAACAAGCAGGTTTTTTTATTGCCTCCGGTACAACATGTTGAAGAAGCATGCAACATTTACAGAAAATTGTGTAAGAGTAACGGCCGGCAAATACGCACATTTGATGAACGCCTTGTAATGAGGTTTTTTACAATACAACAATATAACAACTTAATTATGCAAAGCACTTCAGTAGAAAAAGAAA